>DATFCZ010000021.1:0-42252 GCA_035252605.1 Steroidobacteraceae bacterium
CGCAGGCCTGAGCGGCGCCGCCCGCTCCTGCCGGCGCTGCGCGCTGCGCGCCGCCCCGCCGAGGAACGTCCGGTCGCGCGGCTCAGAGGACGAGCTCCTCTGCCGGCTCGCGCAGGTTGTAGTGCGAGCTCATGCAGTGACCGTACGCGCCGGCATTGGCGATCAGGATGACCTCGCCCTCGCGGGTCGGCGGCAGCAGCCGATCGTGGCCGAGCACATCGGCGCTCTCGCAGATCGGACCCACGATGTTCACGAGCTCGGTAGCCGGCTCCGTCAGGCGCGTGAGATTGGCGATCTCATGATATGCGCCATAGAGTGCCGGCCGGATGAGGGAGTTCATCCCGGTGGCGATGCCGACGTAACGCACCTCTGCCTTGCTCTTCAACTGCGTCACACGCGCGATCAACACCCCGGCGGGGGCAACCAGATACCGCCCGGGCTCCAACCAGAACTCGAGCTGCGGATGCTCGGCCCGCACGGCGGCGAGCAGCGTGTCGAGCTGGGTGAGATCGAGCCCCGGCTGATCACTTCGCTCCGGCACTCCGAGGCCGCCGCCGAGGTCGATCGCGCGCACCGCATCGAACTTCTGCGCCAGCCCGGCCAGCTGCCGTGCCGTGCGCTGCCAGGTGGTGACATCGAAGATGCCGCTGCCCACGTGCGCCTGCAGCCCCACGACGCTCGCGCCGGCCTTGCGCACCTCCTGCGCCAGCCGCTCGAGATCCCCGACCGGCACGCCGAATTTGGCGTGCGCGCCCGCGGTGCGCACGTGATGATGATGCCCGGCGCCTACGCCGGTGTCGACCCGGATGAAAAGCTGCCGGTCGCGAAAGAGCCTCGCCCATTGTGTGAGCGCGTAGAGGTTGTCCACGGTGACCTGCACGCCGCGCTCGAGCGCCCACGCATACTCCTCGCGCGCCGCGAAGTTCGGCGTGTAGAGCACGCGCCGCGCATCGAGCTGCGGGAAAAGCTCGAGCACCCGCGCCACCTCCCCTCGCGAGACACACTCGAACTCGATGCCCTCCTCATGCAGCACCTTGAGGAGCGCGGGATGCGGATTGGCCTTGACGGAGTAGTGCACCCGCGAGAGCGAGCTCAGGCCGCGAAGAGCGCGCGCGGCGCGGCGCGCGGTGTCGGGGTCGTAGACGTACGCGGCATCGCGCGCGCCGAGCGCCGCAAGGATCTCGGCGCGCTTCGCGCGCCACCAGGGCGCGGGAGCTGCCGCCCCCGCCGTCGGCTTCGCGAACAGCTGCTCCCACGTGGGGCCGAGCACGCGATCGCCCGGCACCGGCCGGATCAGCAGCTCATGGAGCTGATCGACGAGGCGGTCGCCCTGGCGCTCATCGACCACGAAGGTAAAGTTGAGATCGTTCGCCGCCTGGCTCACGAGATAGATCTTCTGCTCCTCGAAGAACTCGAACGCGCCGCCCAACTGGTGGAGGATGGCGCGGATGTTGCGTCCGACCAGGCTCACGGAGGCGCAGGGACCTATCACCTGCACCCGGCAGAGACGGGACAGATCGCTCACCAGGCCCTCGATCAGGCTCTCATCGAGCGTGTTGGCCGCCGGATCCAACGAAACGGTGACGGTGGTTTCCGAGGTCGAGATCAGGTCCACCGACATGCCGTGGCTCTTGAAGACCTGGAAGGCATCGGCGAGAAATCCCACCTGGTGCCACATACCCGGGCTCTCGAGCGAGATCAGGGTGATGCCCTTTTTGGTGCACACGGCTTTGACCTGCGCGCTGCCGTCGCCGCCTTCCGCGCTGAGCACCGTCCCCTCGAGATCGGGTGCCTGGGTCGCATAGACGTGCAGCGGAATCCGATACTGACGTACCGGCAGGATGCAGCGCGGGTGCAGGACCTTGGCGCCGCTGGTCGCAATCTCCTGCGCCTCATCGTAATGGAGCGATCGCAGGAGCCGCGCGGTCGGGGTCGAGCGGGGGTTGGCGCTGAAGAGGCCCGGCACGTCGGTCCAGATCTCGAGCCGGCGGGCGCGCAGCTTCGCGGCGAGATAAGCCGCGGACGTATCGGAGCCGCCGCGGCCGAGCAGCACCGTGTTGCCTTCAGCGTCGCTCGCGATGAACCCCTGAGTCACCACGATGGGGGCGAGCCCGGCGAGGCGCTTCTCCAGCGCCGCATCGGGCGCGAAGCTGCAGGTGGCCGAGAGAACGCTGGCCTTGGCGGAGGCGCTCGGCCGCTCCTCGGCGAGGAGCATGCTGCGGGCGTCGGCCCAATCGACTTCCAGTCCCTGCGCGCGCAGGAAGCGGGCGCCGAGCTCGGTCGCCATGAGCTCGCCGCTCGATAGGACACGGGCGCGGGTGCGATCGCTCACCTCACCGATGAGCGCGATGCCCGCCGTCATCTGCCGCAGCTCCGCGAGCTGACGCTCGCACTCTGGCCCGAGCGATATGCCGAGCTCGGCAGCGAGCCGGCGGTGGCGCTCCTCGATGAGCGTCAACTCTTCTTCCTGTGCCTCGCCCCTGGCGGCGGCCAGCAGCTTCTCCAGCCGATCGGTGATGCCCGTGAGCGCGGAGTGGACGATCAGCACCCGGGCGCCCTCGGCGCGGCGCGCGGCGGCGACCTTGGCGATGTTGCGCCAATTGACGACGGACGAGACGCTGGTGCCGCCGAATTTGAGGACGATCCAGTCGGATGCGGTGCGAGTCACGAGAATGTTCCGCCGGCTAGCGGCAGCGAGGGCAGCCGCCATGTAGGCCCTGGGTGGGGCCGTCGAGTCGAGCAGTCCCCCCGGCGGCGCGCGGCGCAGCCACGCTCAGCCGCCCTGCTCGGGGTCGATGGAGCGTCTTAAAGCTCTTCGTCGAAGTCGCGGAGGTCCTTCTCGAGCTTCTTGTCCGCGAGAACTTCTTCCAGGCGGCTCCACGCGGCCTTGCCACGCTTGACCTGGTTGCGGACGCGTTTATCCACCCGATCGAGCAGCCGGTCGTAGTCCGTGCTGTCCTCGGTGGCGGCCCCGCTCAAGAATTCCTCGTCGAGATCGAAGCTCTCGTTGTCTCGTTCCGACATCTAGCGGTGCAAATCCTGAGTTAAATCAAGGGGTAGTGCCTCAGGGGCACGGAGCAAGGCAGCGAACTATAGCGGATTCGCGCCCGAGAGCAATACCGCAAAAGAGAGGCCCGCGCTCTACTCCGTCCTATCCCGGATGGTAATGGGGGCACCCCTGCTGAGACCCAAGCCCTCGGCCGCGCTCTGCTCCGAGCGCGCGATCTCCACCACCCCGAATGAATTGATCAGGGCGAGGTACTCCCCCGGCCGGGCATCGCCGTAGGTGCGAAGGAGCGGGAAGGAGTGATTGCCCGCATGCACGAGCGGCAGCCGGAAGCGCTCGATCAAGGTCCGATCGATGTTGCTGATCAGATTGCCGAAATGGTCGATGGTAATGATCACCCCGGAAACGCTCGCGTGCTCGACCGAGGGCTCCTCGACCCAGGAGGGCACGAGGGAGGCGGCATCGGCAGCCTCCCCCAGGTCCGCGGGCGAGCACCGGCCCGCGGCCAGCTCGGCCGCCACCGGGGCGAAGATGTCCCGTCCGTGAAAGGTCGCACTGGCATGCTGGACCCCTACCCGGGCGAGTCCCTGCGGCCGCAGGCGCACGATGCCCGCCTGTGGATGCCGCGCCACGAGCGGAGCGAGGAGTCCATTGTCCGGAGCGACGAACAGGTGCTTTGCCGCGCTCACGATGACGATGTCGCGCGAGGTTCCGACGCCGGGGTCCACCACCGCCACGTGCACCGTTCCCGCCGGGAAGTACTCGAACGCCCGCGCCAGCCAGAACCCTGCCTCGGCGGGCCAATGAACCACGATCTCGTGGGTGAGGTCGATGAGCTTTGCCGCCGGGAAACGGTCGAGAATGCGGCCCTTCATGACACCGACGAACGGCCCCTGGTGGCCGAAGTCCGTGGTGATGGTGATGACGCCCGAGGGCACGGCCTTCAACCCGGCCTCCTGCGCGACCGGTCACCGCCTTGCGGCTTGCCTTCCGCGCACGTCCGGCAGCGGTCGGTGTACGGCACGGCCTGCAGCCTCTCCTGCTCGATGGGCTCGCCGCACGCGGCACAGGTGGTATAGCGGCCTTCCTCGAGCCGCCGCAGCGCGGCCTGCAGCAGGCGCAGCTCCTGCTGCGCCGACTCGGAGATGGCGCCGAGGACATCGTCGGACTCGCGCTGCGTCACCTGCTCGGCGAAATCCGCGCTGAGCGGATCGGACTCGTGCCGCAAGTCCGCGCTGGCTCTGCTCGCTCGCGTCTGCAGCTCCTCCCGGCGCTTGAGTAGCCGCGCGCGTACCGCTGGTATATCCACTGCAGCCTCCCGGCCCATGCAGGAGCAATCGTTCTGCGTAATATAACCCCTCGTGATCGTATTGACCGTCAACACCGGCAGCACCTCGGTCAAGCTCGCCGCGTTCGAGATCGAGGACCCTGACGGCTCAGCCGCGGCGGTGCCGCGGCGGGTGGGTGCGCAGCACCTCACCGGCGCGCATCTGCACGCGGCCGGGAGCCTGCGCGGCTTTCTCGGGCAGCTCGAGCAGTCCCCGGCCGTGGCGGTACACCGGGTGGTTCATGGCGGCACGCGATTCACGGCCCCGACGCTCATCGATGAGGGCGCGCGGCGGGCGATCGAGGAGCTGTCCGAGCTCGCTCCGCTGCACAATCCGGTGGCGGTGCGTTGGATCGATGCGGCCCGCGAGGTCTGCGGCTCCGGGGTCGCGCAGGTGGCCGCCTTCGATACCTCCTTCTTCTCCACCCTGCCGCGGCTCGCGGCCGAGTACGCCCTGCCCCCCGAGCTCGGCGTCCAGCTGGGCATTCGCCGGTACGGCTTTCACGGGCTGGCACATGAGGCGATGTGGCGCCGCTGGATGGAGCTCGAGCCCGAGCTTTCGGGCGGCGGCCGGCTGATCACCCTGCAGTTGGGCGGCGGCTGCTCCATGGCCGCGCTCGATCGGGGGCAGCCTCGGGACACCTCCATGGGGTTCTCGCCGCTCGAGGGGCTCATCATGGCCACCCGTTCGGGGGATGTCGATGCCGCGATCGTGCCTCACCTCGAGCGGCGGCTCGGAGTGGGCGCGGAGCAGGTCCTCACCCTGTTGAACGAGCGAGCCGGCCTCGCCGGCGTAGCCGGTGATCCGGGCGACCCCCAGTCGCTCCTCGATGGCGGCTCGGAGCGGGGGCGCTTCGCGGTCGAGCTCTATTGCTACCGGGCGCGAAAGTACCTTGGCGCCTATCTTGCTGTGCTCGGCGGCTGTGACGGCATCAGCTTTGGCGGCGGCGTGGGCGAGCATGTGCCGGAGGTCCGAGCGCGGATCCTCTCAGGTCTCGAATGGGCAGGCATCGAGCTCGACCCCGCCCTCAACCGGGCCAGCCGGGGCACCGAGTCCCGCATCAGCACGGCGGCCAGCCGGGTGATCGTGCGGGTGATACCGGTCTACGAAGAACTCCTTATGGTGCGGGCGGCGCTCGCCGTGGCTAAACTGCCCTGAGATCTCATATTTTGCCGAGGACGCTCCCATGAGTCGCACCTTCGATGCCGGAAAGCTCGCGGAAGACATCAAGACGCTGGTGAGAGATGCCGAGGCGCTGTTGCGGGCGAGCGCGGAGAATGCCGAGGATCTGAGCGACGAGGCGCGCGAGCGCGCCGAGCAGTCGCTGCACACGCTGCGCAATCAGCTCGGCGACATCGAGCGCGACCTCAAGGGCCGTGCCGAGGTTCTCGACGGCTATGTGCGTGACAATCCCTGGACCGCGGTAGCGATCGCCGGCGGTATCGCGCTCGTGGCCGGCTTGGTTCTGGGCCGGCGCTGATGAGCGCGGCGCACGGCGCAATGTCAGGACCCGACGCTCTCTCCGCGGGGGCGGCGAGCGGCGCCGCAGCCGGCGGTTACGACGGTGCGTCGGCGCCGCGCGCACCCGGTCTCATCCGCGGCCTTCTCGGTGCCATTGTCGGCTCCCTCAAGACGCGGCTCGACCTGGCGGCGGTGGAGGCGGAGATCTACCTCATCTACGTCGCGCACTTCCTCCTCTGGGGTTTCGCGGCCGTCGCCTGTGCGCTACTCGCCATTGTGTTCGCGCTGACGGCGCTGGTGATCGCCGTCTGGCAAACGCACCGCATCGCCGGATTGCTCGGCAGCATGGGCGTCCTGCTCGTGCTGGCGGTGATCTGTGGCCTGATAGGCGCGCGTATTTTCCGGGGGCGGCCGCCGCTGCTCGCCGGAACGTTGAGCCAGCTCGAGCACGATGAGCGCAGCATCGCAGGCGGCGGAGGGGCACCATGAGACGGCTGCACGATCTCGAGGCGCGCCGGCTCAGCCTCATCGCCCGCTGCGAGCAGCAGCGGCTCGAGATCACCTATCGGATCGCCGAGCTCAGCCCGGCGGCGCAGCTCTCGAGCTGGACGCGCCGGACCCCGACCTCGGCGGCGAGTCACCCGCTCGCCTGGCTGGTCTCGCTCGGGACGCTGCTCGTCATGCTGCGCGAGCGCCGCCTCGTGGGTTGGATCGGCAAAGTGAGCGCCGGTGTGGCGCTCTTCTTACGCGCCACAGCGGTCGTCAGGTTGCTCCGGCAGCTTCGCTCTTTGAGTGCTTCGGCGCGCTGAGGGTCGTCACCTGAGTCGGTGGGGTCTGCGCGCCGGGCGGGTTGTAATCGGCCTGCAGGCCGACGAGCTGCGGGATGCCGTTCGACTCCGTCGCGACCTGCCGCACCTTCTCCCAGTCGATGGCGACCACGGTCTTGCCGATCGCCGCATCGATGATCTGCGAGATCTGGTCGTAATTGGGGGGCACCGGCTTGTGATCGCTGTCTGTCGGCGGATGGACCTCGAGGTAGAGCTGCCCATCCTGCAGGCTCGCCAATACCGGCTGGTTGACGATGTTCACCGGGGTGCCCACACGCACGACCGGAAAAAGAGCGGCGATGTCCTCCGGGTAGAGACGCACGCAGCCGTGCGTGACCGCCATGCCGATCGCCATCGGGTTGTTGGTGCCGTGAATGTAGATCTCACCGTGGCTCAAGCTGGTCTCGAGCGCCCACTCGCCCATCGGGTTGTCAGGTCCCGCCGGCCAGATCTTGGGAATCGGATCGCCGGCCGCCGCGTGCGCTTCGAGGATATGCTTGGTCGGTATCCACACCGGGTGCGGCACCTTGCGCACGATGCGCGTGATGCCGACCGGGGTCGCAAAGCCGCCCTCCCCCGGGCTCACCGGATAGGTGATGACGATCGGCTGATCGTGTCGGCGCTGCGGCGGGAAATAAAAGAGCCGGTGCTGCGGCAGATTGATCACGATGCCTTTGTGCGGAACCGGCGGCACGATGAAGCGGCCGGGAATGGTGATGTTGGTGCCCTGTCCCGGCAACCACATGTCGACCTTGGGGTTCGCCTCCTGGATCTCCCAGTAGCCCACGCTGTACTTGCGGGCGAGCCCCAGGAGGGTGTCGGAATACTGCGAGGGGATCTGCTGATCCTCGCCGATGAGCGATCCGCCCTCGGGGGGCAGAGTGAAGACCGCCGCATCGCTCGGCGTGGACATGAGCGTCCCCGCCACAGCCATCGCCAGCAGTATGCCGGCCGCCGCCCGGCCCAGGCCCGAGCTCTCGCGCATCAGTCGTCGCATCAGTCCGATTCCCGCAAACCTCTTCACCCGATTGGGCTTGCACAATAATAACATGCAGGCCTCATGCCGCAGGCGCGGAAAATAACTAGAGATTTTTACGCCCGGAACACGCTCACCGTCGCCCGCGAGCTGATCGGCCTGTATCTGGTGCACGCGGATCGCGGCACGCGCCGGGTAGGCCGAATCGTCGAGACCGAGGCCTACCAGGGACCCGAGGACCTCGCGGCGCACTCCTCGCGGGGACGCACTCGGCGGACCGAGGTCATGTTCGGGCCGCCCGGGCACGCCTACGTGTACTTCATCTACGGCTTCTGGAATTGTCTTAACGTCGTGACGGAGGCCGAAGGCGTGCCGCACGCGGTGCTGCTGCGAGCGCTCGAGCCCGTGGCCGGGATCGAGGAGAAGACCTGGGGACCTGGCCTGCTCTGCCGCGCGATGCACATCGACAGGAGTTTGAACGGCGCCGACCTCTGCGGCAATGTGCTCTGGCTCGAGAGGCCGCCTGCCTCGAGCCGCAAAGCGCCGCGGATCGCGCGCAGCGAGCGCATCGGCGTCGACTACGCCGGCGAATGGGCGCGCCGTCCCTGGCGCTTCTACGATAAGGACTCCCGTTACGTATCGACGGTCTCAGCCCGCCTGCGCGCCCTCACCTAAGACGAGCTGGCCATGCTCGACCGGGATGCGCTGGCCGGGGTCGTGATCCATGCGCACGGTGCCCTCCTTCTCTCCGAGCCGATAGCGCACCTCGTAGCCCTCCTCTCGCACCGAGCGCTCGTAGACCGTCGCGCATTTGTGCTCGGTCGTCGTATAAGTGTCGCCGCGCTGAATGCGATTCTCGATGCGATTGCCGGCGTAGCCGCCTGCAGCCGCGCCCGCGGCGGTTGCGAGATCGCGCCCGGTGCCGCCGCCCACGTAATGGCCGAGCAATCCGCCGACCACCGCGCCGGCGACCGTGCCCACGACCTTGTGCGAGTCGCGCTCTTGCCGCTGGTGCACCACGGTCTCATCGTGACAGTCCTGTCGCGGGGTGCGCACGGTCCGCGTGAGCGGCACGACCTGCACCACCTGCGCGTACTGCGGGCCCTGAGAGCGGTTCATGACCTTGAGACCCGCCACGGCGCCTGCGCCCACGGCGACCGCGACGCCGGCCGCAACGCCCATCACTGCAGACTTGTTCATTGTCGTTTGCCTCCTCCTGCGAAGGGCGGCAAGCTTAGCAGCGTTATCCTGAACGGAAACTAACTCGCGCTGTCGCCGGCCCGCGACAGCGTGAGCAGCTCGCTCCCCTCCGGCACGCGATCACCGCGCGCAAAGTGGATCGCGCTCACCACACCCGCGTGAGGAGCCGTGATGCTGTGCTCCATCTTCATCGCCTCGATCACCATCAACAGCTCGCCTGCGGCGACCGCCTGTCCTTCCTTGACGGCGACCGCCGATACCACCCCGGGAAGCGGCGTCGTCAGGCCGCCGGTCGAGGCGCTGGCGCTGAACTCCTGGTTGCGCGGATCCTCGATGAGGAATTCGTGATGCGTATCGCCGACCCAGACATGAAGATGCGCGCCGAGCCGCAACCAGCGGGCGCCGTGCCGCTCGTCATCGAGCACCGCACTCACGGTGCCCTGGGCGACCGACACGCCGGCGAGACGAAGGCGCGCGCCGCCATCGTGCCGCGCAGCCTTCTCGGCCGGCGCCAACACGAGCGCCTCGCGGGGCGCGCCGTCCTCGAGCGTCAGGCGCACCCGATAGCTTCGCGCGAGCGAGGACAATGTCAGCTCGATCCGGGCCGGCAGGTTGGGTTGGAAGCCGTCACTCACCTCCCAGGGGCTCGCCGCTTCGCTGCGCGCGCTCACACCCGCGCCGGGTACGGCCACGGTCGTTGCGCGCAGCGCCGCGAGCGCCGCCAGCGCCACTGCCGCTGGCGTGACTTCGAGCGGCCGCGAGAATTCGCCCGCGCGCCGATCGAGCAGCGCCACGCTGTGCTGCATCTCGAGGAAAACCTTCGAGCGCAGGATGCGTCCGAGCCAACGCTCGTTGGTGCGGACGCCGGCCAGGTAGGTGTGATCGAGCGCATGGGCGAGCCGCGAGGCCGCCTGCTCTCGCGCCGGCGCCCAGGCGATGATCTTGGCGAGCAGGGAGTCGTACACCGAGGGCACCGCATCCCCGCCCGAGAAACCCGCATCGACCCGCAACGACTCGCCCTGGGGCCATTCCGCAAGATGCAGCGAGCCGGCGCTCGGCATAAACTCCCGCCACGGATCTTCGGCGCAAACGCGCGCCTCGATGGCATGGCCGTCGAGATGAATCTGTGCCTGCGAGAGCGGCAACGGCTCGCCGGCCGCGATGCGCAGCTGCCACTCGACGAGATCGAGCCCGGTGACCGCCTCGGTGACGGTGTGCTCCACCTGCAGGCGGGTGTTCATTTCGAGAAAATAGAATTCCCGCCCGTCGAAGAGAAACTCCACCGTACCGGCGCTCACGTAGCCGATGTTGCGCGCCACCAGCACCGCCGCCGCGCGCAGCGACTCGCGCAGCGGCTGCGGCAGGCCGGGGGCCGGCGCCTCTTCGATCAGCTTCTGATGCCGCCGCTGCACCGAGCAGTCGCGGTCTCCGAGATGCACGCAGTTGCCCTGTTGGTCCGCAAACACCTGCACCTCGATGTGCCGGGGCTCGGGCAGATAGCGCTCGATGAGGAGCGTCCCGTCGCCGAAGGCGCTCTCCGCCAGGCGGCGTGCGCCGGTCAACGCCTCGCGCAGCTCTTCCCGCGCGCGCACCACGCGCATGCCCTTGCCGCCGCCGCCGGCCGCGGGCTTGACGATGAGCGGCAGACCGGCCTCGAGCGCGCGTGCCTCGAGAAACTCGATTTCCTGCCGCTCGCCGTCATAACCGGGTAACACCGGCACTCCCGCCGCCCGAACGCTCGCCTTGGCGAGACTCTTCGAGCCCATGGCGGCGATCGCATCCGGAGGGGGGCCGACGAAGACGAGCCCGGCATCGAGGCAGGCCCGGGCAAACTGCGCGTTCTCCGAGAGAAAGCCGTAGCCCGGGTGAACCGCCTCGGCGCGCGCCGCGCGGGCCGCGCGCAGGACGGCCCCGATGTCGAGATAGCTCTCGGCAGCGGGCGGCGGCCCGATGCGGATCGCCTCGTCGGCCTCGCGCACGTGGCGCGCACCGGCGTCCGCGTCCGAATACACCGCGATGGTGCGCATGCCCATCTTGCGGGCGGTGCGGAAGATGCGGCAGGCGATCTCGCCGCGATTGGCCACGAGGAGGCTGCGGATCATGGTTGCATGCGCAAAAGCGGTTACATCCGGAAAAGACCGAAACGCGTGTCTTCCTCCGGCGCGTTGCGCACGGCGGCGAGCGCAAGCCCGAGAATCCGGCGGGTCTCGAGCGGATCGATCACCCCATCGTCCCAGAGCCGCGCCGAGGCGTAGTAGGGATGGCCCTGGCGCTCGTACTGCTCACGGATCGGCTGCTTGAAGGCTTCCTCCTCCTCGGCGGACCAACTGCCCCCCGGGGTCTTTCCCTGCTCGAGCTGTCCGCGCTTGACGGTCGCGAGCACGCTCGCCGCCTGCTCCCCGCCCATCACCGAGATGCGGGCGTTCGGCCACTGAAAGAGGAGCCGCGGCGAGTACGCCCGGCCGCACATCGCGTAGTTGCCGGCGCCGTAGCTGCCGCCGATGATGACCGTGAGCTTCGGCACCTGCGCACAGGCCACGGCGGTCACGAGCTTGGCGCCGTCCTTGGCGATACCGCCGGCCTCGGCGCGGCGGCCGACCATGAAACCGGTGATGTTCTGCAGGAAAAGCAGCGGGATGCGCTCGCGCGCGCACAGCTCGATGAAGTGCGCGCCCTTGAGCGCGCTCTCGGAAAAGAGAATGCCGTTGTTGGCGAGAATGCCGACCGGGTAACCGGCGAGGTGCGCAAAGCCGCACACCAGCGTGGTCCCGTAGAGCTGCTTGAATTCCTCGAGCTCCGAGCCGTCCACCAGCCGGGCGATCACTTCGCGCACATCGTACGGCCGGCGAAGGCTCGCGGGCACCGCGCCATAGAGCTCCCGCGGATCGTACTGGGGCTCACGCGCCGGCCGCGGCGGGGCCGTCGGGAGCGGCGGCCGCAAGCGCGCGACGATGCCCCGCGCCAGAGCCAACGCGTGGGTGTCGTTCTCGGCGTAGTGGTCGCACACGCCTGACTCGCGGCAATGGACTTCGGCGCCCCCCAGGGACTCGGCATCGATGTCCTCGCCCGTCGCCGCCTTGACGAGCGGCGGACCGCCGAGGAACACCCTGCCCTGTCCGCGCACGATGACATTCTCATCCGACATCGCGGGCACGTAGGCGCCGCCTGCGGTGCACGAGCCGTGAACGACCGCGATCTGCGCCACGCCCGCGGCCGAGAGCGTCGCCTGGTTGAAGAAGATGCGCCCGAAATGCTCCCGGTCGGGGAACACCTCATCCTGGGCCGGCAGGAACGCGCCGCCGCTTTCCACCAGATAGACACAGGGCAGGCGGTTCTCGCGGGCGATCTCCTGCGCGCGCAGATGCTTCTTGACGGTGATCGGATAGTAGGTGCCGCCCTTGACCGTGGGGTCGTTGGCGACGATCACGCACTCGCGGCCGCTCACCCGACCGATGCCGGTGACGATGCCGGCGCAGGCGATGCCGCCGCCGTACATGCCGTGGGCGGCGAGCTGCGAGAGCTCGAGGAAGGGACTTCCGGTATCGAGCAGCACCTGGATGCGCTCCCGGGCCGTGAGCTTGCCCGCGGCGCGGTGGCGGTGGACGGCCTGGGCGGAGCCGCCCTCGGCGGCGCGGGCGACCTCGGACGCGAGCCCGGCGGCGAGTGCCCGCATCGCCGCCTCGTTGTCGCGAAACTCCGGCGACCGGGGATCGAGGCGGGAGACGATGCGCGGCATGGGGCTTGTCACTGTAGCCTGATTGTCGGACAATCATACGATCATTCCTCGACGGATGACAAGCTCATGTCCGCCCACCCGTCCCTAGAGAGCCCAGCAGACAGCTACCCCGGCTTCGGCGAGGAGATCGAGGGCGTGCGGCAGCAGGTGCGCCGCTTCGCCGCCGAGCGCATCGCCCCGCGCGCCGCCGAGATCGATCGCAGCAACCAGTTTCCACGCGACCTCTGGCCCGCCTTGGGCGAGCTCGGTCTCCTCGGCATCACCGTGCCGGAGCGCTGGGGCGGCGCCGGGCTCGGCTATCTCGCCCACGCCATCGCCATGGAGGAGATCTCCCGCGCCTCGGGTGCCATCGGTCTTTCCTACGGGGCGCATTCCAACCTCTGCGTCAACCAGCTGCGCCTGAACGGCACCGACGCGCAGCGCGACCGCTATCTGCCCAAGCTCGTGAGCGGCGAGCACGTCGGCGCGCTCGCCATGTCGGAGCCGCAGGCGGGCTCGGATGTCGTCTCGATGCAGCTTCGTGCCGAGCGGCGCGGCGAGAGCTACGTGCTCACCGGGCGCAAGATGTGGATCACCAACGGACCCGATGCCGATGTCTTCGTGGTCTATGCGAAGACCGATCCTGCGGCGGGCGCCCGCGGCATCACCGCCTTCATCGTGGAGCGTGGCGCGCGCGGCTTCAGCACCGCGCAGAAGCTCGACAAGCTCGGCATGCGCGGCTCCGGCACCTGCGAGCTCGTGTTCGAGGACTGCGCGGTGCCGGCGGAGAACCGGCTGGGGGCGGAGAACGGCGGCGCGCGGGTGTTGATGAGCGGCCTCGACTATGAGCGCGTGGTGCTCGCCGGCGGTCCGCTCGGCCTCATGGCCGCGGCGCTCGATCTGGTGCTGCCCTATGTGCGCGAGCGCAAGCAGTTCGGTCAGCCGATCGGCACCTTCGAGCTGATGCAGGCGAAGATCGCCGACATGTACACCGCCCTCGGCGCCTCCCGCGCCTATGTCTACACGGTGGCGAGCGCCTGCGATGCCGGGCGGGTGAAGCGGCAGGATGCGGCCGCCTGCATCCTATTTGCGGCGGAGAATGCCACTCGCGTCGCGCTCGAGGCCATCCAGGCGTTGGGCGGCAACGGTTACATCAACGAGTTCCCGGCGGGGAGGCTCCTGCGCGATGCCAAGCTCTACGAGATCGGCGCCGGCACCCAGGAGATCCGCCGCATGCTGATCGGCCGCGAGCTCTACGAGAGCGCGGCATGAGCGTCGAGTTCGATCAGATCCAGCTCGTACCGGGTTACCGCAAGGTGGCCGCGGCGATCGCCGAGCGCATCTTGAGCCGCGAGCTGCCGGAAGGCGAGCGGCTGCCTCCCGAAACGGAGCTCGCCCGTCAGTTCGGCGTCAACCGCTCGACGGTGCGCGAGGCGCTGCGGGAGCTCGAGAGCGGCGGTCTGCTCGAGCGCCGTCCGGGCTCCAAGCTCATGACGGTGAGCCGCCCGCGTCACCGCGCGATTGCGAAGGATGTGAGCCGCGCCCTCGCGCTGCACGATGTCACCTTCTTCGAGGTCTGGGAGGCGCTCACCCAATTCGAGCCCCCGTTCGCCGAGATCGCCGCCCGCAATCGCACGGCAGCGGACCTCGAGAGTCTCGCCGCGGCCTGCGAGCGCTTTGCGCAGGAGAATGCGGACACCGAGAAGGCGGTGCACCACGCGGCGGAGTTCTTCCGCTGCGTCGGCCGGGCGACGCACAATCAGGTGCTCGCCCTCGCCCAGGAGCCGCTGCTCGATCTGCTCGAGCCCTCGCTCCGTGTCATGATCGACAAAGTGCCGCAGGCGCGCTCGCGCATCATGGCGGCGCAGCGGCGGATTCTCGAGGCCATGACCAGGCGGGACGCGGAGGCGGCGCGCGGCTGGATGGCCAGGCACATCCGCGATTTCAGGAAGGGCTACGAGCTCGCCGACATCGCCTTGGATTGCCGCATCGCCTGAACTCAAAACACCGGTGGCGCCGGAGGGCGGTGCATGCGCGCCATCACACCGCGCGGGCATCAACCCTCGCCCCAGCGCCTGCCCGTCACCGGATGCGGATAATGGAAGGGCACGATGCGCGTCTCGGGCCAGGTCCTGGGCGCCTCGGGGAGAAGCTCGTCGGGACCGTTGGGATCTTCGGGAAAGGCGCGCGTCACCGGTGTCGGATGCCCGACGCTGTACGCCCAGCCCTGGCTGTAATCGGCCCGCCAGAGCATGTTGTAGTGGAGGCACTGGATTTTCCAGACGCCGCTCTCCTTGACATAGGTGTTCTCGTAAATGCCGGCCTCCCAGAACTGGCGGGGAAAGTTCGGGATGGGCTCGGACATGCTCTCGTGACAGCCGCCCTGCAGCACGCAGCGGAACCTGCCGCGGGCCGTGCCGCCATCGTCCCCAACGTCGACCACATCCTGCAGCATCAGATGATCGAGCAGCAGGCCGCGAAGCGGCCCGTTCACGCCACCGGTGAAGTACTTACGGAACCAGTTGCAGTAGAGCCGGCGGATGCCGCTCTTGCCGCGATAGATGCAGTTGAGGAAGCGGACCTCGCCGTCGTCGGCAAAGAGCATCACCGCCTCGTCGTAGAGGCATTTGTCGATGTAGTAGCCGTACTTGTACTGCAGGCATTTGACGGCATGGGTATCCTCGAGCCGCGCCACCTGGTGCGCGAGCTCGGTCACACGCTTCTCGAGCGCCGCCAGCGCTTCCGCATCGCTCATCACGTCCCCCTAGGTCCTATGAACGGACTCTGACTCTAATAACGCAAGCTTATGACGGCATAGCGCATTGGCGCCACGCCGGGCCGGGCAGACCGGTAAACTACCTATGCCGGTGACCTGCGCGCGCCGGTAAACTTCGTCGGATTCCGGGCTCTTACAGCCGAATAGGCAGGTGACCTCTTGGCGGCGATCAGCAGCGAGCGTGTTCTCTCGGTACGGCACTGGACCGATACTCAGTTCACTTTCACCACCACGCGTGACTCGGGACTGCGGTTCGAGAACGGGCAATTCGTGATGGTTGGCCTGCACGTCGACAGCCGGCCGCTGCTGCGCGCCTACAGCATAGCCAGCGCCAATCACGAGGAACACCTCGAATTCCTCAGCATCAAGGTGCCGGACGGCCCCCTCACCTCGCGCCTGCAGCACATCCGCGAGGGCGATGAGGTACTGGTGAGCCGCAAGCCCACGGGCACGCTGGTGCTGAACGACCTCAAGCCCGGCAAGCGGCTGTACCTGCTCTCGACCGGCACCGGAGCGGCGCCCTTCATGAGCGTCATCAAGGATCCGGAGGTCTACGAGCGTTTCGAGCACGTGGTGCTCGTGCACGGCGTGCGCTGGGCGCGCGAGACCGCCGTAGTCAAGCATCGGATCGAGAGCTTGAGGGCACACGAGCTCCTCGGCGAGTGGGTCCGGGAGAAGCTGCACTACTACCCCACGGTAACGCGCGAGCCTCACGCCAACCGCGGACGGCTGACGACTCTCATCCAGTCCGGACGGCTCTCCTACGATCTCGGGGTACCGGACCTTCACCCGGGGAATGATCGGGTGATGGTGTGTGGCAGCCCGGCGATGCTCACCGACACCTGCGCGCTGCTCGATGCCCGCGGCTTCGAGATCTCTCCCGGCATTGGCGAGCCCGGCGATTACGTGATCGAGAGAGCCTTCGTCAGCCGCTAGCTCCCGACTCGCCTCTCGCGCTCAGTTCAGATCCCAGGAGACGATGAGCTTCACGACGCGATGATCGGTGGCGGGCGTGAGCCCGAAACCGAGCCCCGTCTCCACCGAGACTCTACCGCCGTAGTCCACCACCGCGAAGAGTTGGTGCGCTTGCGCGCGCTCGCCATGGAAATGATCGACGGGGCCGAAGTCATCGTATTCCTCCGCCGCCACCGTCCACTTCTTCGTTGCGTGCCAGGCAAGCCGTGTCGCGGGCGCGAAGTCGAGCCGGCCGAAGCCCTCGTAGTCATTGTCCAGGATCGGATTGAGGATGAGATCCATCCGTCCGACATGCCAGCCGACGATGGGCCGGATCTCCGCGCTATAGCGGTGCACGTCCCAGTGCGCGGCGTTGTAGCTGAACTCGAAGTTGATGCCGTAAAAGAAAGGCTGCTCGGCCGCGTGCGGCCGCACGAAAAGCGCCCGCAGCTTGAAGCCGTTCACGCGCACCGCGCCGTCCCCTTCGACGCTGTAGAGCGGCAGATAAAGCCCGGCCTCCATCCACTCGGTCACCCCATAGGCCCACTCGGGCACGCCATTGAGCGAGTGCTTGGGCACGATGGCGCCGGGAAAGGCGGGCACCGTCCCCCCGCTCGGGGTGTAGTTATCGTGTAGGGTCAGGTTGAGGACGCCGGGAGCCGCGATGGTCGCATCGTAGACCTGGATCTCATCGGTCTGGGCCAGCGCCGTGCCGCAGCCTGCGAGAAACAACACCAGTCCGAGAAGCGGCGCGCACGCGCCGGTGCTGCGGATTGTGCTCCGAATTCGCACTCTCCAGTCCCCTTCGCGATGCTCGAGCCGTCCGTCGATGGCGTGGCCGAGCCGATGCTCGCACATCGGTGCGGTGCTGAGACGAGCGGCCTCGATGAGCCGAAGGATTTTTCAGGTGATCGCCGGAGCCGACGCGCCGCTCGCACGCGCGGCGAGGAGCCAGAGCACCGCGCCGATCGCCACCGCCGCCGGCACGATCATCACCGCGGCGCCGAGCGAGGCGAGATCAGAGAGGGCCCCGATGATGGAGGGCGAGAGGACATCCCCCAGGAGGTGGATGGCGAGGATGCTGAGGGCCACCGCAGAAGCCCGCTCCAGGGGGCTCACGAGATTGACGATCGCCGTGTTGATGGGGCCGGTCGACATGAAAAGGAGCAGCTCCGCGACGACGAGCGCGGGATAGAACACCGCCGGCGCGCCCGCTGCGAGCGCGAGATAGGCGGCCGGAACCGCGAGCAGCGTGATCCAACCCGACATCCAAAGATACGCCTGGCTGGAGAATTGCAGCCAGTAGTCCCCGAGCCAGCCGCCGGCGAACGTGCCGACGAATCCGGTCAGCACCACGATCGCCCCGAAGCCCGCCGAGGCCTTCTCCGCGGGTACGCCGCGAACGGTCTCGAGAAAGTGCGGCATCCAAAAGGCGAGCCCACCCAAGGCAAAGGTATAGGCGGCGTAGCCGAGCACGGTGAGCCGATAGGGCCGCTGCCGCAGCAGACGCAGGTACACGATCCAGGCGCTGTCAGCCTGACTTGAAGGCGTGCCGCTCTCGGCTTGCGGCTCGTCCTGCGCGCCGCGCGGCGGATCGGGCAGCCGCAAAATCCACAGCGCGAGGAAGACACCCGGCACGCCCGCGACGTAAAACGCCGCCCGCCAGCTGAAGTGCGTGCGCATCACACCGCCCACGATGTAACCGAGCGCTGCGCCCACCGGGATCGCCATGTTGAACACGGCGAAGGCGCGCCCGCGCGTGCGGCGCGGGAAGCAATCGGCGAGGAGCGAGGGCGCGATGGTTGCATAGGCCGCCTCGCCGATCCCGACCAGGGCGCGCGCCGCCAGCAATTGCGCGTAGTTGCGGGCGAGTCCCGAGAGCCCGGTTGCGAGACTCCAGAGGAAGACACCGATGGCGATGGGGCGGGGCCGCGGGCCGCGGTCCCCGAGCCGCCCGAAGAGCGGCGCCGCCAACATGTAGACGATGAGAAAGCCGCTCATCAGCGTGCCGAGCTCGAAGTCATCGAGGTGCATCGGCGCGCGCTTCAGATCCGTCAGCAGCGCCGCAACCACGTAGCGATCGAGGTAGTTGAGCAGATTGACGCCGGCAAGGATGCTGAGCGCGAGAATCCCGGCGCGCTTGCCGCGCTCGGCCAGTGGCACGGCCCGGCCCCTCAGCCCGCCCGGACTTTCAACCGCTCGAGGTGCTGGCGCACCGCATCGCGAAAGCCTTCACTGCTCGTCATGGTGGAGCCTCCGGCGAGCACCAGGATGAAGTCGCCCCGGGGCGTGCGGCTGACTTCCCGCACATGATTGATGTTCACGAGACAGGAGCGGCTGATGCGCAGCATGGGCTGCGACTGTAGTGTCTTTTCCGCCTGCTGCAAAGTGCTGCGCGCCTGAAAGGTCTGGCGGCCGATGACGAGCTTGACGTAGTTGCGATCGGCCTCGGCCGCTTCGATCTGCGCCACATCGAGCATGTGCATGCGGCTGCCGAGCTCGGCCAGCACCCGGGGCCGTATGTCCGCGGCCGCCGCGCCGCGCTCGATCCGCGCGAGTACCGCATCGAGCGCGTCCTGACGCTGCGCCGCGCTCTCCACCTCGCACCGGTGGCGCACGCGCTCGAGGGTGCGGCGGAAACGCTCGTCATCGAAGGGCTTCAAGAGATAGTCCACCGCGCTCACGTCGAAGGCGTCGAGCGCGTAGCGATCGTATGCGGTGACGAAAACGATGAGCGGCAGGGCGCTCGGATCCAGAGCGCGTGCGAGGGAGACGCCATCGAGCGCGTCCATCTGGATGTCGAGGAAGAGCAGGCCCGGAGGCTGCGCCCGGATGGCCTCGAGCGCCGCGCGGCTGTCGCCATACTCGCCGACGACCTTGAGGTCGGGCTCGCGCGCGCAGTACTCCCGCAGCGTGCGCCGCCCGGCGGGCTCGTCATCGACGATGATCACATCGAGCATCACAACGGCTCCGCGAGGCTCGCAGTCGCCGAAGAAACGGCGCCCGCCGGCTCGAGCACATCGCCGAGGAACGGCAGGCGAATCTCGGCGACCCACTCGCCGTCTTTCCCGGGGCCTGCATCGAAGGCGGCGCGCCCGCCGAATTGTATGGCCAGCCGGTCGCGTACGTTGCGCAGGCCGATCCCGCCTCCGCGGCGCTCGCGAGCGGCAGCCATGGAGTTGGTCACGCGCAAGACGAGCACCTCGCGCAATGCCATCACGGTAACGCGTATCGCCACCGGCCCTTGATGTCCCGCGAGGCCGTGCACCACGGCGTTCTCCACCAGCGGCTGGAGGATCAGGCTCGGCACCCAGGCCGGCGGCACTCCCGCGGCAGGCGGAACTTCCACCGTCAGGCGATCGGCGAAGCGCCGCTGCTGCAGCTCGAGATAAAGGCGCGCGAACTGCACCTCGTCGGCCAGACGGGAGTATTCCCGCTCACCGGCATTCAGCAGGCGCCGCAACAGATCGCCGAGTTGCACGATCATGGCGCGCGCGGCGTCTGGATCCCACTCGATCTGGCCGCGGATGGTGTGCAGGAGATTGAACAGAGAATGCGGCGAAAGTTGCATCCGTAGCGATGCCAGATGCGCCGCCGTGAGCGCCCGCTCCAGAGCCGCGGAGCGGATCTGCGAGTCGCGCAGCCGCCGATAGAAGTCAAATCCGCTCACCAGGGCGAGCGCGAATCCGTAGGTGAGCAGAAAAACCGTCCCGGTCGCCACCCAGGTGAGCCATTCGGAGGTCATGGCGGAGAGGCCCGTACTCATGTGGTGATGCGACATGCCGCCGCCTTCGCCGACGATGAGTTCTCCCAGCAGCAGGGCCGGGCTTGCGGCGGTCGCGAATCCGAGCGCCATCAGGACCTGCAGCGGCACGCGCCGGGCCGCCGGCTGCCAGCCGATGCGCAGCGAGGAGCGTATGCAGACGAGCAGCACCGGATAGAGGAGCAGGTGTTGCAGCAGGCGCGGCTGCCAGCCGGCAAAGAAATGCGCCACGTGCAAGGCGGTGAGATTCGCCTGCATGCTGTTGGCATACAGCACGTTGGAGGCGGCCACATAGGCCCAGAAAGCCGTGACGATCAGCAGCGGCGGGCGGATGCGCGAGCCCATGGGCATAGAGTACGTCAAGTGAGGGGCCGAGAAGAGAAAAGCCGATAGGGCTGGGACGGATCCGTCGGCGGCGGGGACGAGTCCGGTGCGCAGGCCAGGCGGGGAAAGGGCTTCCCGGCATCCCGCCCGCCTTCAGGCCCGCAGCTGTGCTCACCCCGTCGGCAGCGGGGACCAATACGTTGCCGGCGGGCTTACCCGGCATTCAAACCCGATGTCTCATATGCGCGTCGAAACAAGGTACCCGCTCAATTCAACTTCTGACAGGAGACATCGCCATGACCCGCTTCGCACCGAAGATCAGCTCCCGCCCGCGCGCCCTCACCGCCCTTGCCGTGGCCGCCCTCACGACGGCGGGATGGCTCGGCGCGCCCATGGTCGCAACCGCCGCACAGCCGGCCGTCGACGCTCCCGAGGTCACCGTCTCCTACAGTGCGCGCGAGCTTGCGAGCGAGCAGGGTACCCGCGCCCTTTATCGGCGCATCCGCACCGCCGCGCAGTCGGTCTGCCCGGGCTGGGACTCGCACGATCTCGATGAATGGGCCGCGAGCCGCGAGTGCCAGAGCCAGGCGGTCGCGCGGGCCATCGGGCAAATCGGCAACGCGCGGCTAGCCGCCCTGCACGCCCAGACGATCGCTCGCCGCGGATAAAGACAAGGCAGCACTCCACGCGCGCCGCCGGTCGCTCGGGGCGCGCGTGGCCTTTCAATCACGGGCCGCGGCCGGGCGATCGGGCGGCTCGCCGCGGTCGCACTTCCTGCATTCGAGCTCCGTGCCCAACATGCGCTCGCGCCCCGGGAGGGTCGTCACCCACGGCCGACTGACCCAGGGCGGATTGTGGCGCACGTGCTGGTTGTGACCGCATTCGAGCTCGGCCACCCAGTGCTCCTCGTCATCGCGATGGTAACCCGTGATTCGGCGCTGCACGCGCGGACCTCCGATAGCACCGGCCAGACTACCATCGCCCGGCCGGCCGCGAAGGGCGCCGGCGCCCTTCACCCGATGACGTGCTACGCTTGAGCGGCGCCGCCTCCCCTAAGAGCATTGGGCGGCTGGGAGGGTCCATGAGAGCTCGTGCGCCAATCCCCTCGCTGCCGGTTTTCGCCTCGGCGGCTCTCCTCCTCCTTCTCTTTACGGCCTCCCCTGCCGCAGCGGCGCGGGAGTGCGACGGCGTCTCGTTTCCGGAGCAGGTCCAGGCCCACGGTGCGACGTTGACGCTCAACGGCCTCGGTCTGCGCAAGGCCACCATCTTCAGCATCAAGGTTTATGTGGGCGCGCTCTACCTGATGCATCCCACGGCCGACGCCAACGCCATCCTGAGCTCCACGGAGCCGCTCGAGCTCGAGCTGCGGTTCGTCTTTCACGCGAGCGCGAGCCAGTTGCGCAATGCCTGGCAGGAGGGATTCGAGAAGAGCGCCCCGGGACAGCTGGCGCAGCTGCAGAGCCGGATCGCGCAGCTCAATGGCTGGATGACGGCGGTCGGCTCCGGGCAGCGGATGACGTTCGTGCGGATCCCGGGAGTTGGCATCCAGTACTCGCTCGATGGCGCGCTCAAGGGCACGATTCCGGGAGACGATTTTGCCCGCGCATTCCTCGGCATCTGGCTCGGCTCATCCCCTCCCAACCCGGAACTGCGCGCGGGGCTGCTGGGCGGCCCCTGCACCTGAGCCGCTCGGGCCATGCTCGGCCGCGCGCCTTCGGAGCCGATGTCAGCTGAGATTCGGAGGGGCGGGAGGCTTGGTCGGCCCGGTGCTCTTGGGTGTTGGTTTTGGCGGTCCCTCGTCCGCGGGTGGGACCGCGAGCACGTCGGCGGCGGCATGCCGGACGCTGGCACGCTCGCTCTCCTGCGGGGTGGGGGGCAGCTCGAGGGTGTCGATCGAGGCCGGATTGACGACATCGGGGTCGTCGCGCAGCTTCACGAAGAGCCGTCCATCCTTCGGGTGCGGGATGGGGAGCGTATAGCCTGGAAAGCCATCGGGCACCTGCACGGGATGTCCGAAGTCCGGATCCGTGGAGATGGAGTCGACCAGAAAAAGGTTGCTGCCCGAGAGCTTGCACGCGAGCTCCGGCGTCGCCGGACAGACGAGCCCGTGCAGCTTCGGCAGACGCACCAGCATCGCGAGCGGCTGCCACGCGCCCGCAACACCGCCCGCCACGACGCGAAACTGCAGCGGTCCGAACGCCGAGGGTCCGAACGCCGTGGCCGGATCGAGGTTCACAATCGCGACCGAGCGGTTCTCGAGCGTGATGCCGCCGTTGGCGAGGCTGAGCGTGGTCGAGTACGCGCCGTCCGCGGTCGCGATCTCGATCATCTCGTCGCGGCCGAAGGCAGCGGGTGATTTCGCCCGGAGGGAGAACCTGAGACGTGCGCGCTGCGGCAGCTCGTCATCGTTCGCGAGCCGAATGTGAGTGCCACTATCCGACGGCGAGAGCTGCACGCTCTTGCCGATGAGAGCGACGCTCGGGCGAGGCGCGGCGACGATCGCCCGCAGATCGAGCACGCGCCCATCTTTCAATCTGACTTTGGCGAGCCCCGCATCCCCGGGCTTCAGCGCCGCCGCGGCGGATGAGTCCTGCGCGGTCAGGGTGAGCTCATCCGCGCCCTGAGTGCTCGAGAGCGCACCGGGCACGAACGCCACACCCGCGAGCGCCAGACCCGACACCTCATCGAGGCGGCTGCCCGTGAGCACGCCCTCGCTGTCGCCCGCATGCACCGTGAAGCTCTCGAGGCGCGCAGCCTCCGCGAAAGCGTGCAGCGGCACCGGCTGCGGCGGGCTCGAGCCGTACTGCTTCACGAGCAGCGTGAGCGGCCCGGGCTGCGCCGATTGCAGCGGCAGCTTCACTTCGACCTCGTTGGCATGGACCGCCTTCCACTCGGCCTCGAGCTCCTTGCCGGCCGGATCGCGCACCATGATGCGATCGATGCAGCTCACGCTGCTCGCCTGCAGGTGAATGGTGTCTTCGCGTCCGACGATCGCCGCGCTCTCATCGGACGGCAGCTGCCAGCTCTCTGCGCGTGCATTGACGAGCTGAAAGGCCGGTCCCTCGAAGGGCTCGAACCCCCAGTACCCCTTGAGCGAGCCGTGCACGCGATTGCCGAGGCTCGCGCCGCCCAGTGCCGAGGTGTCGATCACGAACCCGCCCTGCTCCGCATCCGCGTGCGCGGGCAGGTCGATGGTCTTGCCGTCACTGCCCGTGAGGCTCAAGTGCATGTCGCGAGCGTATCCGGTCGAGAACACGAGCGGCGCCCCCTCGACCGGCAGGACGAGCGAGCTCTTGCGCGCGCAATAGATCTCCTTGGGGTCGACTGCGTGCAGCGGCGGCGGCTGCGGCGCCTCGATCGCCGGCAGGGACGTGACGAGCACCGACTTGGGACTGTGGAAGGACGGCGGCGTGTTGAGCGTGAGCGCCAACACCTCCCCGCGCTGAGTCGCAAGCGCCGGGATGTACTGGTAATCCGCGGTCGTGAACGAGCCGAAGATCCGCGCGATGTCGAGCACGGAGGCGAGGTAGGGGCTGTAGTAGCCGTAACTGAGCTGCGGCGTGTAGCTCGCCTGCATCGCAAGGTCGCTCGCCGGTCCCGAAGTCAGGGCCTCGACGATGGAGGTGCTGTGGCCGTCGTTGAGGATGAGGGACTCCTGACCCTGCATGAGGCAGGGTGCCTGCAGCTCCGGAATGCGATCGAGACAGCTCGCCTTCACCTTGATCGCGAGACTTCGTCCGAGGAGCGGCGCCACCTCTTTCAACCTGCCGGGCGCGGTCTCATCGAGGGAATGAACCGCCCGCAGATAGCTGTCGAGACGCGAGCTGTCGAGGGTCGCCTGGTTGAGATCCTGCGAGGTGCGCACGAACGCGCCCGGGCGGCCGCGGACCGCGCTCACCAGTGTCCTGAAGTCACCGCCCGCCGCCGGCGCGAGGAACACGATCACCTGCTGCGCGCCATCCGGCACCTCGAGCTCGAGACCGTCGCGCGCGCAGCCGCGTTTCCAGGTCTCACACGCGTGAAACCAACTGCGCGGCGGCGGGTTGGTGGCGCCGCGCAGGAAAGCGATGACGAGCAGGTAGTGCTCCGATTGGGTGGACGGCAGGTCGGCCCGGATCGAGAGGTGATCACCGACAGCGAGGTTCGGCACCTCGGCAATCGGCAACGTCTCGTGGCCGCGGCCGACCGTCACCTGCAGGTCGGGGCCGGCGAGATCAAAGGGCGCCACATTGGCGGCCGCGGGCCGCGTGAGCGACGAGGACAGCAGGGCGGCGGCGAGCGCCAGCAGGCGGAGGCATCGCATCGGTCTAGTTTAAAGGCTTCAGCCGGCCGAGGAAGCGGTCGATCGCCACGAGCACCTCCGGCTCATCGAGCAGCGGCACATGTCCCCTATTGCCGACAACGATGCGCTCGAGGTCGGGCTTCTCGCGCTGCATGCGCTCGAGGGTGCCGACACTCAGGATGTCCGAGAGCGCACCACGAATCACCAACATCGGAATGGCGCCCAGGCGGGCGAACACCGGCCAGAACGCCTCCGGCGCCGGCGGCGGCGCGGCGCGCAACGCATCGCCGACGCGCGGATCGCAATCGAGCACGGGTTTCCCGGAAGCATCGGCGCGATAGCCGCGCCGCACCAACCGCAACCACATCTCATCGGCAAGGTCCGGCCAGGCGTTGCCGTAGACCGCGCGCAGCTGCTTGAGGGCCTCCTCCCAGGTGCCGACCGGCGGCAGCATGCCGGTGTAGCTCTTGATGCGATCGATCCCCTTGGGATCGATCTCCGGTCCGACATCGTTCAGCACGATGCCGGCGACTCGCTCCGGTGCGGTGGCGCCGATCATCATGGCGAGAAGTCCGCCGAGCGAGGTGCCGATGATCGCCGTGCGCGCGATGTCGAGCGTCTGCATCAGGCGCTGCAGGTCCGCAAGATAGGTCCCCGGGTGGTAGTTCTGCCACTGCGGATCGCGCGCCGAGAACCCGCGGCCCCTGAGATCGGGACAGATCACGCGGTAGCGCGCGGCCAGGTGCGGCGCCAGCGCCTCGAAATCCCGGCTGTTACGAGTCAGGCCCGGAAGGCACAACACCGTGAGGGCACGCGCCGCGTTCGTCTCGTAAACCCTGCAGTAGAGCTCGAGACCGTCGGCCGAGCTCCAACGCTGCTCCCGGAACGGTGCTGTCATGGCTGCTGGCTCCTTCGGGCCGTGATCGGCAAGCGGCCGCCATCATAGCCCAGGACGGGATCGCGCATGGTCGCAGCGACCAACAGCCAGACGATCGCGAGCGCGGCCCCGAAGTAGAGGACCGCCGCCGCGCCCAGGACCTGGTGCACCCAGCCACCGATGACACCGCCGGCGAAGATGCCGAGGAACTGCGAGCTCGAGTAGATGCCCGTCGCCGTGCCGGTCGAGCCGGCGGCCGCGGTCTTCGTGACGAGCGAGGGCAGGCTCGCCTCCATGATGTTGAAACCGGCGAAGAAGACGACCAGCCCGGCCACGAGGACGTAAGCGTCCCCGCCACCGGTTGCGAGCATGAGCTGACTCGCCGCGAGCGCCGCCACCGCGCCGACGACCACGCTCTTCATCCGGCGGTAGCGCTCCGCGATGAGGATCGCCGGCACCATCACCGCGACCGATACCAACAGCACCGGCAGATAGACGAGCCACTGATCGCGGCTGCCCACCGCGAGCGTGCCGCGCAGCAGCCCCGGCACGACGAGAAAGCTCGCCGTCAGCATGGCATGCAGCGCGAAGATGCCGAAGTCGAGCCTGAGCAGCTGCGTGTTGCGCAAAGTCGCGCCCACGAGCGCCGGCACGGTTTCCGCCTCCGGATGCACGTGCGGCCGCGGTGGCGCCGGCACCGCCAAGAGGGTGATCCCGATCCCGGCCAGCGCCAGCACCGCCATCAGCCAGAAGATTCCGGCGATGCCGATCCAACCGGCGACCGCCGGCCCCGTCACGATCGCCACCAGGAAGGAGAAGCCGATGCTCATGCCGACGAGAGCCATCGCCTTGGTGCGGTTTTTGTCCGCGGTGAGATCGGCCACCAGTGCGAGAATCACCGCGCCCACCGCGCCCGCGCCCTGGAGGAAACGTCCGATGATCATCCCATCGATGCTGCTCGCGCTCGCCGCCACCGCGCTCCCGAGCGCAAACAGCAGAAGCCCGAGAACGATCATCAGCTTGCGGCCCACGCGGTCGGAGAGCACCCCGAAGGGCATCTGCAGCACGCCTTGACTCAAGCCATAGATGCCGAGCGCGAGTCCTATCCTGTAGGGGGTCGCGCCGGAGAGGTGGCGAGCGAAAGCGGCGAACACCGGGTAAACCATGAAAAGGCCCAGCATCCGCACGGAGAACACCGCCGCCAAAGAGGTGGCGGCGCGCAGCTCGTGCTTTTCCATCATCGGCGGCGAGCTTACTTTGTCGGCGCCGCCTTCGCCAACCGCAGATCGGCTGCGGCTCGCCGCGGGGGGTCGTGCTGATGCAGCATGCGCCCGAAGACGATGAGCAGGACTATGCCGATCATCAACGCGCCTGGAATCCAGATCACGAGCCCGCCGAGCTGTTGGTCGGTCACGGGTGAGATCGGCAGGAAGCGGCCGCAGACCTCGTACACCGGATACAGGTCGTGCCCCGAGAGGCTGAGAATCGCTCCCACCACCATCATCGGCAGCAGGACCACGACCAGCATCAGGATGCGCCAGCCCGGCTTGACGCGCGCCAGCGGCGCGGGACTCGGGTCCAGAATGAGCCACCAGAACGGCAGATCGCCGAGCACTACACTCCAGTTCATCGTCCGGTAGAGCCAGTTGCTCAGCATGGCGTCGAAGTGCATCGACGGCCACAGCCAGAGCAGCAGGCTCGCGATGTACATCGCGGTCGCGGTCCAGGGATCGAACAGAAACTGCCCCGGCACGCGCAGCGCCGTCCTCAGCAGCGTGAGCTTGCCGCGCACGATCGCCGGCAGCCCGCGGGCGAGCGCCGCCGCCGGGGCGGCTCCGGCGAGCAGCGCGGGTCCGATATCGTGCAGCACGAGATGCTGCAGCCTATGGACGAAGAACATGTGACCCGCGTAGTAATCCCAACGCGTCTGCAACGATGCGTAGACGAGAAGCAACCCCAGGCCGAACGAGAGGCGCCGACCGGCGGGTGAAGGCGGGCAGGTCCTGCCGGCGCCGCGCGCATAGAGCACCGCCGCCGCGAGAACCGCGAGCAGCACGGTCGGCGAGAAATCCCAGGGCAGCAGCAGCTTCGGCGTGATCGGCAAGCCATCTCCGCATCGGATGTCGCTTTGGCAGTGTACCGCAAGGACTCGCGGCTCGCCGACGGCGAGCTCGCAGGTCATCGGCTCGCACGCTGACGCCAGCTTGCGCTTGGCGCGAGGTACACTGCGCTCATGCGCGGCAAGACGGTCGTCATCACCGGAGCGACTTCCGGCATCGGCGCCGTGGCGGCGCTTCGCCTCGCCGAGCGAGGCGCCCGCCTCGTCATCGTGGCGCGGGACGCCGGACGCGCCGAGCAAACACTGCGCGCCCTGCGGGCCGCCAATCCGAGCGCAGCTCACGGCGCGCATTTCGCCGATCTCTCCCGCCTGAGCGACATGAAGCGGGTGGCGCTGGAGATCGCCGCCGCTGAGCCCAAGATCGATGTGCTCATCAACAACGCCGGCACCCTCGTCTCCGGCAATCGGCGCACCGAGGACGGTCTCGAGGTGATGTTCGCGACCAACCACATGTCGTATTTCGTGATCACCCATCTGCTCCTCGAGCGGCTGCGGGCCGCCGGCGGCCGCATCGTGTCCACGGCCTCCGCCGCGCATCGACGAGGTCGGCTCGACTTCGAGCACCTGCAGGATGGGAAGGGCTCGAGGGGTTACGGCACCACCAAGCTCTGCAACATCCTCTTCACGCGGGAGCTCGCGCGGCGCATCGCCGGTACAGGTGTGACGGCCAACTGCCTGCATCCGGGCTTCGTCGCCACCCGCTTCGGCGACAGCGCCGGCGGGCCGCTGCGCGCCGGGATCGCCATCGCGAAGAGGCTGTTCGCACTCCCGCCCGAAGAAGGAGCGAAGACCCTGGTGTACCTCGCCAGCGCGCCCGAGCTCGCCGGCCGAAATGGCGGCTACTACATCGAGTGCGCGCCCGCCGTGCCGTCTGCGCAGGCGCAAAGCGATGAGAACGCCACGCGGCTGTGGGAGCTCTCGAGCCGCATCGCGGGAACCGGCGGTTAGGTCACACGGCGCGGATGGCACCGCCGCGCGGACTTCGGTATCTTGCGCGCGGGGCAGCGAGGCTCCGCGGGAGATAATAAGTGAATAGAGCGACCAGGACCCTGCTCGCCGCGGGGGGCGTCATCGTGTTGTCCTACCCGGGCATCGCATGGGTGACGGGGATCGCGATCGAGGCCCGGCTGCAAGGCAACGAGCAGCAGCTGCTCGATCAGGTTCCGTACCTGAGACTCGTGAGTCGCGAATACCACCGGGGCGTGTACCGGTCCACCGAGATCGCCACCTACGGTTTGCGCAATCCCGCACTGCAGACGCTGAAGATCGCCGGCGGCGCAGCCCTCCTTCCCGGCGCGACGATCACCGTTAAAAGCACGATCGAGCACGGACCTCTGCCCGGACTGCGCGCGCCGGCGCTCGCCGTCATCGATTCGACCGTGATCGCCCCACCCGCACTGCAGCAGGAGTTGGCGAGCGTCCTCGGCTCCACGCCCGTCCTGCAGGCGCATACGACCATCGGGATCTTCGGCGGAGCGAGCACCGAGCTGACCGGGCCGCCCTTCAACCTGCGGCTGGCCGATGGCTCGACTCTCGCCTGGGGCGGCCTCACGAGCACCCTGAAGACGAATCGGAATGCGGCCCGCTGGTCCGGTCAGCTCATCGCGCCGCGCCTGGCTCTGCAAGGCGCGCAGGGCGGGATCGAGCTCTCGGGACTCGAGTACTCCGGCTCCCAGGAGAAGGCATTCGACGAGCTCTATCTCGGAACCGGCACCTTCACCATCGAGCTGATCAAAGGCAGCAGCCACGCGGGCGAGTACTCGCTGCAGCGGGTTTCAATCAGCAGCACCTCCAAGGTCGACGGCGAGTTCTTCGACATGCGCGTCGATGCCGCGACGGATGCCGCAACGCTCCCGAGCCTGCAGCTGAAGAACCTCGCCTACTCGGAGAGTCTCGAGCACGTGCACGGACCTTCGTTCGCCTCGATGATGCAGGCGATACGGGTCGCCGAGCGTCAGGTCGGCGCCAAACCGGGGCAATTGCAGACCGATCTACAGCAAGCCGTACGCCAATACGGCGGCGAGGTCCTGCTGCACGATCCGGTGCTCGACATCCGACAGCTCAGCTTCTCCATGCCGGAGGGGAGCTTTCTCCTCTCGGCGAAGATCAGCGCGCCGGGACTTGCGCGCGCAGACCTGAACTGGCCGGCGGCCATCGCAGCGCTGCAAAAGCACGCCGAGGTGACGGCGGACGTGCGGGTCGACAACGGTCTGCTGCAGAAGCTGCTCGCGATGGGCGGCTCCAATCCCAGGATCACCGCGCAGCTCACCTCCTTCGAGCAACAGGGCTATCTGAGCGCAGCGGCCGGCGCCGTCGCAACGCACCTCGAATACTCGGCGGGCAGGCTCACTCTGAACGGCCATCCGTTTCCGCCGGCGCCGCCGGCCAACTGACGGCGGCTCAGGTCTGCGCGCTCTGCGCCTCCTGAGTGGGGCGCAGGGCCGCGCGGCTGAGATTTCTGCGCACGAAGCGGATGTGCTCGCGCAGCTGATAGAGCTGCTCGGCATGTGAGCCTGGAATCTTGCGCAGAATCACCGAGCGCTCGATCTCCTCAAGCCGCTCGAGGAGCGCGGCGTGCCGCTCGGGCGTGAGCTCGCCGAGCGATTCGCGCTCGAGCGCCATGAGCTCCCCGTAGCGGCGGTGGATACGGCTGTCTACGCGCCACCGATAGAGGTTTGGCAGATAGCGCAATCCGGGAATCAGGATCACGATGATGGGCACGAGCACGACCGCGATGCGGGTCACGAGGCTCGCCAGCCAGAAAGGCAGATACCGATAGGCGAGGCTCCGGTCGCCGGACTTGTAGTAGCTGGCGGCCTCGCTATCGAGCGGAAAGGTGTAGGTCGAGGTGTTGGGAAACTCGTGGGCGGACTGCAGCAAAGTGGCGCGGCCGTGCACTTCCTGCGCCGCCTCGATGAGCAGGTCGCAGAGCGCCGGGTGCAGGTCAGAGTGCGCAATCAACTCCACCGCCGGGGCGAGCATGACGATCGGCTTGGCCGGCAGATTCGCACCGAGATCGAACGCCCCCTCGGGAATGTCGAGCTCGTGCAGATAGGGAAACCGCCTCGTATAGGCATTGGCCTGCCTGAACAGGAACATGCGGACGCCGCGCGTATGCAGCATCGCGCGAATGGTCGCCGGCGGCGCGGAATCGCCGCTCAAGAAGATGGCGTCCGCCTGGTGCGCGAGCAACGCCTGGCGCGCGGGCTCGCCCTCGAGATCCAGCAGTTGCGTCGGACCGTGCACGCCTATGCCGTTGCCACCGAGGAGCGCGAGCGCGAGCAGCCGCGTCCCGCTGCCTTGCTTGCCGATGGCAATCCGCTTGCCCCGAAGCTGCGACAGCCGCGAGATCGGCCGGCGCGCTCGGTAGAAGACGGTGAGCGGCTGATAGAACATGCTGCCGAGGGAGACCAGATCACTGGTGTTGCTCCCCTGGCGAGCCGCCTCCGCCTCGGTGATGCCCGACTGTACGAGCGCGATGTCGACCTGCGAGTGAGGCTCACTCAATCGATCGAGGTTCTGCAAAGAGCCCGCCGAAGGCAGGATTTTGAGATCGATGCCGTTCTCGGCGAGGATGCTCCGGTACCGCTCCGCCACCCTCTCGAACGAGCTTCCCTTCGGGCCGCTGCTCATGATCAAGGTATGCGGCGGCGCCGGCCGCACGAAGTGCAGCGCCAGCCAGATGGCAGCCGCGCTCGCGAGCAGAATGGGTCCGAGCGTATGGGCAAGGTCCCACCAGGAGATGGTGGTGATCTTGAGCGGCAGACGCAGCTTCGCGCCGTGGCGCCTATGACCCCGGCCGGGCTCGCGCGCGGACTCGCGTTTGGGCTCCATGGCGGGTCGCAAGTCTATCATTGGCCCACTGATCGAATCCTGAAGATCATTAATAATGTAAATACAAATACTTACGTACGTAACCTTCAGTATTACATCGCTACCGCCTGCCGGCTCGCCGCCGGCAACAGCTCAACCGCGCCCGTACACCGGCACCAGCGCGCCCGTAACCGCGGCCGCCTGCTCGGAGGCGAGAAAAGCGATCACCGCGGCGATCGCCTCCGGCTTCACCCAGCGTGAGAAATCCGCATTCGGCATGTCGGCCCGATTCTGCGGGGTGTCGATGATTCCCGGGAGCACCGCGTTCACCGTGACGCCGCGATCCTTGAGCTCCTCCGCCAGACTCTCGGTGAGCTTGTGGACGCCGGCTTTGGAAGCGGTATAGGGACCCATGCCGGAGCCGGCCGGACGCGCCGCCACACCCGCGCCCACGTTGATGATGCGGGCGGCGGCGCTCTCGAGCAGCTGTGGCAGCGCCGCCTTGGTGCTGACGACGGCGGTCTTCAAGTTGATGGCGAACATCGCATCCCATCCCTCGACGTCGCCCTGCTCGAGAGTCTGCCAGCGAAAGCCGCCGGCAATGTTGACGAGAACGTCGATCCCGCCCAGCGTCGCACGCACCGTCTCCATGGCGGTACCCGCGCTTGCGGCGTGCGTCAGATCGACACCCCCCAACACGCAGTGCGGCGCCGGGAACTCCGCTGCGGCTTGCGCGGGCGGCCGGGTGTGCCCGAGGAGCGCGACCACGGCGCCCTGCTGCCGAAAGCTGCGCGCCACCGCGAGACCGAGATTGCCGAACGCGCCCGTGACCACGACGGAACGGCGAGGGGAGCTCGAAGCCATGCTCGCGTCACCTCAGAAAAGCGGCTAGCCGCCGCTCGATGATATCCCTCGCCTCGCGCACGATGCGCCCGATGAGCTCGGCCACCGTGGGGATGTCGTGGATGAGGCCCTGCACCTGGCCCGCCCAGACCAGGCCCGCATCGAGATCGCCCGTCTCTAGCACCAGCCGCCCCTTGGCGCCACGCACGAGCTGCGCGACATCCTCGAACTTGGCATCGGGGCGCTTGAGGATCTCGACCACCCGGTCGGAAACGCTGTTCCTGGCGACGCGCGCGGTGTTGTGGAGCGATTTGAAGATCACGTGAGTCGCGCGCTCGTCGTTCTCGACCAGCAGTTGCTTCACCCGCGGATGGATCGGTGCCTCGACCGTGGCGCAGAAGCGCGTCCCCATGTTGATGCCGTCGGCGCCGAGGCAGAGCGCGGCCGCGAGCCCGCGGCCATCGCCGAAGCCGCCGGAAGCGATCATCGGAATCCGCACCTTGTCGGCAGCGGCCGGAATCAGCACTAGACCCGGCACGTCGTCCTCGCCCGGATGGCCCGCGCACTCGAAGCCGTCGATCGAGATGACATCGACCCCCATGCGCTCCGCCGACAGCGCGTGGCGCACGGAGGTGCACTTGTGGATCACGATGATGCCGTTCGCCTTGAAGTCCTCGACGTGCTCCCTGGGATTCTGGCCCGCGGTCTCGACGATGCGGATGCCGCTCTCGATGATGGCCCGGCGGTACTCCGCATAGGGCGGCGCGCCCATGGACGGCAGAATCGTGAGGTTGACGGCGAAGGGCTTGTCGGTCATCGAGCGGCAGCGCTCGATCTCCTGCCGCAGCGCATCCGGTGTAGGTTGCGTGAGCGCCGTCAGGATGCCGAGCCCGCCCGCGTTGGAAACGGCGGCAACCAGCTCGGCGCGGCCCACCCACATCATGCCACCTTGGACGATGGGGTAGTCGACGCCGACCAGCTCTGTGAAGCGAGTCTTCAGGTTGAGTTACGCGCAGGCAGTTGGATTCGGGCGAGTATACGCATTCATGGCGGTGCGCTGAAGCCCTGCGCGAAGGTCTCGCGCAGATGATCGATGACGCACTGCACGGCACGCGGCGTGCGCGGCGCCCACGGCCGGATGGCCTGCAGCCGCTCACCGAAGAATCCCACCGGGCGCCACAGCGGCAGCACCGGCACCAGCTCGCGCGCGGCCGCGCCGCTCCAGGCGGTGAAATCCGGCAGCAGACCCACCCCCAGTCCGGCCGCCATCGCCTCGCGCAGCACCTCGCTGTTGTTGGCCCGCAGCGGTCCCCTCACGGGCACGCTCACCCGCTCCGAGGCGCGCGTGCGCCGCAGGGTGCGCTCGAAGGACCAGCTCGGCGAGCCGCCGTCGCGCAGATAAAGGAGACAGTCGTGGCGCGCGAGCTCGCCCGGGTGCTCCGGCGCGCCCCGCCGGGCAAGATACCTCGGGCTCGCCAGCAGCACCGAGCGGGTCTCACACAACACCGTCGCCACGTGAGACTCCGGCACCCGGTTGGCGTGGCGAACGGCGAGATCGAAGCCCTCCTGAGTGAGGTTGACGAAGCGGTCGCTGAGGTCGAGCTCGAGGCGCAGATCCGGATACCTCTCGAGGAGCTTCGGCAGCGCGGGGGCGATGTGCTGCCGTCCCAGGGCCACCGGCGCCGTCACTCGCACGAGTCCGCGCGGCGCGCCGGCGAGATCCTTCACGCGGGCGATGCCGCCCTCGATGTGCGCGAGCGACGCGCGCGTCTCCTCGACCAGCTGCTGGCCGGCCGCAGTGAGCGTGATCGAGCGGGTGGTGCGGCGGACGAGCGGCACACCGATCGCGCGCTCCAGGTCCTTAAGACGGGTGCTGACGGAGGACTTCGCCATGCCGAGGCGGCGCGCGGTCTGCGTGAGACTGCGCGTCTCGGCGATCACCGTCAGCATGTGAAGGTCCGGCAACGCCGCTTCGAAGTCCCGGGTGCCCATGAATGGTGCTCGGATTGTTCAATTTATTGAACATTGTAATCGCTGGTTCGTGGGTTCTCAACCGTCGTCGGCGCTCCTAGACTGGGGGCCACAGAGCTCCTTGGACACTCACGTCATGGCTACCGCACCCCTCCCCTTCACCTCCTCCTCGGGCAACACGCTGGTCGGCCATTGGATCGACGGTCGGCCGGTGACCGGCGATGCCGCCCGCGCCGAGAACGTCTTCAATCCGGCCACCGGCAAGATCGCGCGCCGCGTCGCCCTGGCGGATGCGGCGGTGGTCGACCGCGCGGTCTCGAGCGCGGCGTCGGCGTGGCCGGCGTGGGCGGATACCCCGCCCGTGCGCCGCGGCCGCGTCCTCGGCCGCTTTCTCGAGCTCCTGAACCGGCATCGCGACGAGCTCGCCGCGCTCATCACCGCGGAGCACGGCAAGGTGCTCTCCGATGCGCAGGGCGAAGTGATGCGCGGCATCGACGTGGTGGAATTCGCCTGCGGCATTGCGCAGCTGCTCAAGGGCGAGTTCAGCGACCAGGTTTCGACCGGCATCGACAACTGGACGTTGCGCCAACCGCTCGGGGTGGTCGCGGGCGTCACCCCGTTCAACTTTCCCTGCATGGTGCCCTGTTGGATGTTTCCCATCGCCATCGCCGCCGGCAACACGTTCGTGCTCAAGCCGAGCGAGCGCGATCCCTCCGCCTCGCTTCTCATGGCGGAGCTCCTCAGGCAGGCCGGGCTACCGGATGGCGTCTTCAATGTCGTGCAGGGCGACAAGGACGCCGTCGATGCGCTGCTCGAGCACCCGCGGGTGCGGGCCCTGAGCTTCGTCGGCTCGACGCCGATCGCGCGCCGCCTCTACGCGCGCGGCGCGGAGCTCGGCAAACGCGTGCAGGCACTCGGCGGCGCGAAGAATCACCTCATCGTCATGCCCGATGCGGACCTCGAGCATGCGCTCGATGGGCTCATTGGCGCGGCCTACGGATCGGCCGGCGAGCGCTGCATGGCGGTGAGCGTCGCGGTGCTGGTGGGCGAGGTCGGAGAGCGGCTCGTGCCCCGGCTCGCCGAGCGCGTGCGCGCCCTCAAGGTCGGCAACGGCATGGACGCGGGCGTGGAGATGGGCCCGGTCGTGACCCGTCAGGCGCTCGAGCGTATCTCGAGCGCCATCGCTACCGGCGTGCGCGAAGGAGCGCAGCTACTGACGGACGGCCGGACGCTCAAGGTACCGGGATACGAGCAGGGCTTTTTCCTCGGCGGCACCCTCTTCGACCACGTGCGACCCGAGATGACCCTCTACAAGGAGGAGATCTTCGGACCGGTGCTGAGCTGCGTGCGGGTGAAGGATTTGAGCGAGGCCATCCAACTCGTCAACGGGCACGAGCTCGCCAACGGCGTCGCCTGCTACACGCGCGACGGCGGCGTGGCCCGCGAATTCGCGCGCCGCATCGAAGCGGGGATGGTGGGGATCAACGTGCCCATTCCGGTGCCGATGGCCTGGCATGGGTTCGGCGGCTGGAAGAGCAGCCTCTTCGGCGACATGCACGCCTATGGAGTGGAGGGAGTGCGCTTCTATACGCGCCAGAAATCGATCATGCAGCGCTGGCCGGGCAATGCCGGCCGGGGCGCCGAGTTCGCCATGCCGACCGCCCGCTGACGGCTACGGCTTGCGTTTGATGAGGGCCGCTCGCAGGCACTGGCAGACGATCTCCTCTCTCTGGTTGAGCGCGCGGTGCTGGAACGTGACGATCCCCGCAGTGGGACGCGAGCGGCTCTCCCTGAGGCTGATGACCTCGGTATCCGCGCGCAGCGTATCGCCGATGAACACCGGCTTCGGCATGATCACCCGGTCATAGCCGAGATTGGCGATGAGCGTGCCGACCGTGGTGTCGCCCACGGTGAGCCCGATCATCAGCGCGAAGGTAAAGGTGCCGTTGACCAGGATCTGACCGAATTCGCTCGCCTTGGCCGCCTCGGCATCGAGGTGCAGCGGCTGGGCGTTGTGCGTCATGGTCGAGAAAAGGAGGTTGTCGGTCTCCGTCACCGTGCGCCGGATCTCATGAGCGATCCGATCGCCCACCTGCCATTCATCAAACCAGCGACCAGCCATTCACTCCTCCTTCTTTAGGGATTGCGGGCGGTGCGCTGCGCGCGCGGCGAGCTCGAGCAGCGCTTGCGCGCGCGCGAGGTGCGGGCGATCGAGCATCACTCCCGTGTGGCCGATCGTGCCCGCATCGGGGTTGGCGGCAAAGAGCTCGACGATTTCCCGCGCCGATTCGAGCTCCTCGGCGCTCGGCGTGAACGCCTCGTTGATGACCTCCACCTGCGCCGGATGAATCGCCAGCATGCCGCGAAATCCCTCGCGCCGCGCCTGCTGCGCGCGCCGGCGAAGACCGTCCTGATCGCGGAAATCCCCATGAATCGTCTCGATGGCCGCGACGCCCGCGGCCGCGGCGCCGAGGAGGCAGAAGCTGCGCGCCATGGCGTAGGTGAAAAGATAACTGCCGTCGGGATTGCGGTTCTCACTGGCGCCGAGCGCATCGGCAAGATCCTCGGCGCCCCAGGTCATGGCCACGAGTCGCGGGGCCCCCGCGTAGCCGCCGGTGGTGAACATGCTTTCGGCAGTCTCCGTGACGAGCGCGATCACCCGGGTCGCGCCCGGGGAGATGCCGGCCGCGACTTCCAGAGCGGTGAGAGATCGGTCGAGCTGCTCGACATCCGCCCGTCCCCGGGACTTGGGCAGCATGATGCCACCGGGCCGCCCTTGTACCACCGCCGCAAGGTCGGCGGTTGCGTGGGCTCCTTGCAGCGGATTGATGCGCACCCACAGACGCGAGCGGTCCCCGGACTGCGCGCCCAACAACGAGCAGATCCGCGCCCGCGCCTCCGCCTTGTGCGCTTCGGCCACCGCGTCCTCCAGATCGAGCAGGACGATATCCGCGGGACTTGCGATCGCCTTTTCCATCTTGCGCTCGCTGTCGCCGGGGACGAAGAGCCAGGAGCGGGCGCCGAGCGCTGCCAGGGTGTCGGTCATATGCGGCTCAATCGGAGGCTCGCAGCGGCAGTCCGAGCAACGCTCGCCGCCGCAGCCACAGACTCGGACGGTAGCGGTCGGAACCGGTGATCTCCTGGATCTGCCGCAACAGCTCGTGCACCCGGCGCGGGCCGAGCCATTCGCCCCATTCGAAAGGACCGCGTGGGTAGTTCTGCGCGAGACGCATCGCGAGGTCGATGTCCTCCGGAGTCCCGATTCCGATCTGCGCGATCTCGCAGGCGAGATTCACGACCATCGCAAGAATCCGCGGCGCGACGAAGCCCGGGGAATCCTTGATCACGGCCACCGCGAGCCCCCTCCCCCGCAGGAAAGCGCCGAGCTTCTGCGCCGCGCCCTGACCGCCGATGGGGGACATCAAGGTGAGAAATCGCTTCTCCCTGCCGAGGAAGTCCACCGCCACCACCCGCGCCGGCTCGAGCCGCAGCCGCGCGGCGGCGCTGGCCGCATCCTCGCCGGCCGGACTCACGAGGATCACCTCCGCCTGATCCGCCCCGACGAGCTTGACGCCCCGTTCGGTGAGGAGCTCGAAGCCCCGGGCGTCCTCGGCAATCCATGCAGAGAGGGCGGCTCCCGCCGAAGCGCCGCCGCCTGGGCTCTCACTCTCGGGCGCGAGAGCGGGCCCCGCTCCCTCGCGGTAATCGTGGAAGCCGCGACCGCTCTTGCGCCCGAGCTGGCCCGCCATGAAGAGCGATTCGTGCAGCACCGTGGTCTTCAACCGCGGGTCGTGCTGGAACCCCTCATATACGGCCCGGGTCGCCGGAAAGTTGACATCGATGCCCGTCAGGTCCATGAGCTCGAAGGGCCCCATGCGAAAGCCCGCGGCTTCGCGCATGATCCGATCGATGGTCACCACCGTGGCCACGCCCTCGTGCTCGATCTGCAACGCCTCGGTGGTGTATGCGCGCCCGAGAAGATTCACCAGGAATCCCGGCACGTCCTTCACCCGCACCGCCGTCTTGCCGAGACGCTCGGCCAGCGCGAGCGCGCGCTGCATGGTGCGCTCGGAAGTGTCGGCGGCCCGAACCACCTCCACCAGCCGCATGAGCGGCACGGGATTGAAGAAGTGAATACCGCAGATGCGCTCGCGATGGCGGCAGACGCGCGCGATGGCGGCGACCCGAAGCGATGAGGTGTTGGTGGCGAGCACGGTATCGGCCGGCACGATCTCCTCGAGCACCGAGAACAGCCGCTGCTTCGCCTCGAGCTCCTCCACGATGGCTTCGATCACGATCTGCGCCGGAGCGAGCTCCTGCGCCCGCTCGGCGAGCGTGAGCCGCCGGTCGGCATCGGCGACCGCTTCCGCGGTGATCTGGCCTTTTTCCGCTTGTCGCGCGATGCGCGCATGCACCTCGGCGCGCGCCTTCTCGAGCGCGGCATGGCTCGAGTCATACAGGATCACCCTGAGTCCCGCCGTCAGAGCCGATTGCGCGATGCCGGCGCCCATAGCCCCGGCACCGATGACGCCCAGGGTATCGAGCGGCTGCGGATGCGCTGACATCTAACTAACGGCCCTTGAATACCGGCTTGCGCCGCTCGAGGAATGCCCGCATGCCTTCGGTCCGATCGTCGGTGGCGAAGAGAGCCTCGAACTTCCGACCCTCGAGGGCGAGTGCCTCGCCGAGCGGCAGATCGGCACCCTTGAGCACCGTCTCCTTGATGGCCGCTACGGCCAAGGGCGGGAGCGAGGCAATCCGCGCGGCCAGCTCGAGCGCGTGGGGCAGCACTTCGCCGTCCGGCACCACTTCCGAGACGAGGCCGAGCCGCAGCGCCTCGGCCGCACTCAACAGATCCCCCGTGAGGAGCCAGCGCATCGCGGCGAACTTGCCCGCCACGCGCGGCAGGCGCTGGGTGCCGCCGGCACCCGGCATGATGCCGAGCTTGACTTCGGGCTGACCGAGCTTGGCGCTCTGCCCGGCAATGATGATGTCGCAATGCATGGCGAGCTCGCAGCCGCCACCCAAGGCAAAGCCATTGACGGCGGCGATGAGCGGCCGGCGATAGCGCTCGATCGGCGCCCACGCCGCTCGCGATCTCGCGAACGCCGGATCCGTTGGCGAGCGCTTCGCGAGCTCCGCCACGTCGGCGCCGGCCGCGAACGCCTTCTCATCGCCGGTAATGACCACGCACCGGACCGCCTCCTCGACCTCCAGCTGCGCGAAGTGCGTGGCAAGACTCTCGCGCACCTCCATGTTGAGGGCGTTCAGACGGTCAGGGCGGTTGAGCCGCAGCAGCGCGATTCCTTCGCCCGGCCGTTCCAGCAGAACTACCGACATCGGGCTCCCTTGGAGCTTGGAATGATTGCCTCAAGCGTAGGCGCTGGTCCGGTCGCGGGCAAGCTACCCTGGCGGGGTCTGCGGTCGCGGGGGCCTTATTCCGATCAGCCTGAGGCCGGCGTGATCGGCCCCGTAGTGCTTATTCATAAAGATCAGCACGGAGGTGAACGCTTCGGTGGCCGCCGAATTCGCCAACGAGCCGCCGTGAAGCGCCGAAAGATCCATGCGCGCGAGCAGCGCCACGACGACCTCGCGGCTCGCCTTGTCATCGCCGAAGACCAGGATGTCGCCTATTTCCTGAGCGCCGGCCGAGGAGCCCAAGCGCGCCGCGGCAACGGTATGCAGCGCCGAGACGACCCGCGCCTCGGGTCCGAGCTCGTTCTGTGCGCGCACGGCCGCGCAGCCTTCGGGGGGCAGCTGCACGCGCGCGATGCGCGGCGGCACGAGCGGTACCGTGGTGTCGATCACGATCTTGCCCTTGGCCGCATCGCGAATGCTCAGCAACGTCTCCCGTTGGCTCGCGAACGGCACCGTGACCGCGATCAGCTCCCCCGCCGCCGCTGCCTCGGCATTCGCGGCCGCAGTCACCTCGGCGCCGGGGATCTCGTGCCGCAGCTCCCGCGCCACGGCTTCCGCCCGCGCCGCCATCCGCGAGCCGATGCACACCCGGATGCCGTGCCGCAGAGCGCGCAGCGCGAGCGCGCGACCCAGGGCTCCCGTTCCGCCGATGATCGTCAGAGCGTCCGACGGCATCAGTCCCCGCTCAAATAGCGATACTGCTCGCGAGTCAAGGGCACGACGCTCAGGCGTCCCTGGCGGATGAGCGGCGAGTCAGCGAAGAGCCTGTTGGCCTTGATTTCCGAGAGCGGCACCGCTTTGGGCAACAGCTTTGCGGCTTTGATCTTCACTCTCGGCTCTTTGGGGTCCGATCCCTGCACCGAAACCACGCTCGCCGCGCCCACCGCGCTCTTCACATTCCCGGTCTCATAGATCACGAGCAGGTCGCCCGGCGTCATGCCGCGAAGGTTCTTCAGCGCCACCGGATTCGAGACACCGTCCCAGACCGTTTCCTTGTCGCGTGACAGGTCGGCAAACGAATACTCCGACGGTTCGGTCTTCAGAAGATAATGAGCGGTCACGCGAGCTCCTTCCGGTACCCCGGGACGCAAGGGCGAAACATTCTAGCGCGCCAGGCAGCGAACGGCCGTGCTACTTCTTCTTCCTCGAGTTCTTCTTCTCCTCTTTCATCGCGTGGTATTCGCGCCGAACGCGGGCGATGTCGACCGTGGGCTTCGGATACTTGAGCCCGAGGCCCTCGAGATGCTCGACCACGATCCGCCCGACGGCGAGATCGCGAAACCACTTGTGATTCGCGGGGATGACGAACCACGGTGCGCGCCTGGTACTGCAGTGCGAGAGCACCTTTTCGTAAGCCACGGTGTACTTGTCCCAGAATTCACGCTCATCGTAATCGGCCTGGCTGATCTTCCACTGCTTGGTAGGATCATCGAGCCGCGCCTTGAAGCGCTCGAGCTGCTCGTCCTTGGAGATGTGCAGATAGAACTTCAGGATCTGAGTGCCGCCCTCGCCGAGGAGCCTCTCGAAATCGTTGATACGGTCATAGCGCTTCGACCACACCTTCTTGGATACCAGATCGTGAACCCTCGCGACGAGCACGTCCTCGTAATGCGAGCGGTTGAAGATCACGACCTCACCGCGGGCGGGCGCCACGCGATGCGCGCGCCATAGAAAATCGTGCGCGGCCTCTTCCTCCGAGGGTTTGCGAAAGTGGGCCACCCGGCAGCCCTGCGGATTCATCGCGCCGAGGACGTGATTGATGATCCCGTCCTTGCCGCCGGTGTCCATCGACTGCAGGCAGATGAGGAGCGACTGCCGGCGCTCGACGTAGAGCAGCTCCTGCAGGTTCCACAACTGTCTGCGAAACTCGGCGAGCTCCTGCGCGGCGTCCTCCTCGCTCTTGTAGTCGCCCGTGAATCCGGGATCGATCTCGGCCAGCTTCGGCCGGGCGCCGGGACGTACTCTCAACTTGTCAAAGTAGCTCATCGCTTCGCCTCGAGCCGGAATCGCACTTTCATGGTGTCTCTCACCTGCAGAGCGCCGGCCAGGGCGCTGAAGGGAGTGAGGCCGATCGCCGTCTGCCTCAGGGAGAACTCGCCGCTCGCAACGAGGCGGTGGGCCCGGATCTGATAGTGCACCGGCACGGCAACCGAGCGCGAATGGCCGCGAACGTCGATGAGGACCTCGGCGATGAGGTCCCCGGGCTTGCCGTCGGACGAGCGTCGCAGACTCTCCGATTGCAGCACGATCTCGCGATAGCGCGCGGCGTACAGCACGGCAGTGCCGAGCATGTTGTGGCGCGTACCTTGCCGGGCGGACTGCGGGACATCGGGCGGAAAATCGACACTGTGCTCGGCCGCGCGCAGCGTCGGATCGTCGACAGTGAGCTGGTCGACGGCGATGCGCAGAGCGAAGCTCCCCTGCACGGGGTCCGGGGGCAGATAGAGCGTTCCGGTGATGCAGCGGCAGGCGATGACATGATTGTGGCCCAGGGAAGCGAGCGGACCTGCCCGGTACACCAGCACGAGCAGGGATGACTTACCCGGAACGACCGCGAACGGGCGGCCGTTGTGCGCCGACGGGGCGGCGCGCGCGGCG
>DATFCZ010000022.1:0-3355 GCA_035252605.1 Steroidobacteraceae bacterium
GCGCGCCGTCGCGCAAAGTGGTGTCGTAGAGATAAACGCGCTCGCGGCTCATGTGCACAGCATGGCGGGCAACGCGCGTGGCTCACCCCCCACCCCTTCCCTCCCCCTCAAGGGGGGAGGGGATGTCATCGAGTGCACTGACAAACCCCTCTCCCGTTGCGGGAGAGGGAGGGGCCCGCTGCACAGCAGCGGGCGGGTGAGGGGTGAGTCAGCCATTGCTCAAACCAACATCAGGTGGCACGCCGCCAAGTGGTGCCGCCCGGGCCATCTTCCAGCAGAATGCCACGGATGGCGAGCGCATTGCGGATGCGGTCGGCCTCGGCGAAGTCACGTGCCTTGCGCGCGGCGTTGCGCTCAGCGACCAGCGCGTCGATCTGCGCCGCGCTCCCGTCATCGCCCTTGAGCCAAATCTCGGGATCCTTCTGCAGCAATCCGAGCATCGCGCCGCTCGCCAGAAGCTCACCCTTGAGCCGCGCCTGATCGCCAGTCCCCGACGTCTTGTTGATCTCAGACAGGAGATCATGCATCGCGGCAAGCGCCAGCGGCGTGTTGAGATCATCCTCGAGCGCCGCGAGCACGCGCGCGGGCGGCCTCGCCACCGCCGGCGTCACGCCCCTCGCCTGCCGCAGCGCCAGATAGAAGCGGTCGAGCGCGTGCTTCGCCTCGGCGAGGCGCTCCTCGGTCCAATCGAGCGGGTCGCGGTAGTGGGTCATCAGCATGGCGTAGCGCGCGGTTTCGCCCGGCACCTGCGCCAGCACATCTCGAATGGTGCGGAAATTGCCCAGCGACTTCGACATCTTCTCGCCATCGACCAACAGCATCGCATTGTGCACCCAGTAGCGCACGAAGGGCTTGCCGTGATGCGCCGAGACGCTCTGCGCCACTTCGTTCTCGTGATGCGGGAAGATGATGTCGAGCCCGCCGCCATGGATGTCGAAGGTCTCGCCTAGATGCGCCTCGGACATCGCCGAGCATTCGATATGCCAGCCGGGCCGCCCCCTGCCCCACGGGCTCGGCCAGCCCGGCAGGTCGTCGGGCGACGGCTTCCACAGCACGAAATCCGCGGGGTCGCGCTTATAGGGCGCGACCTCGACCCGCGCGCCGGCGATCATCTCGTCCCTCGTGCGCCCGGAAAGCCGGCCGTAATCCGGCATGCTGGCGACCGAGAAGAGCACGTGCCCGTCCGCCGCATAGGCGTGGCCCGAGGCGATCAGGCGCTCGGTCATCTGGATCATCTGCGCCACATGCTCGGTGGCGCGCGGCTCGACATCAGGCGGCAGCGCGCCCAGCGCCGCGACATCCTCGTGGAACGCCTTGGCGGTGCGCTCGGTCACCGAGCGGATGCTCTCGCCATTGGCCTTGGCGGCGGCGTTGATCTTGTCGTCGACGTCGGTGATGTTCCGGACATAGCGCACATGCGGGACGCCGTATATCTGGCGCAGCAGCCGGTAGAGCACGTCGAAGACGATGACCGGCCGCGCATTGCCGATATGCGCGAAATCGTAGACCGTCGGGCCGCAGACATACATACGGACGTTCTTCGGGTCCAACGGCTCGAAGACGTCCTTGCGGCGGGTCAGCGTGTTGTGCAGGACGAGCGGCACGGTTTGCGTTCAAGGGGCCAAGTCATATGCGGCGAGGCGTAGCAAATTCTCCAACCGCGGTCCACGCGGGAAGACGGTGCCGGGGCCGCGTCCCTACTTGCGATCTTTGTACCCGCAATGCGATGGCGGAATCACCACGGTCGCGACTTCGCCTTGCTCCTTCGAGCGATAGACCATCCGCAGCGCTATGCCCTCGGAGAGGAACCGCGTGTAATCAGGCCTGGAACAGGCATGGCTCAGCAATTGCTGCGACATGGCCTGTTGGAATTCCGCCCAGCCTGGCTCATCAGCGCCGCGATTCGTGATGGTCAGATAGTAAGCCAACTCTCCATTGGTTGCCTTCACGCCGTCCAGGCGGGTGACATCGTCAACCATCATGGGCGCCCGCTTGTTGATCTCGGCTTCGACCGCCGCGAGATCCTTCTCCGAGGCCGCGGCGAGCGTTCGCAGATCCGAGACGAGCAGCCAAACGCCGAACAACGACACGGCGGGACCAAGCCACCTCAGGCTGCGAGTGAGCTTCGTGCCTTGGTTCCCGGTTCGCAACACACCGTAACCGTAGAGCGTGCCCAGCATCCCGCCGAGGATAGGAATGCCCCCGTCGACGAGCGCCGGCAGCAGATTGACCGCCATGTCCACCATGCTCCGCTTCTGGCGCCGATCAACCCGTCACGAAGAACCGCAAATACCCGGCGAGTGCCGGAAACGACCATCGAGGCGAAGGGATACATTCACAAACGCCACGATGTCGTCTTCGGTGAGTGCGTAGTCCACTGAGAACGCTGCCTCATTTAGGACGCGATCGCTCAAGCGGCCCTCCCCCGCAGCCGGCGCAAAGCCCGCTCACGCCCGATGAGCGGCAGCAGATTTCGCAGCTCGGGTCCATTCGTGCGGCCGGTCAAGGCCTTGCGCAGCGGCGTGACGAGCGCGTTGCCCTTGCGGCCGGTCGCCGATTCGAGCGCCTCGACCCAGCGGTCCCAGCTTGCCGACTCAAGTGGCTCGGGCGGCAGCACGTCCACGGCCCTGGCGAGGAATTCCGCATCCTCCGACGCTGAGAGCGGCGCCAGCGGCCCGCGGCAGACGCGCCACCACGTCTCGACCTCGCCGAAGCGCTCGAGATGGGGCCGCACCGTCTCCCAGAAGGTCTGATCGGCGCCCTCGGGCAGCCGGTGTGTCACCGCCGCGTGGGGCGTGAGGTGCAGCAGCTTGGCGTTGAGCGCGGTGAGCTCGGCCGGATCGAACGGCGGCGGCGCGCGGCCGAACTTGGCGAGGTCGAAATCGGCGGCCAGCTGCTCGAGATTGAGCCGCGGCTCGATCGCGTCCGACGTGCCGAGCTTGGCGAGCAGGCTGTTGACCGCCATCGGCTCGATGCCGTCATCACGCAGCCGGCCCAGGCTCAAACTGTCGAGCCGCTTCGACGGCGCCTCGCCCTTGGCGCCCAGCACGAGCGGGAAATGCGCGAATGCCGGCGGCGTATAGCCGAGCGCCTCGAAAATCCGAATCTGCACCGCCGTGTCGCTGACCTGGTCCGCGCCACGGATCACATGGCTGATCCCGAGCTCGACATCGTCGACCACCGAGGCGAAGGTATCGAGCGGCGTCGCATCGGCGCGGATCAGAACGGGATCGCTCAGATCGGCGCCGTCGACTTCGACACGGCCGCGGATGAGGTCGTCCCAGACGATCGGCGCATGGTCGAGCTTGAAGCGCCAATGGGGGCGCTCGCCCGCCGCCCGGCGCCGCGCGGCCTC
>DATFCZ010000023.1:0-11494 GCA_035252605.1 Steroidobacteraceae bacterium
GGGGGCCCCGGGTTGTGGCCGCTGGGGAGGCCGGGGTCACGCGGAGGGGGGCAGGGGCTGGCGCCATGGCAAGTTCGGGGCTGGAGACCGGGCGGGTTCGGGCTATCGCCCGCCGGTGACGTCCAGAACGGCTCCGGTGACGAACGAGGACGCTTCGCTCAGGAGCCATACGATGGCCTCGGCGATCTCCTCGGGCTGGCCGGCCCTTCCCAGCGGCGTGGCGGCTCCAAGCCTTCGCGCCCGCTCCGGATCGCCCGAGCTCGCGTGAATCTCAGTGTCGATGAGGCCCGGCCTCACGGCATTGACGCGCACGCCCTCTGCTCCGAGCTCTTTCGCAAGTCCGATGGCGAGGGTGTCGAGGGCGGCTTTCGAGCCGGCGTAATCGACGTACTCGCCGGGCGAGCCGAGCCGCGTTGCCGCGGAGGAGACGAGCACGACCGAGCCCCGCGACCGCCGCGGCTTCGCGACAGCCGCCGCGCCGCTTCCCGCGCGCAGAGGTAAGCGCCGAGAACATTGACTCGAAACATCCGCTCCAGCCGTTCCACGCTCATGTCTGCGAGGCGCATGGCGGGAGCGACGATGCCGGCATTGATCACGACGCCGCCCAACGGGCCGAGATCGACTTGCGCCTGGTCGAACATCGCCACCACGTCGGCTTCCACCGAGACATCACCCCGGATTATCGTCGCGCGCGCACCGCATCGCCGCGCATGCGCCGCCGCATCCCCAGCGGCTCCGGCATCGCTCCTGTAATTGATGGCCACGGGCCACCCGCGCTCAGCGGCGAGCAGCGCCGTGGCGCGCCCGATACCTCGCGATGCGCCGGTAATCAACACGGTGTCCATGCCGCGCGAATTCTAGCGCGTCACACCGCAGGAGAGGCCGGCCATTTCGATCTGACTCGAAACGTCCGGCGCGGAGGAATGCTAACCTTGAGCGCATGATGCAACCGCCAATCGCCCGCTCGCCTGCCAAACTCTTTCGCGCCCCATCGCTCGGAGCCGCGCTTTGCGCGCTCGGCCTTGGCGCGAGCGCGGGGGCGGGCGCGACCTCGGCAAGCGGCGATGGGACACGGCAGTCGTTGGATGATGCCTGGTGGACCGGTCCGCTGCTCGCGCCCTCGGCGGCGACGCTGCCGCAAGGCCATTGGCTCCTCGAGCCGTATGTCTATGACGTGATGACTTACGGCCGCTTCGATCGGAATTCAACACTGCGCAGCGCCGGCGCGGCGCACGAGGTAGGCTCGCTGGCTTACCTCGAGTACGGCGTCGTCGATCGTTTCACGCTGGGACTCATTCCGCGTTTCGGCTTGCACGAATCGGCCGCCGGGCAGGAATCGGCCGGACTCGCCGTCGGCGACTTCACGGTGCAGGGCGCGTATGGTCTGACGCAGTTTCGGCAGGGTAGCTGGATGCCCGCGACTTCGCTCGTCATCGGCGAGACGTTCCCCACCGGAAAATACGACCGGCTGGACGGCCGCACCGACGGAGCGCTCGGCAGCGGCGCCTATTCGACCACGCTGTCGCTTTATTCGCAGACGTATCTGTGGATGCCCAACGGCCGCATCCTGCGCACCCGTCTCGATCTGTCCTATTCACTGTCACGATGGGCCTCGCTGCGTGGCATGAGCGTCTACGGGACCTCGGCGGGTTTTGCCGGACGGGCGCATCCCGGCCCGACCGCCATCGCCGATCTCGCGTTCGAGTACAGCCTCACTCAAAGATGGGTGCTCGCCACCGACATCTGGTGGGAGCACGACGGCAGCACGCGGGTGGAGGGCGGGTATGCGCAGTCCCTCACCCCGAGCTTGCCTGCCTACCTCGTGCAGGATTCCGGCTCCGACGATCTGCTCTATCTGGCGCCCGCGATCGAATACAACTGGAGCGCCAGGATGGGCGTGATCGCCGGAGCGCGATTGGGCGTGTGGGGACGCAACGCCACCGCGACGGTCACGCCCGTTGCTGCGATCAACATGGCGTTCTGAGCCAGGTGGCGCATGCGGCCCTGTTGCATGTAGTCAGCCGGTTGCGAGCCGCCTGGCCTCGAGGAGCGTCTTGAGGTTCGAGAGGATCTTCGGCCAGCCGCCCGAGACTTTTTCGATGAACTTCGAGTCGGCGCGCTCCATGACGTGGGTGACGGTGAGCTTCACGGCGTTCTCGCCAGGCTCGAGCTCAATGGTGCAGCGGGAGTATCCCTCTGCTTTCAGCTCCGAGTTGAACTCGTTGCGCCATTTGAGAACCAGGCGTCTCGGCGGATCGACTTCGACCACCTCGCCGGTATCGGCGATCCGTCCATCGGGGAAGACGAGCTTCCACGCGGCTCCAGGCAGCCAGTCACTCTCCTGATGCATTCCGTACCAGTACAGCTTGATGGTTGCCGGGTCCGTCAACGCTGACCAGAGCTTCTCCGGCGTGGTACGAATGTAGGTCACGTACACGAAAGTCGATCTATTCATCACGATCACCTTCCAGCAGTCGCTTGAGGTCGTGCAGCGCCTTGAGGCGCGGCCTCTCGAACTTGCGGATCCAGCGCTCGTAGATCTCCTGCAGCGGTACCGGGTTGAGGAAGTGCAGCTTCTCCCGTCCGCGGCGCACGGTTGCAACGAGGTTGGCGGCTTCCAGTACGCCGAGATGCTGCGTGACGGCTTGACGGGTCATATTCAGGTGCTTGCAAAGGTCGCCGAGGGTTTGGCCGTCATGGGCATGCAGGAGGTCGAGGAGCTTGCGGCGGCTGGGGTCCGCCAGCGCCTTGAAGAGCAGGTCGGGGTCATTCATCCGCAGATCCGGTATGACGGCGATGATAGGCAAGTAAATACTTGCATGTCAACTCGGCTTCGCAGGGCAGGTGAGCGCGGAGGAGGGGGCTGTTGCTACAATGTTCGCTCATTGGGCCTGTAGCACAGCGGTTAGTGCAGGGGACTCATCGGGAAAAGGTGCCTGTGCGTGGAAACGCGTACAGTGGACGGGATGAATTCAGGGGAACCTTCGAGCTGCGGACCGCAACCAGCTCATGGCAATCCTGAGCCGAGCCGGCGGTACACCGCCGGAAGGTGCAGAGACTACCTGAGGGCTCGAGCGCCCTTAATCACAGGCAGGAGCATCCCGCACCCTCCCGAGGGGCGCTCATCGCGTCCTTCGCGGGTGAAGAGATAGTCCACTCCCGGGGGAAACGCCGGGGCAGAGTGAATCCCTTGGTCGTAGGTTCGAATCCTACCGGGCCCATGTCCTCAGCGCGGTAGCGCTCGCGCCACCGCCGCCCGCGGGCACGTTTATCGCTTGACCTCGCCCGCAGGTCGGCGCCGGGCGCTGGGCTTGCAGGACGCGTGATCCGGCGCGGAGGCTTGCCTCCATCCGGTCGCGCTCATCGATAAAGCAGCCATGGCGAGCCGGAGACTCTCGAGCTATCGCGCCAAGCGCGACTTCAGCCGCACCGCCGAGCCCTCGGGAGGCGGGACCGTGGCCGCCTCCGCGCGGCTGCGATTCGTGGTGCAGAAGCACGCCGCGCGCAGGTTGCATTACGATCTGCGGCTCGAGCTCGACGGAGTGTTCAAGTCCTGGGCCGTGACCCGCGGCCCCTCGCTCGATCCCGCGGACAAGCGACTCGCGGTCGAGGTGGAGGATCATCCGCTCGAGTATGGGGACTTCGAGGGCACGATCCCCAAGGGTGAGTACGGCGGCGGCGCGGTGCAGCTCTGGGATCGGGGTTACTGGGAGCCGCAGGTGAAAGGCACGCCCGAGCAGGCGCTTGCGGCAGGGGAGCTGAAGCTCACTTTGCACGGTGAGCGGCTACGCGGCGGCTGGGTGCTGGTGCGGCTGCGCAACTCGCGCTCGGGCGCTCGCACGCAGCACCCGAACTGGCTCCTCATCAAGCATCGCGACGAGTTTGCGCGGCCGGGTGACGGCATGCTGCTCGAGGAGGACCGTTCGGTAGCCTCCGGCCGCACGCTCGCCGAGATTGCCGCGGGAAGAGGCCGGGGCCCCGAGCCGTTCATGAATCGGGGACGCAGAGCCGGACCGGCCGATGCCGTGTGGAATTCCAACCGATCGCCCGACCCGCGGTCCGCACCAGCGCGCGCGCCTCGAGCGAACGGCGCCGCAGGGGCGCGGATGCCTGACTTCATCGAGCCGGCTCTCTGCCGCCTTTTGCCGCGACCGCCGGAGGGGGCGGGTTGGGCACACGAGATCAAGCTCGACGGCTATCGCCTGCAGTTGCGGGTGCAGGGCGGGCGAGCGAGGTTGCTGACGCGCAAAGGACTCGACTGGACGGAGCGATTCGCCTCGATCGCCCGGGCGGCCGAGGCGCTGCCGGATTGCATCATCGATGGCGAGGCAGTGGCGCTCAACCGCGACGGCGCCTCCGATTTCTCGGCCCTGCAGGCGGCGCTTGCGGAAGGGCGTGAATCCGCGCTCCTGCTCTTCGCCTTCGATCTCATGTTTGTCGCGGGCCGGGATCTGCGGCCGTTGAAGCTCGAGGAGCGTAAGCGACGGCTGCGGGAGCTGCTCACGAGGCTGCCGGCCGCGAGCCGCTCGCGGCTGCGTTATCTTGAGCATTTCACCAGCCCCGGCGCGGCGGTGCTCGAGTCCGCCTGTCGTCTCTCGCTCGAGGGGGTAGTCTCGAAGCGCATCGACGCGCCGTACGAGTCGGGCAGGACCGGCAGCTGGACCAAGGCGAAGTGTCGCGCCGGCCAGGAGGTCGTGATCGGCGGTTGGACCTCGGAGGGTGCCAACCTGAGCTCGCTCATTGCCGGGGTATATCGGGATGGACGCCTGATTCCGGTGGGGCGGATCGGCACCGGCTTCAGCGGCGAGAAGGTGCGCCAGCTCCTGCCCAGGCTCAAGAAGTTGGCGAGCAGCGAGAATCCGTTTGGTATGCGCGTGCCGGTGCCCTCGGGACGTCAGATCCACTGGCTGAGGCCGCAGTTGGTCGCAGAAATCGAGTTCGCCGGCTGGACGGAAGGCGGCAACATTCGCCAGGCCGCCTTCAAAGGCTTGCGCGAGGACAAGTCGGCCCGGGAAGTGCAGGCGGAGAAGCCTGCGCCGGTGGAGACTGCGGGGAGCCGCGCGCCGAAATCACCCTTGGCCGCGCGCCGAAAGAGCGCATCCCGCCGTGCAAGAGGCGATGCAACAGGCGCGGCAACACGCCGGTCGGCTCTCGGCTCGCGAGCAAAGACGAGGTCCACGGGACCGGTGCTCGGCGTCACGATCTCCAACCCCGACAAGGTGCTCTGGCCGGATGCCGGCGATGGCCGTCCCGTCACCAAGCGCGAATTCGCCGAGTACCTCGCCGCCGTCGGCGAGTGGATGCTGCCGCACATCGCGGGCAGGCCCTGCTCCCTCGTGCGCTATCCGGACGGCATCGGCGGCGGTCGGTTCTTCCAGCGCCACGCGATGCCGGGACTCTCGAGTCTCATCAGCCTGGCCCGCGTCTCCGGCGAGCGCAAGCCCTACATCCAGGTCGACCGCATCGAAGGCCTGGCGGCGCTCGCGCAGATTGCGGCTCTCGAGCTGCATCCCTGGAACTGCGTTCCTCATCAGCCGGAGGTGCCCGGCCGGCTGGTGTTCGATCTCGACCCGGCGCCCGATGTCGGGTTCGAGACCGTGATCGAAGCCGCGCGCGAGATGCGCGAAAGACTCGAAAAGCTCGGGCTCGAGAGTTTCCTCAAGACGACCGGCGGCAAGGGATTGCATGTCGTCACGCCCTTCAGTCAACCGCGCAAGGCGACGCTCGACTGGCCGCTGGTGAAGGCCTTCGCGCGCGAGTTCTGCGCCCGCATGGTGGCCGACAGCCCGCAGCGGTACGTCATCAACATGGCCAAGCGCGTGCGCGCCGGTCGCATATTCCTCGACTATCTGCGCAATGACCGCACCGCGACTGCGGTGGCGCCGCTCTCGCCGCGCGCGCGCGAGGGAGCGCCGGTGTCGATGCCGCTCACCTGGGCGCAGGCGCGTACGGGACTCCAACCGATGAAATTCACGATCCGTACCGCAGGGGCGCTGTTATCCCGCAGCGGCGCCTGGGAGGAGTACTCCGAGGCCGAGCGGCCGCTCGTACCGGCGATCGAGACGCTCGTGGGCCGCATCGGAGCGCGCGCGCCGACCCGGCGCGCGGCCCGCCCGAGCGCACCGCGGCAGCCCTCGATCGAGAGACATCCGGAATGAATGCGCTCGATGCCGGTCGGCACGTTGCGCAGGTCGCGAGCTGGCGGGACAGCGGCGAGAAGGGGCATCTCGTGCAGTTCTACGAGCACGAGTCGGAACTGCTCCAGCCGCTCGCGGACTATCTCCAGCAGGGTCTCGAGACCGGTGCCGGCGCGATCGTCATTGCGACGGCGCGGCACCTCGAGCAGCTCGAGCATCAGCTGGACGCGCGCGGCCTTGATGTCGCCCGGCTGCGAGAGCGCGGGCAGCTGGTCGCTCTCGAGGGGGCGGCGACGCTCTCCAGGATCGTGTGTGAAGGCGGGCCGCAATGGAGCCGGTTCGTCGAGGTCGTGGGCGCGCTGGTCGCGGAGCTGCGCCGCGAGTACCCGCGGGTGATCGCCTTCGGCGAGATGGTGAGCCTCCTCTGGACGGACGGCAGGCATGTGGCGGCTCTGCAGCTCGAGGAGTTGTGGAACGAGCTCGCCCAGCGCGAGACCTTCTCGCTCTACTGCGCCTACCCGATGCCGAAGGGCGCGGGCTCCGCGTATCTGCGCGATTACGAGCGCGTGTGCGCGCTGCACGATCATGTGGTGTCGCCCGAGCCCTACGAGGGATCGCCGGAGGCGCGCATGCAACTCGTCGCGCAGCTGCAGCAGAAGGCGCGCGCGCTCGAGTGGGAAGTGCAGCGGCGCATCATGGTGGAGCGCGCCCTCGCTGATCGGGATCGCGAGCTCAGTGATTTTCTCGAGAACGCGCTCGAGGGCCTGCTCAAGGTCAGCCCGGACGGCACCCTGTTCTGGGTCAACCGTGCGGGGCTCAAGCTGTTGGGTCGTAGCGACGCGGAGTGTATCGGCCGCTCGATGGAGGACTTCCATCTCGACCCCGAGGATGGCCGGGAGTCGTTGCGACGGCTGGCTTCGGGCGAGACGCTGCGCAATCACGCAGCCGCGCTGCTGCGCGCCGACGGCTCGGTTCGACACGTGCGGATCACCGCCAACGCCCAGTGGGATGCGGGCAGGCTCATTCACAGCCGCTGGTACATCCGCGACGACACGCACGAGCGACTCGCCGAGAGCGCGCGCGCTCATCTGGCGGCCATCGTCGAGTCATCCGACGATGCCATCGTCAGCAAAACCCTCGAGGGCATTGTGCGCTCATGGAACAGAGCCGCCGAGCGGCTCTTCGGCTATACCGCGGAAGAGGCGGTCGGGCAGCCCATCACGCTCATCATCCCGGCGGAGCGCGTGCAGGAGGAACGGACCATCCTCGAGAAGCTGCGCCGCGGGGAGCGCATCGAGCACTTCGAGACCGTGCGGATCGCAAAGAGCGGTCGCCGAATCGACGTTGCGCTCACCATCTCCCCGATCCGCAATGCTGCCGGCGTGATCGTCGGTGCATCGAAGATCGCCCGCGACATCAGCGAGAGAAAGGCGTCGGAGCAGGCCCAGGAGCGCACCATCGGCGAGCTCAGGCGTGCCGAGGATGCGTTGCGCGAAGCGGACCGACGCAAGGACGAATTCCTCGCGGTGTTGGCGCACGAGCTACGCAATCCCCTGGCGCCCATCCGTTACGCGGTCGCGTGGGCGAAAAAGGAGCGCCGCGGCGAGGCGGGGCGCCTGCAGGCCCAGGCCATTATCGAGCGTCAGGTCGAGCACATGAGCCGGCTGCTCGATGATCTGCTCGACGTCTCACGCATCACGCGCGGCACGCTCCTGCTGCGCTGCTCCTCGGTCGAGCTCTCCGCGGCGCTCGCGGCGGCGCGGGAAGCGGCACGGCCGCTGCTCGAGGCCAAGGCTCATACACTGGTCCTTAAGCTGCCGGAGCAGCCGATACGGCTCGTGGCCGACCCGGTGCGCCTCGCGCAGATTCTCGCCAACCTGCTGGTCAACTCCGCCAAGTACACCGACACCGGCGGTCATATCGAGGTGGAGGCTCGCCAGCAGCAGGGCGAGCTCGTGGTGGCGGTTCGCGATAACGGCATCGGCATCTCCCCGGAGATGATGCCGAGGCTGTTCACCCTTTTCGCGCAGGCGTCCCCGGCGCTCGAGCGCTCGGAAGGGGGGCTCGGAATTGGCCTTTCGCTGGTGCGGGGACTCGTGGAGCTACACGGCGGTACGATCACCGCCCACAGCCCGGGTATCGGCCAGGGCGCTGAGTTCATCGTGCGCCTGCCGATAGGCGAGCCCACGGGCGCCGAGCTCCAGAGCGAATCGCTCGGCCTGCGGGCGAGCGCGCCGGCGGCGACGCCGCTTCGGGTGTTGGTGGCCGATGACAATCGGGACAGCGCCGCGAGCTGCGCCGCACTGCTCGAGAGCTCCGGACACGAAGTGAGCATTGCTTACAGCGGAGGCGAAGCGCTCGAGCTCGCCCGCAGGCTCGAGCCCAACGCGCTGCTTCTCGATATCGGCATGCCGGAGCTCAACGGCTATCAGCTGGCGCAGGGCATCCGCCGCACAAGCTGGGGCCGGGCGGCGATGCTGATCGCCATTACGGGCTGGGGCCAGGAACAGGACAAGCGACGGGCGATCGAGGCGGGCTTCGACCACCATCTCACCAAGCCCATCGATCCTGCCAGCCTGGAGGCGCTGCTGCAGCGGGCGGCCGCCCGCCAGTCCCAAGGTCCGACTTGACCTGTAGCTTGGCTGGAAATGCTGGCCTTAGGTCCGGGCAGTGGCGCACAATCAGCGCCGCTGGCCATCCATGGGTTTCCCTGTGCCAGGGGAGCTCGAAACGAAGAATCAGCAGAGGAATGACATGGCTACCAAGCTCGAGAAAACCCTGAAGCGCGAGATCGACGTGGACGGCAAGGCGTACATGCTGGCCATCTCCCCTGACGGGCTGAAGCTCACCGAGAAGGGCAGGCGCAAAGGGCAGGAGCTCAGCTGGAAGGGATTGCTGAACGGCCAGGCCGCGGCGCCGTCGGCGGCCGGCGGCTCGATGGAGGCGGAGACGGCCGCCGAAGAGTAGCCGCCGGCGAGGGTCGTCCCAGTGAGCGAACGGCGCACGAGCGAGGAGAGCTTGCGCGAGCTGCTCGCGCGGGTGCACGAGCGTCTCGGCGCGGCGTCGGTGGATGCCGAGTCACGCAAGCTGCTGACCGGGCTGATGCGCGATATCGACCGCGCCTTGGGTCGAGGCGGCGCGCGCGGCGCCGTGGGTGAGGGCGGCCCGCACATGCCGAAACTCGAATCGCTCGCCGTGAGATTCGAGGCGGATCACCCGGCGCTCGCCGAAGTGCTCCGCGAGGTCATCGACGCATTGGTGCGAGCGGGGATTTAGCCGAGCCCGGATCCTGCGCTTCTACTAGTCTTCCATCAGAAAGCTGCGGAGCTGCTCGCTGCGGCTCGGATGGCGCAGCTTGCGCAGCGCCTTCGCCTCGATCTGCCGGATGCGCTCGCGCGTCACGTCGAACTGCTTGCCGACCTCCTCCAGAGTGTGGTCGGTGTTCATGTCGATGCCGAAGCGCATGCGCAGCACCTTGGCTTCGCGCGGCGTGAGCTGCGCGAGCACCGCGTGCGTGGTCTCGCGGAGCGATTCCATGGTCGCCTGATCGATCGGAGAGGCCACCGAGGTGTCCTCGATGAAATCCCCGAGATGCGAGTCCTCGTCGTCGCCGATCGGAGTTTCCATGGAGATCGGCTCCTTCGCGATCTTGAGGACCTTGCGCACCTTGTCCTCCGGCATCTCCATGCGTACGGCGAGCTCCTCCGGCGTCGGCTCCCGGCCCATCTCCTGCAGCATCTGTCGCGAAATGCGGTTCAGCTTGTTGATGGTCTCGATCATGTGCACCGGGATACGGATGGTGCGCGCCTGATCGGCGATCGAGCGGGTGATGGCCTGCCGGATCCACCAGGTCGCGTAGGTGCTGAATTTGTAACCGCGGCGGTACTCGAACTTGTCCACCGCCTTCATGAGGCCGATGTTGCCTTCCTGGATGAGGTCGAGGAACTGCAGCCCGCGGTTGGTGTACTTCTTGGCAATGGAGATGACGAGGCGGAGGTTCGCTTCGACCATTTCCTTCTTGGCGCGGCGCGCCTTGGCCTCGCCGATCGACACCTCGCGGTTGACTTCCTTGATCTCATTGATGGAGAGATGGAAGTCGCCTTCGAGCTGCTCGAGCTTCTTCTGACGCCGCTCGATCTCGTCCTTGAACTTCGCGAGTGGCGCGGAGTACTTCTTGGCCGCCTTCACGTGTTTGGCGAGCCAGCGGGGGCTGGTCTCGTTCTTCGGGAAGGTGGCGATGAAATCCTTGCGCGGCATGCCGGCATCGCGCACGGCGATGATCATGATCTCCTTCTCGAGCTGGCGGATCTCCGCGACGTGGGTGCGCAGGTTGAGGATCAGCGCATCGAACATCCGCGGCGAAAGCTTCAGCTCCATGAACTCGTCCGCGAGCTTCTTGCGGGTCTTGAGGGTCTTGGGATCGCGCGCGCCGTGCTTCTCGATCCCCGAGAGCACGTGCGCATAGCACTTGGTGATGCTGGCGAATCGCGCGGCCGCCTCCTGCGGGTCGGGACCGGTATCGACGGCCTCTTCCTCGCCCTCGACGCCTTCCTCGCTCTCCTCCTCGTCTTCCGACTTGTCCTCTTCCGAGGCCAACTCCAGCTTGGTCGGGTTCTGTGGCTGGGCAATGACGTCCGGCGCGTTGGGATCGACGAAGCCGACGATCACATCGACGAGCCGTGCCTGACCGGCCTTCACCGGCTCATACGCCTTCAGGAGGAAATCGTGAGTCGGCGGATAGAGCGAGAGCGCCCGCCGCACGGCCTCGAGACCTTCCTCGATGCGCCGGGCGATGCGGATCTCACCCTCACGGGTCAGTAGCTCCACCGTGCCCATCTCGCGCATGTACATGCGCACCGGATCGGTGGTGCGTCCGAGCTCCGCATCGAGCGCCGCGAGTGCCGCGGCAGCTTCCTCGATCGCTTCCTCGTCGGCCGGAGCGGAAGGCTCGCTGGCGAGCAACGACTCGGTATCCGGTGCCTTCTCGTACACCGGGATGCCCATGTCGTTGATGGTGTTGACGATGTCCTCGATCTGCTCCGGATCGACGATCTCCGACGGCAGGTGATCGTTCACCTGCGCGTAGGTGAGATAGCCCTGCTCCTTGCCGCGGGCGATGAGCAGCTTCAACTGCGACTGACGGTCTTCGGGCATGACGGGCGCGCGGCGCTCGAGACCCAGGGGCCGCTTCTCCGCCGCATGAGCGGCATGAGCAGCATGAGTCGGACCCTCCTTGCGGGCCGCGTGTCGAGTTGCCGCCTCGGGAGCAGGCGCGTGCGCGGCGGCGGTAGCGGCCGCCTTCTTGGCCGCAGCCGGCTTGCCGTGCGCCGGGCGGGACCGGGCCCCAGCCGCGCGCG
>DATFCZ010000024.1:0-15873 GCA_035252605.1 Steroidobacteraceae bacterium
CCCATCTCGGCCGCGACGCGCCGATGTTCGATTACGGCGGCCAGAAGTACCGCTTCCAGCACCTGGCGGCGTTCGTCGGGCTGGAACCGTCGCCGCTCCCGGAGCAGGACGTGACCATTCCGGTGGTGCTGGTGCGCGCCGGCGAGCATTCCACCGGGCTCGTCGCCGACGAACTGGTCGGCAGCCGCGAGATCGTGGTGAAGTCCGTCGGACCGCAGATTTCCAGCATCCGCGGCATCTCCGGCGCAACGATTCTCGGCGACGGGCGCATCGTCGTCATTCTCGACATCGGCGCGCTGGTGCGTGCCGAGTGGCGCGGGCGGGCGCAGCTGCCGGCGCTCCCGCGGGAGAAGGAGGACCGGCGCACCTTTGCGCTGGTGGTCGACGACTCGATTACCGTGCGCCGCGTGACCCAGCGTCTGCTCGAGCGCAACGGCATGCGCGTGCTGACGGCGCGCGATGGCATGGACGCGGTCGGATTGCTGCAGGATCACGTGCCGGATGTCATCCTGCTCGACATCGAGATGCCGCGCATGGACGGCTATGAGGTTGCCGCGCACGTGCGCAACGATGCGCGATTGAAGGATGTGCCCATCATCATGATCACCTCGCGCGTCGGCGAGAAGCACCGCGCGCGCGCCATCGAGCTCGGTGTCGACGATTACCTGGGCAAGCCCTATCAGGAAGCGGAGCTGCTGGATGCGATCGCCCCGCTGGTCGAGCGGCGTCGCGCGGCACAGGAGAGCGCCATGCAGCAGATGCCGCGCCAGGCCGAGGGCAGGTAAGCCGTGAGCGAGCGCGTACAGGAGATCTACAGTCTCCTCGTCCCCCTCGCCGAGGGGCGGCTCATCGTGCCGCGCGCGTGCGTTGCCGAAGTCGTGGGCTTTCAGGTGCCCTCGGAAATGACGGGCGCGCCGCCCTGGTACATCGGCACGGTGCTTTGGAGCGGCAAGCAGGTGCCACTCGCCTCGTTCGAGGGGGCCTGCGGGCAGGCGATTCCGGCACCCTCCGGACGCACCCGGGTGGTGGTGTTCCACTGTCTCGGCACACGGCTCGACGCCGGCAACTTTGCGATCGTCTCCCAGGGCTTCCCGCAGCTCGTGCGCGTGAGCTCGGACGTCGTGCGGCCGGATAACTCGCGGGTGTTTCCGGAGCGGGCGCCGGTGATCTGTCAGGTGAGGATGGTGAACGAGACGCCGCTGGTGCCGGACCTCGAGCGACTCGAGGAAATGATCGCGGAAGAGACCCGCGTCGCGGCGTAGCAGACGCCAAGCTACAGGCAGCGGTACCAACTCTACGGCTTCAGGTAGCCGGCGGCAGCATGACGTCGGTAGGATCCTGACGATGACCGCCGAGCGCTTCGGCGACCGCGGCGTGCAGGCGTCCATTGGTCGCCAATACGGAGGTCGTCTCGAGCGTCACCTCGTTGCCGGCGAGGTCGGTGAACGTGCCGCCGGCTTCGCGAACGATCACCGTCAGGGCGGCGATGTCGAGAATGTTGACGTCGGACTCGATGACGACATCCAGCGAGCCGCGGGCCAGCAGGTGGTAGTGCAGGAAATCGCCATAGCCGCGAATGCGGCTGACGCGGCGGATCAATGAGCCGAGCCGTTCCCACTGGGCCGTGCGGGTGAGGGACTTGAGATTGCCGCTCGAGACGAAGGCGGCGGCGAGATCCGCGATGGAGCTCACGCGGATGGGACGGTCGTTGAGGTAGGCGCCGCCACCCTGCTCGGCCCAGGCGAGCTCCCCGTAGGCCGGGGCGCTCGAGACGCCGAGCACCAGGCGCCCGCCGCGCATGAGCGCGATTTGAGTCGAGAAGAACGGGCACTCGCGCACGAACGACTTGGTGCCGTCGATGGGGTCCACCAGCCAGACGCTCTCCGCATCGGCGCCATGCCTGCCCGTCTCCTCGCCGTAGAAGCCGTAGGTCGGAAAGCGCTCGCTCAGAATGGCGCGGATGGTCTCCTCGGCGCGCACGTCCGCCTCGGTGACCGGCGATTGATCCTCCTTGGTGCGGACGGCGAGATTTTTCTGATAGAAACCGCGGATCACCTCGGCCGCCGCCTGCGCGGCATCGACGGCGGCTTGCAGTTCTCGGGATGGCATGAAACGCTTATAGCATGCCGAGACGGCAGGCGGCCCCGGTTGACGAGATCCCTCGAGCCCGGCAACTCACGATGGGTAACAGACTCAGCAAGATCTACACGCGCACCGGCGATGACGGTACGACCGGCTTGGGCGATGGCACCCGGGTGCCGAAGGACAGCGCGCGGGTAGAGGCTTACGGCACGGTTGATGAGCTGAATAGCGTCCTCGGGGTGTTGCTTGCGGTTGCCGGGCTGCCGGCAGCCGTGAGTGTCGTGCTCACCCAGGTGCAGCACGAGCTCTTCGACCTCGGCGCGGAGCTCTGCATTCCGGGACACTCGGTCATCACGGCCGCGCACGTCACGCGGCTCGAGGCGGCGCTCGATGAATTCAACGATCCGCTGCCGCCTCTGAAGGAATTCATTCTTCCGGGAGGCGGTCCGGGCGCGGCGGCCTGTCACCTCGGCCGCACCGTGGCGCGGCGCGCCGAGCGGCGGGTGTGGTCGCTTGCGAGGGTCGAAACCGTCAATCCCGAGGTGCTTCGCTATCTCAACCGCCTCTCGGATCTGCTATTCGTGTTGGCGAGGGTGCTGGCGCGCCACGAGAGCGGCTCGGAGGTGCTTTGGCGTCACGAGCGCGGCCAGCGCGGCTGAGCGCGGCTGAGCGCTGGGTAAACCCGGTCCTCGAGGGGGAAAACGCAATGAGAGGCACATTCAAGTTCGTCATCATCGCTCTCCTGGTCGTGCTCGTCTGCTGGCGGTTTGGAGGGTTTCGCGCCGCGGCCCACGCGTCCTGGTGGGGATCGGGCAACTCGTGGAGCTGGTCGAGCGATGAGGGGTCCGACTCCGGGCCGATCCTGACGCGCGATTATTCGTGGAGCGCCGATCGGCTCGAGCTCGACATACCCGCCCGGGCGCGCTTTCATCCGGCCTCGAGCTGGCATCTCAGCATTCGAGGACGCAAGGGGGCGCTCGATCGGATCGAGGTCTCGGATGGTCGGATCCGCGAGAAGGATCACGGCTTCAGCTTCTTCGGCTGGCACCCTTCGCGAGAGCTGCAGGTCGAGCTTTCCGGTCCGTCGCTGCAGGCGGCGACTCTCAACGGCTCGGGCTCGATCGACCTCGAGGATCTGAGTCAGGATCAACTGCGCCTTGCGATCCGCGGCAGCGGTGCGGCGAGCGGCAACGGCAAAGTGCAATCCCTTCGGCTCGAGATCATGGGCTCGGGAAGCGCGCACCTGGCGCAGCTCGCCGAAACCAATGCCGACGTGACCATCGACGGCAGCGGCGTCGCGGATGTCTCACCGACCGGTGATGCTCGAGTGACGATCGCAGGCTCCGGCGACGTGCGCCTGCACGCTCACCCGGCTCAGCTCAGCACGCACGTGTACGGCTCCGGCCAGATTTCCGAAGTTCCGGTGAGCGCGCCCGCAGCCGGCAATCCGGCGCCCGGGGACCGTGCGTCGGCAGGCTCCGGAACCGCGCCGCGGACGATATGGTCTGCAGATCTCTGACCATGGCCGGGGAGTGAGCCCATGACGCTGATGCAGGCATTCAAGGTCTGGTGGAGCTACAGCTGGCGCGCGAGCCTCCTCGTGATCCCGCTCGGGATCATCATGACGGCCTGGTCGCTCGCGGGACTCTTTTCCACCGTGGAAAAGATGCAGCAGTCCGGCCAGAGCCTCTCCAACCTCGACATCGAGCAGCTCGCAGGCCTGGTATCCGGCGGTACCACCCTGTTCGTCCTCTCCGTGGTCCTCACCGGCATCATTCAGGTATTTGCGATGCGCTGGGCGCTCAACTCCCGCTGGTCGGACTTTCGGCTGAAGGCGGTGCCGCCGGATGACTCTCCGCCTGGTGCGCGCTCGCCTTTGCGACCAGGTATCTGACGAGCGAGATCACATCGTCAGCCGTGCGCAGGGACTCGATGATGATCCGGTACTTGCCGCCCACGATGATGCAGGGCGTGCCCGGGACCTGCATGGCCATGATCTGCTCGTCCGCTTGGCGCATCTTCATCGCCACGCCGAACGATTCGGCCGAGGCGAGAAACATCTGTGGGCTGATGCCGGTGAGCCGCGCATAGAAGCGCGCCGCATCCTCGATCGACGGCAACGGACTCTTCGGCCGGCGGGTCTCGGGATCGATGGTCGCGAGCTCGCCGGTCTTCCATACCGCGTCATACATGGCCTGCTGCGTGCGGTCTGCAATGCCGAGCGCCTGAGCCGCGAAATACGCCCGCTGAAACATCGGCCAGTCCTCCGCGGCGCTGAATGCGGCCGGCAGGAACACCATCTGAGCGTTGGGCGGCAGGTTGTGCTCGAGCGCATGAATGACCGGCTGGAACTTGTTGCAGAAGGGACAGGCGTACGAGAACACCTCCATGACCTCGACCTTGCCGGGGGGCACGGTCGTGGGTTGCGTCGGCTCGAGGACGACGTAGTGGGTCCCCTCGACCCAGCGAGCCGTGGCCGCATGGGCGGGCAGGGCGGCAACGCCGCAGACCAGCACGGTGGCCAGCAGTAAAGCGATGCTCTTCATACGAGGCCTATTCTTCATGCAAGCCCTACCTGTCAGGTTTGTGCGTCGGGATCAGCGGGGTAACTTGGCGAAGCGCTTGAGCTCACCACCGAGTTGCACCCAGGGTTGCGCGCTGTCGCAATAGATCTCCGATTGCGGCTTCACCCAGCTGCGGTCATCGAGCGTGCCGGCGTTCACCATGGCGATGCCCGGCAGCGCATCCGCCTCATCGAAGATGCCGGAGCCGCATTCCGGACAGAAGCGGCGATGGATGAGCTTGCCGCTGTCACCGGCTTTGCTGAAGGTCTTGAGCGCGCCGCCCACCTTCAATGCTTCCGTGGGCACGGCGATGATGGTCGAGAAGGCCGAGCCGGTGAAGCGTTGGCAATCCGTGCAGTGGCAGACACCGACAAACTTAGGCTCTGCATCCGCCGCGTAGTGAACCTTGCCGCAAAGGCAATGGCCTGCAATCCGCGCCATGACTCATCCTCCAATCGTCGCTCCTTGGCTATGATAACCCTCGTTCGAGGCGGATCGGCGGGAGCCATGAAAAGAATGCGCAGGCGGCATCGGCCGATCGGATCGGCGGTGGCCGTGCTTTCCCTCTCGCTTGCAAGCGCGGCTTCGGGCGCCGCCGACTGCTCCTCGATGTTTCATGGCAATCCGCAGCATACGGGCGTCTGCCCCACGGACGTTCGGGAGATGAAGCTGCTCTGGCGATTTCACACCGGGAACATGGTGCGCTCCACGCCGGCCGTCGTGGACGGCATGGTCTATGTGGGCAGCAACGACAAGCACTTCTATGCCCTCGATGCGAAAACCGGCAGGCTGAGCTGGTCGTTCAGCGCGCGCGGCGGGATTGCCTCATCGCCTGCGGTGAGCCACGGGCGCGTATGGTTTGCCGATGCGACCAACACGATTTATGCGCTCGATGCCAGGACGGGGCATTTGATCTGGAAGGTGTCCACCGGGCAGGACCTGCCTGTGGTCGGCGGATGGGATTTTTATCAGTCCTCTCCGACCGTGATGGAGGGCGTCCTCTACGTCGGCAGCGGCGACGGTCATATCTACGCCCGCGACGCGCGTACGGGCCGGCGCATGTGGGCCTTTGCCACGCAAGGCCGTGTCCATACCTCGCCGGCCGTGTGGGGCCGATATGTTGTCTTCGGCAGCATGGATGGCGCGCTCTATGCGCTCGATCGGCGCACCGGGCAGCTACTCTGGAAACATCAGACCGATACCCGACCGCCTTTTCCGATGACCGGCGCCTTCATCGGCTCGCCCACCATTGCCGCGGATCTCGGATTGGTGTTCGCGGGTTGCCGCGATGGCTACCTCTACGCCTTCGACATCGCAACCGGTCGGCTGCGCTGGCGGCTAGGAGAGGACGGCTCCTGGGTGGTGAGCACCCCTGCCTACGAAGACGGCGTGGTGTATGCAACCACTTCCGACACCCGTCGGGTGCAGGCAGTGGATGCGAGGACGGGCAAGATCCGCTGGCAGCAGCAAGGGACCGGGTACGCGTTCCCCTCGCCGGTGGTCGCGCCCCGGGCGGTGTATGCCGCCTTCTGGAGCGCGGTGGTCGCCGACTATGGGAAAGCCGACGGCCGTGCGATCGCCGGCAACGGGGGCGAAGGACCCTACCTGTCCTCGCCCGTCATCGCACACGGCGTGCTCTTCATCGGCTGCGACGACGGCTATCTCTATGCGTTCCATTGACCGAGCATGCGCCGCCACCGCTCCCAGTCGAACGCCGGGCCGGGATCGGACTTGCGCCCGGGGGCAATGTCGCTGTGGCCGGTGATGCGATCGGCGGCGAGTGTCGGGTAGGTGGCGAGCAGCGCCCTCGCGAGCGCGGCAAGACTCTCGTACTGCGCATCGGTGTAGGGGGTCGTGTCCGTTCCCTCGAGCTCGATGCCGATGGAGAAATCGTTGCATCCGCTTCGTCCCCGATACTGCGACTGGCCGGCATGCCAGGCGCGCAGCCCGAAAGGCACGTACTGAGTGATGCTGCCGTCGCGGCGGATCACCGCGTGTGCCGACACTCGCAGCGCCGCCGTGTCGCGGAAGAAGGGGTGGGCATCGCTCGGCAGGTCGCCCGCGAAAAGGCGGTCGATCCACGGGCCGCCGAACTCGCCCGGAGGCAGACTGATGCCATGCACCACGATGAGCTCGGGCGCGACGCCCGGGGGGCGGGCGTCGAGGTGTGGCGAGAGCACCTGGCGCACGCCGGCGAGGAGGCCGGTGGCGGGCTCGATCTGTAGCGGGGTCGGCGTGCTCATGCGGGCAGATAGCGCGAGAAGCCGGCGTAGAGCACCGCCAGGAGACCGGTGACGAAGATGCCATCGAAAGTGCCCGCGCCGCCGATCGAGGCTACCGGAGCCCCGAGTGCCTGCACCGCGCCTAGGTTGAGCAAGTCCGCGCCGATGAGAGTCCCGAGGCTGCCGCTGATGTAGGCGAGCGGTGCTGCCTGGCGGCGCGTCAGCGCGATGGCAATGACTGCTGTCGCTATCGCCGGCACGAATATCGGCAGGGCAATGCCGAAGCCGGGGACGGGCTGCGCGATGTAATGGCAGACCGCGGCAACGAAGGCGGTGCCGATCGCGCCCATGAGGTACAGCCGGTGCTTGAGCAGCAGGTAGAGCGACAGCACGACCGGAATGATGCAGCCTCCGACATTGACCACGAGACGGGTTCCCTGCATCTGCCGCACCATCGGGACGATGTAGGTCATGCCGAAGTAGTTGATCTCGCCGGCGGCTACGACCCGGTGACCCGGAAAATACGCCACGGGGATGTTGATGTAGCTGCCGAGGAGAGACAACGCGAGGACCGCGATAAGCGCGCGCTCGGAGATGCCCATGGAGAGCGATGCATAGCGCAGCAGCCGCAGCAGCATGAGGCCGAAGAGAACGATGATGAGGCCCCAGAAGGCGAGGAGGAAGGGCAGCGAGACCGGAAAATACTGTAGTTGGGAGACGTGCATGGCCGGCGCATCATGCCACAATGCGGCCATGCCCACCGCCAACGCCGCCTACACCGCACGAGATCTCGCCCACGTCTGGCATCCCTGCACCCAGATGAAGGACCACGAGGAGCTGCCCCTGATCCCGATCCGCCGCGGCGCGGGGGCGTGGCTCGAGGACTTCGAGGGCAACCGTTACCTCGATGCGATCAGCTCCTGGTGGGTGAATCTCTTTGGCCACGCCAACGCGCGCATCAATGCGGCGGTGAGCGCCCAGCTCGAGCGGCTGGAGCAGGTGATTCTCGCCGGCTTCACGCACGAGCCGGTGATCGCGCTCTCCGAGGCCCTGGCCTCCCTCGCCCCCGCGGGGCTTACCCGCTGCTTCTACGCCGACAACGGCTCCTCGGCGGTGGAAGTCGCGGTCAAGATGAGCTTCCACTACTGGCGCAACGTCGGCAGGAGCGCCAAGCGTCGCTTCATCACCCTCTCCAACAGCTATCACGGCGAGACCCTGGGCGCGCTCGCCGTCGGCAACGTGGAGCTCTACAAGGAGATCTATAAGCCGCTCCTCATGGACGTGATCACGGTGCCCTCGCCGGATTGCTACGAGAGGGAGTGGGGCGAGAGCTGGGCCGAGCACTCGCGGCGCAAGTTCGCCCATATGGAGGCCGCTCTCGCCAAACATGCCGACGAGACCGCCGCGGTGATCCTCGAGCCGTTGGTTCAATGCGCCGGCTCCATGCGCATGTACGATCCGGTCTACCTCACGCTGCTGCGTCAGGCGTGCGATCGTCATGCTGTCCATCTCATCGCCGACGAGATCGCCGTTGGCTTCGGCCGGACCGGCACGCTCTTCGCCTGCGAGCAGGCGGGCATTCGACCCGACATGATGTGCCTGTCGAAAGGGCTCACCGGAGGCTATCTCCCCCTGTCCACCGTCATCACCACGGACCCGATCTACGCCGCCTTCTATGACGAGTACGTCAAGCTCACGGCGTTCCTCCACTCCCACAGCTTCACCGGCAACCCGCTCGCCTGCGCCGCGGCGCTCGCGAGCCTGGAGATCTTCCGCACCGACGGCATTCTCGAACGTAACCGCGCTCTCGCCGCTCACCTGGGCGCGAGAGCCCGCGAGCTCGAAGCGCATCCGCACGTCGCCGAGGTCCGTCAGCACGGCATGATCGTCGCCATCGAGCTCGCGCGCGAGAAGTCGAGCCGCGAACCCTACCCCTGGCAGGAGCGCCGTGGCCTCAGGATCTACCGCCATGCCTTGAGTCGCGGGGTGCTGCTACGCCCGATCGGCACCGTGCTTTATTTCATGCCGCCCTACATCATCACCCGCGATGAGATCGATCTGATGATCGAGGTGGCGCGCGAAGGGATCGAGCTCGCGACATGCGACTGACTCGAGTCCATGTTGCCGAGCGTCTGATAAGCGGCCGTCGGCATACGATCGAAGGCGATGCCGCCCAACACCTCGCGCGCGTGCTGCGCCTGAAGCCGGGAGATCCACTCACCGTGTTCGATGGAAGAGGCGGCGAGCACGCCGCCCGCATCGAGAGCTTTGGCAAGGGCGCCGTGATCATCCAGGTGGGCGAGCCGTCGGCGACCGAGCGCGAGTCGCCGCTTTCGCTCACTCTGGCGCAGGGCGTCTCGCGCGGCGAGCGCATGGACTGGGTGGTGCAGAAGGCGACCGAGCTCGGCGTGAGTCGGATCGTGCCGCTACTGACCGAGCGCAGCGTGGTGCGGCTCGATGCCAGGCAGGCGGCGCGCAAGCACCGGCATTGGCAGGGGATCGCGGTCGCCGCCTGCGAGCAAAGCGGGCGCAACCGCGTTCCCGAGATCGGAACTCCGCTCGGACTCGGTGAATATCTCCGGCGCGGCAGCGCGGCGCGCGCGACCCGGCTGCTGCTCTCGCCGACCGGCGACTTGGGCATCGGTGAGCTGCAGGCGCTGGAGGGCGGGCTGGTCGTGCTCATCGGTCCGGAAGGCGGTCTTGCCGAGAGCGAGCAGCAGGTGGCGCTGCAGGCCGGATTCATCGCGGTTCGGCTCGGACCGAGGATCCTGCGGACCGAGACCGCCGCAATCGCCGCCCTGACGCTGTTGCAGTATCGGTTTGGCGATCTGAAAATAGTTTCCTAGTCAACAAAGCCCGCCGGGGGCTATGGCCTCTCATCCCCTCAGGCGCTCACGAAAATCCGTCGCCCGTCCTTCTCGAGCTCCAACATCGGCGAGAGATAGAGCTCGCTCAGCTTCTCCGCGGTCAGCAGCTCGCGCGCGGCTCCCGCCGCCCAGCGGCCATCGCCATGGAGGAGCAGCACCCGATCGGCAAACCGCGCCGCCACCGTCGGATCGTGCAGGCTCGCGATCACGGTTCTGCCCGCCGCGCAGAGCTCGCGGAACAATCCGAGGATTCCCAGCTGATGCGCGGGATCGAGGTGATTCGAGGGCTCATCGAGGAGAAACAGGGCGGGCTCCTGCGCGAGGAGCGAGGCCACCGCCACCCGCCGCAGCTCCCCGCCCGAGAGCGTGTCGGTGCGGCGCGCCGCGAAGCCCTCGAGATCGACGGCCGCCAGCGCCTCGAGCGCGATGCGCTCATCCTCCGCCGTCTCCCACTGCCAGAGCTTGAGGTGCGGATGGCGCCCGACGAGCACCGCCTCCAACGCGCTCATGACGAACGACTCCTCGACATCCTGAGCGAGGAGCCCGAGCCGCAAGGCGATCGCGCGGCGGCTCAGGCCCTCCGTCGGCAGGCCATCGAGATAGACCTCACCGGCCTCGGGCCGCCGCAGCCCGGCGAGGGTGTGCAAGGTGAGCGTCTTGCCGGTGCCGTTGCGGCCGAGGATCGCGACGAACTCGCCCGGGAGGAAATCCAGCGACAAGCCGACGACCAGCCGGCGCGCGCCGACCGATACCTCGAGATCCCGGGCGCGCAGTGAGGCTTCCACGGTAGAGGCGCTCGGAAGGGTTAAGGCTGAAGTCGCGTGGCCGTCCAGGGCGCAGCCTCGAAAAAGCCGCTCGGCCTTTCGCTGAGCTTGCGCGTCCAACGCGCGCGGTCGTGTATCCGCGCCTCGCCCTCGACCCACAACTCCACGGATTCCGCCCACAGGTGATAGCCGCCCCAGTGAGGCGGCCTCGGGATGACGACGTCGGGATCGCTTGCCGCGCCGGGTTGACCGGGCCGGGGGGCCCCGAAGCGCTCCGCCGCCGCGGTCACGGCATCGAGCAGCGCCTCGCGGGAGTCGACCGGCTCGCTCTGGGCGCTCGCCCAGGCGCCCACGCGGCTCGGCCAGGGCCTCGAAGCGAAGTACGCATCGCTGTCGGCGGCCGGAGCCTGCAGCACCGGTCCTTCGATGCGCACCTGGCGGCGCAGCGTATCCCAGTGAATTACCGCCGCTGCCCGCGGGTTCTCCGCCAGCTGCCGTCCCTTGCGCGAGAGGTAGTTGGTGTAGAAGACCAGGTACCCCGGCAGCGGCACCACTTCCTTGCAAAGCACCACCCGTGCCGAGGGCCGGCCGGTCGAATCGCTGGTCGCGAGCACCATGGCGTTGGGATTCGGCTGCTGCCGATGCTGCCAGGCCTCGGCCATCCAGCGGTTGAGAATCACCAGGGGCTCGGGCGGCAGGGGGTCGGGGAGCAGCTCGGAATGTCGCGTCACGTCGACATCATAGTTGCCCAACGATGCTGGCGCGACCCTGCGAGCCACCGGGAGAGGCCCGGCGCCTGCACTTGCAGCGGCCCCGCCGGGCCGATAAAAGGAAGGTCGCACCCATGGTTCTCGGGGGAGAACGTGACCCTGGACGATTTACGCCGCCGCCTGAGCGAGATCGACCGCCAGCTGCTGACGCTGGTGGGCGAGCGCAAGACCTTGAGCGGCGAGGTAGCCCGGGTCAAACGGGCGACCGGCTATCCCACCCGGGACTTCGAGCGCGAGCGCGAGGTGATCGAGGGTGCCCGCGCCACCGCGGCCGAGGTCGGTGTGTCGCCCGCCCTCGGCGAGGAGCTGCTCAGACTCCTGATCCGCTCTTCTCTCACCACGCAGGAGCAGGCGAGTGTCGCCGCGCGCGGGACCGGCTCCGGCCGGCGCGCCCTCATCATCGGCGGCGGCGGCAAGATGGGCCGCTGGTTCGTGCAGTTCCTGTCATCGCAAGGCTTCAGCGTCGAGGTCGCGGACCCGAACGGTGGACCGGAGGGTGTCCCGTGCATAGCCGACTGGCGGGCCACCGATCTCAAACAGGACTACATCGTGCTCGCGACCCCCCTCGGGGTCACCGATGCCATCCTGCGGGAGCTGGCACTGCGGCGGCCGCGCGGGGTGATCTTCGACGTCGGCTCGCTCAAATCGCCGCTGCGCGCCGGGCTCATGGCCCTCAAATCCCACGGCTGCCGGGTCACCTCCATCCACCCGATGTTCGGGCCGGACACGGAGCTTCTCTCGGGACGGCATGTCATCTTCGTCGACCTGGGAAGCGCCGAGGCGCTGGCGGAGGCGCGCTCGCTTTTCGCCTCCACCATGGCCGAGCAGGTGGTGATGAGCCTCGACGATCACGACCGCCTGATCGCCTACGTGCTCGGGCTCTCGCACGCGCTCAACATTGCCTTCTTCACGGCGCTCGCCGAAAGCGGCGAGGCGGCCCCGAGGCTGGCGAAGCTCTCGAGCACCACCTTCGATGCGCAGCTCGATGTGGCCACCCGTGTGGCCCAGGAGAGCCCCGACCTCTATTACGAGATCCAGAGTCTCAACGACTACGGCGCGGAGTCGCTCGAGGCGCTCTCCAAGGCAGTCGAGCGGATCCGGGCTGCGGTGCTGTCGCGCGACCACGATGTCTTCGTCTCGCTGATGCGCCAGGGGCGCGATTATCTCGAAGATCGGCGCAGCGTCACGGAGCGGCGGGCCTAGAGCCCGTACTCTAGCCGAAGGTCAACGGGGTGGGTCATGGCTGTAGAGTCTCTGAAGACCCTCGAGGAGGAGAACGAGCGGCTGCGCGAGCGGCTCAAGGAGCTGACCGAGAAGGTGAGCCGCAACGACTCGCTGCTGCGCAAGACGCAGGAGAGGGAGCTCGAGCTTCTGCAAGCCGGCTCGCTCGCGCAGCTTCTCGATCGCTTGATCCGCGGGCTGCGCGAGTCCTATCAGCTCGATGCCGTCACTTTGTCGCTGCACGATCCGCAGCACGAGATCCGACACCTGCTCTCGGGCGGCTGGCTGCCGCTCGATGAGCTCGAGGGCGTCTTCTTCGTCGACGTGCTGACCGCTGCCGCGCCGCAGGTGGCGAACCTCGAGCGCCCCTGGCTCGGGGCTTTTCGCCTCGCCGATCATCAGCTGCTCCTGCCCGGCATCGGCGGCAGCCAGCGGACTAACCAGGGCGGCAGTCTCGCCATCATTCCCCTCAAGCGCCAGGAGCAGCTCGACGGGGTGTTGGTGTTCTATAGCGTCGATCCGACCCGCTTCACCGCCGATCTCGCCAGCGACTTCCTGGCGCATCTCGGAGTGGTCGCCGCCATCTGCATCGAGAATGCGGTCAACCGGGCGCGCCTCGTGCGCAGCGGCCTCACGGACTTCCTGACAGGCTTTCATAACCGGCGCTATCTGCAATCGCGCCTGCGCGAGGAGCTGGCGCGCGCGCAGCGGGCGAAGCAGCACGTCGCCTGCCTCATGATCGACGTCGATCATTTCAAGCGCATCAACGACCAGTACGGCCATCTCGCGGGCGATGCGGTGTTGCGGGAAGTGGCGCAGCGGATCGATGCCGAGATGCGCATGAGCGACACCGGCGTGCGCTACGGGGGCGATGAGTTCGCGATCGTGCTGCCGGACGGGAGTTTGGGCGACGGCGAGCGCGTGGCGGCTCGGGTGTTGAATGCCGCGCGCAGCCAGCCCATCGCGATCGGCGCGCATGCGGCCGAGACGGTGACGCTCTCCATCGGCGTTGCCGCCGCCGTGCCCGATCACAGCACGCGCGATTACAAGGTGTTGGCGGATCGGCTGGTCGCCGAGGCCGATGCCGCGCTCTACCGGGCCAAGAGCGCCGGGCGAGACCGCGTCGCGGTATCGAAGAGCCTCGTCAGATAATTGCGGTCAAACGGCTCTTCCGCCTCACGCGCGCCGCCGCAGGAGCGCGATGAAAAGCGGCGCGCCGACGAGCGCCATGATGGCTCCGACCGGAAGCTGGCGCGGGGCGATGACCGTGCGCGCCGCCACATCGGCGCAGGCGAGGAGCGTGCCGCCGAGCACTGCCGAGGCCGGGGCGACCACCCGATGATCGCTCGTGCGAAAGGAGAGCCGCACGATGTGAGGCGTGATGAGCCCGACGAACCCGACTGTCCCCGCGCTCACCACCGCGACCGCCGTCAGGGCCGCGCAGCCGACGAACACGAAGGTGCGCCACGCCTCGAGCCGCATGCCGACGCTGCGCGCGCGCAGCTCGCCGGCCGCGAGCACGTTGAGCGGCCGGGCGATGAGCAGCGCCAGCACCACGGCGCAGAGGGCGGTGACCGCGCTCGCCCAGGGATTCACCGCCCACTCGAGATCGCCCGCCAGCCAGAACACCATGCCGCGCAGGCGCTCGGCATCGGCAACCGACAGCAGTACCGTGACGATCGCGCCGCAGGCGCTCGCGAGCACCACGCCGGTGAGGAGCAGGCGGGTGGTGCCGCCGCTACGCGCCAGGAGGTGAACGATGACCACCGCGAGCATCGCGCCCGCGACCGCGGAGGATTGAACGGTGAGCGCCGCGGCCCCCGCGATCATGGCGAGGAGCGCCCCCACGGCCGCTCCTCCGGAGACGCCGAGCACGAAAGGATCGGCGAGCGGGTTGCGGAACAGGGCCTGAAGCAGCACGCCCGCGAGCGCGAGGAGACTCCCCACACCGAAGGCCGCCAGGGTGCGGGGCAAGCGCACCACGAGCGCGACGCTGCGGGCGACGCTGTCGCCGGAACCCAACAGCGCGGCGAGGATGCGGTGCGGGGGCAGATCCGCGCTGCCGACGAGGAGCGATCCCAGGAAGACCGCGGCCGCGAGCAGCAGCAGAGCGGCGAGGCCCTTCCAGGCGCCGCTACTCGAGCGGGCGGCGCTTCTTGCGCGGGGGGATGTTGTCGAGATCGACTTCAATGGGCTTCCGGGGGCTGTTCGCGTGTGCGATAGCGCAAAGCCTAGAAGCGGGAGCTTGCCCAGCACAAGCTGCGCTTGATAAAACCCTGGCATGGCGAGAGACCTCATCGATCCGGACGGCTTTCGTGCCAACGTCGGCATCCTGCTGCTGGGCGGCGCGGGCGAAGTGTTCCTGGGTCGGCGGACCGGCGGGCGCGGCTGGCAGTTCCCTCAGGGCGGCATGCGGGTGGGCGAGAGTCTCGAGCAGGCGGTTTTCCGCGAGCTCAACGAGGAGATCGGGCTCGAGGAGAGCGATGTCGAGCTGCTCGGGCACACCGCTCGCTGGCTGCGGTACCGGTTGCCGCCGCGCTACGTGAGGCGCAACCAGCAGCCGTTGTGCATCGGCCAGAAGCAGCGCTGGTTTCTCCTCAAGCTGCGCCGGGAGCCGGTGAGCTTTGACTTCAGGCGCACGGACGAGCCGGAATTCGACGAGTGGCGATGGGCGAACTTCTGGGATCCGGTGCGGGAGGTCATCTACTTCAAGCGGTCGGTGTATCAGCGCGCGCTTCAGGAGCTGGCGCCGCTCGCCTTTCCCGACGGGCCGCCGCCCCTGCCGGATTGGTGGGAAGAGCTTTCCCGTAACGAGAGCCCCACGCCGAGCGCATGAAAAGCCAGCCCGAGCTCGTAATCCGCCCGCATGCGCCGCTGAGGCGCCTCATTCTGACCGTGACGCTGGTGGTGCTGGGGCTCGTCGGCCTCTACGTGGCGTTCGAGCTGGGACGGTATGTCGCCGGCTACGACATCCTGTCCGCCATCCGCGAGCGCGCGCAGCTCAATGGCACCATCACTCAGCTCAAAGCGACCAACACCGCGCTGCACGCCCGCATCATCGAGCTCGACACCGTCAATGCCGGTCACGCCCGGGAAGATCAGGAGGTGTCACGGACCATCGGTGACCTGCAGGCCCAAGTGGCCCGCCAGACCGAGGAGCTCGCGTTCTACCGCGCCGTGGTCGCCGAGGGGGCACCCGCCATCGGCCTGCGGGTCGGCACGGTGCGCCTTACCGCCGCGAAACCGGCCGGAGAGTTCGTCGTGCACATCTCGCTGGTGCGGGCCGGCAAGACCGAGGGCATGATCAGCGGGACCGTGAGCTTGACAGTGGATGGTCAGGACGCCGGCGGCAAGGCGGCGACGCTCGATAACCAGACGCTGGT
>DATFCZ010000025.1:0-70066 GCA_035252605.1 Steroidobacteraceae bacterium
GACCAGGCGCTGCGCGATGCGTAGACGCAGGCGCGTCATCGCCACCCGATGCTCACCCCGTGCGCTCGGCAGGAGCGCCGGCCTCGGGGCTGCCGATTCCGGCGCCGCCGCAGTGGAGCCGCCCGCGGCGAGCACCGCATCACCATGACTCGGCTGCGCCAACGCATTGCCCAGCGTCTGGTCGAGGCGCAGTCCACGCAGGCGCTATTGACCTCCTTCAACGAGGTCGATCTCACGGCGGTGCAGGAGCTGCGCGCCCGGCACAAGGAGCGCTTCGAGAAAGAGCACGGCGTGAAGCTCGGCTTCATGTCGTTCTTCGTCAAGGCCTCGATCGAGGCGCTGAAGCGATTCCCGGTCGTGAATGCCTCGGTCGACGGCAACGACATCCTCTACCACGAGTTCTACGACATCGGCGTCGCGGTCTCCACCGAGCGCGGGCTCGTCGTGCCCATCGTCCGGGATGCGGATCTCAAGAGCTTCGCCCAGATCGAGAAGGAGATCGGGGAATACGCGAAGAAGGCGCGCTCGGGCGGCCTCGCCATCGAGGATCTGACCGGCGGCACCTTCACCATCACGAACGGCGGCGTATTCGGCTCGCTGATGTCGACGCCGATCGTGAATGCACCGCAGAGCGCCATCCTCGGCATGCACAAGGTCCAGGAGCGTCCGATGGTGGTGGCAGGGCAAATCGCCATCCGCCCTATGATGTACATCGCCATCACCTACGATCACCGCATCATCGATGGTCGCGAGGCCGTGCAGTTCCTCGTCACGGTCAAGGAATGCCTCGAGGACCCCGGCCGCATGCTGTTGGGAATATAAGCCATGGCAGACTCCTTCGACGTCGTCGTCATCGGCGGCGGTCCGGCCGGCTACCCGGCCGCCATCCGCGCCGCGCAGAACAAGTTGAGCGTCGCCTGCATCGATGAGTGGCAGAACCGCGACGGCACGCGGTCCTTCGGCGGCACGTGCCTCAATGCGGGCTGCATCCCCTCCAAGGCGCTGCTCGAGTCGACGGAGCTCTACCACCGCCTCCGGGAAGAGTTCGCGGTGCACGGCATCCGCGCGAGCGGCGTCACTGTCGATGTCGCGCAGATGCAAAAGCGCAAGGCCGGCATCGTCAAGACCATGACGCAGGGCATTCTCGCGCTCTTCAAGGCGAGCGGCGTTACGCCGCTTCAGGGCCACGGCAAGCTCCTGCCCGGCCGGCGCATCGAGTTCACCGCTGCCGACGGCGCGCGCCGGGAGCTGACCGCGAAGCACGTGATTCTCGCCTCGGGCTCCGCGCCCATCGAGCTCAAATCCGCGCCCTTCCAGGCGCCGCACATCGTCGATTCCTGGGGCGCGCTCGATTTCGACTCGGTGCCCAAGCGCCTCGGCGTCATCGGCGCCGGCATCATCGGCCTCGAGTTGGGCAGCGTCTGGCGCCGGCTCGGGAGCGAGGTGACGGTGCTCGAGGCGCTCCCGGACCTGCTGCCGACGGCCGATCAACAGTTGGCCAAGGAAGCCGCTCGGCATTTCAAGAAGCTCGGCCTCGACATTCGCCTCGGCGCCAGAGTCACCGGGGCCCGACTCGTGGGCGGCGCGGTCGAGGTCACTTACACGGATTCGAAAGGCGATCAGACACTGAGCGTCGACCGGCTCGTCGTGGCGATCGGCCGCCGCCCGTACACAGCCGATCTGCTGGACCCGGGCACGGGCGTCGAGCTCGACGAGCGCGGCTTCATCAAGGTCGACCACCAATGCCGTACGGGGGCGGAGGGCATCTTCGCCGTGGGCGATTGCGTGCGTGGCGCGATGCTCGCCCACAAAGGCAAGGAGGAGGGCGTGATGGTGGCGGACCTCATCGCCGGACGCTTCGGCGAAGTCAACTACAAGACCGTGCCGTCGGTCATCTACACCGCTCCCGAGATTGCCTGGGTCGGACAGAGCGAGGAGCAGGTGAAGGCGAGCGGCCGCGCCTACAAAGTCGGTGTCTTCCCCTTCCTCGCAAGCGGCCGGGCACGGGCGATGGAGCAGGCCCAGGGGTTCGCCAAGATCATCGCCGCCCAGGACGATGACGAGATCCTCGGCGTACACATCATAGGGCCGCTCGCCGGCGAGCTCATCGCCGAAGCGGTGCTGGCCATGGAGTACTCCGCGAGCACCGAGGATCTGCAGCGCACCATTCACGCACATCCGACGCTATCGGAAGCGGTGCATGAGGCCGCGCTCGCCGCCGACAAGCGCGCCATCGATTCGATCAACCGCTAGCGCGCGCGCCGCGCCTGGATCACGTTGGGCACGGCGCCGAGGCGGTGCAGCACGCGCGCGAGCTGCTCGAGATTGGCGACGGGCACGGTCAGGCGCACGTGCGCCGTCCCGGCCTCGTGATCCGTAACGGTCGACAGGGCATCGATGCTCAGGCGCTCGAGCGCGAGCACGTCCGTGAGGTCCCGCAGGAGCCCGCGCCGGTCATAGGCCGTGACGACGATCTCCGCCGACAACCCCGCAGGGTCCGCCGAGCTCCACCCGACCTGCAGCACGCGCTCCGGTTTGAGCTCGCGCATGCGCGCAAGGCTCGGGCAGCTGCTGCGGTGGATGGTGACTCCGCGCCCGACGGTCACGTAACCCACGATCGGTTGCGGCGGCAGCGGCGCGCAGCAGCGCGCGAGGGTGATCGGCAGGTTTCCGACTCCCTCGATCTCCACCGGCGAGCGGCTGCGTGCGCTCTTGGCTCGTGCCGGAACCGGCGTTGGCGCGGGCGCGGGCGGGGGCGTTGGCAGAGTCTCATCGTGAGCGGATGGCGCCGCGCGGTCCTCGGCGGCCGGGGTTTCCTGGCGGCGAAACCAGGAGCGCACTTTCGCCCGATTGCGCGGCGAGGCGAGAAAGCCCTGCTCCGGCGCCAGCCAGTCGCGACTCGGCGAATCGTGCTTGCCGGTGATGATCTCGACGATCTCCCCGTTCGAGAGCGCATACGTCAGAGGCACGATCCGCCCGTTCACCCGGGCGCCCCGGCAGCGGTGACCGAGCGAGGTGTGCACGCTGTAGGCGAAGTCGAGCGGCGTCGCTCCGCGCGGCAGATCGATGACTTCTCCCTTGGGCGTGAGCGCGTAGACGCGGTCTTCGAAGAGCTCCGAGCTCACCTGCTCGAGGAATTCCCGGTCCGCCTCCGCAGCGGATTCATCCGGGGCACGCGGCTCGAGGAGGCGGCGCACCCACTCGATCTTTCGTTGATATTCCGCGTCGCTCGCGACTCCCTCCTTGTAGGTCCAGTGCGCCGCAACGCCGAGCTCAGCATGCTCGTGCATCTCACGGGTGCGAATCTGCACCTCGATACTCCTGCCCTGGGGACCCAGCACTGCCGTGTGGATGGAGCGATAGAAGTTGCCTTTGGGGGTCGCGATGTAGTCATCGAATTCCCCGGGGATGTAGGTCCAGAGCCCATGGACGATGCCGAGCGCGGCATAACAGTCGCGAACCGTCGCCACAATGACGCGCACCGCCCTGATGTCGAAGAGCTGCTCGAAAGCGAGCTGCTTGCGCTGCATCTTCCGATATATGCTGTACATGTGCTTCGGCCGGCCGTACACCTCCGCCTCGATGCCGGCGGCCTGAAGCTCCGAGCGCAACCGCTCGCAGAACTCCTCGATGTAGCGCTCGCGATCGGCGCGGCGCTCATTGAGCGCATTCGCGATGCGGCGATACTCCTCGGGCTCGAGATAGCGAAAGGCGAGGTCCTCGAGCTCCCACTTGAGCTGCCAGACCCCGAGTCGGTTGGCGAGCGGGGCAAATACCGCCCGCGCCTCGATCGCCAGATGCTCGCGCTCGGCAAGCCCGGCAGGATCGGCGGGAAGGTCGCGCGCGTGCCTAAGCGCAACGAGCTGCTCGGCCAGGCGCGCGAGGATGAGCCGCGGATCGCTCACCACCGCAAGCAGCATCTTGCGCAGTGTTTCCGCCTGGCGGACATCGAGCCCCTGGGCAGGGGACCAGTGGCGCGGCAGGCCGAGCTCGCCGAGCTTCAGCAGCGCGAGCGCCGTGTCCGAGGCCGCTCGTCCCGCGACAGTGGCAAAGGGCGACTGCTGGCCCGATCGCGCGATGGCCGCCTTCACCAGCACGGCTTTCGCGAGGTCCGCATCGCCGGTCAATGCGCCGAGCACCTCGGCCGCTTCAGCGGCCACCGCGAGCTCCCCGGGGGCGAGCGTGCCCAGCTCCTCGATGGCGCGCTGCGAAGCAGCGATCGATGCGATCAGCTCTGGCGGGCAGAGTTGCCGGGTTTCCATCGTCGTCGAGCGCCCAACGGTGCCGCAGGCGGGCATGGGCCGATACAGACAGGCCCTTTACGGCTATGATAACCGCCGGTTTCCCGGGCGGCGGCGCGGCCGCGACGCGGCCGAAGTGCCCGCTGCAGATCAATCTCTCTAGCAAGCTCATGGTCAGTCACGTCAAGTGGTCGAACATTCAGCACATCAGGGGGCGCGAGTCACCGCGCCCGCCGGCCCCCGGCGGCACGACGGTATCGGGCGAAGCGGTCCGCTATGAGGGCTACGGTCCCGGCGGCGCAGCGGTGCTCATCGAGTGCCTGACCGACGATCGCAACCGCACCCGCTCGGACCTGCGGCGGACCTTCAGCGAGCACGGCGGCCATCTCGGCGCGGAAGGCTCGGTGAGCTATCTTTTCAACCACGTGGGTCTGATGACCTATCCGCCCGGAACCGATGAGGAACGCCTGATCCGGGCGGCGCTCGAGGCCGGCGCCGAAGACGTCGTTCCCAACTCCGACCGCTCGATCGAGGTGCTGGCCGATCCGATGGAATTCGACACGGTGCGCGCGATCCTGACCGACCGCGGCTTCGTGCCGGCCGCCGCGGAGGTGACCGAGCGTGCCTCGCTGACGACACCGCTTTCCGGCGAGCCGGCGGAGCGGATGGTGCATCTGCTCGAGACCCTGGAAGGTCTGGATGAAGTGAGGAACGTATACTCGAATGTCGAGATATCGGACGAGGTCCTGGCGCGCATTTGATCCCGGCGCCGCGCGCCCGTCGCCCTCGGGCGCCGCGGGCCTGAAAATCCTCGGCCTCGATCCGGGATCGCGGCGCACGGGCTACGGTGTCATCGAGCGCCGCGGCGTCGACTGGGTGCACGTTGCGCACGGTTGCGTCACGGTGACCGGTGGCGCTGACTCGCTCCCGGAGCGCCTGCGAGTCATCTTCGAGAGCCTGCGCGAGCTCATCGTCGCGCACGGTCCCGGAGAGGTCGCCATCGAGCGGGTGTTCGTCAACAGGAATGTCGATAGCGCGCTGAAGCTCGGCCAGGCGCGCGGCGCTGCACTCTGCGCGGTGCCGAAGGGCCTGCCGGTGTTCGAGTATGCGCCACGCGCCATCAAGCTTGCCCTGGTGGGCTCGGGTGCGGCGGAGAAGGTCCAGGTGGCGCACATGATTCGGACGCTTCTCGGGCTCCAGGGACGTATCGCCCCCGACGCAGCCGATGCGCTCGCGGTGGCGGTCTGTCACGCGCACTCGCGCCGTCTGCAGGAGCTGGCGCTGTGCGCGGCACAGAGCGCTCGGATGGCGGAAGCCGCATCACGATGATCGGCTCGGTACGGGGGCGGATCCTCACGAAGAGCCCGCCGCAGCTGCTGGTGGACGTCGCAGGCGTGGGCTACGAGCTCGAGGCGCCGATGTCGACCTTTTTTCATCTGCCGCCCGTCGGGGAGGAAGTGCGGCTGCTCACGCACCTGGTGGTGCGCGAGGACGCGCACATCCTCTATGCCTTCGGCACGGACGAGGAGCGGCGGCTCTTTCGCAGCCTGATCAAAGTCTCAGGGGTCGGTCCCAAGATCGCGCTCGCGCTGCTCTCGGGCATCAGTGTCGAGGCGTTTGCGCTCTGCGTGCAAAGCCAGGACGTGGCCGCACTCATCAAGGTACCGGGCATCGGACGCAAGACCGCCGAGCGGCTGGTCATCGAGATGCGCGACCGCCTGGAGGCGGACGGCCGAGCGGCGGCGAGCGCAGTGCCCGCCGGAGCGAGTCCCGAAGCCGAGGCCTTCGGCGCCCTCATCGCCCTGGGCTACAAGCCCGCCGAGGCCACGCGCTTGCTCAAGGCCGCAGGTCCGGGTACACATTCCACCGAAGAGCTGATCCGACGTGCCCTGCGGGGCGCGGCGCCGGAGTAGACCCTTGCAAGCCGAACGAAGCATGAGCCCCGAGGTCACCCGCGAGGATGAGGCGGTCGAGAAAGCGATCCGGCCGCGGCGTCTCACGGAGTACGTCGGTCAGGCGCAAGTCAAGGCGCAGCTCGACATCTTCATCAGCGCCGCGCGCCAGCGCGAAGAGGCGCTCGATCACGTGCTGATCTTCGGGCCGCCCGGACTCGGCAAAACGACACTCGCCAACATCATCGCGGCGGAGCTCGGCGTGAGCCTTCGCCAGACCTCAGGCCCGGTGCTCGAGCGGCCGGGAGATCTCGCGGCCATCCTCACCAACCTGCAGCCGCGGGATGTGCTCTTCGTGGACGAGATTCACCGCCTCTCGCCCGTCGTCGAGGAGGTGCTCTATCCGGCGATGGAGGATTTCCAGCTCGACATCATGATCGGCGAAGGTCCGGCGGCACGCTCGATCAAGCTGAGCCTGCCACCCTTCACGCTCGTCGGCGCGACTACCCGCGCGGGACTCCTGACCTCGCCGCTGCGCGATCGCTTCGGTATCGTTCAGCGCCTCGAGTTCTACGGCGTTGAGGATCTCGAGCGCATCGTGCTGCGCTCCGCCACGATCCTCGGGGTGCCGGTGGAGGGGGAGGCGGCGCGCCGGCTCGCGCAGCGTTCCCGCGGCACGCCGCGCATTGCCAACAGGCTCCTGCGGCGGGTGCGCGACTACGCCGAGGTGAGGGCGGACGGCAGGATCTCGGAGGCCGTCGCGGTGTCCGCCCTCGATCTGCTCGAGGTCGACCCGCAGGGCTTCGACACGCTCGACCGCAAGCTCCTCACCACCATCATCGAGAGGTTCGACGGCGGACCCGCGGGCATCGACAGCATCGCGGCCGCCATCGGCGAGGAGCGCGGGACGCTCGAGGATGTGATCGAGCCCTTCCTGATCCAACAGGGCTTTCTCGTGCGCACGGCGCGCGGACGCATGGTGACACGCGCCTCGTACCTGCATTTCGGCCTCAAGCCCCCCGAGCGCGCCGCGACCGCCCTGTCGCTTTTCGAGGACGGCCGGTGAGCGGCGATGCAAGGACGGCGAGCGTCTTCTGCTGGCCGGCCCGTGTATACTGGGAGGATACCGATGGAGGCGGGATAGTCTATTATGCGAACTATCTGCGCTTCCTCGAACGGGCGCGCACCGAATGGCTGCGCTCGCTCGGCTACTCGCAGCAGAGCCTCGCCCGCGAGCCCGGCATGGTGTTCACGGTGGCCAGGCTCACCGTCGAGTACCGCCGTCCGGCGCGGCTCGATGACGAGCTCTCGATCACCTGCGAGCCGCACGCCGACCGTGCCGCGACGATCCGGTTCGAGCAGGCGATCTTCCGGGGCCGCCGTCCCGGCGATGAGCCGCCGCTCCTCACCGCGAGCGTGCGGGTCGCATGCGTCGATGCACACACACTGAAGCCGAGAAGGCTGCCCGAGTCCCTGGTGAACGTGTTGACATGACCGTCTAGATCATGAATGGACAACTCTCCATCATTCGCCTCGTCGTCGAGGCGAGCATCCCCGTGCAGATCGTGGTGGGACTGCTGCTCCTCGCTTCACTCAGCTCCTGGGCGATCATCTTCAGGAAGCGTCTGCTGCTATCGCGCGCGATGCGCGAGGCGGATCAGTTCGAGAACAACTTCTGGTCGGGCGGCGATCTCGCGCAGCTTTACCGCGCGATCGAGTCGCACGGCGGCGCGACCGGCATGGCGAGCATCTTCGAGTTCGGCTTTCGCGAGTTCGCACGCCAGCGGCAACAAGGATCGATCGCCGCCGATCAGCTCCTCGAGGGGGCGCGGCGGGCGATGCGGGTCGCGCAGCTGAAGGAGATCGATCGCCTGGAGTACAGCCTGGCGACGCTCGCTACGGTCGGCTCGACCAGCCCCTATGTCGGCCTCTTCGGCACGGTCTGGGGCATCATGACGGCGTTCTCCTCCCTCGGCGACGTCCAACAGGCGACCCTCGCCTCGGTGGCGCCAGGCATTTCCGAGGCGCTGGTGACGACCGCAATCGGCTTGTTCGCGGCCATCCCGGCGGTCGTCGCCTACAACCGCTTCGCCGACCAGGTGGGGCGCCTGGAGGTGCGGTTCGACGCCTTTATGGAGGAGTTCTCCACCATCCTGCAGCGGCACGCGACCCGGGGCACGCCGGCCAGCACGCAGGTGACGAGCGTCCCTGGCGGCGGCAGCGGGGTGCATTCGCCCGTGATGCCGGGCACGGCCGGAGCTCGTTAGGAGATCCGCATGGCTCAAGTCTCGCGCGGACGCCGCCTGATGGGCGAGATCAACGTCGTTCCCTACATCGACGTGATGCTCGTGCTGCTCATCATCTTCATGATCACGGCGCCTCTTCTCACCCAGGGGGTGAAGGTCAACCTGCCGAAGGCGCATGCGGAACCTCTGCCCGCGAAGAGTGCCAAAGATCCCGTCGTGCTGTCGGTGGATGAACAAGGGCGGCTCTATCTCAATATCGCCTCCGACCCCCAAGGGGCATTGGATTCCAACGCTGTGCTCGCGCAGGTGAGCGCGGCGATGAGCAAGGACCCCGACAGGGCCGTGGTGGTCAAGGCCGATAAGTCGGTCTCCTACGGCGTCGTGATCCAGGCCATGGTCCTCCTGCAGCGTGCTGGCGCGAGCAAGGTCGGAATGGCCACCGACCCGCTGCCACCGTCGCAGCCGCAGCCCCGCGCAGGCAGCTGACGGACTTGCGCGCCGATGCCCGAGCCCGCACGCGATCGATGGCTGTCGATTGGGATGTCGGTGCTGCTGCACGGCAGCCTGATTGCTTTGCTCGCGTTCGGATGGTGGCACTTCCGCCGGCCGGCACCCACCCAGAGCCAGCCCATCGATGCGACCGTGGTGGATGCGCGAACGCTGAAGGGCATCGGAACCGCCCCGACGCCGGCACCGAAACCCAAGCCGGCGCCGCAGCCCCCGCCACCCACCCCGCAGGAGGGACCGCCGCTGCCGACCCCGGACGAAGTGGCCATGCGAGAGCAGGCCGCGAAGGAAGAGGCCCGGCACGAGGCCGAGGCGCAGCAGCAGCTCCTCGCCCGGCAGCAGGCCCGCGAGGAGGCGAGGCGCAAGGCCGAGGAGGCCGCGGCCGCCGAGGCCGCTCAGGCCAAGGCAGAGGCGCAGGCCAAACAGGAGGCCGCGGCGGCGCAGGCCAAGAAGCTCGCGCACGAGAAGGAGCTGGCGGATGCCCGCAAGAAAGCGGAGGCGAAAAGGCTGGCTGCCGAGAAATTGGCCGAGCAGCGCAAGCTCGCCGAGGAGAAGGCGCTCGCCGACAAGCGGGCGGCGGCAGAACGCGCAGCTCGCATCGCCGAGCTGCAGCAGAGCCTGCAGGAGGACGAGCAGGCCAAGCTCGCGAGCGGCGCGCTGGCGAGCTGGACCAATGTCCTCAAATCCCGGATTCAGCAACACTGGATGAGGCCCCCCACGGCACAGCCGGGGATCGACTGCGTGCTGAACGTAAGCCTCGTATCCGGCGGGGATGTGACGGATGTCAGCATCGGCGACTGCAATGGCGATGATGCCGTGCGCGAGTCGATCAAGAACGCGGTCTATGCCGCATCGCCACTGCCCCCGCCACCGAATAACATTGCCTTCCCTCACGAGCTCCAGATCGAATTCAAGCCCGATTAACTCATCATGAAGCGAAAACCGAGAGCCGCTGCCCCGCTGCGTATGTTCCTCGCGGTCCTGACGGCCGCCTGCCTCGCCGCGCCCGCCGCGTGGGCGCAACTGAAGATCCAGATCACCTCGGGGGTGACCAACCCGGTGCCGATCGCGATCGTCCCCTTCGCCGAGGCGCCCACCGACGGCACCGACGTCGCCGATGTCGTGCAGCATGACCTCGTGGGCAGCGGCCGCTTCACGGCGCTCGCGCGCGACCGCATGCCGGCGACGCCCACCCACGCGGCGGAAGTGAAGTTCGCGGACTGGAAGGCGGCCGGAAGCGACTATGTGGTGGTCGGGCGGGTGACGCCGCTCGCCGATGGCCAGCTCGCCGTGGACTTCAACCTGCTCAACAGCCTGACCGGACAGAGCATCACTCGCCAGCGCTTCACCGGCACGGCCTCGGCGCTGCGCAATGCCGCGCACCGCGTGAGTGATGTCATCTATCAGGCCATTACCGGCATTCGCGGCGCCTTCGCGACCCGCATCGCCTACGTCGCCGTCGCCGGCGCGGGCGCCGACCAGCTCTTTCAGCTGGTCATCGCCGATGCGGATGGCTACAACCAGCATCTGATCCTGCAATCGCGCTTTCCGATCATGTCCCCCGCCTGGTCCGCGGATGGCCAATGGATCGCCTACGTCTCGTTCGAGAACCATCTCTCGGCCATCTACGTACAGCGCGTGCTGACCGGACAGCGCACGCGCGTCTCCATGCGCGCCGGCATCAATGGCGCACCCGCCTGGTCGCCCGATGGCCGCAAGCTCGCGATCACCCTGAGCGGCAACAGCGGCCACCCGCAGATCTACATCCTCGACCTCGGCACTCAGCAGCTGACGCGCCTCACCGATGCGCCGGCAATCAACACCGAGGCGACCTGGTCGCCGGACGGGCGATTCATCTACTTCACCTCCGACCGCGCGGGCGAGCCGCAGATCTACAAGATCGGCACGACCCCCGGCGGCATTCCCCAGCGCATCACCTTCACCGACGACTACAACGCCGGTCCGCGCCTTTCCCCGGACGGGAAGCTGCTCGCGATGGTCACGCGCGATGACAGCGGCAGCTACCGCATCGCGGTGCAGAATCTTGCGACCGGAGATTTCCGCGTGCTGACGCACGGCGGCCTCGATGAGTCGCCGAGCTTCGCGCCGAACGGCGCCACCATCATGTACGCCGCCCGCCCGGGCCAGGGGGAGGAGGGTATCCTGGCGACGATCTCGGTCGATGGGCTCACGGGCCTGTCCCTGAAACCGACTCAGGGCGAGGTGCGCGACCCGGCGTGGGGTCCGTTCATTCAGTAGCCGTTCAGTAGTCAGGTCCGAACGTCCAACAAGAGCTGCCGCGTGGCGGCGAATCTGGAGAAGGGTCTATGTATCGTCGAACTCTCGTCTTGATGTTGCTGGCCGGGTGCCTGGGGCTCGCCGCCTGCGCGAGCAAGCCGCCTAAGCCATCGGCCGCGACGCAGCAATCGACCGCGGGCAGCGGCGCCGGAGCGGAGTCACAGGGCGCCGAGGGCGGCGCCAACGCCAACGGCGGCCCGTTCGGCAATCAGAACTCGGTCCCCGGTCCGCAGCAGGGCATGCTCGCCAAGCGCTCCGTCTACTTCGACTTCGACAGCGCCGAGATCAAGGGCGAGGGCACCGACATCGTCGCCGCGCATGCCAAGTACCTCTCGGATCATGCGGACGCACGTGTGCGCCTGGAAGGCAACACCGATGAGCGCGGCTCGCCGGAGTACAACATCGGCCTCGGGATGCGCCGCGCGCAGGCGGTGCGCCAGGCGCTGCTGTTGCAGGGCGCTTCGGCCAACCAGATCACCGTCGTCAGCTATGGCGCGGAACACCCGGTCGATCCGGCGCACAACGAGGCGGCCTGGTCGAAGAACCGGCGGGTGGACATCGTCTATCTGACGCCGAACATCCAGCCGCCGCAGGCCCCGCAGTAAGCGGTGGCGACGCCAAGTTGCCCGAAGGAGCTCAGCCATGCGTGCGATCTTCCCCTTAGCGCTCGCCACGGTGCTCGTAGCCGGCTGTGCCAGCGTGCCGCCCGACCAGGACCCAACGCAGATCAGGTTGAATGACCTCGATGCGCGGGTATCCAAGGTGGAGCGGGTCATCTCCAACCAGAGCCTGGTGAGGCTCGCCGAGCAATCGGACTCGCTCCAGGCACAGATACGCGACCTGCGCGGACAGGTCGAGGATCTGCAGAATGCCAACCAGGCGCTGCGCAAGCAGCAGCATGACTTCTACGCCGACCTCGACCGGCGGGTCACCGCGCTCGAGCACGGGAGCTCCCCGGCCGCCAGCAGCGCCGGCTCCGGCGGCGAGGCCGGCGAGCCAGGGGTGACCTCGACGCAGCAGTCGGTCTACGGACAGGCTTTCGATGCGCTCAAGGCCGGCAGCTATTCCGTGGCGATCAGCGGCTTCCAGGACTTCCTCAACCAGTATCCCGCGAGTCCGCTCGCGCCGAATGCCGAGTACTGGTTGGGCGAGGCGCACTACGTGAATCATGATTTCGCGGCGGCGGAGAGCGCCTTCCAGGCGGTGCTCGACAAATGGCCGAGCTCGAGCAAGGCGCCCGACGCCATGCTCGATCTCGGCAATACACAGCTCGCGCAGGGTAAGAACGCCAAGGGCCGCGCGACCCTGCGGCGGGTGATGAGCCAGTACGCGGGCACCGATGCCGCCAACCGGGCGCAGACGCGCCTCAAGCAGCTCTCATCGCGGTGATGGGCCCCGGTGGAGCGGCTCAAGGTCAGCGAGATCTTCTACTCCCTGCAGGGTGAGGCCGACACCGCCGGCGTCCCGACGGTGTTCGTACGCCTCACCGGATGCCCTCTGCGGTGCCGGTATTGCGATACGGCCTACGCGTTCTACGGTGGCGAGTGGTGGCCGCTCGAGGCCGTGGTGCAGAGGGTGAAGGAGCTGCAGGGTCGTTACGTCTGCGTGACGGGCGGCGAGCCGCTAGCGCAGAAGAGCTGCCTCGCGCTTCTGACTCGGCTCTGCGATGAGGGTTGCCGGGTCTCGCTCGAGACGAGCGGCGCCCTGTCGCTGGAGGGTGTCGATGAGCGCGTGATTCGCGTGGTCGACGTGAAGACTCCGGGCTCGGGCGAGGAGTCGCGCAACCGCTACGAGGAGCTCTCGCGGCTCAAGGCGCGGGACCTGGTGAAATTCGTCATCTGTGATCGCGGCGACTACGAGTGGAGCTGCAGCAAAATGCGCGAGCTCGGGCTGCAGGAGCGGTGCTCGGTCCTTTTCTCACCGAGTCACGAGCAGCTTCCCGCGCGTGAGCTCGCCGACTGGATCCTGGAGGATAGGCTGCCGGTGCGCCTGCAGATCCAGCTGCACAAGTACCTCTGGGGCAACGTGCCCGGCAGGTAGGCGAGCGGACTCAAATGGCCTCCCACAGAGCCGTCGTACTCGTCTCGGGTGGTCTCGACTCGGCCACGGCGCTCGCCATCGCGCGCTCGCAGAGCTACGAGTGCTACGCGCTCTCGGTCGATTACGGCCAGCGGCATTCCGCCGAGCTCGATGCGGCGATGCGCGTCGCCGGGGCGCTCGGCGCGCTCGAGCACCGGATCATGCGCATCGATCTCGCCGGCATCGGAGGATCGGCGCTCACGGACAAGGCGCTCGCGGTGCCCGAGCAACCGACCGCCGGCATCCCGGTCACCTACGTTCCGGCTCGCAACACTCTGCTGCTCGCGCTGGCTCTCGGGTGGGCGGAGGTGCTCGGTGCCGAGGACATCTTCATCGGCGTGACGGCCGTCGACTTCTCGGGCTATCCCGATTGCCGGCCCGCCTTCATCGAGGCGTTCGGGCATCTCGCCGCGCTTGCGACCAAGGCGGGCGTGGAGGGTCGCCCCTGCCGCATCCAGGCGCCGCTCATCTCCTGGTCGAAGCAGCGGATCATCCGTGAGGGCGCTCGCCTCGGCGTGGACTACTCCCTGACCGTCTCTTGCTATCAGGCAGACGATCTGGGCGCCGCCTGCGGACGCTGCGACTCCTGTCGCCTGCGCCGCGCCGGCTTCGAGGGTGCCGGTCTGCCCGACCCGACGGTGTACCAGAGGCTGTAGTATCATGCGCCCCCAATTTTGGGGCCGTGCGAGAGCCAGTGAGCGAGCCGCTGAGGCCCTTCCTCGGCTGCGGGGTCAGCAAAGTCACAGGGCGGGCCGCCCAAAGCGGCGGCGTAGCCGACTTTGCTCCAAGACAGACACGGGGCGTTAGCTCAGTCGGTAGAGCATCGGACTTTTAATCCGCTGGTCGACGGTTCGATTCCGTCACGCCCCAATTAAAATACTTATAAATCAATACATTACTCGCTATCAGCCATCGCGAGCTTCACTGTCTTTTGAATTTCGTGCACACTCAGTGCAGTAACCCTGCTCATCGCTGCACGCCGGTGCACCGAGGCACGCATGGCTTCCATCCAACGCATCGTCAGCCCGATCACGAAATCGGTCTCCTACCGTGCGCAGGTGCGAGTGAAAGGACGTCCGGCGCAGTCCGAGACATTCCCCAATCGCAAGGAGGCGCAGACCTGGGCAGCCTCGATCGAGGCCGCGATCCGCGAGGGCCGGCACTTCCCGCATGCGGCAGCTCGACGCACGAGCTTCGATGCGCTCGCGAAGGACTACACGGAGACCGTGCTCGCGGAATTCGACAAGAAGGAGAGGGCGACCCGCACGCGACAACTCAAGTGGTGGGCCGAGCAGTTCGCCGGCCTCGCACTCGCTGAGATCACGGCCGATCGCATCTCCCAGGCCCGCGACCGCCTTAGCGCCGAGACCTTCACGCGCGGCAAGCCGCGCAAGGACAAGAAGACCGGCGAAGTGATCGCACCCAAAGCCCACAAGCGCAGCGGCGGCACGGTGAACCGCTACATCGCCTGCCTCTCGCATGCCCTCTCGTTCGCGGTGAAGGAGCGCCGGCTTCTCGAGCGCAACCCGGTGAGCGACATCAGCCGTAAGAAGGAGCCACGCGGACGCACCCGGTTCCTGACGGACGAGGAACGGGCGGCGCTGCTCGAGGCCTGCGCGAAGTCCGAGTGGCCACCACTCCAGACCCTCGTTCTCCTCGCGATCACGACCGGCGCGAGGAAGGGCGAGCTGATCCGCCTCAAGTGGTCGGATATCGATCTGAAGAATGGTAGAGCGCTCGTGCGCGAGACAAAGAACGACGAGCAGCGCACCCTGCCGCTCGCCGGCAAGGCGCTGGAGGCGCTGCGGGCGCTGAAGCTGCAAAACTCGGCTCGGAGCGAGTGGGTGTTCGCGCAGCCGTCAGGACTTCCCGGGCCGTACGAGCACTTCGATGCGCATTGGTACGCGGCGCTCGAAGCGGCGGCCATCAGCGACTTTCATTTCCACGACCTCCGCCACACGACGGCATCCATGCTCGCCGCGCAGGGCGCCTCTTTGCTTGAAATTGCAGACGTCCTTGGACACAAGACGCTCGCGATGGTCAAACGCTATTCCCATCTGGTCGTCGATCACAAAGCGAAGGTCATCGAGAAGATGGTAGCGGCGAAGGGGCTATGAGCTCTGCCGGGGGTTCGTCGGGTGCGCCGTTCCGGTCAATCGGTCAATAGTCGCTTCGTGCCCCAAGCGGTCCGAGAAGTTTCCGCTTTGCCGCCGGTCGGAACTCGAGGAGCGGACATGCCAGCGACTGCTTTCAGTGCCGCGAAAACGGTGATTCCCTTCCCCGAGACGCGAGGGTGCTTTTTCCGGCAGGCCAAAGCCTGTCCCACCTATGCAGTCGGCCGACACGTCTGATACTGTATAAGCGGCGTTCCAACACTTGCAGGGTTATGGCCGGAAGCTTGCTTCGCGTGATTCGATCAGTTGCGCGTCACGATCGACGTGCTCTCAAGGAGGAGGCAGAACGCAATCCAGATGGTTTGGCGCGGTGGGCGCATGCGACTGAGTCGTGGATGCATGGAGAAATTGCGGCGGCTCGGCGCTCGGCCGAAATTGATCTGCAAACTCGACCGGACGACTTCGACCTGATCCGGATCTGCCTCGATTATCACATTCGGGCGCGCGACTCAGCACAGATCCACGCCTATGCCAAGCGGCTACTCGCCGCAACAAATCCGGCGGCTGTGCTGCGTTGCATCTATGCAGTGGAGAGCATGATTCTCTGGCCGCTATGGTTGCTGGGCTACAAAGGGGGCAGGGGCGTCAAGAAGGGTGCGGATAATTGTGACAGGTGGGTTGCGTGGGCACGGGGCTATGTGGCGAAACATTCTGCGCAGTTCGCCTCGACCGAGAGCAAAGACGGTATTCCCTTTGCGTGTCCCGCGATTGCCATAACTGCACGAACGCTCCCTCGTCACGCCTGGATGACAGCTGCAATCGACGTTTCAGTAGCCGGGAATCACATTCTGACAACAGGCGCACTGACGAGCATCATTGGATCTTCTAAACAAACATTTATCTATGAGGGGAAGTCTCACGATGCTGTTCTCAAGTGGGGCAGCAGATCATTCAGCTCGATTTCATATACTCTTGAAATTGATGGTTTCATCGTCGAAACGTCGAGAGTTCACGTATCTAATTGGTGGGCCAGGTACTGGCCTCTTGCCGCTGGTCTTGCTATCGGAGCGTTAGCATACGTGCTCCAACGTTGATCCGCGCCGGGTTGGGCGAATACTTGGTGCTGCATGGAGGATCTGAACGCAGGCAACTTGGCAAAGCACATCACGGCGGTCCTTACCGTCAATCGGGGATGCTTGCCCTTACCCGCCATCTTGTCGCCCGTCTCTGGCCATACGTCGCTTCCAGAATAAAGCAATGATGCCCATGGTGAGCATTTGCAAAGCGGTTCTGGCCTTCTTAGGGGCCTTGCTCATCGCCGTTGCGGGTGCTGTCTTAGTAATCGGCCTACCCATATGGATTGCTGCGTTCACGTATGGGCGACAGAGAATAATGGATGTTCCGGGACACGATGGCGCCTTTACCCTTGTTACGATGATATTCACCGTTCCGGTTGCGCTCGTCCTCTCGCTCGGCCTTCTTGGGTATCTGACAGTCGTCTTCTACCGGCTTCTCTCCGCGTCGAAGGTGCGCTAACGAAAAATTCAGGGGCCTCCTCGCGCGAGCGACCGGATCTGGCCGTCAGTGCCGCCCGACGCAAGCTTTTGCAGAGTGATTTCGATACCGTCCAACCGAACAGCCTGAAACTGGATATCGGGTTGGCCTTTGTACGTGACGAGCAGGTGCGAAGGCGTGATCCATTTCATCGCAAGATCAATAGTTCCACCGCGGTTAGCCGCATTGTCGAGTACATAGGGATGAGGCACGCGTCCTTGGCAGTCAAATCCGAGCACCTCGATCGGTGACCCGTTACTCTCGGGCGTTTTCAGATATACGGCTGTATAAACGTCTGCGGACCCGAAGCCGCCATTTTGAATCGTGCGCGCGCTCGCGACCCATTGTCCATCGGGAGAGGTCAATTGCGTCTTCCAGACAGTCAGATCGTCGAGCGTGGGCTTACACGCAATCAAAAGAGTCGGGACCACAATCCACGAAAATGATTTGCAAATGCCCTGTGTTCGAGTCATGGCACTTTGATCTAGCATCGGACCCGATGTTTGGCTCCGATCGACTGTCGATTTTCCGGCATTTTAGCAGATGTTTCTGAGTGCCCGGTTTTGGCCGATGTTCGCCCGTTACCCCTGTAGCGTAACGCAGCACCTACTGATCGTCCCTTGCACGGTCATGGACAGCGCTTTCTCGGGCAGCTGCAACTCGCATCCGTAGCAGAAGAATTCAGCTGTGGCGACAGAAATTCCTGAAAGTAAGTGAAGACTATCGGTAGCCCGACCATTGTTTTATCCAATCTCACCGTCGTCCCGCTTTGCCCGTGGATCAGCACCGCGGTAGGGAATGGGGCCTCTGTGATGCGCGCTATCTCAGACCACGGGATGAACACGTCCAGGTTGAACCGCCGCTGCCTAATTCCCATCGCGGTCAGTTCTATGCGGTTGTAAACCCTTCTCAAGTACAGAGCGCTCGCCCAGCCGCACAATCCACCCACCGAAATTATGTACAGCTCGCCGCCGACGCCGGAGGCTGACCAGACGAAGTAGATGCCGACCAATGTGAGAACGGCGATGGTGCTAAGCATGCACCACGCGAGGACTTTTTCGGCTGCCGAGTGGACCAGGAAATATATGCCCTCGGGTAAGGGCCTATCCAGGTGCCCCCGCGGAGATTGGCCCTGCCTATCAAGGACCGGTTCATCCAGTTTAGATTGCTGACTCTGTCGTGAACGGCGTTTGCGCAACGCCTTGAGCACCAGTAAGCCGCCTAAAAGAGCATAGGCGCAAAATCCCGCCACGAACCAACGCCACGCAGCGGGCAGTTGCCCGGAAATTGCAAGTACGGCAATCGCTAACAGCCCCAATAGCAGGTAAAGGCCGGGGTGGAACAGTAGGATGAACGGAGTCGCCCAGATTAGACGTCGCTTCGGAGCGCCAAGAAAGTCGCCGCCGAGCTTCCCGATCGATACCCGAGTTAGTGATACCCAGTGAAGGATTCGGCTGACTGTGAATGCCGCAGCAAGAAACCCAACGACGAAGAGTAGCGGATATAGCGAAGTCGACAAAGGAAGCGACACCTCCAAATTTGGGCGATGTCCAGTCCGGCCCCGATTATTGCGCGACAATCGAGTAGCGGAGTATGCCACCGCTGTGCTGGACCTGGAACGAATGAGCGGCGGCTATCGAGAGGCTTGGTTCAGGCGACCGATTGACCGCTCCTGTTAAGCGTTGTCCGAAGCCTGCCCCGTGGACGGCGGTATCCAGGCACGACAAGGCTTGACGGGTAGGCGTCGGACAACGCCCAAGGGAGGAAACCGCGGGAGGAGATGATGCGGCTCAGTCGAAGCGATGAGCTATGGGGATTTGAAGGGAGGCGATGACGCTGATCGTGCAGCGGAGGAGCGATGCCCGCGAGGCCGGGCTGAGTGGAGGCTCGTGGTGGCGGTGGCACGCGGCGATGGAGGTGGCCTCGAGGGGTTCAGCGGAGCGATCAGGACAACGGGCCGGCATGTCAGCGTGCACGGGGGCGGCGCCGACGGCGGTGGACGATGCTGCAAAGCGTTCAGGAGCATGGCGAGGGAGGCGGAGCGCGGATATGCGGCTGCGGTGGGAGTGCGCAGACGACGATCATCGGTGCTCCGCAGTGGCGACAGAGGAAGGGGCTCGAGGCGCCGGAGTTGGCTTCGGCTTTGGAGCTAGTGTGAGGGTCCTCCGGAGCTGAGGGCGCAACGTGTAGCAATGCGCGTGCGGTGGTGAGCTGCTCACAGCGATGAGCGTTGCCGAGAAGGCCGTAGTGGCGGATGCGATGGAAGCCGCGCGGTAGCACGTGCAGGAGGAAGCGTCGCATGAACTCCGCAGCGGGCAGCGTCATGCGCTTGTAGCGTGTGCGGCCCTTCACGCGGGTAGTCCTTCCAGCGGAAGGTGACGCCGCGCTCATCATGGGCGATCAAGCGGCTGTTGGAGATGGCGACCCGGTGGGTGTAGCGGGAGAGATAGGCGAGGACCGCCGAGGGGCCGGCGAAGGGACGCTTGGCGTAGACGACCCACTCGACCTGGCGCAACGGGGTGAGCCACTCGGCGAAGCGCACGGGATCTGAGAGCTCGGCGTGCTCGCCGAAGAACTGCAGCTCGCCTCGAGCATGGGCGGAGGCGAGCTCCTCGAGGAAGCGGCGGCGGAAGAAGCGCGACAGCACCCGCACCGGCAGGAAGAACCCCGGTCTGCAGGGCACCCCACCAATCCCCGTCCACGGCAATGCCGCCGCCCGGGACGATCCCGTGCACGTGCGGATGATGGGTGAGCTGCGATCCCCAGGTGTGAAGCACCAGCGTCGCACCGATGCGGGCGCCGAGATGGCGCGGATCGGCGGCGATCGTGCGCAGTGTCTCGGCGGCGGTGTCGAACAGAAGCCCATAGATGCGCTCCTTATTGGTGTAGGCGATGGCGCTCACCGGGGCCGGCAGCGTGAACACCACGTGGTAGTACTCGACCGGCAAGAGATCGGCCTGTCTCTCTTGCAGCCAGCGCTGGGCGGCACTGCTCTGGCACTTCGGGCAGTGCCGATTGCGGCAGGAGTTATAGGCGATCTGAGGTTGCGCGCAGCTCGAACATAGCAGCTGGTGTCCGCCCAGCGCTGCGCTGCGGCAGCGCTCGATGGCGGACATGACCTTCAGCTGCCCGAGGCTTAAGTGACCGCGCTCCCGGACACGCCAAGTGGGCCCGTGGGCGCGGAAGATATCCGCGACCTCAAGGGCTGGACGCTCCACGGCGCCCTGCTACGAAGAGCGGCGCACCTCAAGAGGACTGATCACCTGGCGCAAGGTCTCTGTGGCCACCTGGGTGTAAAGCGCCGTGGTGTTGAGCTTCTTGTGACCGAGCAGCACCTGGATGACGCGGATATCTTCCTTCTGCTCGAGCAGGTGCGTCGCGAAGCTGTGACGGAGCGTATGCATCGAGACGCGCTTATCGAGTCCGGCTTCCCGGGCCGCCGCGTGCACGGCGCGGTTCAACTGTCGCGTGCTCATCGGGTCGATCGGGTTCTGACCGGGAAAGAGCCACCCGCCGTCGGGCATCTTGCCCTGAGCCCGGGCCACTCGGTACCAGATGCGCAGCCGCTCGAGCATCACCGGCGAGAGCATCGCGTAGCGGTCCTTGCTGCCTTTGCCCTTCTGAACGCGCAGCACCATGCGCTTGCTGTCAACATCGGTGACCCGCAGCGAGATGACTTCGCTGGCGCGCAGCCCCGCCCCGTAGGCCACCGACAGCGCCGTCTGGTACTTCAGGTTCCCGGCGGCGGCGATGAGACGCTTGACCTCATCGCGGCTCAACACCACCGGCAACGTTCGCGGCACGAAGACGTGCTGCATCTTCGCCATCATGGCGCCACGATCGAGCGTCACGCCGAAGAAGAACTTCAGCCCCGTGATGGTGGCGTTCAGCGTGATCGGCGAGGCCCCATGGTCGACCAGGTGCAGCTGGAAGTTGCGTAGATCCTCGGCCGTGGCGGTGTCGGGCGCGCGGTTCAGATACCGGGCAAACTTCCGTACCGCGCGGATGTAGGCAGCCTGCGTCTGCGGGGCGAGCTTGCGCATCCGCATGTCCTCGATCATGCGCTGACGCAGAGGGGAAACGGCTTTGGGTTGAGAGCTCATGACAGTGCTCCGGGCCAGAGAAGAGGCGGATTGCCTCCACTCCGAACTTACGGAACAAAGCCAAAAAGCTCACACCTGGCATCCCCTCGATCGAAGCCACCCCTACCGCGCGAGCGGTTTAGTCCTATGGCCGTTCATTGCCGCTCATCGACTCGCAAACCGATGCCGACTGGAGTGGCCTAGGTCCGCGGCGACGTTACCTGTCTTTGGAATTCGCATGCGTCAGCGTGTAGATATCAAAGGTACAGTTCTGGCACCGCCGTGGGGTCCACAATGGCGGAAACTTGGGTGCAAATCGTTCGTCGCAGCTCGGACATCGGAAGACGCCGTAATAGAACCCGCACGTCAGCACAAACCAGCAGAGTAGATATACCCCCATAAACACTGTTAGTACCCAGGCGGAAGCCGGCGCCTTCCAGTGGGCGAGATTGACCAGAGCGATTGCCGCCACCAGCAGCCAGATTGAGTTCACGATTATTCTGTAGACCCGTAAACGATGCGCGCGGGTCGTGAACCATGATTTGAGGCTGAATTCTCTCACGGGGTTCCTGATGTAATTTAGACGCGTGCGCCGGGCGAAATCCCTCTCGGCCTGCCGACCAATTTTACCCCACCGTCCGGTATCGAGAAATCGAACTGAGGACTAAAAGATCAGGTAATGGGGTTCCCCCGGTAATGGCCGACAGCGCCTATTTTTTCGACCGGGTGTTTCTGACCCCGGTGTTCACTGCCCAACGGCCGCTATCCACACAGCGCTGGCGTTCAACGAACTCCCAGTCTAGTCAGTCCCGATGAGCGTAATGGACAAGCGTCGCGCGAGGCAGTTGCACTCCGAAGCAATGGCGTGCTCGGACAAAGGGGATGAAGAAGGGGCACTCGAGCTGTACCGGGCGGCACTGAAATTGGACGCTCAGCGATCAGAGACGCTGTACAACATCGGGCTAATCTACAAATACCGGAGCGCCTGGCGCGAGTCGCTAGATTGTAATCTGCGCGCGGACGCGCTGGCGCCAGCCGATGAGGCAACCCTCTGGAACATCGCTATTGCAGCGACAGCACTTCGAGACTGGAACACTGCGCGTCGAACATGGCAGCGCCTGGGGATCGAACTCGGCAACGGAAGCGGGCCCATAGACGACAATTTCGGAGAGGCGCCGGTGCGGCTCAATCCGAACGATGCCGGTGAGGTGGTATGGGCGCATCGCATCGACCCAGTTCGGGCGCGACTCATGAATGTCCCGTTTAGTGCTTCTGGATTCCGGTATGGGGATGTTGTCCTCCACGATGGCGCGCAGGTTGGCACCCGCCTCGATCGCCAGGGGCGTGAACGATCAGTCTTCAATGTACTAGAACTCTTCGAAGCCTCGCGATTTTCGACATTCGAGGCGGTCATTGAGGCCGGCGATCCGCAAGGCATGGCAGATCTTGACGCCCGATGCGATGCCTTGGGCCTCATCTGTGAGGACTGGACTCAGAGCGTACGAACTCTCTGCAAGGCTTGCAGCGAAGGAAGGCCCCACGAGCAGCATGACGGGGACACAGGGGACAAGTCCTGGCAGGTGGAACGCCGGGTCGGGATCGCCTGTGCGAACTCGCGTACAGTACACGAGGTTCTTACCTCATGGCGTTTGGGCGCATCCGGACGTGCGGTCCTTCATCTCGAATGTACACTGCGCGGCCTGGGCTCAGATCCGTAAAGTGCTTAAATGTCCCCCAAGCGTCACTCGGGACGCCGAAGATCTCCTCGGCGTTCCCATCAGCCGGTCGGGTGGGCGCCAGGTCTACTCATTACGGCGCTAGTCTCCATTCAGCGTGCTCAGTCTCGGCAGGGATCATCGACAGCGTGAGAAGCGAAGTGCTTGTCGAAGCGTTGGGATAGTGCAAAAGGTGGCAGGATAGCCTTTCGGCGGCTCTTTGAGCCAAACAGACTTTGTGAAGTATTGATCAAAGATCGGCACAGTTAGCCTGCTGACTCTGGCTCCGATCCGCGCCATATTCGGGCGTATGAGAACCGGAAATACTCACCATCGGTTCCGCAGAGAAGGCGCCGTTCGGCGTCAGGGGGAGGCTGAGCGACGGCCCGGCAGGGTAACCACCGCGAACCGACGCACGTCTGTCTGCGCTTGTGTCGTTGCGCATTTTTTGGCGAACGGCGCTACGTTACGCGGTCAACCCGCGTCCACGAGAATCCATTGGTCAATGTATTTGCGGCGCGTCATTTCCTGGTTTCAAATGTTGCCCAATGACTGGTAGTAGGCATCTGTCGACCTGGCTCAGCAACGAGGCGAAGCAGCGCTTCGCGAGAGCGGCTGCGCGTCAGAGTCTCTCGGAATCGGCTCTGCTCAAGCGCTTGGTCGAGCAAATGCTCGCGAGCGCCGACATCGACGACACTGCCGAGCCCGTCGCTCCACCCGATCCACGGGATGCGCGTCTGACGGTCCGACTGGTGCCCGAAGACCGGGCGCTGCTGCGGGAGCGGGCGATCGCCCGGAGCATGCCGGCAGCGACCTATGTATCGGTTCTCGTCCGCTCGCATCTGCGGCGGGTGGCGCCGTTGCCGGATCGGGAGCTGTCGAGCCTCCAGGCATCCGTGAGGGAGCTTGCAGCGGTCGGCCGAAACCTCAACACGATGGCGCGCCTGCTGCACCAGGACGCCCGCCAGGCGGTGCCCGGGCGGCAGGAGGTGCTGGCCATGCTCCGGATCTGCGAGGCGCTGCGCGACCACGTCCGTGCGCTCATCAAGGCGAACCTCATCAGCTGGGACATTGGACATGCCGAGCAGAGCCACTAGAGCCGGTCGCTGGGAACCGCTCCTCGACCTTCGGAGCTTTGCACGCCGCGGACCAGGAGGCCGGGTTCGATTCTCACCCGCCCAGGTCGAACAGATCGCGCGCACTGTTTCCCGTGGGCGCGAGGTTGTCGTCAAGGTCACGAAAGGCGCGACGAGCACAGCGGGTGCCATCGCCCACCTTCGCTACATCGATCGCAACGGTGAGCTCGAGATCGAGACGGACGAGGGTGAGCACCTCAAGGGGAAAGGCATCGAAAAAGACATCATCGCCGACTGGGATCTCGACTCGGCGAAAGCGCAGGCACGGGGGCCGTACCGCGGCAAAGCGGGTCGCAAGCCCGGCAGGCTCGTTCACAACGTGATCCTCTCGATGCCGAAGGGGACCCCGCCCGAGAAGCTGCTGCTCGCGAGCCGGGATTTCGCGAGGGAGGAGTTCGCCCTCAAACATCGCTACGTCCTCACCCTGCATACGGACCAGGACCATCCGCACGTGCATTTGGTCATCAAGGCAGTGGGCGAGGACAGGAAGCGGCTCAATATCCGGAGAGCCACCCTGCGGGAGTGGCGAGGACTTTTCGCCCAGCACCTGCGCGCGCACGGTATCGCGGCCAATGCGACCGAGCGCGCCGTGAGGGGTCAGACCCGGTCAGGCTTCAAGGACGGCATCCATCGCGCCTCGCTCCGCGGCGACTCCCGGCATCTGCGCGAGCGCACTCAGCGCATCGCCCAGGAGCTTCGCGACGGAGGCCTGAAGGCAACCGCTGGAAAGACGAAGCTCCTCGACACTCGCCGCGAGGTGATCGCAGGTTGGCATGCGGCGGCCGATGCCCTCCTCGAGGTAGGGCAGGGCGCGCTCGCCGAGAAGATCTGGCGTTTCATCGGTGGCATGCCCCGACCGCTTACCACCGACGAGCAGCTGGCAGCGAAGCTCGAGGAGCGAACGCGCACCCGTGAGCCGAGTCGGCATGAGGAGCGTACTCGATGACCCGACCATGCAAAGCGAAGACCTACGGGCCGCCACCTCATCAAGCAGAGCTTCCCATGCTCGCTGTTCCGCCTCCTCTGCCGCCAATGACGGAGCTCGTCACCAAAGCCCAGCTCGTGGTGAGACACCCGCACTTACTCAGCGTCAATCGTGTGACATGGGCGCTCCGGTGCCGCGCGACGAACGGACTCTCGGCCGCTGTCTTCGATTCACCGTGCGGAGAGCTGCTGATTCACGAGCCGTCCTTTCTAGCGTGGTTTCTGGGCCTGAACGGCCGCGCAAAGCCGCGCGCGGGGCGCAGGGCCGGCCGCCGGCTCGGCGGGTTGACCCGCATCGAAAATGATCCTGCACGGCCCTGAGCTTCCCCGGAACGGTCCGATCTCGCTGCGCCCACCGGAAAGTGGACTTGCAGGCCATATCGTTGCATCTGTTCTCAATTATGGTACGATCGTTCTCAATATGAGAACTAGCTTGGGTGTTCCGCTGGTCGAGCTCCTCTTTGGCGCATACCGCCGCCAAGTGCTCTCGCTCCTGTTACTGAGGCCGGATGAAAGCTTTTACGTGCGGGAGATCGCGCGATTGACGGGGGCGCCCGCAGGGCCCGTTCATCGTGAGCTCAAGGCGCTCACGGAGGCCGGACTCCTGGTCCGCAAGGCGTCCGGAAACCAGGTCCGCTATCAAGCATCCCGCGATTGTCCCATCTACCCGGAGCTCGCCGGGGTCTTCCGTAAGACGGCGGGGCTCGCGGATGTGCTGCGCGAGGCACTGAGCCCCGCTGCCGATGAGATCACTGCCGCCTTGGTATTCGGATCGGTCGCGCAGGGCAAGGAAAAGCCAACGAGCGATATCGACTTGCTGGTGATCGGCTCGGTGTCGTTCGAGAATGTCGTAGAAGCGACTCATGCTGCGCGTGAACGGCTCGGCCGCGAGGTCAACCCGGTCGTCATGTCAAAGGATGCCTTTCGAGCCAAGCAGCGCGGGCGTGACCGCTTCCTTTCCCGCGTGCTGAAGGAGCCGAAGATCTTCGTCATTGGAGACGCGAGTGAGCTTGGAAAACTTACTGAAGATCGGGCAGCTTAAGCCTCACGCCTCCGACGCCGCGGAAATCGAGCGCCTCCTGATTGCTGCGCGCCGAAATCTGCGCGACGCGCGCGTGACCAGCATCAGCCCGGAAACGCGCTTCGATGCGGCCTACAAGGCCATCATGCAGAGTGCGCTGGCCGCGCTGATGATGCACGGCTACCGGCCTGATACGAACCGGCCGGGGCACCACATGACTGTCATCCAGACTCTGCCGCTCACCATTGGCCTCGATTCCAAGCGAATCATCGTGCTGGATACGTTACGGCGGCAGCGAAACGTAGCCGACTACACGGGGGATGACGTCGACGAAAGCACAGCGGAGCACTGCATCGCCGAGGCGGAACGGCTGCTCGAAGACGTTGTCGCCTGGCGCAAGTCGAATCGGCCCGATCTCGTTCCGCAGAAGAAGCGATGAGCACCGCGCGGCGCGTTGCTCGGAATTGCACTGAGAGCGGATTCGTTGCAGTCGCCCGGTCGCTCGACCCACTCAAGCGTCTACAGATCCACCCCGCCAACCGCACCAAAGAAAAACGTCGGCCGCCGCAACAATGAACCCCACACGGAAGCTCGAAGATATCTCACCAAGGCAGCTCATCCTAGTAATTTGGGTTCTGCTGCTTGTGGGTTCTGCATTGGGCGCAACCCGCACAAGCCCTACGGCCGAAGCCGTTGGTGGCGTTCTCGCGCTGGCTTCCATGTACGGTTATCCGATGCTTGTGGCAACCATGCCACAGCTTCACGTTTCGCTGTTGTCGCGACGTCTAACAGTCTTCTGTCCCTGCGCCATCGCAGTCCTTTACGTTCTCGACATTCTCAACGGCCCGTCATTTGGTCAGGCAGGATCAGACCCGGCTGCATGGAGCTATCCCGTCGGTTTCGCAGCCGGTATCGCGGTATTCATCCCGTTCGTGATCGCGGCCCGCGCGTTGAGACGCGTTGAGCTTAGCGTCGGACGCGACATAGCATTGGGGGCAGTGTCGGCGTTCCTATGGCTGTTTTACTGGCCACTGGGGCCTATCTTTTTCCATAGGCGATTGCGCTACGCGCTAAGCCGTCGCGCTATGCTCAATCGGGAAGCCCCAGCGTGAACTCAAGGGGTGACACAGATCTCTGGTTGGTTACCCGGATGATTAGCTCGCTCAGTGCAAATTCAGTGCAGTGACTTACTCCTCGAGACTCACTGGCACACTTCTTGCCGCATTTTGCGCAAGACTCGACTCCGACAAATCAAACACTTGCGGGATGGCTGATGGTGTATGTTGGAGCCGTGGCGAGCACCAACTGCGACTTTTAATCCGCTGGTCGACGGTTCGATTCCGTCACGCCCCAATTAAAACGTTTAGGTACGTTCCGGTCACATGTATGACGGTTTATACCGGGGTCGGAATATTTCGTAACCTATGTGCCCGAAGGCTCATTTATAAATCAGAATATTATTCGCTGCTGGCCATCGCGAGCGTCACTGTCGTTTTCATTTCGTGCACACTCAGTGCAGTAACCCTGCTCATCGCTGCACGTCGGTGCACCGAGGCACACATGGCTTCGATCCAACGCATCGTCAGCCCGATCACGAAGTCGGTCTCCTACCGTGCGCAGGTGCGAGTCAAAGGCCGCCCGGCACAGTCCGAGACGTTCCCCAATCGCAAGGAGGCGCAAGCGTGGGCGGCCTCGATCGAGGCCGCGATCCGCGAGGGTCGGCACTTTCCTCATGCGGCGGCCCGGCGCACGAGCTTCGATGCGCTCGCCAAGGACTACACCGAAATGGTGCTAACGGAATTCGACGAGAAGGAGAGGGCGACGCGCACGCGCCAACTCAAATGGTGGGCCGAGCAGTTCGCCGGCCTCGCACTCGCCGAGATCACGGCCGATCGCATCTCCCAGGCCCGCGACCGCCTCGGCGCCGAGACCTTCACCCGGGGTAAGCCGCGCAAGGACAAGAAGACGGGTGAGGTGATCCTGCCTAAGGCTCGCAAGCGCAGCGGCGCCAATTGGCAACTGCCGAGGAGCACTCATATGAAGTAGGTACCAGTGAAATAGGTTCTTTCCAATGCGTTCCGATCTCAACAAGGTCATCTGCGAGCACGAGCGCCGGGGCAGCAGGGACTCTTACCGGCGGGTACGGCACAAAAAGGCATTTCTCCTGACTGAGGACTCCCCGGCGCGCGAGAGCATGACGGCGCGCTATGGGTATAACACCAAGGACTTCGGGGAGCACCTGAACCCGCTCTACGGACAGGTGCGCAAGGCGGTCGGCCGGCGCTGGGACGCCTTTTACGGCGAACTAAGCCACAACTTCGATATGCGCTCGCGTATCAACGAGCACATCCTGCAGCATCTGTTCGATCGTTTCGAGAAGGACTGCTACGTTCGGGAGGGCGAGATCTACGTCGGCCCGACGCGCTTTCGTTACGGCGGATGGCGTCTGCGCGATCAGACGCGGATCGAATTCTACGTCGATCCGCGCGACGGCATCATCAAGCGCAACCCGTGGTTCGGGTGTGTTCAGCTCGTAAAGCCCCGACCCGCAACCGAGGTCTGGATCGACCGTGATCGGGTCCTGCGCAAGATCGGCGATCTCTGGTTCGTGTTCACGATGGCCGATGTGCCGCCCGCTCGGTGGGTCGAGGACTCCGACGGCAAGCGGCGATTTCTCGGCACGCCCGTTCGCGACGTGTTCGACGGCACGATGAAGGAGGACCGCCGCCGTCGCTACTCGCGGGTCGGTTGCCTCGTGGACCTCGAGCCTATGCGCTATCACGCAGAGAAACGGTCAGCATCGAAGGCGGATTTGAAAGCAGCAGGTTTGCGCCAGTAGCCCAGGCCAAGCGGACTATAGCCGCTTGTGCTAGCGGTCAGGGTCTTGTATCGTTGTAATACATAGATACAGCGCGTGATAGCCGCCATGCCCATGTCCATTCGACTAGATCCCGCGTTGGAAGCCCGCGTTGAAGCCGAATCGCGCAGGCTGGGCATCAGTAAATCCGAGGTCGTCAAAGAGGCGCTCGAGCGCACTCTTGGCCTGAAATCCCCGCGGAGCTTGCTCGATCAAGTGCGCACCCGGACGCCCATGCATCGTCCCGACGCCTCCTCTGCGACCGGCGCGGGCCTGAAGGCAAAGCTGCGTGCGAAACGTCCTACTTGATGCTGGGCCTCAAGTCGCATTATTCGCGCCGGACGACCGCCATCACACGCGCTTTGATGCGTTGATCACGGAGCTGTCTGCGGAGGGCCTGCGTCTTCTGACCACCTGGCCGTGCGTCGTCGAAGCCTCATACTTGCTGGATCCTCCCCACCGCTTTGAGCTGCTGCAATGGCTGGGGCTCGGGGGCGCACAAATTCACGCCTTCGACGGGCATGACTTGCCGGATATCATTCAGTGGATACGCCGCTACACTGATCGCAGGCGGGAGATGGACTTGGCGGATGCTTCACTGTACTGGCTGGCCATTGCAACCGGCATTACGGAAGTCATGACCGTCGATGAGATGGATTTCCAGCGCTATCGTCTGCCTGATGGAAAGCGGTTTGTGGTGCTGTGATCTAAGGAACGCGCCCCCAACGGCATGATCGACCGACAGGCTTGGCGCGTACCCGTGCTTGCGTGGGAGCTGATGCACCGAATCGTTGAAGTCCGCTGCTTGCTCAGTGCAAATTCAGTGCAGTGAGGTACTCTTCCGCACACCCCGGCACGCTTCTTGACACTTTCGGCCGACGCTTCCCCAAATAACACGCTAGGGTACTCTTCGCTCGCGCGACCAATCGCCGAGTGCTCGGCTCAATGAACGATCTCACGTTCCAGGCGAGCCATCATCTGGCGCACGGCGGTAATCTGGCAACGCTCACGGAGCTTCTCTGCTTGTGGCCGGCGTCGGCTGACGCAACTCACCACGGGCGCTCGTAACAGGCGGTTGCAGCTCGAGCGTGAAGATCAGGGCCTGGTAGCCATTCCAGGCCTAGTGTGTAATCATATCCACACCAATTCCACCCCACGGAGCAGGACAGCCATGAGCAAGCGCATCAACATCATGATCGACGACGACACTTGGGACGTCCTCGGGCGGATCCCGGCCGGAGAGCGCAGCCGCACCATCAATGAAGCAATCCGTGACTGGGCCGTTCGGCGGCGGCGCAGAGACGCGGTGCGCGAGATGGACGCACTGCGCACGCAGCTGCCGAAGGTCAGCACGGACGAGGTGGCAAGGTGGATCCGCGATGACCGCGAGGGGGGGCACTGATGCCGGCGCCGTTGGTGGTGCCCGATGCATCAGTTCTGCTCAAATGGGTCCTCCCTTCAGACGATGAGCCGGAGGTCGACAAGGCGCTTTTGCTGCGCGCGGCGATCCTGAACGATGCCGTACGCGCAATTGTGCCGGCGTTGTGGCTCTATGAGGTCGGCAACACAGTTGCGCGACGATTTCCGGCGCATGCCTCCGCCTGGCTGACCTCGCTCATGAAATTCGGGCTCACGGAGGCGGTGCCGTCGGACGCGTGGCTCGCAGCGGCACTCGAATTGGTATGTACCTACGAGGTGTCGTTCTACGATGCGGCTTACCACGCACTCGCGATTATTCGGAGGGGGGTATTCGTCACGGCCGACGTTCGGTATGTAAACCGGATGGCGGGGGAGGGTACTGTCATCGCGCTGAGCGAGTGGAGAGCACCTGTGCGCCCATCCTCATCTCGCCTTTAACGCACGAACCCGTCTCAGCCATCCTCCCTAATCGTCGGGTTACTCTGCGCCTCGCCAGCCAAGCTCCATGCCCGACACTCGAGTTGCCAGATCGCGTGACACGCAAAGTGAAATGACATTTGGGCGCCACTTCGATAATCAGTGACTTCGTACTCGATATGCTGCGGCTCGATCGGCTGCTGGCACACGCAACAGCGGGTGCCCGAGCCATGGCCTGCCTGCATCGAGTGCGAAAAGATCACCGGCAGGCGCCCATCGGCAATGCGCTCGCGTGCGAGCGATCGAAGGTGCTCGTCAGAAACTCGTGGACCGTGAGGCATGATCCGCCTATTGCGAATCTGACGTGAAAGGAATCGCTGCACGAGACTCGCTTGACTTAGAATTGCAGCGATCACGAGGCATCGCCTCGACGGGGCTCTCTCGGAGAGAGCGGCAACTAACCCGCATTGCCCATGCTACGCGCTTTTTAGGACGCGAAGCTGTTATTTTGGGGTCGTTTGGTCGCGGCCGTTGGCACTCTGGTGATTCGAGTGCCGATCAGGGCTTTGCTTGGGGTGGGGCTTCCGTGCAAAACGCGGCACGAGCGGGTGTACCAGCCAGGTGAAGGGTTGGAGAATCGAATTTTCGATTCCGTCACGAGCCGGTTTTGGTCACAATCCCCGCGGATGATTGCCGCCCGCCCCTCATGCCGAGGTACGACATGCTCTTCCCGACGACGCTCGTAGGAAGCTATCCGCAGCCTGACTGGCTGATCGACCGCGAGAAACTGGCCGGCCGGTTCCCGCCGCGAGTGCGCATGCGCGAGCTGTGGCGGGTTCCCGAGCCTTTCCTGGCACAGGCGCAGGATGATGCGACGGTGCTCGCAATCAAGGCCCAGGAGGATGCCGGTCTCGACATCGTGACCGACGGCGAGATCCGGCGAGAGAGCTACTCCAACCGCTTCGCCACTGCGCTCGCCGGAGTCGATCTCGACAATCCTGGAACCGCTCTCGACAGGTCCGGGCATCCCAACCCGGTGCCGCGCATCACGGGCAAGATTCGCCGATTGCGCCCCGTGCAGCTCGACGATCTGGCATTCCTCAGGCGCCACACCCGGCGCACGGTGAAGGTCACCGTGCCGGGACCCTTCACCATGAGCCAGCAGGCCCAAAACGACTTCTACTCGAGCGAGGCGGAGCTGGCACTCGACTACGCCGCCGCGGTCAACGAAGAGGTCCGCGACCTCTTTGCCGCCGGCGCCGACATCGTGCAGCTCGATGAGCCCTACATGCAGGCCCGGCCCGAGAAGGCCCGCCAGTTCGGCTTGCAGGCGCTCAATCGGGCTCTCGAGGGCGTGAGCGGGCTCACCGCGGTGCACATCTGTTTCGGCTATGCGGCGATCATTCACCAGCGTCCGTCCGGGTATTCGTTCCTGCCGGAGCTGTCGGCTTGCCCCTGTGGACAGATCTCGGTCGAAACCGCGCAATCCCATCTCGACTGCGAGGTGCTCGCGCGGCTCGGCGGCAAGCAGATCATGGTCGGGGCCATCGATCTTTCCGACATGACCGTGGAGTCGGCGGAAACCGTGGCAGGGAGGATCCGCCGCGCCTTGAAGTACTTGAGCCCGGAGCAAGTGATCATCGCGCCCGACTGCGGCATGAAGTACCTGCCACGGGAAGTCGCTTTCGGCAAGATGAGAGCGATGGTGGAGGGGGCCAAGATCCTGAGAAAGGAGCTCGAGGACCGAGGTCGGGAGTAACTTTTCCAGCTTTCTCGTGTTCTATCGGTGGGCAACGCCGCGGCTCACCGGGGCGATGTGCCCGAATGTTCCACCGATGAGGGTTCCAGATGTTCTCGATCCAATCGAAGCAATGGGCGATCGCACCCGTGGCCGCGCTGCTCCTGCTCACCGCCTCGCGCGGCGTCGAGGCCAAAGGCTGCCTCAAGGGCGCCGCCGTGGGCGCCGTGGCGGGACACGTGGCGCGGCATCACGCGGTGATTGGCGCCGCGGCCGGCTGTATCGTCGGCCATCACCTCGCAAAGAAGAAGGCGCGCGAGGAGAAGGAGCGCTTGCGCGAAGAGCGGCGGCAGGAGCAACAAGCAGCTCAGCAAAAGGCTGCGGCGACGGGACCCTAGCCCGAGCAAACACCTTCGCGTCGCCATCGACGCTCCAGCGTGAGCTTGGCTGTGGGTCGGTCGTTACTCCGTGACGATTCCTGCCGGTAGGATGAGAGTCGGCGAATCGTCCTCCGCAGCCTCGAGCATCTGCCGAGGAAGGACGCCGCCGGCTTCGGCGCCGAGACACTGAAGGGCATCCTCCGCCTCGACCGGAGCACAGAAGAAGTTGCCCTGGCCGAAGCGACAGCCCATCTGCTCGAGTGCATCGGCGGTGGCCTGCGACTCGATCACCTCCGCGATCGGCGTGAGCCCGAGGCTCGAAGCGAGCTGCACCATGGCCGAGGCGAGGCTCGCGCCGCCATGCTCCGAGGGGGTTGCCCCGACCCACGGGCGGTCGATCTTCACGTAGTCGAACGGGAAGAGCTGCAGGTGATTGAGTGAGGAATAGCCCGTGCCGAAGTCATCGAGCATAAGCTCCACACCCGTGTGGCGCAGCCGCTCGAGCGTCTCGCGCGCGGCGACCACGTTGCTGATGAGTCCGCCTTCGGTGAGCTCGAACTTGAGCGCCTGAGGCGGTGTCGCCGTCACGGCCAGTTGCTCGGCGACGTAGTCGCTCAACTGCGGATCGCGCAGCACCGCCGCCGACAAATTGATGCTCAAATAGAACTCCGTTCCGGCGGGCAGGCGCCGCCGCCACTCGCCGGCGAGCGCGCACACCGTGCGGATGGTCCAGCGCGTGATCGGCACGATCATTCCGGTTTCCTCGGCGATCGGCAGGAATTTATCCGGGGCGAGCAGGCCCTCGATGGGGTGCAGCCAGCGCAGCAGCGCTTCCGCGCCTACCGCGCGGCGAGCGCGCAGAGCCACGATCGGCTGGAAGAGGAGCTTGAGCTCCCGGCGCTCGAGCGCCACATGCAAGTCGGCCTCGAGGCTGACGAGACTCGCCGCATCGCCGCCCATGGAGGGGGAGTAGGTGACGCAGGTGATTTCCTCCTGCCGCTTGGCCTCGGAGAGCGCGACTTCGGCTTCGCGCATGAGCTGCTCGGCGCGCTGCGGCCAGCTCTCGAGAGTGCTCATGCCAATGCGCGCGCTGATGCCGAGACGGTGCCGGCGCAGCTCGAAGGGCTGCTGCAATGCCGCCTGCAGCTCACCGGCCAGCCGCGGCGCCGCGCTGCTCGAGGGGAGGTCCCGCACGAGCAAGGCGAACTGGCCGCCGCCCCAGCGGGCGAGGACGCTCGAGGCCGGCACGGCTTGACGGAAGCGATGACCCGCCTGAACCATCAGCTCATCTCCAGCCGTGTGCCCGAGGGTCTCGTTAATGAGCTGGAAGCGATCGATGGCGATCAGAAACACACCCAGGCGGCCGGCACGGCGACGACGGAGCTCGCGCAGCGCGCGATCGAGCTGCTCCATGAAGTAGTAGCGGTTCGGCAGACCGGTGAAGGCATCGTGAAAACGCGCGCGGTTGACGCTCTCCTGCAGGCTCTCGCGCTGCTCGATCTCGAGCGCGAGCCGCTGATTCGCCGCGTGCAGCTGACGGCGCGCGGCCGCGAGCGAGGCCCGCAGGCGCAGCGTGCGCTGGGTGACATCGTGAGCCATGAACGTCAACACCCAGGCGATGAGGGCGAGGAGCCCCACGTCGGTGGCGAGCGCGCGCGCCGGATACCAACCTCCACGAGGGCGTATCTGGAAGGTGAGCGCTCCGGCTGAGGTGAACGCGAAACCCGGCGGGGCGTGAATCACGCCCTCCGCCGGATCGCGCAGCGGGGCTGTGCTCGAGGCGACGAATACCCGCGCGTAGCGGCTCGCGGGTTCGGTCTGCGCGAGCGCGAAATCATCCCCCGCGCCCACCCTACGCATGACCTGCGCGCGCGCCAACAGGCGAGCGAGATTGGCATAAGCGACCGCCCAGCCACTCGCGCTTGCCGAGCCGAGCGCAGCCGCGCGATGAAGCGGCGCACGTGCCGCCATGAGCCACTCGCTCCCCTTACGTACAGGTCCGAGGAGGGCGGCGGCGGGCACGCCCCGGACCGGTGTGGCAGCCTGCCATTCACTCACGAGCGTGCGGGCCACGGCGGCATCGGCGCGGCCCGAGGTCATGATGCCGCCATCCTTCGTCCATTCGAACACTTTGAAGTCGGAGCTCGCGGGCGCGGCCAGGTTGCGCGCGGCCCGAGAGGCGCGCTTTGCCAGCGTATCCAACTGTTGCTCGATCGCCTGCGCACAGCGCGCGGCGCTCGCCTGGGCGGCATCGCGGGCCTCCTGGGCGCGCTCGTGTACGCTCAGGAAGATGAGTCGCGAGCCGGCGGCCGCGACGGTCGCAAACACCAGGAGCGCCGGCAGCCAGGTCGAATGGCGTCTGAGAGTCCGGTGCAGATCGAGGCTCATGTGCCCGAGGTTCCCGCCTGGAGGGTGCAAACCACGGTGAGCGTGATCCGCTTCTCGCCGGCCACCTTGAGGTAATCGGCGAGAATGGACCAGTCGCTGCGCGAGAAGGATTTCGAGATGCCGACATACCCTTCGCGCAACTGCGGCGCGGGTCCCGTCAATCCCGTGTAGATGTTCACGATCGAGGGCGCCACGTGCCCCACGGCGCCACCTATAAGCCAGTTCACCGGGGCGCCGTAGTGATCGATGCGCAGCGTCTCGAGCTCGGTTCCAAGGTTGCCGGTGATCGATCGCGAGTACGAGACGGTCGTCTGCAGGTGCGGGGTCCAAAGAAAGCCCAGCGCGGCCTTGGGCAAAGCGCCATGGGTCGTGTCGATGTCGTACTGATGCGCTCCGAGCTGCACTGTCAGCTTGCCGCCGAACGTGCCCGCCACGCTCAGCCCTTCCACCTGGTAGTCGAAGCGGCGCAGGCGCTGGTAGGCGCCGATGTCGCCCCTGCCGAGATGCGCTTCGCCCGCGAGGGTCCAGCGCGCGCGTGGGCCGCCGGTGCTGACCGAGCCGGAAAGCGAGCCGAACGCCCAACGGGCGTCGGCGAGAGTCTGGTATTCACCGCCAACACCCACGACGCCGCTATCGAAACCCTGCAGCCAGGTGAGTGATCCGCCGCCGCCGCCGCTCGCGCCGCTCAGGGTCGAGCCGTCGGCGCTGATGACGAGGCGGTCGCTGGCGCCGGCTCGGGGCGCGAGCCACGCCGCCGCAAGAGCGAGGAGCACAGAATGATGGAGTCTCATGGCGTCCTCGGGTGGGAGGCGCCCGCCGATTGGGCGCCAAGGCGTGCAAGGTCCAGAGGGTCTGCGCGGGCGATCGGGAGGAAGGCGAGCACGCAGAGCCGCTCCTCCTCCCCGGGCAGCGAGACGGCGGTGCTGGTCACCTGGAAGAGGCGCGGCAGAATGCGCAGGTGCATCTTGCGCCTGCCGGTCAGTCCCGGTTCCCACCAGCGCGGCGGGGCTTCGGGCTGCGCGAGCAGTGTCGAGGCATCCGCGCCCACTCGGGTGGCGGAGAAGAGCGCGAGCGCTGGCCGGTTGAAGGCGAGCACGCGGTCCTGAGAATCGATGACCACGATCGCCTGTTCGGCGACATCGAGCGCGGCCCGCACGGCAAAATCCTCGGTCTCGCGCTCGATGAGGATGAGCGCCAGGCGCCGTCCTTTGTAGGGCATGTGCTGCGCGCGGATGCGCGCGAGGCAGAGCTCGGTTCCGCGGTGGAGTACCACGTGCTGCGCCGCTCCTCCGACGCCGGTGACGAGCTCCTCGAGTATCTCCGGATAGGAAAACCGGATCGCCTCGGTGAGTTTGCGGCCCACCGCGCTCGCCCCGTCGGCGGATAGGCTCGAGAGCCCGGAGCTTTCCGAGACGACCTGGAGCGTGCGCGCATCGACGAGCGCAGCCGGCATCGGCAGCTCCTCGATGAGACTCGTCCAGAGCTGCTGCGCGCGCTCGGCTTCCACGCGCGCGCCGGCAAGATCCGCGTGCAGCCGGTCGAACACGCTACCGAGGTATTCGGCGGCGAATGCGCACGCCGCCATCAGCACGGCAAATCCCTCGAGCATCACCAGGAAGTAGCCGGGAGGCGCATAAAACCCGGGGAAAGCCTCGCTCGCCTCGGTGGCACTGCCGAAGAGGCGCGCCAACCCCGAGGCTTGCGGAACGAGACCGCTCGCATACCAGCGCAGCTCCGGCGAGTCGGTGAGGGCAACGGCCGAGACCGCGACGATGGCGAGAAGGGCGATCGCGTAAGGCTGCCAGCGGGAGAGGAAGATGGCGCCGATGACCGGCAGTACGAATACCAGCAGGAACGCGGGATTGTGTACCCCGCCGGCGTAATGCCATATGAGCGCGACCACCACGACACCGATCGCATGAAGCAGGGCGAGTACGCGCTTACGCCAGCGGTGGATGCCCGGCGCGGGCGCGCTGAGCACGGTGAAACCGACGTGAATTCCCGCGAGCGCGAGCAGCCCGAGCAGCGCTGCGCCAAGTCGTATGTCGAATGAGCTCACGAGCCATGGAAGACCGGCGGCAAAGAGGATGGCAAAGATCGCGAGCAGCCACAGATCATCGAGCAGGTGCAGACGCGGATCGCTCCACGTGGGTAGCGGCAGGAGCTGGGTTCTCTCGAGAGTGTCCATGCCGCCCTCAGCGCCACGCCGAGCCGCCGCGCCGCGCAGCGACCGCGGTCGGGGTGGCCGGACCGAAGGAGTTATGGTCGAGGAACGGCGTGGCCGCCACCGTGCGCCCGTCCGGGCGCTCGAAGTCCTGCACCCGTAGCGCGAAGGCATGCGGCTCGAGCACATGGTTGCGGCGCAGAATCGGCGCATCGCCGATGACGTCGATGCCGTCGTACCGCGGCTCGATGATGATGTTGTCCACCGCCGTGCTCGGATTGCGCGCATCGCCCAGCACGAAGGCCATGCCGTAGGCGCAGTCGTAGAGGCGGTTGGCGCGCACCAGCGCACTGCTCGATCCGCGGATCATGATGCCGTACGCGGCGAGCCCATTTACCTCGTTGTGCTCGATCACCGCGGCGCGCGCTCCTTCGGCGATGATGCCCATGCCCGGGCCGCCGCTCACGCGATTGCCGCGAACCAGGACCCCGGTCCCGACCAGATCCACGGCTGCCGCTTGCGCGCCGGTGATCTGATTCTGCTCGATGAGCACGCTGATGTTGCCGGCGACGATACCGTCGCGGTCCTTATCGAAGCGGTTGTCGCGCACACTGATCGCCCCCGCCTGCGCATCCGCCGCGCCGCGCACCGCCCAAACACCCGCTTCCTGCTCACCCGAGAACTGGTTGGATGCCACCGTCGTCCCCGGGCTCGAGGCCGAGAACCGCACGCCGACGCGGTCATTGACGAAGCGGTTGTTCTCGAGGAGCAGACCGCGCGCATTCCCGGCCACCTCGACGCCCACGTCGCAGGCCTCGAGTGTCGTGTTCTCGAGGCTGAAGTGCAGCGCTCGCACCAGGATGCCGTCGTTGGCGCAGTTGCGGATCGTGAGTCCGCTCACCGAGACATTAGCGGCCGCCACATCGAGCACCGCGCCGCCGCCCAGGGCGCGCGCATCGATCTCGCTTCCCGCCGCGCGAGCGAGGATGCGCACGCCGTGCGAGTTGACGATGGGCGGCAGGGGGGTCGCGAGCGAAATCCTCGGCACCTCGAGCGAGATGCGCGCCGGTCCCGGCGCCGTCGCAACGATGAAGAGCGCTTCGCGCAACGTGCCGGCGCCGCGATCGCCACCGTTGGTGACGCTCAGGGTGAGGCTGTTGGAGAGCGACTCGCTCCCGGCACGGCGCGCCTCGTAGGAACGGCCGGCGACGATGAGCACCGCGACCGCGAGAAATACGGCGAGCGCGAGCATCGGGCGACGGCTCAGGCGCATGGTCAGTCTCCCGGCTCGTGCTGCAACACGAACACGGCGTGCCAGGAGCGCTCGGTCAAGCGCGGACCGAAGAGTGCATCGAAGGGCGCGGAGAGAGCCGTCACGAGCGCGAGGGCGGCGAGGCGCAGCGCGCGCGGCAGGCGCGGCAGATGAGGCAGGAGCCAGGTTCTGAAGGGTGCCGGGTCGACCCCGCTCACGGCTCGAAGCCGCAGGCCGCACTCGCGAAAGAGCCTGAGGTAGAGCTCGCGGTGACGAGCCGTGAACACCGCGCTGTTGCAGCGGCTGACCGCGCGCGCGGGCGCGGCTTCCAGGATGACGAGCCGTCCGCCGGGGGCCAAGTGCAGGGCCATGCGATGCAGCGCCGAGCGCATCGCCTCGAGATCTAGCACGTGCTGCAGCATCGTGACGCAGAGGATGAGATCGAACGATCCCGCGATCTCGAGGGCGGTAGCGTCCTGGACGATGAAGCGGCAGCGGCTGGAAACGCCGCTCGCGGCCACCCGGCGCTCCGCCTCGGCGATCATGGTGGGACTCAAGTCCACGCCCGTGACCCATGCGCCTCGCGAGGCCAGCAGTCGGCTCCAGCGCCCGACACCGCAGCCCACATCGAGCACCCGCGTATCGGGGCCCGCGTTCAGCCACGGCTCGAGGGCGCGCCGCTGACAGAAATGGATGAGCCGGTTGTAGAAGCGCGGCATCCCGTAAGAGCAGACCGCAGCGAGGCCGTCGCCGTCCACGGCAAAGCGCCGGGCACGCTCTTCCCAGTACTCGGCGGGCCGAGAGCGCGCGCGAAGTGAAGTTGCCCCGGCGCTCACCGCAGCCGCCTGGTCGCGAGCGAGCCTACGCCCTGCGGCTCGGGCACTTCAGCCGCTGCCGGCTCGTAGTGATCGCGGTACAAGCGCCGGCCGATGAGCTTGAGCGCGATCCAATTGGCATATCCCACTGACATCGGCGCTATGTGGACCAGCGCATAAAAGAGATAGAGCGGGACGATGGGGGCGGCGTAGGCGCGCTCGGCCTTGGGCACCACGGTAAATAGCGCCACCGCCCCGAACACCAGGTAGCTGCCGATGGCGGCCATGAAGTAGACCGGATTCGTCCAGCTGTTGAGGTGTACGAAAAAGAGATTGTCGATGCCGCTCAGGAAGCTCACGAGCAGCAGTGTCGCGCTCACGACTTTGAGCACGTGCAGGCAGATGGTGAGGCCGCCGACGTAGATCAGGTAGTGATAGAGCGAGAAGGGGGTTCGCTTTGCGATCCGCCACACCGAGCCGATGCGCTCGAGATACACCTTGATGAGTCCGTGATACCAGCCGACCCGCTGCGAGAACCAGCGCGGGAACGAGCCCGGGCCTTCGGTGCCGACCACCAGACGGCCGTCGTAGTAGATCCGCTCGCCACGCTCGAGCAGAATCACCGCGTTCTCGAAGTCTTCGGCGTAGACCGAGAGCGAATGGCTCCGCAGAGCGCGCATCAGGGCGTCACGGCGGTAGAGGGAGACGCCCGAGGTGATGCTGTAGTCCGCCAGGCTCTGGCGCCCCACCCGAAATGCGAGCGCGTACTCGAACGACTGGAACCGTGCCAGGAAGCCGTCGGGCTCGATCAGGACGCGAGGACAGGCCGCGGCGGCACCCGACTGCTGGAACTCACTGATGAACTGCTCGAGATCGAGCTCGCTGCCGGCACCGGGCTTGAGAATACGGATGTCCGGATCGATGACGAGCACGGTCTCGATGTATTCCGGGAGGCTCTCGAGCAGCCGCCGCAGAGCGGCGGGCTTGCGTCGATTGACGCCGTCATCGAAGCAGCGCCAGCCCGCCTGACGCAATCGCAACAGCGTGTGATCGGTCGAGCCGTCGCTGATGAGCCACATGCGCTCCCGGTAGGGCGCGTAGTCGGCGACGAACTGCTCGATCCGCTCCTCGAGGTTGAACACCGAAGCGATGATCGCGTAGGGCTCGACGCTGACTGCCGGATACGCTGCGGCGGGGAGCGCCGTCTTGAGATCGATCGAGAGCTCGCGCTCGCGACCGGTGCCGCGCGCGGTCGCCGTGTGCCGGCGCTTCATGTAGAGCCGCAGCAAGAAGTCGAGCACGTCGGTGAACACGATCAGATTCGCGAGCGCGTAGACGAGCGTCGAGAAACTCGCGGCCTCGGCGTTCGCGGCCGAGAGGACGACCCAGCCGGCAAGAAGCCCGCACACCGCGAGCGGTGCCGCGATGCTCACGAACCGGCGAGTGGTCATGCGGTCACGACGGCCGGCAGCTCCGTCGCTCCTTCCAAACGCGGCAGGCGTGTCTCGAGCTCGGCTTGGATCTGCTCGACATCGCCCACCCGGAGCCCATAGTGAGCGAGCACGCTGAGTGAGCTCTGGATCCACACGAGCGAGCGAATGCGGGAGGGGAGATGCGTCTCGGCCTCATCGAGGGCCGCGATCCTCGCCTCGAAGTCGCTCTCGATGCGCAGCACCGCCTCTCGGACCACCGGGTCCACCGGCAGGATCTTCGCCGGCTGGTCCCATTCCACCTGCGTGCCAGCGATGTGCCTGCGCACATGAGTCGTGTAGGGCGCGAGCGAGCGATCGCGGGCGAATGCGGCGCCGGAGAAAGGAATGACGTAGGGATAGATGCCGATCTCGCATCCTTGCCGCAGCCAACGATAGGCCTCGCGCACCGTCTCCGCGACATCCTCCAGGCCCGCGCGCGGAGAGCTCAGAATGAGATCGAGGAAGGGGGTGATGCCGAGCTCGAGCGCGGAGGTCAGCACCGGCTCGATGTGCCGATGAATCTGCGCCTTGTTGAACTCGGCGAGGATGCGCGGCGAGAAGCTCTCGATGCCGAAGCCGAGCACCCGAAAGCCGGCGCTGCGCATGGCGGCAAGCCGCTCCGGCGACATTGCATCGATGCGGTTGGTGCTGATGAACTGCAGGCCACCCGGCAGCTCGCCGCGGCTCTTCGCCGCGACGATGCCGTGGCAGAGCGGCAGAAGCCGCCGATCCTGGGTGAAAGCAAAGATGTCGTCCTGGAAGATGATCGTGCGCACGCCGGGATGGGCAGCGACGATGCGCGCGATCATCGTGAGACACTCGTCCGCCTCCAGGCGCGCGACGGCGGCGACGTGGCCCTGCGCTTCGTGCAGGAAGTTGGTCGCCGAGCAGAAGGTGCAGCCCATCGGGCAGTAGTTGAGCGTGATCAGCCGGACGGAGCGGATCTCCGCGAGACGAGCCTCGCGGGCCGCCTTGCTCGGCAGCTGCCCGACCCGGTACGCCTGCTCGAGGCGGCTCCAGTAGGCCGAGTAGGGCATGCTCGCGTACGGGGTACTGAAGATTGCGGCGCGCAGCTCGTCGCGGTTGAGGGAACGTTGCGTACGCTTGACGATCGCGCCGTCCACCTTCTCTGCCGTGCCGGCCAGGGCCTCGAGCGGCTCGCCGGCGCGCAGACGACGAACGATCTCGGTGAGCGGCCGTTCGCCTTCTCCCAGCACCACGAGATCGAACGGGCCCAGCTCGAACAGCAACTCCGGCCGGAAGGTGGCCTCCATGCCGCCGGCCACGATGAGCGCCTCGGGCACCAGGCGGCGCGCGGCCCAGGCGAGCTCCAGGTCGAATCGCAGCGTCATCCCGGTCGTCGACACACCGATCACGTCCCAGCGCGACTGCAGGATTTCGCGCTCGAGCGCGCGCTGCGGCGCGATCGCACAGCAGTTCGGGTCGAATACCCTGACCCGCGCCCCGCAGGCCTCGAGCACACCGGCGAGGCGCCACACCCCGAGCGGCGGGGCGAGGAACGTGTACTCTCCGCAGTGCGGATCGTAGGGTCCGATGAGAAGCACGCTCGGCGCTCGTGTGCCCACGTCGTTCATGTGCTGGGAGGACCCTCCGGGACCTGGTGGGTGTCGTCGGAGCGCTGCGCGCCCCTGTGGGTCTGACACCGAGGCCTTCAGCAAGGCCTGTGCCCGAGGTAACGCGAGGTCGGTTGGCGGGAGCGGGGCAGATGAGCCGCTCCCGGCGGTTTCACGCCCGGCGGTGCTCCGCGTAATGTCGCAGGTGATAGACGTGATGCACGTGGTGCGCGCCCATCCATCCTCCGAGGGCGGAAGTGACGAGTGACACCACGGCGCTGCCGAAGGCGGTCCACATCACCGCCGCGAGATAGTGCGCGGCCCGGGTCGGGTCGACGGCGGGACCGAGGGCGGAACCGCCGGATTGCGCCGCCGTGATGAAGGCTCCATGAGCCAGTCCGCTCGCGGTCGCGAGTGCCGTCGCCGCCATCGAGAGACCCCACACGGTCAATCCCCGCACGACGCCCATCTCGGTGTCGTTGCGGCCATCGAACCAGCTCGCAAACATCCCGCCGGTCCAGAGTGCGGCGGCCCAGGTCAGAATCACCCAGACGATCGCCCCTGCCGACACCCCGTGCGCCACCGCGGTCTCATTGCGCGGATCGAACGCGGAGAAGCCGACGGCCATGCCGAAGGCGTACAACAGCAGGGCGGTGCCGGTGGCGACGAACCATCCGGCCCATACCGGGCCCCAGCGCAGGGCGGGATGCTCGCCGACGACCGTGCGCTGATCCGCCAAAGTGCTTGCCATGATCTCGCCCTCGAGACAGCCTGATCAGCTGCACCCGCGCAGAAGCGCGACGATGATCAGGATGGGAATGGGGACGCCCAGCAGCCACGCCAACACGTAACCCATCGCGCCCTTCTGTTTGCCAGGGCCGGCGCTATGTCTCAGATCGCGTAGGAGACGCGTCATGGGGTTCTCCCCGGGGAATGCCGGGGGTGGATGTAGCAAGTCTTGCGCCCGGGCGGCCGCTTACTTCGCTTACCGTCCGCCGCCGGCCGGAGTTGCTGCTGCTACCAACTACTACAACTACTGCTACCGACTGACTACTACGAGGAGGCGGCGGCCGCGGTCTACTTCTTCTTCCGACTGCTTTTCTTCTTCTTTGCCGGCACTTTCGCCCCGGAGCGGCGCGCCTCGGATAGACCGATCGCAATCGCCTGTTTGCGGCTCTTCACCTTGCGTCCGGAGCGCCCACTGCGCAGCGTCCCGTGCTTGCGCTCGTGCATCGCCCGTTTGACCTTGCTTTGGGCCTTCTTGCCATAGCGTGCCATGGGAATACTCCGGCTTTTGCTGTGCGCAAACTCAGCAGCAGGAAGCGCGCCCGGGAGCGCGGCTCACGCGCCGGTTTCCTCCAGCCGCCGCAGCGCCGGGTGCCGCTGACGCCAGGCGTGCGCTGCCCGGTAGCCGAGCAGGAGCGCGAGCACCGCGGCGTAGAGGAGGGGCTCGCGCACATCGCGCTTCTCCTGCCAATAGTAGTGCCAGACGCCGAGCGCGCCGATGACGTATACCAGCCGGTGCAGCTTGCTCCAGCGGCGGCCGAGGCGGCGCATCATGCGCTGGGTCGAAGTGAGCGCAAGCGGCAGTAACAGGAGAAGCGCCGTGAACCCGACGGTGATGTAGGGGCGCTTGAGGATATCGGCCCCGAGCATGCGCCAATCGAAATCGAGGTCGAGCACCACGTAGACGCTGAAGTGCAGTGCGGCGTAGAAGAATGCGAAGAGTCCGAGCATGCGGCGCAGCCGCAGCAGATGAGGCAGCCCGGCGAGCCGCCGGATCGGCGTGACCATGAGCGTGAGGAAGAGGAAGTTGAGCGTCGTCTGACCGCACTCGAGCTCCAGGAACTTGACCGGATCGACTCCGGCGCTGAAGCCGAGCCAGCCGAAGAGGCTCAAGAGGAGCCATGCCAAGGGCACGAGGCTCGCGGCGAACACGGCCGGTTTGTAGAGGAGGCGGTAGCGCTGCTCGACGTTCATCTCAATAATAGCGGTGCAGGTCCATGCCGCGATAAAGGCTCGCCACCTCGTCGGCATATCCGTTGAAGAGGAGCGTCGGCTGGCGCTCGTGAAAGAAGGGCGCGCCAATCCGCCGCTCGCTCGCCTGGCTCCAGCGCGGGTGCGGTACGTCCGGGTTGACGTTGGCGTAGAAGCCGTACTCATCGGGCGCGGCCTGATTCCAGGTGTTCGGCGGCTGCCGCTCGGTGAAGCGGATCCTGACGATCGACTTGATGCTCTTGAAGCCGTACTTCCACGGCACGATCAGGCGCAGCGGCGCCCCGTCCTGATTCGGCAGCTCGCGACCGTAAAGACCCACGACCATGAGCGTGAGGGGATTCATCGCCTCATCGATGCGCAGTCCCTCACGGTATGGCCAGGGGAGGATGGGCGGCCACGCGGCCTGGCCGGGCATCTGCGCCGGACGATAAAGGGTCTCGAACGCCACGTACTTGGCCCGCGAAGTCGGTCTGAAGCGCTGCAGCAGCGATGCCATGGGCACGCCCACCCACGGGATGACCATCGACCAGGCCTCGACGCAGCGGAAGCGGTAGACGCGCTCCTCGAGGGCGTAAGGCCGCAAGAAGTCCTCCAGATGAAAGTTGCCGGTGACCTCCGCCTCGCCGTCGACGGCAACGCTCCAGGGTCGCGTGCTCAGCAGGTGCGCCTGAGCTGCCGGATCGCTCTTGTCGGTTCCGAGCTCGTAGTAGTTGTTGTAATGGGTGATCTCCTCATAGGTGTTCGGCTTCTCGTCCTGCCCGGGGGCGTGCACCAGCGCATCCACGGACTCGCGCGGATTCGCAGTGAACTCGAGGGGGGCGCCTGCCTGCCCGGGAAGCACGGCCGCCCGTGCCGCGCCGATCGACGCTCCCACCCCGGCGGCCAGTGCGCCGGCGAGAAACGAGCGGCGGTTGAAGTAGACTTCCGGCGGAGTGATCTGCGAGGGGAGGATTCGGGGGATGCGCGGCGCCATGGGATACCTCCTCGACAAATCTGACCGCCTGGCCGGCTGAGGATTCCGTTTCCACGGCTCTCCCAAGGCTTTTCGCGGGATGCGGGTGATTCGTTACATTATAGTACGCACATGAGATACGTCTTCGCTCCGCCGCCGCATCCGGCCGTGCGGATCGTGGGGTCGACCGGCTGGTTTCCCGTTCACCGCATCTACTGCGTCGGCCGCAACTACGCCGATCACGCGCGGGAGATGGGCGCGAGCGGGCGCGAGCCGCCCTTTTTTTTCACCAAGCCCGCCGATGCCGTGCTCTCGGTAGGGGAAGGGGAAACGGGCGTCCTGCGCTATCCCGGCCTCACGCGCGAGCTGCACCACGAAGTCGAGCTGGTGGTGGCGCTGCGCGAAGGGGGCGCGGATCTCGGTCCGGCGGATGCGGAGCGCTGCATCTATGGCTATGCGGTCGGCATCGACATGACACGGCGGGATCTGCAGAGCGAGGCGAAGAAGTTGGGCCGGCCTTGGGACATCGCCAAGGGCTTCGATCGCTCGGCTCCAGTGGGCGGCATCACGCCGGCCGCCTGGATCGAGGATCTCTCCAAAGTCGAGATCACCCTGGATGTGAACGGCGTGCGCCGCCAACACGGCCGCGTGAGCGATCTCATCTGGAAGATCCCGGAAATCATTGCGCACCTCTCCGCGGCATGGGAGCTCAAGCCCGGGGATCTCATCTTCACCGGCACGCCCGCCGGAGTGGGTACCGTGGGCCCCTCGGATCTCATGACCGCCCACGGCACCGAGCTCGCGGAGCTGCGCGTACGGGTGATGCGCGCCTGAGGCGCGCGCCATGGATACCGAGGAGTTCCGGCGCCGGGGACACGAGCTGATCGACTGGATCGCGGACTATCGCCGGCGCGTGGCGCGCGGGGAGCTGCCGGTGATGGCGCGCGTCGCGCCGGGGGAGGTACGGGCGGGGCTGCCCGCATCACCGCCGGCCGAGGCGCAGTCACTCGAGGGGCTGCTCGATGATCTGGCGCGCGTCATCGTGCCCGGCTGCACCCATTGGCAGGATCCGCGCTTCTTCGCCTACTTTCCCTCCAACAGCTCGCTCGCCGCCGTGCTGGGGGATTTCCTGAGCACCGGTCTTGCGCAGCTCGGGCTCAACTGGCAGGCGAGCCCGGCGCTCACCGAACTCGAGGAGCTGACCACCGACTGGCTGCGGCAGATGTTGGGACTGTCGGAAAGCTGGAGCGGCGTGATTCAGGATACGGCCTCCAGCGCCACCCTGGTCGCCCTCATCTGTGCCCGGGAGCGCACCACCGATCACGGCGCCGCCCGCGGCGGGCTGCAGGCATGCGAGCGGCCGCTCACCGTCTATGCCTCGAGCCAGAGCCACAGCTCGGTGGAGAAGGCGGCGCTGCTCGCCGGCTTCGGTCGCGCCAATCTGCGCATCGTTGCGGTCGATGAGCGCTACGCCATGAGCCCGCAGGCGCTGCGCGAGGCCATCGCGGCCGATGAGGCTCGGGGACAGGCGCCGTGCGCCATCGTCGCCACCGTCGGCTCGACCGCAACGACCGCGATCGACCCTCTCGAGCCGATCGCGGCCGTGGCGCGCGAGCGCGGAGTGTGGCTACACGTCGATGCCGCCATGGCGGGCTCGGCCATGATCTTGCCCGAGTGCCGCGCGCTCTGGCGCGGAATCGAGCAGGCGGATTCGTTGGTGTTGAATCCGCACAAATGGCTCGGGGCATCGTTCGACTGCTCCACCTACTTCGTCCGGGATGCGCAGCACCTGGTGCGTGTCATGTCGAGCAACCCCAGCTATCTGCGCACGGCGGCAGATGCGAAGGTCAGGAACTTCCGCGACTGGGGCATTCCCCTCGGCCGCCGCTTCCGCGCGCTCAAGCTATGGCTTCTCATCCGCGAGCAGGGCGTCGAGGGACTCAAGCGGCGCCTGCGCCGCGATCTCGGGCACGCGCGCTGGTTCGCCGAGCAGGTCGATGCGACACCCGGCTGGGAGCGGCTGGCTCCCGTGCCGCTGCAGACGGTATGCGTACGTCATGTGCCGCCAGGCCTCGCGGGAGAAGCTCTCGATGCCCACACGCTCGGCTGGGTGCGCCGCATCAACGAGTCCGGTCGGGCCTTCCTCACGCCCGCCATGCTCGGGGAGCGGTGGATGGTGAGGGTGTCGTTCGGCGTCGAGGCGACCGAGCATGAGCACGTCGTCGCGCTCTGGCGGCAGATGCGGGATGAGGCCGAGCGGGCGAGCTGATCTTCAGCTCTCGCGCAGCGTCTGAGCGAGCGGCGGCGAGCCGATCGCCGGACGGTTGCGCTCGATCCAGGCGACGAGGTCGGGGCGCGGCAGGCCGACGCCGCCGAGCAGATAGAGCGCGGTGCCCGCCAGTGTCAGGGCAATCGTCACCCCGAGGGTGAGCCAGAGCGAGAAGCGCAGCCCGGCGGCGTTGGGGTGCAGAGCGCCCGAGGCGACCCGAGCCACACCCAACATGACGGGCGCGAGAATGAAGTCCGCCACCGAGCGCACCAGCTCGACCAACGCGAACGTGCGGCCGACGATCTTCGAGGGCAGGGAGAAGGCGGCGAGATAGAGCCCCGGTGAGACCGTCGCGCCGGCGCCGAGCCCGAGCAGGCCCGCGGCGGCGAGCACGGTGATCTTCGCGTGCGGACCGGGCTGCAGGGTGAGCAGCAGGGCACCCGCGCCGATCAGCAGGAGCATGCCGCCGAGCACCAGCAGGGGGAGCGCCCGGGTGCGCAGCAGAACACCAAGGAGCGAGGCCGTGATGATCACGCCGATGACCTGCGGCCAGAAGGTCAAGCCGCCCTGCAGCATCGAGGCATGCTCGACCCGCAGCAGATATTGCTGCGCGAGCATCATCAGGGTGAAGAACGCCGCACCGCCAACCATCGCTGCGAGCGTGCCGATGATCGGCAGCGTGTGCCACATCTGCTTGACCGGCGCGAGCGGCTCCTTGCGGTGATATTCGGTCAGAAGCAGCGCCACGAAGCACGCCAGCCCCAGGATGAGCGGCGCGATGAAAAGCGGCGAGGCAAATCCGGGCCCGGAGAGCTCACCGACAGCCCAGAAGGGCAGCACCGTCGCGGCGAGGCCGAGAGCGATGGCGGCGAGATCGAAGCGCATGTCGGGATCGGGCGGCAGGGTGTCGGGCAGCGTGAGGAGCGCGAGCAGCCAGGTCGCGCAGCCGACGCCGCCTAGGACCGCGTAGAAGGCTCGCCAGGCGTGGGCGTACGCGGTGATGCCCCCGAGCAAGGGTCCGAGCGTGACTGCGCCGAAGAAGCCGATGTTGATGGCGGCCGCGGTGGTTGGCATGCGCTGCGGCGGGAAGCGTTGGATCACGGGGGGCAGCGCAATGACGAGCAGGAGCCCGGTGGTCAAACCCTGAAGCACGCGTCCCGCCCCGTACGTCACGGCGCCGCCTGCGGCGCCCGAGAGGGCACAGCTTGCGATGAACAGCGCCTCGCAGAGGAGGAAGAGCCGCCGCTGTCTGAACCGATTGATGAGGTCCCCGCCCAAGAGCGCGCCGAAGGCGTAACCTGCGGTGGCGAGGCCGTTGATGATCTCGAGAGCGGTCGTGCCGGCAGCGATATCGTGCGACACCTGCCTGCGAAAGAGCGTGTAGGCGGAGGTGACGATGATGTAGGGAACGAGCGCCAGGATGGCGGTCAGGAGCGAGACGCCATAGATGCCCTCGAAAGGGCGGGGAAGGTGAAGCGCCGAGTCCGCTGCGCGAGGGGTCACCACCCGAGGGCGCTCAGGACCGCCATCAGGCTCGCGGTGGGGCCGAGGGCCCGCGGGAGATTCTCGAGTTGGAAAGGGAGCATGACGGCCGGACCCGCAGGGGAGCTGCCTGCGGATGGAGCAAGTTAGGAGCCCACCCGCGCTCGTAGCTGCTGCGCCAGCTCGAGCGTGCAACGCGCGACCCGTTCCCGATCCTCGAGCGAGCGCATCAACGTGTCACAAACCCGTAGCGGCACGTCGATCCGAGCGGCGAGGTCCGCATCGCGGGTATCGAGCACGAACCCATCGATGAGGCCCCGATAGTGCTCGAGGATGGAGAGCGGCGATGCGGCCACGCCGAGCTCCCGCATGATCTTCGCGGTCGGTCCCTTGACGGCGGCGCCGGCGATGATCGGCGTCACCGCGATCACGGGCGCGGCCCGCTCGCGCAGCGCCTTTCGCATGGCGGGTATCGCGAGCACGGGATCGATGCTGAGGTAAGGATTGGAGGGAGCGATGAGAATCGCCTGCAAGGCCGGGTCGAGGAGCGATTCGGCAGCGGCGCTCGAGATTCGAGCCGAGTCCGCGCCGGCGTATTGCAGTCCCACGACCGCCGGAGCACAGCGCTCCTTGACGAAGTATTCCTGGAAACCGAGCTCGCGGCCGTCGGCGGTACTCACCCGGGTTCGCACCGGATCGTCACTCATCGGCAGGATGCGCGAGGGGACACCGAAGCGGCGGGCGACGTGCGCGGCGATCTGCGTCAGCGTCTCGCCGGCAGCGAGCCGACGGGTGCGCTCGAGATGCAGGGCGAGGTCGCCGTCGCCCAGCCTGAACCAGGTGGGGCCGCCGAGCCCCTCCAGCGCGCGCATGAAAGACCAGGTCTCATCCTGACGGCCCCAGCCGAGCTCGACGTTGGCAAGTCCCGCCAGGGTGTAGAGCGTCGTATCGACGTCCGGGGAGATGGCAAGTCCCAGATGCTCGAAGTCATCGCCGGTGTTGACGATGACGCGCAGCGCCCCCGCCGGCAACACACGCTGCAATCCGAGGCAGAGCTTGGCTCCCCCGATGCCGCCGCTCACCGCCAGCACGAAGCCGCTCAACGGAAAAGATCCTCCGCGAGCGGCCGGATGAGGCTCCGCGCCGGCAGGTGCGCCGCCGCCCATGTGAGGCCGCTCACCCAGACCGCCGGCAACCCCTCGGCGCCCTCGCCCATGAGAAGCCCCGCGGCACAGGCGAGCTGATCGGCGAGCGCCACCTCCGTGACTTCGAGCCTGCGCCCGTTGCGGTCCGACTCGCCCCGCCGGTTGAGGAGCGCCGGCAGTCCCGCTGCGCCCAAGGCGACATTCGTGACGCCCCTGCGCCAGGGCCGGCCGAAGCTGTCGCCGACGATCACGGCGAGCTCGATGCCGTGGCGCTCTTGCAGGGCCGCGCGCAGCGCGCCCGCCGAGGCATCCGGATCACGCGGCAAGAGAAGAACGCGATCGTGGCCGCCGACGTTGGACCGATCGATGCCGGCATTGGCCATGACGTATCCCAGCCGGTGCCTCACGATGAGCACCTCGGGCCTGGCGCGCAGAACCTCGACGGACTCGGAGAGCACGAGCTCCACCAGGCGCGGATCCTTGCGCGTGAGTGCGGCGAGTGCGGCGGCGCGGGGCGAGACCGTTACCGTATCGAGCGCCACATAGCGCCCTTCGGCCTTCGAGACCACTTTCTGCGCAACGACGAGGACGCCTCGCCTCGGCGCTCCATCCGCCGTCGGCAGCGGCCGCAGCAGCTTCGCCAAGGCGGCGCCGAGAATGCCGGCGAGATCATCACCGGGTGCGATCTCGCCGATATCCGGCAGGGCGGTGAGGGTGAGCGTGGGCACGGAACCGATGGGCCTTTTGGAGTATCCGGCGCGCCTTTTTGCCTCGCGCCGTGACGCAGTTTAGTCTCGACGGCCGGTGACCGCAGAGCCAGGGGGATCTCATGTCGAGCTTTCAGGCGCTACGCATCCAGCAGGGCCCGGCCGGGCGTTTCGCACGGCTCGAGATGGTGACGCTCGATGAGCTCACGCCCGGGGAGGTGGTCATCCGGGTGGCGTACTCCGGCCTCAACTACAAGGATGCCCTTGCCGTGACCGGCAAAGGCTCGATCGCCCGCGGGCTGCCGCGCACGGCGGGCATCGACCTCGCGGGTGTCGTCGAGGCGAGCTCCGACCCCGCCTACCGGCCCGGAGATCGCGTACTCGCGACCGGCGCGCAGCTCGGCGAGACCTTGGACGGCGGGCTTGCCGAGCGGGCCCGCCTGCCGGCGGCGGCGCTCGTGCCGTTGCCCGCGGGCTTGCGTCTCTTCGAGGCGATGGCGCTCGGCACTGCGGGCTTCACGGCTGCGCTCGCGCTGCGGCGGCTGCTGGAGAATCATCAGGTCCCCGAGCACGGACCCATCGCCGTCACCGGCGCGACCGGGGGCGTGGGCAGTATCGCGCTCGGGCTGCTGAAGCGCGTGGGCTTCACGACCGCCGCGATCACCGGCAAGCCCGATGCGGCCGCCTTCCTGCGCGAGCTCGGCGCCGATGAGGTGGTGGCGCGCGCCTCGCTCGCGAGCGCCGGCAAGCCGCTGGAGACGGCCATCTGGGGCGGCGCGGTGGACAACCTGGGCGGCGAGACGCTCGCCTATCTCACCCGCACCGTCAAGCCCTGGGGCAACATCGCGTGCATCGGACTCGCCCAGTCGCCAGCGCTCAACACCACGGTCCTGCCGCTCATCCTGCGCGGTGTGAGTCTTCTCGGCATCCACTCGGTCGAGGTGCCGCGCGCCTGGCGGCTGGCCATCTGGGAGAAATTGGCCGGTGAATGGAAGCCGCGCAGCTTCGAGCCGCTCATCGTGCGCGCGGTCATCGGGCTCGAGCAGGTACCGCAGGCCTGCGCGGCTTTGATGGCGGGCGAGGCGCGCGGGCGCTACGTGGTGCGCATCGGTGGCGATTCATGATCGACGAAAGCGGAGGTAACTCATGATCGAGCGTCCATCTCAGGTCGGCGCCGCGGATCCCGAGCGCCGCACCTCGCCCATTCACACCGATCCCGAGCAGTCCTTCGAGCTCTTGCGCGAGCAGGTGGGCGATGAGGCCGCGGGGTGTTACTTCAACGACGTGCGCTATCCGGAAGGAGCACGCGTCATGAGCGGCTCGGCCTGTCTGCGTTGTGAGCGGGGGATCTGGGTCGAGGTCGGCGAGGAGTAGGGTCGAGTCTCCCGTACAATAGACTTCGCCGCAGCCACGCGGTCGGCAAAAAAGGGCAGGGCGGGTCGATTCATGAACGCGTTGGAGGTGAAGGACCTGGGGGTGCGGCTCGGCGGGACGGAGGTCCTGCGGGAGATCACCTTCAGCCTGCCCCGGGCGAGCTGCCTCGCGGTCATCGGCCCAAACGGCGCCGGCAAGACCGTGTTGCTACGGGCGCTCATCGGTGCGCTGCCCCACACCGGCACGATCGCGTGGGCGGCGGACACCGTGCTCGGCTACGTGCCGCAGAAGCTCGACATGGAGCGCGACCTGCCGCTCAACGGGCGGGATTTTCTTCGTGCCCGGGCGGCGCTCGCCGGCAGCTCGCGCGAGATGCAGCTCGAGGCGCTGCGCTCGGTCGGGCTCGCCGAGGAGATACTCTCGACGCCCATCGGCAACATGTCGGGAGGACAATTCCAACGGCTGCTCATCGCCTTCGCGCTCCTCGGCCGTCCCAACGTGCTGCTGCTCGATGAGCCGGCGGCGGGTATCGATGCCCCCGGACAGGAGCAGCTCAACGAAGTCCTGCACACGCTGCAGGATAGCCGCGCGATGACGGTGCTGCTCGTCTCGCATGATCTGAGTGTGGTCTACAGCCACGCCGACTACGTGCTCTGTCTAGGTCGCCACGGCAGCTGTTTTGGACCGCCGCGCGCGGCCCTGACGGCCGAGCGGCTCTACGAGGTCTACGGCCAGCCGCTGGGTTTTCATGTCCACGACCATTCATGAGGTGGGCCCCGCGCTCGGCTCGCTCGCGCTCTCGGGTCTGATGGCGGTGGCCGCTGGTCTCATGGGCAGCTTCGCGGTCATGCGGCGCATGGTGCTCGCGGCCGACCCGATCTCGCACATCGCGCTGCCCGGGATCGGCATCGCCCTCATTCTGCGCATCAATCCGCTCTGGGGCGCGCTCGGGCTGCTGCTGCTCGGAGCGGTGCTCATCTGGGCGGTCGAGCGGCGCGTCCGCATCGCCACCGAGGCGGTGATCGGCGTCACTTTCGCGGTGGCGCTCGCGATCGGCAGCATCATCACCTCGGGTGAGGAGTTGATCGATGCCTTGCTCGGCGCGCCCGGCACGCTCACGGTGCCGGAGGTGGCCTTCGGCATCGGCGGCTCGCTCCTCGTGATCGCGTTCGTGCTGCGGGCGCGCAACGCGCTCATCGTGCGCCTGGTGTCGCCCGAGATCGCGCTGACCGCGGCGGTCAATGTGGCGCGCCTCGATCTCTATTTCCTCCTCGCCTTCGCGCTCACCGTCGGCTTGGGACTGCGGTTTCTCGGCGTGCTGCTCATGGGCTCGCTCATCATCATTCCCGCGGCGATCGCCCGGCGCTATGCCCGCAGCCTCGGGACCATGCTCTCGATCTCGGTCGCCACCGCGGTATGCTCGACGATCGCTGGAGCTTATGTCGCATCACTCGCCGGTCGTCCGAGCGGGCCCTTCATCGTGATGGTGGCCGGCGGGCTGTTCTTTCTCTCCCTGCTGCGCCGGCGCGAGAGCTGACCCGTTGTTGGTGTCATGACGAGCAGCCCTGGCCTGAGCTTGGCCCGGGACTGGCACAGCGCGTGCATGTTGGGCCGCTACGTGCCCGGCTCGCGATGGAGCCAAACGACGGTGGATACGAAGGAGACCAGCATGACGTGGCTAAACTCGGGGATCCGCGCCTTCCTCCTGGCGCAGGGCACCGCAGCCCGCTGGCTGCGGGAGGAGCTCGATTCGCTGAAAGTCAGCTGCCGGCTCACCGACGGATGTATCGAGGAGCTCGCGCGCGAGGCCGATCATGCCGCGCGCCGCGCCACCTCCGCCGGCGATGGCGCCTCGTACGCGCAGCTCCTGCGTGAGCAGCTCATCGTGCAGGCCCACTGGGTGCGCCGTTGGACGATGACCGACGAGAAACCTCCGATGGACGATCCCGTTGCACAGGCGTTTGTAAGAATTGCGCGCAAATACGCCCTGCCTCGCCCGTGGAAGCTCTCCGAGCCGGTAGCGGTGGAAGTCGCACGACTGCGGCCGTCCTGGGACTGGAGCGGTCTGCAGCCGCAGGCCGCCGGTCACTGACTCGCGCGCCACGCGGCGACCAGCGTGAGCGCGCGCCGATGCACTTCGCCGGCTGCATGCCCGGCACGGTAAAGATCGCTGCCGACGCCAAGACCCGCGCAGCCCGCCTGACGCCACGCCGCGGCGTTGGCGGCGCCCACGCCGCCCACCGCAAACACGGCAACATCGGCCGGCAACACCTCGCGCAGCGCCTTTAAGTGTCCCGGACCATAGCTCGCCGCGGGAAAGAGCTTGAGCAAGCCGGCGCCCGCGCCGAGCGCGGCGAACGCCTCAGTTGCCGTGGCAAACCCCGGCACGACGATGAGCCCGAGCGCCACCGCGCGCTCGATCACCGCCCCCACGGTGTTGGGAGTTACGATCAGGCGCCCACCCGCCGCGTGGACCGCATCGACTTCGGCAGCGCTGAGCACGGTGCCGGCGCCGCAGAGGCAGCCGTCGCCGAAGCTCACGGCGAGCCGCGAGATGCTCTCGAGCGGCGAGGGTGAGTTAAGTGGCACCTCGATCGCGCCGATACCGGCCTCGCGCAGCGCCGCGGCGACCTCGAGCACTTCCTCGGGGCGCACGCCGCGCAAAATGGCGATGAGCGGCAGGATGCCCGCGGGCCAGCGTTGAGGAGCTGCGCTCATGGCCGCGCGAGAGAGCGCAGTCCGGCGAGCGCGCACGGCTCCCCCTCGAGGCACGACACCCCGAGACCCGAGCGGCGCAGCGCCCGCGCATAGCGCCGAGTCAGTGCCAAATCCCCGATGAGCACCACCTCTCCGGGCGCGGCAAAGAGCGCAAGGGCACCCTGCACGTCAGAGCCGATGAGAAGACCGGAGAGATAGGATAGCGCCCACTCGTGCGAGCGTCCCTCGAGAAGCTGGCGGCTGCGCGCGGCAAAGATGGCGTGCAGCAGGCTGGCGCTGCCCAGAGTGGCGGCGGTCTCGAGCCCGCTCTCGAACCCGTCCTCCCCCTCCCGCTCTGCGCAGGCCGGCAGATCGTCGCCCTGTCCCTCGGCGCACGGGCGGGCGGCGCGGGTGAGGGTGCTCCCCTCCCGAAGGAGGGCAAAGAGCTCGCCGGTGAGGGCGGTGAGGAAATCGCGCACGACCCCGTCCTCGAGCCATGCCCATTTGGTGTGGGTGCCCGGCAGGCAAAGAAGATGGCGGCCGGTGCCGAGCCCGGGCCGCAGGGCGAGCGCCCCGGCCATCTGCGTTTCCTCGCCCCGCATCACCTCCGGGGTGCCCAAGCGGCTCGTGCATGAGAGGCCCGCGGCAATGGCGACCTGCGTCCCCTCCCACTCGAAACGCAACGCGGCTCCCGCGAGCACCCGCAGGTCCGCCGGGCAGGGGAGGTAGGGGCTCTCGCGCCAGCCATTGCGCGAGCCTGCCATGCCGCAGAGAAAAATCGGCAGCCGGGCCATCCAGCCGGCCATGAGCGGCCGTAGCGCCTCGGCGGCCGGCTCGCGCAGGGCGCCGATGCCCGGTCCCTCACGCCTCTCGAGGACGCGCTCGCCCGCGCAAAGCGAGAGCCGCAGCCGGGAGGTCCCCCAATCGCCGCAGATACAGGGTTCAAGGCTCATCCGGGATCGATATGGTACCGTGGCGAGCGCATGCCACAAGCCGAAATACCCGCCGCCGGAAGCGGCGCAGCCGATGCGACCCCGGGGTCGGATACGGCCCCTTCCCCCAGTGAGCGACTGAACACGCGCGCAGCCAGCGTCGTCGCCCTGGCCGTGCTCTGCAGCCGGGTGCTCGGGGTCGCCCGCGAGCAGATCTTCGCCGCCCTCTTCGGAGGGGGGTTGGTCATGGACGCCTTCACCATGGCCTTTCGCATCCCGAACCTGCTGCGGGATCTGTTTGCGGAAGGGGCGCTGTCGACCGCCTTCGTCACCACCTTCAGCAAGACCTCGATCGTCGAGGGCGATCGCTCGGCATGGAAGCTGGCCGACAAAGTGGCGACCCTGGCGGTGATCGTGCTGAGCGCCATCGTGATCGTCGGGATCGTCTGCGCACCCTGGATCGTCGCCGTGCTCGCCCCGGGCTTCGGCCCCGAGAAGGCGGCGCTGACCGTGACGCTCACGCGGATCATGTTTCCGTTCATTCTGCTGGTGTCACTCGCCGCCCTCGTCATGGGCATGCTGAATGCGCGCAATGTTTTCGGCGTGCCGGCGATGGCCTCGAGCTACTTCAATCTCGGCTCGATCATCGCCGGTGTCGGCCTCGGCTGGTACTGGGATCCGCACTTCGGCCCGCGGGCCACCATCGGGCTTGCGATCGGCACGCTGGTCGGGGGCGCCATGCAGTTCGGCGTGCAGCTCCCGTCGCTGCGGCGGCTGGGCTACCGGTATCGTCCGGACATTCACTGGCGCGACCCGGGCGTGAAGATGATCCTGCGGCTCATGGGGCCGTCGGTGATCGCCGCCAGCACGACCCAGGTGAACGTGCTGGTCAATTCGCTGTTCGCCTCGCAGCTCGGCAACGGACCGATCTTCTGGCTGGCGATCGGCTTTCGTCTCATGCAGCTGCCGCTCGGCATCTTCGGCGTCGCCCTCGGCACCGTGGCGCTGCCGATGCTCGCCCGGATGGCGGCCGCCGGCAACACCGTCGCGTTTCGCAGCGAGCTGGCGCGCGGCATGCGGCTCGCCTTCCTGATGACCATTCCCGCGAGCGTCGGGCTCATCGTGCTCGCCGAGCCGATCGTGTCCGTGCTCTACCAACACGGCCGCTTCACCGCGTACCAGACGCTGCAGGCGGCGGCGGCGCTGCGCTTTTATGCGTTGGGTCTTTGCGGCTACGCCGCCCTGAAAGTGCTCGTGAATGCGTTCTACGCGATCGACCACCGCAAGACCCCGATGATCGTCAGCTGCTGCGCCGTGCTGCTGAACCTGCTGCTCAACTGGGTGTTCACGTTCCAGCTCGGCTGGGGACATCGCGGGCTCGCCTTCTCGACCGCATGCATCGCGACGACCAACTTCCTGGTGCTGTATTTTCTCATGCGCCGGCATCTCGGGCGGCTCGAGTCGCGGACGATGCTGACGCTCCTTTGGCGCCTGGCGGCCGCTTCGGCCGCTCTCGCCCTTGTCTGCTGGTTCGGCTCGCATTACCTGCTCGCCGGCTGGGCGCGCGAGCGCTTCTGGCCGAAGGCGGGCTCCCTGCTGCTTGTCATCGCAGCCGCGGCCGCCGCGTTCTTTGTGTGCGCGAGCCTGCTCGGCATTCGCGAGATGCAGGAGATCGCCGAGGCGCTTCGCCGGCGGCTGCGGCGAGCAAGGTAGAACTGGGCTTTAGGAGGAGGAGTCCCGATGAGACACTATCACCATGCGTACCCGCTCGTGGCTCTGCTCTTGCTCGGCGTATCGGCCGAGGCGCCGGCGCAGAGCTATCGCGAGCGCTACTACGCGCCCGAAACGCACGTGCACTGGCACATCGATACCGGCTACGCCGCGACCAGCGGCCAGATCTCGCAACTGCTCGACGGCGGTTGGACCTTCGGCGGCGGCTTCTCCTGGCAGCCCGATTACGGCTCACCGCTCGCGCTGCGTGCCGATATCAACTACAGCCGCTTCGATGCCACGCGCCAGCTGGTCGCCGTGAATCAGGCCCTCTTCCAGACGGCGATCAATGACGGTTACGGCGAGGTCGTCGATCTTGCGGTGGATGGGGAGTACCGCGCGCCGATCACGCCGTACGTGTCCGGGTTCGCGGTGGCGGGCATCGGCGCCGCCTACCGGCGCATCGCGCTCACGCAGACCGTCGCCTTCGGCGATTACTTCTGCGACCCGTGGTTCGGATTCTGCGAGTTCGGGGTCGTGCCGGGGGATGTGGTGGTCGCGAGCGACAACACGACCCGCTTCGCCTGGAACGCGGGGCTGGGACTCGATGTCGCCCTCGGGGGCGGGGAGAGCTTCTTCGTCGAGGCGCGCTTCACGCGCATCCAGACCGCAGGCGAGCCCACGGACTTCGTGCCGATCCGCGTGGGCCTGCGCTTTTGAGTGAGGAGACGCTCTGGTTCGAATCGGCCCTGCTGCCCGGCGGCTGGGCGCGGCGCGTGCGCATCACGGCGCGTGATCGCGACATCGGCACCATCGAGGTGGAGGTGGATCCGAAGGCGGGCGATGAGCGCCACGCCATCGCTCTGCCCGGGCTTCCGAACCTCCACAGCCACGCCTTTCAACGCGCGATCGCGGGACTGACCGAGCGGGCCGGCGCCGCGCAGGACAGCTTCTGGAGCTGGCGCGAGCTCATGTACAGCTTCGTCGAGCGCATGGACCCGGAGCAGTTCGAGGCGGTGACGGCGCTTGCATTCGCCGAGATGCTCGAAGCCGGATTCACGCGCGTGGGCGAATTTCACTACCTGCACCAGGACCGATCCGGAGCGCCTTTCGCCGATCCGGGCGAGCTCGCCGCGCGCGTTGCGGCGGCTGCCGCAGAGAGCGGCATCGCGCTCACGCTGTTGCCGACTTTCTATGCCCACGGCGGCTTTGGCGCGCGCGCGCCGAGCGCTCGCCAGCGCCGCTTCGTGACCGATCTCGACCGCTTCGGCCGCATCGTCGAATCGAGTCGCGCGCTCACTCGCGACCTCCCCGGAGGTCAGGTCGGCCTGGCACCGCATAGTCTGCGCGCCGTCGCGGCGGAGGAGTTGCCCGCGCTTGTCGCGCTCGCGGCGGGCGGTCCCATTCACATTCACATCGCCGAGCAGGCCCGCGAGGTCGAGGAGTGCGTTGCCTGGTGCGGGCGACGGCCGATCGAGCGGTTGTTCGAGTCCACCACCGTCGATGAGCGATGGTGCCTCGTGCATGCCACCCATGCGGACGAGGAGGAGCTGCGGCGCATTGCCGCGGCCCATGCGGTCGTCGGGCTCTGTCCGATCACCGAGGCGAGTCTCGGCGACGGCATCTTTCCGGCAGCGGAGTTTCGCGGTTACGGCGGCCGTTTCGGCATCGGCAGCGACTCCAACGTGCAGCTCGATGCGGGCGCGGAGCTGCGCGCGCTCGAGTATTCGCAGCGCCTGAAGCGCCAAGCGCGCAACGTGCTCGCCTCCGACTCGGGCCGCTCGACCGGCCGCAGCCTCTTCGAGGCCGCGCTCGCCGGCGGCGCCCAGGCGCTGCTCGGCACCGCGGCTCTGCGGCAGGTGGGCCTGGTCGCGCAGGCGCCGCTCGATCTGGTGACTCTCGATGCCCGCCACCCCGCGCTCATCGAGCGCCGCGACGATGAGATTCTCGACAGTTGGATATTCGTCGCCGGGCGCGAGGTGATCGACTGCGTGTGGCGCGCCGGGGAGAAGGTGGTGAGTGGCGGGCGTCACCGGCGGCGCGATGCGCTGCTCGCGCGCTATCGGCGGGCGCTCAAGGCGCTGCTTGCCTGACTCTAAGGGGAAAGCGCTCATGAAGAAGATCGCCGCAGTCCTGCTCGCGGGGGGCGGGGCCGTCGCTCTGGCGGCCATCGCCCTGCACCGTCACGAGCCCATCAATGCGCTCTGGATCGTCACGGCCGCGGTGTGCGTCTACGCGCTCGGCTACCGGTTCTACGGCGCCTGGGTCGCGGCGCGAGTGCTCGCCGTCGACCCCTCGAGGGCCACGCCGGCGGAGCGCCACGACAACGGGCGCGACTTCGTGCCGACGCATCGCTGGATCGCTTTCGGTCACCACTTCGCGGCGATCGCCGGTCCCGGTCCCCTCGTCGGCCCGACGCTCGCGGCGCAGTTTGGTTATCTCCCGGGAACGCTCTGGATCCTGGTGGGCGCCGTGCTCGGCGGATGTGTGCAGGACATGACCATTCTCCTGCTCTCCACGCGCCGCGACGGGCGCAGCCTCGGGCAAATGGCGCGCGAGGAGCTCGGTCCCTGCGGCGGCTTCGCGGCGCTCATCGGAACGCTGCTGATCATGATCCTCCTCATCGCGGTGCTCGGGCTCGTGGTCGTGAACGCCATGAAGCACAGTCCCTGGTCCACGGCGACCGTTTTCGCCACCGTGCCGGTCGCTATCCTGGTCGGGCTGCACCTGCGGCGCCTGCGCCCGGGACGCATTCTCGAGGCCTCGGCACTCGGGGTGGCGCTGGTGCTGCTCGCGGTGTTGGGTGGCGGCTGGGTCGACTCCCATCCGCTGCTGCGCGCTGCCTTCGATTGGTCGAGTCTGCCACTCGCCGGCTTCGTGGTCGGGTACGGTTGGATTGCCGCGACCCTGCCGGTCTGGCTGCTGCTCGCGCCGCGCGATTATCTCTCCACCTTCCTCAAGCTCGGCACCGTGGCGCTGCTTGCGGTGGCGATCGTGCTGCTCCATCCGCAGATCAAGATGCCGGCGCTGACCTCCTTCATCGACGGTCACGGGCCGCTCTTTGGCGGCAAGATCTTTCCCTTCGTCTTCATCACCATCGCCTGCGGCGCGGTTTCCGGCTTTCATGCGCTGGTTGCGAGCGGCACGACGCCCAAGCTCATCGCGAGCGAGTCGGACGTGCGCCTGATCGGCTACGGCAGCATGATGCTCGAGTCCTTCGTCGCCATCATGGCGATCATTGCCGCAACGCTGCTCGATCCCGGCGTGTTCTTTGCGATCAACACCGGCGCGGGCGTGGTGGGCAGCGCGCCCGCGGCTGCGGTGCACACCATCTCGAGCTGGGGCTTCCCGGTGAGCGTGCAGCAGATGCAGACGCTCGCGCGCGAGATGGGGGAGACGACGCTCTTTGCGCGCACCGGCGGCGCTCCCTCGCTCGCCGTCGGCATGGCGAGCATCTTCGGCAGCACCTTCGGACGAGGGCTCCTCAGTCTCTGGTACCACTTCGCCATTATGTTCGAGGCGGTCTTCATCCTGAGCACGCTCGATGCCGGCACGCGCGTCGGGCGATTCATGCTGCAGGATCTGCTCGGGCACCTCTACGCGCCGTTGGGACGCACCTCCTGGTACCCTTCCGTCCTCCTCTCCAGCACGCTCATCGTCGGCGGTTGGGGCTACTTCCTCTATGTCGGCGTCATCGACCCGAACGGCGGAGTCAACATCCTCTGGCCGCTCTTCGGCATCGCCAACCAGATGCTCGCGGCGATCGCGCTCTCGGTGGCGACGGGCATCCTGGTGAAGTCGGGGCGGGCGCGCCATGCCTGGGTGACGCTGCTGCCGCTCGCCTGGCTCGCCACCGTGACGACGGTGGCGGCATGGCAGAAGGTCGCGAGCCCGGATCCGCGGATCGGATTGCTCGCCGCCGCCCACGAGCTCTCGAGCCGGCTTGCGGCCGGAGCGTTGGCTCCGCAGGTCGCGGCGGTGGCGCCGCAGCTCATCTTCAATCAACGGCTCGACACCTGGCTCACCGTGCTCTTCACCGCCGTTCTCTGGCTCGTCATCATCGACATGGCCCGCATCTGCGTGCGCGCGCTCCGCGGGCTGCCCGTACCCGCGACTTCGGAGACGCCTTATCAGGCGGCGCGCCTGCGGCCGCTGGCGCTCGCGGGCCCGCTGTCGCAGGAGGGCGGCAGGTGAGGGACGCCTGGCGGATCCTCCGGCGCACCCTGGCCGCAGCCCTCGGCTGGCTGCGCGCAGCCTCCGGCGATGACGCGTACGAGCGATATCTGACACATCATGCGCAGGCTCACGAGGGGCCGCCGCTCAGCCGGCGGGCGTTCTACGAGGAAAGAGAGAGAGCTAAATGGAGCGGCATCAGCCGCTGCTGCTAGCTTCGCGAGCCGCCCTTGCGGGGCGCGAGCCCGCCGGGACCCTCTGAGATCCGCCCCTGTGACGGCGAGTTCTCCGGGAAACCCTGCTAGAATTCGCCGCTTTTAGCCGAGCGCCGGGTCCGGCCCGCGACGTAAGGAATTCCATGCCACTCAAGATCATGATCCTAGGGGCGAACGGCTTCATCGGCAGCGCCCTGACGAACGCCATCCTCCGCGAGCGCGACTGGGAGGTCTTCGGCATCGACCTCTCCGACAACAAGCTCGGCTCGCTGCCGAAGAACGACCGCTTCCATTTCGTCGAGGGCGACATCACGATCAACAAGGAGTGGGTCGAGTACCACGTGAAGAAGTGCGATGCGGTCGTGCCGCTCGTCGCCATCGCCAATCCCGCTCAGTACGTGACTCACCCGCTCAAGGTCTTCGAGCTCGACTTCGAGGCCAATCTCTCGGTCGTGCGCCACTGTGTCAAGTACGGCAAGCGGCTCATCTTTCCCTCGACGTCCGAGATCTACGGCATGTCGCCCGATGCCGTGCTCGATGAGGAGACGAGCCCGCTCGTCTACGGCCCGATCGAGAAGCAGCGTTGGATCTATGCGGCCTCGAAACAGCTCCTCGACCGGGTCATCTACGCCTACGGCGTGCGCGATAACCTGGACTACACGCTCTTTCGCCCCTTCAATTTCATAGGTCCGAATCTCGACAACGTCGAGGAGCCGAAGGAAGGCAGCTCGCGCGTCTTCACCCAGTTTCTCTCGAACGTGCTCTACCGCCGGCCGATCAAGCTCGTCGACGGCGGCCGTCAGAAGCGCTCGTTCACCTACATCGACGATGCGATCGAGTGCCTGCTCACCATCCTCGAGAACTCGCAGAGTCGCGCCTCGCGGCGCATCTTCAACATCGGCAATCCCGACAACTGCGTCTCCATCCGAGATCTCGCCGAGCGCACCATCCGCATTGCGCAGGAGTTTCCGGTGCTGCGCGACAGCGCGCGCGCCACGCAGATCGTCGAGGTCTCGGCCGGCGATTACTACGGCAAGTACTACCAGGACATCCAGGTGCGAGTGCCCGCGATCCATGCCGCGGAGCGCGATCTGAACTGGCGGCCGAGCACGGATCTCGACACGGCCATCCGCCGCACGATCGAGTTCTACGTGAAGCAGGAGAACTTCAGCGCCCGCGCCGCCGCCCTGGCAGGCGGCTGAAGCGGCGGCGGCCGAGGGCGAGACTGAGGAATGAGCACGACGGGGGCGGGTTCACCGGCGCGCGCGGGCGGCCTGAGGTGGTGGGGTTGGGTCGCGCTCGCGGCCGTGTGGCTGGTCACCATTCAGCTTCGTCCGATGCTCGATCCCGACGAGGGCCGCTACGCCGAGATTCCGCGCGAGATGGTGGCGAGCGGCAACTGGATCACCCCGCGGCTCGATGGCCTTAAATATTTCGAGAAGCCGGCGCTGCAGTACTGGGCGACGGCGGCGCTTTACACCCAGGTGGGGCTCAGCAACTGGAGCTCGCGGCTCTGGACGGTCGCCCTCGGCTTCGCCTGCCTGCCGCTCATCTACGCCTGGGTGGCGCGCCTTTATGACCGTCGGGCGGCGGTGGCCGCGGTGGCGCTGCTCGCGATGAGTCCCTACTTCGGCATCATCGGTCATCTCGATCTGCTCGATGCGGGCTTCACCTTCTGGATGGACGCCACGGTGTTCGCCTTCCTCCTGGCGCAATGCGCCCCCGAGCACTCGGGCAGGGAGCGCGGCTGGATGCTGGTGTGCTGGGCGGCAGCGGCGCTCGCGGTCTTGAGCAAGGGCATCGTCGTCTTCGTGCTCGCGGGCGGGAGCCTCATCCTCTACAGCCTGGCCGAGCGCGATGCCAGACCGTGGCGGCGGCTGCACTTCGCCCTCGGCGTGCCGCTCTTCCTCGCCCTTGCGGCGCCCTGGTTCACCCTGGTGTCGCTGCGCAATCCGGACTTCGCGCCGTACTTCTTCATCCACGAGCATTTCCAGCGCTTTCTCACCCAGGAGGCGCAGCGCATCGAGCCCTGGTGGTATTTCCTGGTGCTGCTCGGGCTGGGGGCGCTCCCCTGGCTCGTGCCGCTGGGGCGCGCCGCCCTGCGCTCGTGGCAAGACCCTGGATTAACTTCTAATTTCAAGCCACTGAAATTCCTATTAATATTTAGCGCATTGACTCTGGTATTCTTCTCCCTCTCGGACTCGAAGCTCGCGACCTACATCCTGCCCATGTTTCCGCCGCTCGCGGTCCTGACCAGCCTCGGGCTCGCGGACCGCACTGATCGGCGCTATCTGGCGCGCTGCGCGCGGGTCGGCGCCGGGCTCGCGATTTTCCTCGCGGGCGGGCTCCTCATTTACTCCCAGCATCGTAACGGCATGATTCCCGCGCAGGCCTCGGATTGGGCGGTGGCGAGCGCACTTGCGGCGCTGCTCGCGGTGGCGGCGAGCTGGCGAAGGACGCGGCCCGCCGGCACCGCAAGCGAGCCTTCTCCAGGGGCATGGCGGCCGCTCGCGATATCGCTCCTCTTCGTCTTTATCTGGCAGGCGCTCCTTTGCGAGTACACGGTCATTCCCCCGTCGCGCTCGGCGTACCAGCTGGTGCGCGCCGTCGCGCCCGAGGTTCATGCGGACACGGCGCTCTACAGCGTCGGCGAGTACCGCCAGACCATTCCGCCCTATCTCGGCCGCACGCTCATCCTGGTCAGCTTCGAGGGCGAGCTTCACTTTGGCGAGACGCGCGAGCCGGGCCGGCAGAGCGCGACGCCCGAGCAGTTCGTGCGGCAGTGGCAGGGCAGCCGCGATGCGATTGCATTCTTCGATCCTCGTGTGTGGGATCATTACCGGCAGCAGGGTCTGCCCGGACGTGTCATCGCGCAGGACAGCTTCACGGTCGCAGTGAGCCGCTCTTGAGACTGTCGGACTTCTCCATTCTCTGCGGCGGGGTGTTGCTCAACGCCCTGGCGCAGCTCGGCCTCAAGGCCGCGACGGACACCACCGGACCGCTCGTGGCCGCCAACGGCGCGATGTTGCGCCGCTCGCTCGAGCTGCTCACGGTCCCCTGGCTCTGGGCGGCGCTCGCGTGTTATGGAATCAGCGTCATCGTCTGGCTGGTGGGGCTCTCACGAGTCCCGGTGAATCAGGCCTATCCGATGCTCTCGCTCGGCTACGTGATCAACATCGGACTCGCCTGGTGGCTCCTCGGGGAGGTACCGAACGTGCAGCGGGTGCTCGGAATCGCCGTCATCGTGTGTGGAGTGGTGCTGGTGGCCCGCTCATGAGACCGTTCCTGCCGTTTACTCGACCGTCGCTCGATGAAGAGACCATCCAAGGTGTGGCCGAGGTGCTGCGCTCCGGTTGGCTCGCGTCCGGTCCAAACGTCAAGCAGTTCGAGGCGGCGCTGTCGGGGTACTTCGGCGGGCGCCCGGTGCGCACCCAGACCTCGGCGACCGCGAGCCTCGAGCACGCGCTGCTCGTAGCCGGGGTCGGGGCGGGCGATGAAGTCATCACTCCCGCCATGAGCTTCGTCGCCACCGCCAACGTGATCGTGCGGGTGGGCGCCCGTCCGGTGTTCGTCGATGTCGATCTCGATACGCGCAACCTCGACTTCGATCAGGTTGAAGCGGCCATCACCGCGCGTACCCGAGCGATCCTGCCGGTGCACTTCGCGGGTCTGCCGGTCGACATGGACCGGTTGTATGCCGTTGCCGCTCGCCACGGACTTCGCGTCATCGAGGATGCCGCCCAGGCCATCGGCTCCGCGTGGCGCGGCCGGCGCATCGGCAGCTTCGGCGATCTCGTCTGCTTCAGCTTTCATCCCAACAAGAACATCACCACCATCGAGGGCGGCTGCGTCGTCGGCGGCTCGCCGCAGGAGGTGAGCCAGCTCGAGCTGCATCGCTTCCACGGCCAGAGGAAAGACGCGGCGGATGAGATCGACACGCTCTTCGCCGGGGGCAAAGCCAACCTCTCGGACGTCGCGGCGCGGGTGGGGCTCGGGCAGCTCGCCTCGCTCGAGCGCTTCAACGGCCGCCGCCGCGAGCTCGCGGCGCGTTATTTCAGCCTGTGGGCCCACGATGCGCCCGTACGCCTGCCGGCGCGGGGCGATGAGGGCCACAACTGGCACATGTTCGCGCCGCTCCTGCCCCTCGAGCGGCTGCGGATCTCGCGCCTGCAATTCATCGAGCGGATGGCGGAGCGCGGCATCGGCGTCGGCGTGCATTACGCGAGCGCCATCCATCTCTTCACCGCCTATCGGGCCCTCGGTTACCAGGATGGCCAGTTCCCGAACGCGGAGCGGATCGGCCGCGAGACCGTGACGCTGCCGCTCTTCCCGGCGATGGAGCTGTCGGATGTCGATCGCGTCGTCGAGGCGGCGACCGACATCCTGAGGAGCGCGGCCAAATGACCGCCACGGTCTCGATCGTCATCCCGGTCTACAACGAGGAAGCCGGGCTCGAGCAGCTCTTCGAGCGGCTCTATCCGGCGCTGGATCAGCTCGAGCGGCCGTACGAGGTGATCTTCGTCGACGATGGGAGCCGTGACCGCTCGGCCGCGCTGCTGCGGGAGCAGTTCGAGCGCCGCCCGGACAGCACTCGGGTCATCCTCCTCACCCGCAACGCCGGCCAGCACATGGCAATTCTCGCGGGCTTTGCCCACGCGCGCGGCGATTACGTCATCACTCTCGATGCGGATCTGCAGAACCCGCCGGAGGAGATCGGGAAGATCGCCCTCGCCATGGACCAGGGGGCGGACTATGTCGGCACCGTTCGCGCCCGGCGCCACGATGTCTACTGGCGCAAGCTCGCCTCGCGCATGATGAATCGCATCCGCGAGCGCACCACCCAGATCCAGATCAGCGACCAGGGCTGCATGCTGCGCGGCTATCACCGCAGCATCGTCGAGGCGATCAACCGCTGCGTGGAAGTGAGCACGTTCGTGCCGGCGCTGGGCTTCACCTTCGCGCGCCATCCGGTCGAGATCGAGGTGGCGCACGCCGAGCGCACCGCCGGGCAGTCGAAGTACTCGATTTACCGGCTCATCCGCCTCAACTTCGATCTCATGACCGGCTTCTCGGTCGTACCGCTGCAGTTCTTCACCATGGCCGGAATGGTGCTCGCGCTCTTCTCGCTCTTCTTCGTCGTCGTGCTCGCCATCCGCCGCATCTTCATCGGTCCCGAGGTCCAGGGTGTGTTCACGCTCTTCGGCATCGCGTTCTTTCTGATCGGGGTGCTGCTGATCGGCCTCGGTGTGGTCGGCGAATACGTCGGGCGCATCTACGAGCAGGTGCGCCAGCGGCCGCGGTATACCATCTCGGCCGTGTTGGAAGAGGGCCAGCCGCGAACCATCGAGCGCCGGGCCCTGCCGGAGGTTCGGCGAGGGCTCCACCCGGAGGTCGATCATTCGGAGATGCTGCGCGCCGAGCGCGCGCGCGAGTCGAACCCGTGAGCACCGCCCGCGCGGTGGTGTTCGCCTACCACGATGTAGGCGTGCGCTGTCTGAAGGTGCTGCTGTCGGCAAAGATCGAGGTGCCTCTGGTCGTCACGGTCAAGGACGATCCGAAGGAGAACCGCTGGTTCGCAAGCGTCGCCGATACCGCGCGCGAGTACGGGCTCGAGGTGTCCAAACCCGAAGATGCCAACGGCGCGCAGCTCGCGGAGCGCGTCGCCGGCCTGCAGCCCGACTTCATTTTCTCCTTTTATTACCGCTCCCTCCTCGGCGCCCGCCTCCTGAGTTGCGCCCGGCGCGGGGCGCTGAACATGCACGGATCGCTCCTGCCGAAGTACCGCGGACGGGCGCCGATCAATTGGGCGATCGTGAACGGCGAGCTCCAGACCGGAGCCACGCTGCACTACATGATCGATCGCGCCGATGCCGGCGATATCGTCGATCAGCTGGCGGTGCCGATCCTCGAGGACGACGATGCGCGCGAGGTCTTCGGCAAAGTGACCGCCGCCGCGGAGATCGTGCTCGCGCGCTCGCTCCCCGGGCTCATCGAGGGCAATGCGCCGCGCCGTCCGCAACCGATCGAGCCGGGACAATATTTCGGACGCCGCCGACCCGAGGACGGGCGCATCGACTGGAGCCAACCGGCGCTGCGGATCCACAACCTCGTGCGCGCGGTGGCGCCTCCCTTTCCCGGGGCGTTCACCGAGGTCAACGGACGGAGGTGGTGGATTCATCGCACGCGGGTGGAGACCAGGATCATCGCCCCTTCGGAGCGCGCGCGGCTCTTCGGCGAGCGGGGCGCCTGTTATGCCGCCTGCGCGGATGGGGCGGTGCTCAAAATCCTTGCGGCCGCGACCGAGGAGGGGCCCGTCGAGCTTGCGCAGCTCGCGCGCGAGCTCAGAGCCCGGCCCGCGACCCTGAGTTGAGCTCGACCGCCGCTCGATCCCGTGGGCACCATCGCACTCAAGATCGACGTGGACACCTACCGGGGCACTCGCGAGGGCGTGCCGCGGCTCGCCGCGGCTCTCGAGCGTAGCGGCGCGCGCGCCACCTTCCTTTTCAGCCTGGGGCCCGATCACACGGGCAGGGCCATCAAGCGGGTTTTTCGCCGTGGATTTCTCGGCAAGGTACGGCGCACCTCGGTCACCCGACATTACGGGGTGAGAACGCTCCTTTACGGCGTGCTTCTCCCGGGGCCGCATATCGGGCGGCGGTGCGCGTCCATCATGAGGCAGATCGCGCAGCGTGGCTTCGAGGTGGGCGTGCATACCTACGATCACATCAAGTGGCAGGACGGAGTGGCCCATGCGAGCGGGCCCTGGACCCGGCGGCAGCTCGTGCTGGCGCGGGAGGAGTTCGTGCGGGTGTTCGAGCGCGCACCCGAGGTCCACGGTGCCGCCGGCTGGCAGGTGAATGAGCACGTGCCGGCGCTCGAGCGGGAGTTGGGATTTCGTTACGCCTCGGATACTCGAGGCACAAGCCCCTTCGTACCGCTCGTGGACGGCCGGGAGGTCCCCGTTCCCCAGCTGCCGACGACCTTGCCAACTCTGGATGAGTTGATTGGACGGGCGGATCTCGCGGGAGTCGATCCGGTCGAGCATCTGCTGGCGCTCACCGAAGCGGACGGGGACCAGGTGTTCACCCTTCACGCCGAGCTCGAGGGCGGCACTTTTCTCGAAGGATTCAAGCGCCTGCTCGCAACCTGGCGCGCCCGCGGGCTCCATCTCACCGACCTGGGCTCATACGCGCAGTCGCTGCAGATTGCGCGGCTGCCGCGGTGCGAGATCGTGTCAGGTACGGTGGCAGGAAGGTCCGGCACGCTCGCCACTCAGGGGAAGGGCCCGCCTCGGGGCGGGAGCGTATGAGCGCCCCTCAACGGACTCCGAGGTGGCTCAGAAGGAACTCACTGCCTTCGGAATACACCTTCACGAGACGACGGTAAGTCAGGGAGAGCTCGTGCGTCTGCCCCGGAACGGCGTGTTGCACGAACTCGACCCGCGGCCGGCGCAACTGCAGCGCGCGCGCGAGGACTATGCCGTCGTCGAAGTTGACATTCATGTCGTCGTCACCCTGGATCAGGAGGAGCGGCGATCTCAGGGTATCGAGTTGGCCGACGGCCGAGTGCGCGAATCCGACCGGATCGGGGGCCGTGTGCACTCCCGCCATGTCGAATCCGACCTTGAAGAGATCGGAGTGCAGCGCAAGCGCCTCGGCGGTCATGTATCCACCCCATGAAAGCCCGTAGATGCCGACGCCACGCCTGGCGTCGACGTCCTTGCGCGCCATCAGGTAGTGCGCGGCGCCGACGAAGTCGCGGATCTCGGAGTTGGCGGTGAATCCCCACCCGGGTGCGTCCCGGAATCCCTCACCGCGCATAATGCTGCTGCGATACTCCACCGAGAGCACGACGCAGCCACGGCTCGCGAGGTATTGATTCATTTCGTAGAGGTACTGGTAGGCCTCCATGTAGTGGAAGCCGGGCAGCATCTGCCGGCGGATCCCGCCGTGCGAGAAGATGATCGCGCAACCGTTCGGTTGCCGTGGCACGAACAGCTGCCCGAAGGCCTTTTGGCCATCGGAGGCGGGGAACTCAACGAGCTCGGGTTTGACGAGCGATCTCCCC
>DATFCZ010000026.1:0-31034 GCA_035252605.1 Steroidobacteraceae bacterium
AATCGTGCAGGCGACGCTACGGACCAACTTCTATCGGCGCGATGCGAACAACCTGCCGCTGCCGTATCTGTCGCTCAAGCTCGATCCGGCCGCCATTGCCGATCTGCCGCTGCCGCGCCCGAAATTCGAGATCTTCGTCTACAGTCCGCGGGTCGAGGGCGTGCACCTGCGCATGGGGTACGTCGCCCGCGGCGGCATCCGCTGGTCGGACCGCCGCGAGGATTTTCGCACCGAGGTGCTGGGCCTGATGAAGGCGCAGCAGGTGAAGAACACGCTCATCGTGCCGGTCGGCGCCAAGGGCGGGTTCGTCCCCAAGCGCCTGCCCGGCGGCAGCCGCGAGGAGGTGCAGGCCGAGGTGATCGCCTGCTATCGCACGTTCATCCGCGGCCTTCTCGATCTCACCGACAACATCGTCGACGGTCGGCTCGTGCCGCCGCCGCAGGTCGTGCGCCGCGATGGCGATGACGCCTACCTGGTGGTGGCCGCCGACAAGGGCACGGCGACTTTCTCCGACATCGCCAACGCGGTCGCGGCCGAGTACGGCTTCTGGCTGGGCGATGCGTTCGCCTCTGGCGGCTCGGCGGGCTACGACCACAAGCGACTCGGGATTACCGCGCGCGGCGGCTGGGAGTGCGTGAAGCGCCATTTCCGCGAGCTCGGCGTCGACATCCAGAAGACTCCCTTCACCGCCGCCGGCATCGGTGATATGTCGGGCGATGTGTTCGGCAACGGCATGCTCCTCTCGCGGCACATCCGCCTGCAGGCCGCGTTCGATCACCGTCACATCTTCATCGACCCGAACCCCGACGCCGCGGTGAGCTTCGCCGAGCGGCAGCGTCTCTTCGATCTGCCGCGCTCGAGCTGGGACGATTACGACCGCACGCGCATCTCCAAAGGGGGCGGTGTCTTCCCGCGCAGCGCCAAATCCATCACCCTGTCACCGGAAGCGCGCGCGCTCCTGGGAATCGACACCGCCTCGGTCACCCCCGTCGAGATGATGCGCGCGATCCTGCGCCTGCCGGTGGACCTGCTCTGGAACGGTGGCATCGGCACGTACGTCAAGGCGAGCCGCGAATCGAACGCGGAAGTCGGCGATCGCGCCAACGACGCGCTGCGGATCAATGGGCGGGAGCTCAAGGCGAAGGTGGTCGGTGAGGGCGGGAACCTCGGGCTCACCCAGCGGGGACGTATCGAGTATGCCCTCGCCGGCGGCCGGCTCAACACCGATTTCATCGACAATTCGGCCGGAGTCAACACCTCCGACGTCGAAGTCAATCTCAAGATCCTCTTGAACCCCATCGTGCAGGCGGGTGGCCTCACCGCCGGCGAGCGTAACCGGTTGCTCGCCGGCATGTCGGGCGAGGTCTGCGAGCTCGTGCTGCGCAACAACTACCTGCAGAGTCAGGCGATCAGCACGCTCGAGCTACAAGCCCGCGCGCGGCTCTCGGAATTTCAGCACCTGATCCGCTCGCTCGAACGCTCGGGCGAGCTCAACCGGACGCTCGAGTTCCTGCCGACGGACGATGAGCTCGCCGAGCGGCGCAAGGCGGGCGCCGGCCTCACCCGCCCGGAGCTTGCGATCCTGCTCGCCTACAGCAAGATCTGGCTCAATAATCACCTGCTCGACTCGGCCGTGCCCGAGGACCCCTATCTCTCTTCCGAGCTCGAGCGCTACTTCCCCGCCCCCGTGCGCCGGCGCTTCGCGCGAGCCATCTCCCGCCACCGCCTGCGACGCGAGATCATCGCGACGGCAACCACCAACAGCCTGGTCAACCGGATGGGACCGACATTCGTGCCGCGCGCGCAGGAGGACACGGGCGCCGAGCCCGCGCAGATCGCGCGCGCCTACACCGCGGCGCGCGAGATCTTCGAGATGCGCACCGTGTGGGCGCGAATCGAGGAGCTCGACAATCGCGTGCCGGCGAAAGTGCAATACGCGGCCGCGTTCGAGACGAGCCGCCTGCTGCGCCACGCCACCTATTGGCTGCTCGCCCGGCGGCGCGCGCTCAAGGTCGATGCGGCGGTGGCCGAGTTTCGCGCCGGCGTGCACGAGCTTGAGTCGCGGATCGGCCAGGTGCTCTGCGGCTCGTGGCGCGAGCAGTTCGAGCAGGTGCGCGCGCAGCACCTCGAGGCGGGTCTGCCGGCCGACCTCGCCGCGCGCGTCGCGAGTCTCGAGGCGAACAACGCCTCGCTCGATGTGGTGGAGTTGGCCGCTTCGCAACGGATCGCGGTCACTGAGGCTGCACGCATCTATTTCGAGGCCGGCGCCGGCACCGGGCTCGACTGGCTGCGTCAGCAGATCGACCGGCTGCCGGTCGAGGGACCGTGGCAGGCCACCGCGCGCACGGGACTGCGCGATGCGGCCCTGCGCCTGCACCGCAGGCTCGCCGAGCGCGTATTGAGCCGCACCCGCAACGGCAGCGCGCAGGAGCGTGTCGCCGCCTGGCAGGCGGCGGCGAGCAAGGATCTGGCACACTGGCAACGCACTCTCGCGGACATGCGCGCAGCCGGCGCCGCCGACTTCGCGACGCTGACGGTCGGTGTGGAGTCATTGCGCAAACTTGCGGAATAGTCACGGCAGACCTTCATGAGCACCACCGGAAAGCTGATTCTCGTCCGCCACGGTCAGAGCATCTGGAACCTGGAGAACCTCTTCACGGGCTGGACGGACGTCGACCTGGCGAAGGAGGGGCGCGAGGAGGCGGTGCGCGCGGCTCGGCAACTCCTCGAGGAGAAGCTCGTGGTCGACCTCGCCTTCACCTCGGTGCTGAAGCGTGCCATCCGCACGCTCTGGATCATGCTCGATGAGATGGACCGTATGTGGATTCCGGTCGAGCGCTCCTGGCGCTTGAACGAGCGCCACTACGGCGCCCTGCAGGGACTCAACAAGGCGCAGACCGTCGAGCGTCACGGCGAGGCGCAGGTGAAGATCTGGCGACGTAGCTACGACATACCGCCGCCGCCGCTCGCAGCCGACGACGAGCGCCACCCGCGCTTCGATCCGCGCTATGCCGAGGTGCCACCCGCGGAGCTGCCCGCCGCGGAATCGCTCAAGGATACCCTCGCCCGCGTGCTGCCCTTCTGGCACAGCCGCATCGCCCCGGAGCTGCGCCGCGGCCGCAACGTGCTCGTGGCCGCCCACGGCAACAGCCTGCGCGCCATGGTGAAGATGCTGGACGGGATATCCGAAAGCGAAATCGTCGAGCTCAACATCCCGACCGGCGTGCCGCTCCTCTACGAGCTCGACCCGCAGCTCAAGCCCCTGGGCAGGCGCTATTTGGGTGACCCGGCGGCGGTCGCCGCCGCCGCCGAAGCGGTGCGCCGTCAGACCGAGAAGCGCTGAAGCCCGCTACACCGACCATCCGTCGTAGCGGCCGTGGAACTCGGCGGCAATCGCGCTCAGTCGCTGGCTGAGCTCCACCATGTCGGCCACGAGCAGGCGCATCGTCTTGGTCGCGTGCAGGCTGAAGGGCAGCGAGCTCTGGCTCTCGGCCTGGCCGAACAGCTGCGCCGTCATCGGCTTGACATCCACATCGAAACCATCCGGCTCCAGACGCGCGCGCACGACCCGACAGGAGGTCTCATCCGGCAATGCCAGGAAGAACGCGACCGGGTATTCGTTGAAGGGCGCAAAGCCCTTGGCGCGCAGGCGCTCGATCATCTTCTCGTCCCAGCTCTCCTGATGCGTGGAGCGCATCCGGCCGCGCAAGGTGAAATAAAGACGCGCGATGATGAAGACGCCGGCCGCGCCGACGATGATGATGAGCGATAGGGTGCTAATGGACGGCTCCCGCTCTATTCGTCCGGAGCAATCGTGACCCGCAGCCCGGAGAGCTCGGCGGTGAACTCGATCTGGCAGGAAAGGCGTGAGTTGTCCTGCGTATGCGCAAGCTCGGTGAGGAGCTCGCGCTCGTCCGACATCGGCGCCGGCAGGCGGCTCTGCCAGTCCGCATCGACGTAAATGTGACAGGTAGCGCACGAGCACATGCCGCCGCAGATCGCCGCGACTCCGTAGTCGAGCTCCCGCAGAATCTCCATGACCTTGAGGCCGATCTTCGCCTCGACCTCATGCTCCTGACCGTCGCGATCGATCACACGCAGCAGCGCCATTCACCTACCTCTTGGAATCCCGGCAACAGCCAAGCCGCCTAGTTTGCCGGTTCGCGCTCGGTGGCGCCAGCAGCCCTGAGACCCAACGAGTGTTCCAGGAACGGCCCAGAGAACGGCCCAGAGAACGGCTCACAGCGGCCCCATGACCTTCAGGACGAACGCGGCTTTCCCGCCCTCGCTTGCCCGGCCCTGGAAAGTGGCGCGCAGCTCCCGTTGCAGGGTCTCGAAGACGCGCTCGTACTCGCCGAAGATCTGCGTGCTGAGGCTGCCGCTCACCACTTTGATATCCGGCGCGGCGCTCAGGCGCGCGATGAAATCGTGGATCGCGGGAGCGAAACGCTCCGCGAGCGGGTACAGACTGATCTCGACGCCGATCTCCATGGGACCATTGTAGTTCATGGGCTAGAATGGGCTGCCTCGGCCGCCACCGACCGTCCGCTCTCGGACGGGGAATTGGGAGTGATGACTCAGAAAATCCAGGTCCATCAGGTCGATGCATTCACCTTGGAGCGCTTCACCGGTAATCCCGCCGGCGTCGTGCTGAATGCGGACGGGCTGACCGAGGCGCAGATGCTCGCCATCGCACGCGAGCTCAACAACGCCGATACCGCATTCATTCTCGCACCGGAAGGTGAGGGCCACGACCTGCGGGCCCGGTTCTTCACTCCCCGCACCGAGGTCGGCTTCGTCGGCCATGCCACGGTCGCCGCGCACTACGTGCTCTCCCGCAGGCACAACGCTCCCCGGCTGCTGCGGCAGAAATCCAAGGCCGGTATCGTCGATGTCGAGATTCGCGGCAGCGGCGACGATCGCAAGATCGCGGTGCGCCAGAGCGCACCCCCCCTCGGCCGCGAGCTCAACGACCGGGAGCGTCTTGCCGTACTCGATGCGCTCGCGCTCGCTACGGACGACCTCGACACCCGCTGCCCGTTGCGTATCGCCGGATCGAGCAGCACGCGCCTCCTGATCGGAGTGCGCGGCCCGGAGCCCCTCAAGCACCTCAAACCCGACATGACTCGGCTCACGACCCTGTCGGCGCAGATCGGGGCGGCCGGTTACTTCGTGTTCGCCCTGACACCGCAGAGCGAGGATCATCTCACGGAATCGCGCATGTTCTGTCCGGCGCTCGGCATCGCCGAGGACCCGGTGAGCGGGAACGCCCATGGGCTCCTCGGGGCCTATCTCGCTCGCCACGGGTTCCTGACAGGCGACCTGCGGCGTGCCTCGTTCCGCGGCGTGCAAGGCCAGCACCTGCACCGGCCCGGACGCGTGGAGGTGGAGCTCGACCTCAAGGAAGGGAGCGTCGCCGGCGTATGGATCGTCGGCCAGGCGGTTTCCGTGTTCGAGACCGAGATCGTTCTCTGAGCCGACCCGCATAGCGCACTTCGCCGTGCGCCAACTCGAGCTCGTGTGTCGCACAGCGCGGCCACTCGGAGCGACGATGAGTCGTCATGACGACGGTCGTTCCGCCGGCGACCATGGTCTCGAGCCGCTCGGCCAGCTCCCGCCGCGTCGGACCATCGACACCCGAGAACGGCTCATCGAGCAGCACCAGCACGGGCTCTCGCACCCACGCCCGCGCGAACAGCACCCGCCGTAGCTGTCCGTAGGACAGCTCCCCTAAAGGCCGCGCTCCGAGTGCGGCCAACCCGAACTCACGCAGCGCTCGGCGCGCCGCCGCTCGGTCGGCGGCCGTCGGCGCATCGTTCAGCCCTATGCTGGCGTACCGTCCCGACTGCACGACCGTGCTCGCCGTGTGATCCCGAGGGTAATCGGCCTGCAGGTGCGGTGCGATGAGCCCCACGCGCTCCTTGAACGCCTGCAAGGGTACGCCGGGCTCGAGTCCCGCCCGCTCGATGCGACCTCCGACAGCCACTGCATGGTCGCCGTAGAGCGTGCGCAGCAGCGTGGTCTTGCCCGAGCCGTTGTGCCCGTGCACCACCCAGCAGTCGCCGGCATGGATCGTGAGCGAGACATTCTTCAAAGCGACGTGCTCATCGAGGTGAACGGAGGCATTCGTCAGACGCACCAACATCCCGCCCGAAGCGCTGCGCACGCGCGCCCGTTGCCGAGTGCGACCGTGTGCGCGTTCAGGCACGGAGGTCGGTCGACTCGCCGCCGACATGGAGCCTTCCTCCAGCCAACGTGCCAGAGGCGCGCGCCGGATGGAGCCCCGGTACACGATGCGACCGTGCTCCAGCACCAGGGCGTGCGTGGCGCTCGAGGGGACATCTTCCAGACGATGGGTCGAGAGTACCCAGGGAAGCCTCGAGCGGGCGGTACTCGCCAACCAGCGAAGCGCGCGGTCATGGTTCCTCGTGTCGAGTCCGTTCAACAATTCGTCGAGAAGCAGCAATTTCGGCCGGGAAGCGAGCGCGCGAGCAAGGAGCGTGAGCCGCCGCTCGCCGTAGGAAAGCGTGAGAAAGCGCCGCGCCGAAAGCGCCGCAATCCGCAGCCGCCGCAAAATCGAGGCCACCTGCCTCTGATCGGCATCGCTCGTGGCGTGGAGCGGTATGTCGGAGCGATGGATGCCCGTGGCCACCACCTGTTCGACCGTATAGTTCCAACCGTAGCGCGTATACCGGTCCTGGCGCTCGGCCCCGAGGTAGCCGATCTCTTCCTGTATGCCGTAGGGCGTGCTCCAGCGCTCGCCCTTCCAGCGGTATTGCCGCACCTCCCGGCCGGTCGGCGTCGGCCAGACGGAGCCTGCGACGAGCTTCAACAGCTGAGTCTTGCCGGCACCATTGGCTCCGGCCAACACCCACCTCTGCCCGGGCCGTATGATCCAGCTCACATCCTCGAGGACTCGCCGTCCGCCGCGATCGAGACGCACCCGCGCGAGTCGCACCTCGAGGTAGCGATGTCGATATGATCGAGCCATGCGGCATTCTGGCATATACGACCTGCTGGTCGTCGGTGGCGGCATCAACGGCGCCGGCATTGCGCGCGATGCCGCCGGCCGCGGTCTCTCGGTCCTCCTCTGCGAGCAGGATGATCTTGCAGCCCATACCTCCTCCGCGAGCACCAAGCTCATTCACGGCGGCCTGCGCTACCTCGAGCATCTGCAGCTCGCACTGGTGCGCAAGGCACTCATCGAGCGCGAGATCCTCCTCGCCTCCGCGCCTCACCTCATGCGGCCACTGCGTTTCGTCCTGCCGCACGATGCGCATCTGCGGCCGGCATGGCTCATCGGTGCCGGACTCTTTCTCTACGATCATCTGGCGCGACGCCGGCGCCTTGCCGGCTCCGCGCGCATCGATCTGCGCCGCCACGTAGCGGGCGCGGCCCTGAAAGCCGGGTATTCTCGCGGCTTTGTCTATTCCGACGGATGGACCGACGATGCGCGCCTGGTCGTGTTGAATGCAGTGGACGCGCAGGAGCGGGGCGCGACCATCCTGACACGAGCCCGATGTGAGCGGCTGGAATCCGTGGGAGGACACTGGCGGGCGAGGCTGACGATGCCGTCGGGAACTCAGACCATCGAAGCCAGGGCCGCGGTCAACGCCACCGGGCCCTGGGTGAGCCGTTTCGCGCGCGATGCCTCGCCGGTGAGCGTCTGCCACACCGTCCGGCTGGTCAAGGGCAGTCATATCGTGGTTCCGCGGCTCTACGCACACCGCTTCGCCTATCTACTTCAGAACGACGATCATCGCATCGTGTTTGCCATCCCCTACGAGCGAGACTTCACGCTCATCGGTACGACGGACGTCGAGTACACGGGCGATCCGGGAAACGTGCACATAGATCCGGAGGAGATCAACTATCTTTGCGCTGCGGTCAGCCGCTACTTCGCCAAGCCGGTCAAACCCGCCGAGGTGGTGTGGAGCTACAGCGGCGTTCGCCCGCTCCTGGACGATGACGCGGCGGACCCGGCGAGCGTCACGCGCGATTACGCTCTCGAGATCGATCATCACCCGGCTCCGCTGCTCACCGTTTTCGGCGGCAAGATCACCACCTACCGCAAGCTCGCCGAGAGCGCCGTGGACATGCTCACGCGCGAGCTCGGCTCACGAGCGCTCGCCTGGACCTCCCGAGCCCTGCTCCCGGGGGGCGATCTGCCACACGGCGCCTTCACCCGGTTCCTGCGCAGCCTCGAGCGGCGTTACCCGTGGCTTCCCGCCGCGCTGCGTTACCGATACGCGCGCGCGTATGGGACCCGCGTCGCAGCCATTCTGGAGGACGCCCGCTCGCTCGCCGACCTCGGCGAGGAGCTGCTGCCGCAGCTTCACGAGCGGGAAGTCGACTTCCTCTGTCGTATGGAGCTGGCCCGGACCGCGGAAGACATTCTCTGGCGGCGCACGCGCCTCGGGCTTTATGTCGGAATAGAGGGCATCGGCCGGCTCGAAGAGTGGCTGGCGCGGCGCTCAGTCGAATGGGAGTCTTGCTGAATGAGCAGACAGATGGCGGTGGGCCTATACGTGCTCGCAATGGCAGCCGTCATAGTCGCCCTGGATGTCGCGTTCTTCAGGCACCGCTTCTGGGAGCGACTGCTCGTGAACGTTGGCACCGTCCTGGTGTTCGCGGCGTTCTACTTGAGATTCCTCAAGCGTCCCTGAGAGCTCGGTCACCATGTCTCCGGTATAGAACGCGGTGGGTGTCAAGATAGTTGTCGCCCAATCAGGTATTGGGTAGCTCGGAGACACCCGTCGGATTGAGCGTCACGGTCTGCACCGGCGTCCAGTTGCGGATCGCGCCGGTCCATCGCTCGGGGTTGCTCTGGCGGGCCCTTTCATATAGAAGCCGGCGTCGAGCCAGGATCTCCTTCTCTCGACCGTAGTGACGCTCATCCGGGGTCACATACCGGATCGCACTGTGCCGATGCTCGCCGTTGTACCAGGCGACGAAGCGCCTCATCCAGCGCCGCGCGGCAGCGAGGCTCTCAAAGGGCAGCCGGGGATAGGCCGGGGTGTGCTTGAGCGTTCGGAACAGCGCTTCGGAGTAGGGGTTGTCATCGGAGACGTGCGGTCGACTGAAGGAAGGGATGACCCCGAGCCACTGCAGCGTTGAGATGAAGGTGCTGGCGCGCATCGGCTTGCCGTTATCGGAGTGCAGCACCAGACCCTTGGGATCGAAGTTGCCCTCGCGGCAGGCGTCGGTGATGAGCTCGGAGGCGATCTCTGCCGAGCCTCGCTCGGCGATGCACCAGCCGACGATGCGACGGCTCCAGACATCGAGCACCAGGTAAAGGTGCAGGTAGATGCCCCTCACCGTGGTTGCGAGCCAGGTGATGTCCCAGCTCCAGACCTGATTAGGTCCGACCGCCCGATGCAACTTCGTCGCCCGGGTGATCTCCGTACGGGCGATAGTGCGCCGCGTGCTGCGCAACCCATAGCGGCGCTGCAAGCGATAAAAGGTGGATTCCGAGGCCAGGTAGACGCCCCGATCGGCGAGCTGTGGTACCAGCTGCTTCGGGGAGAGGTGCGCGAAGCGAGTGCTCATCATGAGGGTGATGAGCTGAGCCTCCTCCGTCTGACTCAGGGCATTCGCAGGGCGATGGTGCGGGCCACAGCGGCGGTCATCCGCATGTGGAGCACAGCGCCAGCGCTCAACGGTTCGAGGCGATATCCCAGCGATTTTGCAGGCCGGGCGCAATCGGGCGCCGCCCGACTGGGCTTTGCCAATGGCCTTGAGGATCAACTCTCGCTCGGATCTTCGGCGTCGTCTTCCTCGTCGGGAGCCGCCTTCGCTATCGTTTTTTTAGCACAAGTAGCGCAGCCGCTTCTGCCAACGCCTTCTCCTTGCGCGCGAGTTCACGCTCGAGCTGGCGGATGCGCTTGCTCGTCGCGCTGGGAGCTCGTCCCTCCTCCTCCAACGCAATCCGCCAGCGCTCGAACTCAGCCAGCCGGATCCCTTCCCGCTCCAGATACGCATGGAGCTCATCGCCGTGCAGCTTGGCACCCTCGGCCAATACGCGAGCCTTCTCCTCGAGCGTGAAAGCTTGCTTGGTCGGATCTCTCGCGCCCACCAGCGGCAGGCTACGCGCCTCCTGAAGCCAGCGCGACAGGTTCTGCTGTCGTACGCCTGTTTCCCGTGCCAGCTGCATCGCGCTCACCGCGTCTTTCCCGGTGAGTCGCTGCACCATCTTCTGCTTGAAGGCGACCGAGAACGGCCTGGTCATGTCGCACCCCCGGAGCTTCTGCCGCCCTGCGGGCGTCAGACTGAACTTCGGGCTATGAAGCCCGATTAATAGGGAAAGAGTAAGACGCGACAACTATCCTGGCACAGGGGGAACGTCACCTATGTGACCGGAATAGACACGAGCTGATTGGCGCGCCCGGAGGGATTCGAACCCCCGACCACTTGGTTCGAAGCCAAGTACTCTATCCAACTGAGCTACGGGCGCGCGGCTCTGACCGCCATATTATTGCATTTGAGGCGCCCCGGAGGGCTTACGCGGTGCCTCCCGCGCGCCTCGGCCATGGATGTTCGACCCATCCGGGGCCCTCGCCCCTGCGGTGACGGCCAAAGTACCGGCTTCCGAGATCCCGGGCGAAATCATGACTCCGGTCACAACTTTTGGAAATTCCTGCGGCACCGACCGGGAATCCCGACCCCATTCGCATATGTAATCCGCCTGGAACGCCTAAAAAACGGCGGATCATGAGCATTCGATTCAAGGTCATCGGCGCCTTGGCGCTGCTGTTCGCCGCCCTGAGCGTGGCCGCGTTCCTCATTCAGCTCAGAATCCTGGAGCCGAGCTTCGCGCAGCTGGAACGAGCCAACGCCGAGACCGCGATGAAGCGCGTGCACTACGCAATCGATCGCGATCTGCAGAGCCTGCAGATCGATGCCACCGACTGGGCCAATTGGCAGGAAGCCTATCGTTTCGCGCAGGGCCGCAACCCGAGATTCGTCAGGACGAACTTCACACACACTGCGATAGCTCAGATACAGGTCGACAGCATCCTGATCGTCGACCTCAAGGGCCGGGTTCTGGCCTGGACCGGCGACGTCATCCGCACGAACCTCTCGTTACAAGGCAGTCTGGAGGACGGCGGCTCCCTGCCCGCGAGCTTCCCCTGGAGGAAAGATCTCGGAACCAGTCGCGCGGTGCGCGGGCTCATCAACACCAATCTGGGTGTGATGATGATCGCCGGCGCGCCGATCTTGAACGGTACCGGCCGCGGTCGCCCCATCGGCATGGTGATCGTCGGACGCCTGTTGACGCCGCATCGCCTGCAAGATCTCGGCTCCCGAACGCAGTCGAATTTGATGTCGACGGGCTTGTCGCTCCCGGCAAACTCCGAATTGCTGGTCAGCGGCAGACGCTACACGAGCGTCTACCGGTCCTTCGATGACATTTACCACGTACCGGTCATGACGCTGCGGGTCGAGGTGCCGCGGCGCATCGAGGCGAGCGGCTTGAAGGCGATTCGATACGCGTCAGCCTCGATCATCGTGGTTGCGGTCATCGTACTGCTTCTGGTCGTCGTCCTGTTGAATCGCCTCGTGCTGACACCCCTTACGCGTATGACCCGCCACGCCGTCGCCGTGGGCGAAAGCGCCGACCTGTCGGCCCGGCTGAATTGCCCCACCAAGGACGAGTTTGGGCAGCTCGGTCGCGAATTCGACCGCATGGTCGAGAAACTGCAGGAGGCGCGTCAACAGCTGATCGACCAGTCGTTCGATGCGGGATTGGCGGAAATGGCCAAGGGGTTGTTGCACAACCTCGGCAATGCGCTGACGCCGCTCGGGGTGAGAGTGGCCGCTCTTGAAAGGCGTCTGATGGGCGTGCCGATCGGCGATCTCGAACGTGCCGCGGCGGAGCTCACGAGCGATGGCAGCGACTCCAGCCGACGCGCCGAACTGGCGCAGTTCATCGAGCTGGGTTGCGAGCACGTTGCATCGGTGCTGCGCGAGTCGGCGGCGGATGTCGCTGTCATGAGCCGCCAGGCCGACAGCATGCGCTCGGCGCTCTCGGAGCACATGCGTACCGCCACCAGCGCCGAGCCGGTTCTTGAATCCGTCAAGCTGTCGGAGCTGGTTGCGCAATCGCTCGATATCGTTCCGGATGCGAGCCGCGCCAGGTTGCGCGTCGATACCGATGAGTCGCTGAGCCGGCTCGGCCCGATCCGGATCGTGCGCAGCGTGCTGCGACTCGTGCTGCAGAACGTGATCATCAATGCCGCCGAAGCGGTGCGTGATGCGGGCAAGGATACGGGCATGCTGCGCCTGTGGGCCGAGATCAGCCGCGAAGCCGGTCGCGATCAGCTGCACTTGCATGCGCAGGACGATGGCGTGGGAATCGGGGCCGAGAACATCGAGCGCATTTTCCAGAAGGGCTATACGACCAAATCCCGAGGGACGAATCACGGCATCGGGCTGCACTGGTGTGCGAACGCGATTCGAGCCCTGGGCGGGAGAATTTGGGCAACCAGCGACGGATTGGGATTTGGGACCGCTATTCATGTCACCCTGCCGCTCGGCGACGGCATGGCGCGTTCCGCATCTTGAATACGGTGGAGACGAACGATGGCTGAACGCGCTCGAGCCTCGATACGAGTACTCGTGACCGACGACGAAGTCGACGTGCGCGATGCGTATCGACAGATCCTGGCCGACCCTGCTGTCGACGGCAGTCTCGAGAGATTGCAGCGACTGCAGGCACGCCTCTTCAGTCCCGGGCACCAGGGAAGAACGCCCGCCGCTTCGCAAGCGGCATTCGAGCCCGTCTTCTGCAACGACGCCGAATCGGCGGTCGCTGCGGTGCGCCAGTCGGTGGCGGCCAATGATCCGTTCGCGGTCGCCTTCCTCGATATGAGAATGCCTCCCGGGCAAGACGGCGCCTGGGCGGCGTCCGGCATTCGGACGTTGGATCCCGCCATCGAGATCGTCATCTGCACCGCTTATTCGGACACGGATCCCGCCGCCATCGGCCGACTCGTGCCGCCCGAGGAGAAGCTGTCCTATCTGCAAAAGCCATTTCACCCACACGAGGTGAGACAGATGGCGATCTCGCTCGCAAGCAAGTGGCGGGCCGAGCATCGCATCGTCAAACTGGCGTACTTCGACCCGCTGACGGGACTGGCGAATCGCTCGCAGTTTCTCAGCCGATTGCAAAGCGCCGTGCTCGCATCCGGCGCCAGCGGGCGACCCATGGCGGTTCTGTTCCTCGATCTGGACAATTTCAAGCGTGTCAACGATTCCCTGGGCCACGGCGCCGGCGATGAGCTTCTGTGCCTGGTTGCCGCTCGTCTGCGCCGCACGCTGCGCCACGACGACAGCCCCGGCGCGGTCTGCTCCCCCGGCCACATCGCACGTCTCGGCGGCGATGAGTTCGTGGTGATTCTGCCGGACCTCGCCAACGTCGAAGATGCCGGAATTCTCGCTGGTCGACTGATCGATGAGCTGCAGGCGCCGATGCAGATTGCGAAACATTCCCTGGTGATCACGCCCAGTATCGGCATCGCCGTCTTCCCGACGGATGGGAACAATGCCGACTCTCTGCTGCGCAACGCGGACTTGGCGATGTATTTCGCGAAGCGCCGCGGCCCAGGAACCTACGCCTACTTCGATCCGCAGATGACCACCGCGGCGCGACAGCGGTTCGCGGTCGAGCAGCAGATGCGCGGGGCACTGCAGCGCGGGGAATTCTCGGTTCATTATCAGCCGCTATTCGACGTCGACAACGGCACCCTTGCCGGCTTCGAGGCGCTGCTGCGGTGGACGAACCCCGAGCTCGGCATGGTGGCACCCGCCGAGTTCATCCCGATCGCCGAGGAAACGGGGCTGATCGGCGAATTGGGCGCATGGGTGTTGCGCACCGCCTGCATGCAGGCGAGCGCATGGCGCGATCAGGGGCTGCCTCCCGCCCGCCTCGCGGTCAATGTCTCCAGTCAGCAATTTGCCTCGAGGGAGTTTCCGCAGCTCGTGGCGTCGATCGTCAGGGAAAGCGGCATCGACCCAGCCTATCTCGAGCTGGAGATCACCGAATCGGTCCTGATGAAGGACGAGGCTTGGGCGAAACAAGCCTTCGCTCTGCTCAAGAGCATCGGTGTGTCTCTCGCGATCGATGATTTCGGCACGGGTTACTCGAGTCTCGGGCGATTGCGCCATCTGCCCGTGGACCGGCTCAAAATCGACAAGTCGTTCGTGACGAACGTCATCGATTGCGCGGAAGATCGCGGCATCGTGATGGCGATCATCGCGATGGCGGGCTCACTATCCATGCAGGTGACGGCCGAGGGGGTTGAGAACCTCAGGCAGCTGATGTTCCTGCAGGAGAACAGATGCCAGGAAGCTCAGGGATTTCTGTTCAGTCGCGCGGTGCCGCCTGAGGAAGCCGGCGCCCTGCTGCGGCGCGCGGCAGACTCGGCCGACGGGTCGCGAAGCACCCGGCTGCGCTCACTGATCGGATGATCGGGTCGAGTACTCGATCCAACTGAGCTACGGGCGCGGCGCGGGTATCTTCTCGCCCTCCGCAACCGCCTGCGGCTTGACGCCGAAATAGCCGAGCGTCAGCAGGCCGAACCAGACCGGTGCCACATAGAGCGCCACTCGGGTATCCGGTTGCAGCGACAGCATGGCGGTGACGAAGAGCAGAAACGCAATCACCAGCCAGTTCACCACCGGTGCCCCCGGCATGCGGTAGCTCGCGCCGGCCGCCCGGCCCTCGCTGACCGCGCGCCGATATCCCAGGTGCGCCACCATGATGATGCCCCAGGTCCACAGCGTCCCTATCAGCGATACGCTCGTCACCCAGATGAAAACGTGCTTCGGGACCATGTAATTGAGGAATACCCCGATCAGCATGACCGCCGCCGAGGCGTGAATGCCGGCTGACGGCACACTGCGAGGACTCAGGGCCGCCAGCACGCGCGGCCCCTGGCCGCGGCCGGCAAGTGAGTAGAGCATGCGGCCGGTGCTGAATATCCCGCTGTTACACGAGGACGCCGCCGCCGTGATGACCACGATGTTGATGATGCTTGCCGCGGCAGGGATGTGCAGCTTCTCGAACACGAAAACGAACGGGCTCGTATCCGGACTCAGCTGATTCCAGGGTACGAGCGCCATGATGACGAGGAGAGCCCCGATGTAGAAAAGAAGGATGCGGAAGGTGATCCCGTTGGTAGCCCGCGGCAGCACGACGGCGGGATTCTGCGCCTCGCCGGCGGTGACACCGATCAACTCCACCCCCGAGTAGGCGAACATGACGATCTGCAGCGTAAGCAGCACTCCCAACACGCCGAATGGCAGGAAACCGCCGTGCGACCAGAGGTTGGAGAAGCTGGCTTGCGTTCCGAAGTCGCCGAAATGGAAGAAAATCACCGCCAGCCCGGCCGCGATGAGCGCGACGATGGTCAGTACCTTGATGAGCGCGAACCAGAACTCGAGCTCGCCGAACACTCGCACGGCCAGGAGGTTGGCACCGTAGAGCACCGCCAGAACGGCGAGCGGCGGCAGCCATTGCGGCATCCACGGGATCCAGAACCGGACATAGATGCCGACGGCGGTGATCTCCGCCATCACTGCCGAGATCCACATGAACCAGTAGGACCAGCCGGTGACGAACCCGGCGAAAGGCCCGCAAAACTCATCGGCGTAGGTGGCGAAGGAGCCGGCGACCGGTCGATACGTCAGCAGCTCCCCGAGCGCGCGCATGATGAAGAAGATCGCGATGCCGCCGACCCCGTAGTTCAGCAGCAGCCCCGGGCCGGCATTGTGGATGGCCTGCGCCGAGCCGAGGAAGAGGCCCACTCCGATGGTTCCACCCAGGGCGATGAGCTGGATGTGGCGGTTGCGCAGATTGCGCGCCAGGTGCGAATCGGACTGTGACACGAAGACTCCTTGTCGGCTCGCGCTTACGGACGCGCAGAATGCCGCGATCTTACTCCGGCGAGCACGATGACGCCGCCGTACGCGGGCAGCGCGAGGGCTTCGGCAGGCAGATGCACTCGCCACTGTCTGCCGCTCGCAAGCTCCTGAGCGGTTGCGGTCGAGAATGCCTCGAGAGCACGCCTGCCGTGCCAGCGGACATGGACCGGCGCGCTGGAGAAGTTGAGCGCGATGAGGGCGGCCGAGGCGCCCGCTGCCGGTCTTAGGAAACTGAGAACCTGCCGGTCGTGATCGGTCGCGAGCATCTCGAGCCGCGCCGAGGTGAGAGCGTGCACCGCGCGCCTCTCCCGGGACATTCGCGCGTAGAGCGCTGCCAGGTGGTCGGGGTCGCGCCACTCGATCGGCGGTCCCTCCGCGTACGGCTCGAAGGCCGCTCCGACCTCATCCCCGTCGTAGATGAGCGGAATGCCGGGCAACGTGAAGAGAAGCTCGATCCCGGCGCGCATCTCATCGACACCATAGCGCGTGATGAAGCGCTGTCCGGTGTCGTTGTTGTCCAGAAACCGCAGCAGGAGCGTGTGCGCAGGATAGCCCTTGCCGTCGTTGGTCAAGGCGGCGCGCAGCCGCGCAAGATCCGCGAGCCCGCCGGCCGGAGCGAATACACCGTGCCAGGCCCACTGCCCGAGCTGCGAGGTCCAGTCGTACGCGGCGTCGAATCCGTGGCTGACATAGTATCCGTCCCGGCCGGAAGCCTCCGCAATCAGCACGATGTTGGGATCGATACGCGCAAGGTGCGCGCGCAGTCTCGGCCAGAAGTGCGGATCGCGCTGCCGCACCGCCCAGGCCGCATCCAGCCGAAAACCATCCACGTGGTAGTCGGTGAGCCAGTGCGAGAACGCCGCCAGCAGGTAGCGACGCACCGCCGGATCGCCGTAGTTGAGGTTCTCGAGGTGGGTCCAGTCGAAATAGTGCAGCGCTCTTCCCGAGCCGTCGCGCTCGAACCAGTCGTAATAGGGGGATCTGCGGCCACGACGCTGTGCGTCCCGGTAGTAGGGAGACTCGTCCGAGAGGTGGTTGGCGACCATATCGAGAAGCACGCGCAGCCCCCGCGCATGCGCGGCACGAACGAGCGAGCGAAGCTGCGCCCGCGAGCCGAATCGCCGGCGCAGGCGCAATTCATCGGTGACGGCATAGCCGAAATCGCCCGCAGAGGCCGCGGTGACCGGCGAGAGGAGGATGGCGTTGGCCCCGAGCGCCGCGATGGCCGGCAGACGGGCCTCGATGGCCGCGAAGCCATTCCTGCCGCCCGGGGCGAAGAAAAAGGGCGAGGCGTCGTAGAGGACGATCCGGCTCGGCGGGATCCTCGCCCCCGGGGCTTCCCGCCCGGCGGCACTCACCGTGCCGATGACGGACATGAGGATCAAGAGGGGAAGCGTGAGCCGCTCGACTCGCCGCTGCCTCATGAGCGTCCCATGCTAGGCTGTTTCAAATGAAGCGCGCGCATCATCCGCCGATAGAGAAGACCCGCTGCGCCTGGGTTCCGGCGGGCGATGAGGAATACACCCGCTACCACGACGAGGAATGGGGTCGGCCGGTGCAGCAGGACCGCCACCTCTTCGAGATGCTGACGCTCGAGGGCGCGCAGGCGGGGCTGTCTTGGTCCACCATCCTGCGCAAGCGCCGGGCATACCGGCAGGCCTTCGCCAACTTCGATCCGGCAAAGGTCGCCCGATTCGACGGGCGCCGCCGCGCCGCCCTGCTACGCGACCCCGGCATCGTGCGCAACCGGCTCAAGATCGACTCTACCGTGACCAATGCCCGGGCGTTCCTCGCCGTGCAGCGGGAATTCGGCTCCTTCAGCCGCTATCTGTGGGAATGGGTGGGGGGCCGGCCGGTGCTGAACGGCTGGAAGCGCCGTGATCAGATACCCGCCCGCAACGAGCTGAGCGATCGGATCTCCAGCGACCTGAAGAAGCGGGGTTTCCGCTTCGTCGGCTCGACCATCATCTACGCCTACCTGCAGGCCGTCGGCGTGGTCAACGACCATACGACCGACTGCTACCTGTACCGCCCGCGAGCCGCTCGGCGAGTGGCTCCCAAGGCATCGCCCTCTTAAGATAGCGTCAATTAAACCAGGGGACCTCTTCATGAAATCATTTCCAGCGGCAGTCGCGATCGTCGCCGCCGCCCTCGCACCCTTAGCCCTTGCCGATTGGGCCCATGCCGATTGCAGCTATCCGCAGCCGCCGAGCCATCTACCGGACGGCAACACGGCAACCCTCAACGAGATGCTCGCCGGACAAAAGGCCGTACAGAGCTACAACGAGCAGATGATGGCGTATCTCTCCTGCATCAAGCTCGAACGCGACAATACCGTGGCCCAGTCGGCCGGCAAGCTGAGCAAGAAGCAGATGCAGGCTGTCGAGGCCATCGAGATCCAGAAGCACAATGCCGCGGTCGATCAGCTGCACGCAGTGGCCGACCAGTTCAACACCCAGGTGAAGATCTTCAAGTCCAAGGACAAGAAGTCCGACTGAGCGTGCTCAGTCCCTCGCAAGCCGACGAGCTCATCGCGCAGCACCTGACCTGTCTGCCGATCGAGTCCCTGCCGCTCGCGCAGTGCGCCGGAGCGGTCCTGCGGGAGAACGTCTACGCCGAGCGCGATCAGCCGCCCTTCGACCGTGTGACCATGGACGGGATTGCGCTCGATAGCCGGGGTGTGCGGGAGGGGGCGCGGCGGCTGCGCATTCAGGCGATGCAGGCGGCGGGGGATGTCCCGCTGACTCTCGCCGCTCGCGACTGCTGCATCGAGGTCATGACCGGCACGCCGCTCCCCGAGGGGTGCGATACCGTCGTCCCGGTGGAGCGCATCACCGTGCGCGACGGGCAGGCGGAGCTGGCGCAGGACCTGACCGTCGAGCCCGACCAGAATGTCCACCACCGCGGCTCGGACACCCGCCAGGGGACCTTGCTGCTCAGCGTCGGCACACGGCTCGGGCCGCCCGAGATCGCGATCGCCGCCGGAGCGGGGATGGCGAGAATCCGGGTCAGCAGCCAGCCGATGTTGGCCGTGATCTCGACGGGCAGCGAGCTCGTCGAGCCCGGTGAGCCGATCCTGCCGCACCAGGTTCGCCGCTCGAATGCCTATGCGATTGCCGCCGCTCTGCGGCTGCATGGTTGCCAGCGAGTGGCCGACGATCACATCGGGGACGATGCCGCCGAGCTCAGGCGCCGGCTCAAATTCCACCTCGAGACGCACGATGTGCTGGTGCTGAGCGGTGGCGTCTCGATGGGCAAGCTGGATCTCGTGCCGAAGATTCTCGAGGAGCTCGGCGTGCGCTGCGTGTTCCACAAGGTGGCGCAGCGGCCCGGCAAGCCGCTCTGGTTCGGCATCGCAAGCTCCGGCGCCGCGGTATTCGGGCTGCCCGGGAATCCCGTCTCCACCGCGGTCTGCGTATCCCGCTACGTCCTTCCTGCCCTTGCCGCGAGCCAAGGCCAGACCCCCTCCCGCCTCGAGCGGTTGGCGCTCGGCGCCCCGGTGACGGTCAACCCGCCTCTCACCCTCTTCGTACCCATCCGCATCGAGATCGACGATTGGGGCCGAAGCTGGGCGCTCCCGGCGCCGACGAACGGCTCGGGAGATTTCACCGCGCTCGCCGGCACCGATGGATTCGCGGAGCTACCCCCGGGCCCGAACACCTATCCCAAGGGGTTCGTGACCCGAATCCATAGGTGGTAAATTGGGCCATGCCCGACGTGATCGTCCCCCTGCCAGGCTCAGGCCCGCGCGACCGCCGTGGGCGGCCGCTGCGCGACCTGCGGATCTCGGTCATGGACCGCTGCAACTTCCGCTGCCCCTATTGCATGCCGCGGGAGACCTTCCATGAGCGCTACCGGTTTCTAGGCTCGCACGAGCGCCTCTCCTTCGATGAGATCGTGCGTCTGGCGCGCCTGTTCGTGCGTCTCGGCGTGCGCAAGCTCCGCTTGACGGGCGGGGAGCCGCTGCTGCGGCCGAACCTCACCGATCTCATCGGGGATCTCACGGCAATCGACGGTGTCGAGGATATCGCCCTCACCACGAACGGCGTTCTCCTTGGCAAGTACGCCTTCGAGCTGCGCGCGGCCGGCCTGCAGCGCATCACCGTGAGCTTGGACAGCCTGGACCCTCAGGTCTTTCGGCGCATGAGCGGCGGCTTCGGCGGGGTCGAGGACGTGCTCTCCGGGATCGAGCTCGCGCGGCGCGCAGGGCTCGAGCCGATCAAGATCAACGCCGTCATCCAGCGCGGCATCAACGATCACACCGTGCTCGAGCTCGTCGAGCGCTTTCGCGGCACGGGAGTGATCGTCCGCTTCATCGAGTACATGGATGTCGGCAATCGCAACGACTGGCGGCCGGAGCTCGTAGTGCCCTCGCGTGAGCTGCTCGCGCGGATCGGGGAACGCTGGCCGCTTGAGACGCTGGGGCGCGAGTACCCCGGGGAAGTGGCGGAGCGCTACGCCTTCGCCGATGGCGGCGGTGAGCTCGGCTTCATCTCGTCCGTCACGCAACCCTTCTGCGGCGATTGCTCGCGCGCGCGGCTGTCCTCGGATGGTGTGCTCTATACGTGCCTCTTCGCCACCCGGGGAACGCACTTGCGGGATGCGCTGCGCAGCGGCGCAGGCGACGATGAGCTCTTCGAGATGCTGCGGCGCGTGTGGGTGGAGCGCGGCGACAACTACAGCGAGCAGCGGCAGGCGCAGCGGGAATCGGCCGCCGCGGCGCGCAAGGTCGAGATGTTCTACATCGGTGGCTGATGGCGCGCGCCGGACTCTCTCATCTGGACCGCCGCAATCGTCCGACGATGGTGGATGTTGGATCCAAGGAGCTCACGCACCGGGAAGCGATTGCCGAAGCGAGAGTCCGCCTTCCGCGCAACGTCGCCGCGGCACTGCGTGAGGCCGGACATCGGACCCGCAAGGGTCCGGTATTCGATACGGCGATCATCTCGGGTGTCATGGCTGCGAAGCGCACGCACGAGCTGATCCCGTTCTGCCACCCGCTCGCGCTCGAGCACTGCTCGGTGGAGGTGGAGGATCGGCGCGGCGGCGAGGTGGTGGTGCGCTGTCGGGTCGCCGTGCATCACCGCACCGGGGTGGAGATGGAGGCGCTCACCGGGGCCACGATCGCGGCGCTCACCATCTACGACATGTGCAAGGCCCTCTCCCACGACATCGAGATCACGGGCGTGCGCCTGCTCGAGAAAACGGGAGGCAAGCGCCCCTACCGCCGCGCTGCCCGATAGTCGGGGAGGCGCGTAAAATCGGCCCGATATGAGCTCGCCCGTGACGACCTCCCCCCCACGCCACGCCGTCGGCGTCGCGGCACCGCTTTACGGCCTGGTGCTCGCCGGCGGCCGCAGTACCCGCATGCAGAGCGACAAGGCGGCGCTCGAGTATGCCGGTCGTAGCCAGCTCGAGCGGGCGGTCGAGCTGATCGGCCCCCTCGTCGAGCGGGTGTTCGTGTCCGTTCGGGCCGACCAGAGGAACGATCCGCTGCGCGCGCGCTTCGAGCAGATCGTCGATTCCGGCGAGGTCGAGGGGCCGATCGCCGGCATCGTTGCCGCGCAGCTGCGCCATCCGGATGCGGCGTGGCTGGTGCTCGCCTGCGATCTGCCGCTGCTCGATCGGCAGACCCTCGAGCATCTCGTGCGCTCGCGCCACCCCGGGCGGCAGGCAACCGCCTACCGCTCGAGCCACGATGGTCTGCCGGAGCCCCTCTGCGCCATCTATGAGCCTTCCAGCCGAGAGGCGATCCGCGCGCACATCGCCAGCGGACGCGACTGCCCACGGAAGTTCCTGATCAACGCCGATGCAGCGCTCCTCGAGCAACCCCAGCCGGGCGCGCTCGACAATGTCAACACGCCGCAGGAATACGGCTCGGCGACCCATCGCATGCAGCGCGCCGCGGGCGCCTCGCCCGCGCGGCGGATCGAAGTTCAGTACTACGCCTCGATGCGCGAGCAAGCCGGACGAAGCTCGGAGTCGCTCCTCACCACCGCCGCGACGCCCCGGGAGCTCTATCGGGAGCTCGAGGCACGCCATCCGTTCTCGCTCGCCCCCGAGATGCTGCGCGTGGCGGTCAACTCCGAGTTCGGCGACTGGGAGCAGCGGCTCAACGATGGGGATTCGGTGGTGTTCATACCGCCCGTGGCCGGAGGGTGAGCGCGGTGCCTTCACCCCTCTTCCGCTTCTCGTCCACTCCTCTCGATGAGCCATCGCTCCGGGCCGCGCTCGCCGATCCGGCCTGCGGCGGCTACGCCGCCTTCGAGGGCTGGGTGCGGGATCACAACGACGGGCGGCGCGTCCATCGGCTCGAGTACGAGGCGTTCGAGCCGCTCGCGATCAAGGAAGGCGAGCGGATCATCGCCGAGGCGATCGAGCGCTTCGGCGTGCAGCACGCCGCCTGCGTCCATCGAATCGGGGCGCTGCGGATCGGCGAGCAGGCGGTGTGGGTCGGAGTCACGGCCCATCATCGTGACGAGGCGTTTCGCGCCTGCCGCTACATCATCGACGAGGTCAAGCACCGAGTTCCCATCTGGAAGAAGGAGCACTACGAGAACGGCGATTCCGGGTGGGTGAACTGCGAGCGCTGTGCCGAGCACGCCAACCCCGAGCACGCCAACCCCCCGCACGCCAGCCCCGAGCGCACTGACCGCGGGCACGAGCATCACTCGCATGCCGCGGCGCCCGCTCCCGATTATTCCCGCCAGATCGCCTTGCAGGAAGTCGGTGTGGCAGGCCAGGAGAAGCTGCGACGGGCCTCGGTGTTGGTGGTGGGCTGCGGCGGATTGGGCGTTCCGGCCATGACCTATCTCGCGGCAGCGGGTGTCGGCCGCATCGGACTCGTCGACGGCGATACGCTCGAGGCATCCAACCTCCACCGCCAGACGCTCTACGCGCTGGCGGAGGTAGGCAAGCCCAAAGTCGAGCTGGCCGCCTCGCGGCTGCGCGCCCTCAATCCCGAAGTGCAGGTGAGCACGTACCCGGTGCGTCTCGAGGCGGCGCGCGCGGCGCAAATCATCGAGCCCTATACGCTCGTCATCGACTGCACGGACAACTTCGCCACCAAGTTCCTGTTGAACGACACGTGCGTGCGGCTTCGAAAGCCGGTCATCTTCTCATCCGTTTATCAGTACGAGGGCCAGCTGCAGCTCGTGCGGCCGGAGCGCGGCGGCGCCTGCCTGCGGTGCATCTGGCCGAAGGCGACCCGCGACGGTCTGGTCGGCAACTGCGCGGAGGCCGGTGTGCTGGGTCCGGTTCCCGGCGCCTTTGGTACGCTGCAGGCGCTCGAGGCGCTGAAACTGCTGCTGGATCTGCCCGGGCAACTCTCGGAGGAGCTCGTGGTCATCGACCTGCTGACGCTCGCGGTCACGCGCGTGCGCACGCGGCGCTCGCCGGACTGTCCGCAGCACGCGCTCGCGGGGCCCGCCGCGACTCGCAGCGCCGCGGACTTCGATCCGCTCGAGCTCGAGTTGAGTTTCGATCGCCTGGAGCAGGCGATCGCCGACGGATTCGAGGTGCTCGATATCCGCGAGGCCCAGGAGCTCGCGCGAGTGGCCGCGCCCTGCGCGGACGTGCGCCACCTGCCCTTGGCGCAGCTTCTCGATGGCCGCGCCGCCTTGCCGCCCGCCGGCCGGTATCTGCTCGTTTGCGCGAGCGGCAAGCGCAGCCTCGCGGCGGCGCAGGAGCTGCGCTCACGGGGCTACCGGGAGGCATTCTCCCTGCGCGGCGGCATGGCCGCCTTGCTCTCTAGGGTCTGATCTGGCCCGATCCGCGAACCACGTACTTGTAGCTCGTCAGCTGTTCGACACCGACCGGGCCGCGGGCGTGGAAGCGGTCGGTGGAGATGCCGATCTCCGCGCCCATGCCGAACTCGGCACCGTCGGCGAATTGGGTCGAGGCGTTGTGAAGCACGATGGCGCTGTCGACCCGCTGTAGAAAGCGCTCCGCGGCCGCCGGGTTCTCGGTGACGATCGACTCGGTATGAGCTGACCCGTACTTGGCGATGTGTGCGATCGCACCGTCCACGCCCTCGACCACGCGTGCGGCGATGATGGCGTCGAGATACTCCGTGTACCAGTCCTCCTCCGATGCCGCGCGCACTCGGCCATCCGCCCCCTGCACGGTCGCATCGCCCCGCACCTCGCAGCCCGCATCGAGCAGCGTCCGCACGATCGGCCGCAGGTGCGTCCCGATGCAGGCACGGTCGATGAGGAGCGTCTCGGCCGCCCCGCAGATGCCGGTGCGGCGCATCTTGGCGTTGAGGGCGATCGCTTCGGCCATGCGCACGTCGGCATCGCGATCGACGTACACGTGACAGTTGCCTTCCAGATGGCCGATGACGGGCACCCGCGCCTCCTTTTGAACTCGCGCCACCAGACTCTTGCCGCCCCGGGGCACGATGACATCGAGGTATTCCGCCATGCCCGCCAGCATGTAGCCGACGGCGGCTCGATCGGCGGTCGGCACGAGCTGAATGCTCTCGGGCGCAAGGCCCGCCGCCCGCAGTCCTTCGACCAGACAGGCGTGAATGACCGTGTTGGAGTTTCGGCTCTCCGATCCCCCGCGCAGGATCACGGCGTTGCCCGATTTCAGGCAGAGCGCGCCGGCGTCGGCAGTCACGTTCGGGCGGCTCTCATAGATGATGCCGATGACTCCGAGCGGCACCCTCACCCGCTGGATCCGAAGGCCATTCGGCCGCTCCCATTCCGCCGCGATGGTGCCGACCGGGTCCGGCAGCGCCATGACGTCCTCGATTCCACGGGCCATCGCTTCGATGCGCCGCTCGTCGAGCGTCAGTCGCTCGAGCAGTGCGCCGCTCAATTTGGCGGCTCGTGCCGCCGACAGGTCCCGCGTGTTGGCTTCGAGGATGCGCTCGGCGCCGGCGCGGATCGCGACGGCCGCGGCGGCGAGGGCGGCGTTTTTCGCCGCCGTCGGGGCCAGGGAAAGCACCGCGGCGGCGCTCACGGCATTGCGGCCGAGCCGCTCCATCAGCTCCCCGAGATCCGAGCCGGCCGAATCGATGCGCACGCCTTCAGCTCCCGACGCGTGCCTGCAGGTCGGGCTCCGCTTTGAGGAGCACGAGATCATCGCGATGGATCATCTCGTCGCGCCCGCGGAAACCGAGGATGCTCTCGATCTCCGACGACCGATGCCCCATGATCTTCGCCGCATCGGTGTCGGAGTAAGCCACGATCCCGCGCGCGATCTCCGTCCCGTCCATCGTGAGCACGCTCACGGTATCGCCACGCTCGAAGCGACCGCGCGCGCTCGTTATCCCGGCCGGCAGAAGGCTTCTGCCCTCGAGCAGCGCCCGCAGGGCTCCCGGGTCGATGGTCAGCGATCCTGCCGGACGCAGCGTCCCGGCAATCCACTGCTTGCGGGCGGCAACCGGAGTGGCACTCGGCACGAACCAGGTGCATCGGGCGCCCTCTTCGATACGCCTCACGGGATGGCGGTGATGGCCGGCGGCGATGCACATGTGACAACCGGCCGCGACCGCGATCCGCGCGGCGATGATCTTGGTGGCCATTCCCCCCGAGCCGACCTCGGAGGCCGAGCGTCCGCCCATGGCCTCGACCTCCGGGGTAATCCTGAGTACCTGCTCGATGAAGCTCGCCGCAGGATCCGTACTCGGATCGGCGGTGTAAAGGCCGTCGACATCCGACAGCAGCACCAGGCAGTCCGCGGACAGCATTTGCGCCACGCGGGCCGCCAGCCGGTCGTTGTCGCCGTAACGGATCTCCGCGGTCGCCACGGTGTCGTTCTCGTTGATCACCGGCAGGGCGCCGAGGGAAAGGAGCGTCTCCAGGGTCGCCCGCGCGTTCAGGTAGCGGTGGCGCCGCTCGCTGTCCTCGAGGGTGAGAAGCACCTGCGCGACGGTGACGTCGCGGCTCTCGAGCAGCTCTTTGTACGCGTGGGCGAGGCGGATCTGCCCGACCGCCGCCGCGGCCTGGCTCTCCTCCAGCCGCAACGGACCCTTTGCCAGACCGAGCTGGCGCCGTCCGAGGGAAATGGCTCCCGAGGAGACGAGGATCACCTGCTGGTCCCGCCGCCGTAGCCGCAGCAGATCCTCGATCAGGCTTTCGAGCCAGGCCCGGTTGATGCGTCCGGTCTCGGCGTCCGTCAGCAAGGCGGACCCGACCTTCACCACGACGCGTCGTGCCTTCGCCAGCGGCGAGGAGGAGGGCGGGCGGGGGATGGCCATGGGAAAACTATACGCTAAACTTGCGCCCGCCAACCTGAGGAAGCAAAGCGGTGAGCAGAGATTACGAGCCGGTTCCCGGACAGTGGTACGAGAACCTGGAAGATGAGGAATCGTTCCGTGTTCTCACGGTGGATGAGGATTCGGAGCTGGTCGAGATCGAGTATCTCGACGGCGAGATCGAGGAGATCGATCTCGAAACCTGGCATGAGATGGACCTCGAGCGCACCGACGAGCCCGAGGGCTGGGCCGAATCCGACGAGGAGGAGGAGGAAGAGGAGGAGGAAGAGGACGAGGAGGACGAGGACGACTGGGACGAGGATGAGGACGAGGAGGACGACGAGGACTGGGACGAAGACGAGGAAGACGAGCGCGACGAGTATTAGTCGTACGTTGGCTACTCGAATAGAGCTCGAGGGCTGGCCGCTTCAACGGCCGGAGGCCCGTTGCAGCCAATGAACATCGATAGTTGGTACCACGAGAAGGAATCCGCGTGGCTATATCGTCAACTCGCCGCGGCAGAGCCCGATCCTCATAAGCAGCGGCTTTTCACCCAGCTCGCCGCGGCCGCCGAAGAGCAAGCGGCCAAGTGGGAGCTCTCCCCGCAACAGCACCCGCGTGTCGCAGGCCCGGAGCGCGTGTTCCTGCCGTCCGTGCGCGCGCGCGTGGTCGCGCGGCTGCTGAAGCTTTTGGGCCCACGGGCCATGCGCAACGTGCTTGCGGCGATGAAGCTGCGCGGCCTGTCGGTCTACACCGCGCCGCAGGCCGGCGCGCACGCAATGCCCACCACCCTCTCCGAGGTCGGCGTACGCCACCGCGGCGGTCTCGGCGGCAACCTTCGAGCGACCGTGTTCGGCGTGAACGACGGCCTCGTCTCCAACGCCAGCCTCGTGCTGGGTGTCGCCGGCGCCGCCGCACCCGGCTCGTTCGTGCTGGTCAGTGGCATTGCCGGCCTGCTCGCCGGCGCGCTCTCCATGGCCGCGGGCGAGTATGTCTCCGTGCGCTCCCAGCGTGAGATGTACGAATACCAGATTGCGCTCGAGCGGGAAGAGATCGCCGAGTATCCCGAGGAGGAGGCGGAGGAGCTGGCCCTCATCTACGAGGCGCGCGGTGTGGCTCTCGCGCAGGCCCGCGAGGTAAGCCGCTCGCTCCTCGCCCGCCCGGACCAGGCGCTCGACGTCCTTGCCCGCGAGGAGCTCGGCTTGAACCCGGACAACCTGGGCTCGCCGTGGGGCGCTTCGACGGCCTCGTTCCTGTCGTTCGCAACCGGGGCGGCGGTACCGCTCATCCCTTTCCTCATCCACATGAGAGCAAGCTCCGCGCTCGCTGCCACGGCCGCCATCACCGGAATCGCTCTATTTGGCGTAGGGCTCGCGCTCAGCCTCTTTACCGGGCGGCAGGCGTTGCGCGGGGCGCTGCGCATGGTGCTGATCGGGGGCGGCGCCGGCGCACTCGCCTTCCTGGTCGGCCACCTGCTCGGTGGCGCGCTCCATTGACCGGACCCGGTGACGGATTGAAATCTCGCACCCGCGGCCCCAAGCAGCACCCATGAAGCGCATTCTTCTCTTCCTGGCCACGAATATCGCGGTGCTTGCGGTCCTCACGGTCGTGGCTCACCTCATCGGGCTCGATCGCTGGCTCGAGGTCCGCGGCAGCAACCTGGGAGCGCTCCTCGTGTTCGCCGCCCTGTTCGGCGTCGGCGGCGCATTCCTCTCCCTCCTCATGTCCAAGTGGATGGCGAGAAATGCCATGGGGGTGCGCATCATCCGCCAGCCGGCGACAGCGAGCGAGCAGTGGCTCGTCGGTCTGGTCGCGCAGCTGGCGCGCGCTGCCGGCGTCGGCATGCCGGAGGTCGGCGTGTTCGATTCGCCGGAACCCAACGCCTTCGCCACCGGATACAGCCGCGATGCGGCGCTCGTGGCCGTCAGCACGGGCCTCCTCAGCACGATGAACGAGCAGGAGATCGAGGCGGTTCTCGGCCACGAGCTCACACACGTCGCGAACGGCGACATGGTGACCCTGGCCCTGATCCAGGGCGTGGTCAACACGTTCGTGATCTTCCTCGCGCGCATCATCGGCAATGTGGTCGATCGCGCCGTCTTTCGCTCGGAGGACGGCCGGGGTCCCGCCTACTTCCTGTCGGTGATCGCCGCGCAAATCCTGCTCGGTATTCTGGCCAACATCATCGTGATGGCGTTCTCCCGCTGGCGCGAGTTCCGCGCCGACCGCGGCGGCGCGCACCTTGCCGGTATTCCCAACATGATCGCGGCGCTCGAAGCGCTGAAACGAGCGCATGAGCCGCTGCCGTCACAGCAGTTTGCCTCGTTCGGCATCACCTCGGGACCGGTTGCGCGGGGCATCCAGCGCCTCTTCATGAGCCACCCGCCGCTCGATGAGCGCATTGCGGCGCTGCGCGCCCTGCCCGTCGCCTGAGGAAAGCCCCTCCCCGTGCCGCCCCTCACGCCGGCGCAAACTCTGAGTGAGCTCGAGCGCATCCTGGGTCCCGGGGCGATCCTCACCCCCGCAAGCGACGATCTCGAGCCCTATCTCACCGACCAGCGCCGGCTCTATCACGGCCGGACTCTCGCCGTCGCGCTGCCGCGAAGCGCGGCGGAGGTGGCCGAGCTCCTCGGCTTCTGCAACCGGCACCGGATCGGGGTCGTGCCGCAGGGCGGCAACACGAGCTACTGCGGGGGCGCCACCCCGGGAGAATCCGGGCGCGAGATCGTGGTCGCGCTCTCGCGCCTGAAGCGCATCCGCCGGCTCGATCCGCTCGACTATTCGATGGTCGTGGAGGCCGGCTGCGTGCTCGCCGAAGTGCAGCGGGCCGCGGCCGAGGTGGAGCGCTTCTTCCCTCTGAGTCTCGGCTCCGAGGGGAGCTGTCAGATCGGAGGCAATCTCTCCACCAATGCGGGAGGGGTTCACGTGCTTCGCTACGGCATGATGCGCGATCTGGTGTTGGGTCTGGAGGTGGCCCTCGCCGACGGGCGCCTGCTCTCATCGCTCGGCACGCTGCGCAAGGACAACACCGGCTACGACCTGAAATCGCTCTTCCTCGGCGCCGAGGGCACGCTCGGCATCATCACCGCCGCGAGCCTGAAGCTCTTCCCGAAGCTGCGTGCCTGCGCGACCGCCTTCGCCGCCCTTCCCGAGGCGCGCGCCGCCACCGCGCTCCTCGACCGCCTGCGCGAAGCGAGCGGCGAGCAGCTGAGCTCCTTCGAACTCATCCCCCGCATCGCGGTCGAGCTCACGAGCCGGCACATCCCCGGTGTTCGCGATCCGCTCGCGGCCCGCCATCCCTGGTATGCGCTCTGCGAGCTCACCTCCGCCCGCGCCGACGATCCGCTCGAGGAGCGGCTGGAGGAGTGCCTCGCGGCGGCGCTCGAGGAAAAGCTCGTACTGGACGCCACCGTGGCCCGCAACGAGCGCGACCGAGCGGCCTTCTGGAGATTGCGCGAGACCATTCCCGAAGCCCAGCGACTCGATGGCGCGAGCCTCAAGCACGACATCTCGGTACCCGTCGCCTCGATCCCCGTTTTTCTCGAGCAGGCATCGCGCTGGCTCGAAGCCAACATTCCCGAGGGCCGTCTGGTTGCCTACGGGCACGCCGGTGACGGCAATCTCCATTTCAACCTCAACCAGGCTCCCGGCGCCGACCGCGCCGCCTTTCTCGCGCGTGAAGAGCCGGTCAAGCGCGCCATTCACGACCTGGTGCGGGAGTTCGGCGGCAGCTTCAGCGCCGAGCACGGTATCGGACGGCTGAAAGTCGGCGAGCTCGAGCGCTACGCCTCGCCGGTCGAGTTGGATTTGATGCGCGCCATCAAGCACACGCTCGATCCCAACGGCATTCTCAATCCGGGCAAGGTGCTGCGGCCGCGCTGAGGCAGTCGGCCTAGCTCCTCTTCTCGCGATGCAGTCTCACCAGGCCCTCCTGTGCGGTGCTGGCGACCAGCGTACCGTCCCGGGAGTAGACGCCCGCCTGCGCAAAGCCTCGCGCGCCGGAAGCGCTCGGGCTCTGCACGGCGTAGAGCAGCCAGTCATCGACCCGCAGCGGCCGGTGAAACCACATCGCATGATCGATGCTCGCCATCATGAGGGCTTTGCGCAGGAGCACCGATCCATGCGGCAGGGTCGCGGTGTCGAGCAGGAAATAATCCGATAAGTACGCGAGCAGGCACCGATGCAGCCGCTCGTCGTCCGGCAGGCGATCCACCGCCCGAAACCACACCTGCCGCGACGGCGGCGCGCTGCGCGGTGCCACGTAGTCGAACGGCTGCACCAGGCGGAACTCGAACGGGCGCGGCAGCTCGAGAAACCGCCGCAACCGCTCCGGCAGTCGCGCCAACAGCTCCGGTGGCGGGCGGCTCGAGTCCGGCAATTGCTCCGGCGGCGGCACCGCGGGCATGCCGATCTGGTGCTCGAGGCCCTCCTCGGCGACCTGGAAGGATGCCGCCATGTTGAAGATCGGCTCACCGTGTTGGATCGCGACCACGCGGCGGTTCGAGAAGCTGTGGCCATCGAGGCTGCGATCCACCTGGTAGACGATGGGCGCATTGAAGTCGCCGCGGCGCAGGAAATAGGCATGCAGCGAATGCACGGTGCGCTCCTCGACCGTGACCGAAGCGGCGGTGAGCGCCTGACCGAGCACCTGCCCCCCGAACACCTGCGGGCTGCCGATGTCGCGGCTCTCTCCGCGGAAGAGGTTGACTTCGAGCGGCTCGAGCTCGAGCAGCCCGAGCAGGTCCGCGAGCTGGGGATTCATGGGCTAGTGTACCGTAACAACTGAAATGATAGTATGATCGTGCCCATGAGCACGATCACCCTCTCGGACGCAGAACGCGTGGAACTGAGTCAACGAGCCAATAGCCGAGCCGGACGGGCCGATGATGCCCGGCGGGCGCGACTG
>DATFCZ010000027.1:0-6555 GCA_035252605.1 Steroidobacteraceae bacterium
GGTGTTCGTGGCGCGCCGCGAAGTGCTCGGCCTCACGCTCTCGGAGCCGGTGGTCGACTACATCGCGGCGCTCGTCGATGCCACGCGCCGGCCCGAGCCCTACAGCGCGCAGCTTCGCGAGTGGCTGCGCTGGGGCGCGAGCCCGCGCGCAGCCATCGCCATCGAGCGTGGCGCGCGCGCTCTCGCGTGGCTCGATGCGCGCGAGTTCGTCACGCCGGAAGACGTGCAGGCCATAGCCCCCGATGCGCTGCGTCACCGGCTGCTGCTCGACTACGCCGCGCAGGCACGCGGCGTGTCGGCGCAGACCTGCATCGAGGAGCTGTTGAGCCGAGTCCCCGCGCCATGATCGTTCCGGACCTCGCGGAGCTGCTCGCGCTGCGCGGCGCGGCGCACGGATTGTCACTGCACGGCCGCAAGGCCGCGCGGGTGACGCTGCTCGGAGCCCATTCGAGCGCGCAGCGGGGCCGGGGGCTCGAGTTCCAGGAGGTACGTCCCTACGTCGCAGGCGACGATCCGCGCAACATCGACTGGCGTGTCACGGCGCGCCGCGGCCGGCCGCATACCAAGCTTTTTCGCGAGGAGCGCGAGCGCCCCGTCTGGCTGCTGGTGGACCTGCAGCCCGGTCTTTTCTTCGGCACTCGTCGGCAGTTGAAATCAGCGCTCGCGGTGCGCACGGCGGCGCTCCTCGCCTGGATTGCATCCCTCGGCGGCGACCGCGTCGGGTCGGTGATCGCTTACGGCAGCGGCCAAACCCGCATTCTCCCCACCCGCGCGCGCCAGGCGGGCGTGTTGCCTTTGCTGGAGGCCTTGTTGGAATCCCAGCCGAAGGCGCCCGGCGAGCCCGCGCCGCTCGCCCTGGAGAAATCCCTGCACGCGCTGCTGCCGCTCGTGCGCCCCGGAAGTCAGATCCTTGCCATCAGCGATTTCGCCGGCTTGCGCGAGCAGGCGGACCGTCTCTGGACCGCGCTCGCCGCGCACGGCGATCTGCGGCTCTTCTGGATCACCGACGCGCTGGAAGAAGAGGGACTGCCGAACGGGCGCTTTCGCGCGGGGCTTCCGGGCCGACTGCGCATTCTCGAAGGCGCGCGCATACGGGAACGCTGGCGGCAAGTCTGGCGGGACCGGCAAGCGCGTCTCGCCGCGCTCTCACAGCACAACGCCGCGCCGGTCGTGAGACTCGACACTCGAGAGTCCGTCGAGCGCGTCCTCCAACCCCTGCTGCGAGCCCGACGATCCGCGGCATGACTCCGGCCTGGCTTTCCCAACTCGCTCCTGCCCACGCGCCGCCGCCGCCGGGATGGTGGCCGCCCGCGCCGGGATGGTGGCTGATCCTCGCGCTGCTGCTCGCAGCGGCAGGCGCCGCCCTGTGGGAGTGGCGCGACCCCTACCGGCGCAGCCGGCGCGCAGCGCTGCGTGAGCTGCGCGCGATTCGCGCCTCGCAGTCCGATGCTGGCGCTGGCGCGCGCGCCATCGAGAGCCTCCTGCGTCGCTTCGCCCTCGCGGTGTTTGGCAGCGCGCGGGTCGCCCGCCTGACGGGCGATGCCTGGCTCGCCTTCGTGGCCACTCATGGCGGCACGGCGCTCGGGGGCGAGACGGGACGATCGCTGCTCTCCAACGCCTTCGGCGGCGGCGGGAGCGACGAGCGCGAGCGTTGGCTCGCGGGCGCCGACGCGTTCGTGCGCGGAGCCCGACGCAAGGCCCGAGCCGCGCGCCCGGAGAGGCGCTGATGCTGCACCTCGCATGGCCGTGGATGGCACTGCTGTTGCCGCTGCCCTGGATCCTCATGAGAATGCGTCGCGGCGCGGAGCCGAGCGGCTCGGCGCTGTACCTGCCGTTCGCCGCGTCAGTCCCCGCACCCGCCGCAACGGCGACCCTGCCGCGCAGCGTGCTTGCGCTGCTCGCCGCGAGTTGGGCGCTGCTCGTGCTTGCCGCCATGCGTCCGCAATGGCTGGGACAGCCGCTGCCGGTGCCCACGAGCGGCCGACAGATCATGTTGGCGATCGATTGCTCGGGCTCGATGGCATCGCAGGACATGGGCGGCACGAGCCGCCTGGAAGTGGTGCAGGTCGTCGCCGGGCGGTTCATCGAGCAGCGGCGGGGTGATCAGATCGGACTGATTCTCTTCGGCACGCGCCCCTATCTGCAGGCGCCGCTCACGACCGACATCCCGACCGTGCGCCAGTTTCTGGACGAGGCGGTGGTGGGCATCGCCGGCCCGCAGACCGCGATCGGCGATGCCATCGGACTTGCGATCAAGGAGTTGCGCCGGCGTGAGCGCACCGCCGGCACTCCCATGCACAAGGCGGTGCTCATTCTGCTCACCGACGGCGGCAACGACGCCGGGGTCATACCACCGCTCGAGGCAGCGCGGCTTGCGGCACAAGTGGGGCTGCGCATCTTCACGATCGGCGTCGGCGCGGCCGAGCAGCAATCCCTGTTCGGCCTCACCGTCGGCAACGGCGATCTCGATGTGGGTTTGTTGAAGAAGATTGCGAGCATCACCGGCGGTGAGTATTTCCGCGCTGCCGATCCGCAGGCGCTGCAAGCAGTCTACCGCCGGATCAACGAGCTCGAGCCAACCGCGGGGCACAAACAGTGGTTGCGGCCCGCCGCCGAGTGGTTCACCTGGCCGCTCGCGCTCTCGTTGCTCTTCAGCGTGCCCGCCGTCTGGTGGATGGCGGAGCGGTTCTGAGTCATGAGCCATTTCCACTGGCTCCATCCCTGGTGGCTCCTCGCCCTGCCGCCGCTCCTCGCGCTCCTCGTCTGGTCGGCCCGGCGTCGCGGACGCGACGGCCCGTGGCCGCGACTGCTCGATGGCGAGCTGCTGAGGCTGCTGCGCCTCAAGGAAGCGGGCGCGGGGCGCTCGCCGTGGCTTCTCATCGGACTCATCTGGACGCTCGCGGTCTTGGCGCTCGCCGGACCGACGTGGCAGCGCCAGATCACCCCTGCCTATCGCGCGCCCGCGGCCTGGATCGCGGCGCTCGAGCTCTCACCCTCGATGAATGCCGCGGACGTCGTACCGAGCCGGATCGCGCGGGCCCGTTTGAGTCTGGATGATCTCGTCTCGGCGGCGCACGATGCCCGCGTCGGCCTCGTCGCATTCGCGGGCGATGCCTATACGGTGGCTCCTCTCACGAGCGATGTCGCCACGGTGCGCAACCTCGCAGGACCGCTCGCGCCGAGCCTGATGCCGGAGGCCGGCGATCGCCTCGCTCCTGCGCTCGAAGAGGCTGCGCGGCTGCTGCAGGCCTCGCCGGGCAAGGATCGCCAGGTGATCGTGTTCACCGATGGCTTCACCGATCCGGCCCGAGCGCTCTCGGTGGCCGAGCGGCTGAAAGGCGAGGGGATCGTGGTCAACATCGTGGGCGTCGGCACGGCGAGCGGCGCTCCGGAGCCCAACGGGAACGGAGGCTTCGTCCGCAATGCGCAGGGGCAGGTGCTGTTGACACGGCTCGACGCCGATCTGCTCGCGAAGGTGGCCGCCGCGGGCGGCGGCCGCTACGTCTCGCTGCGCGAAATGCCGACACTCATTGCGGCGCTGCATGCCGCAGGCTCGCGCGGGCTGAGCTCGGGAGTTGCCGCGCCGCAAGTCAAGCTTGCGAGCTGGCTCAACGACGGCGTGTGGCTGCTGCCGCCGCTCCTTCTGCTCGGAGCGCTCCTCGCGAGGCGCGGGTGGTTATGAAATCCCGCAGGACGCTGCTGTCAGCCGCCGCGCTCTTGAGCTGCGCGGCCCTCGCAGGCGGAGATGCGCGCGCAGGCGCCGCGCTCACCGCTTGGTCCGATCTCTGGCACACGCCTGACCAACAGGGACAGGCACTGCTCGATGCCGGCAAGCCGGGTGAGGCCGCCGCCCGTTTCCACGATCCGCGGCGGCGCGCCTACGCCGATCTTCAGGCGGGTCGCGATGCGGATGCGGCGAAGCTCCTCGCTCCCTTCAGCGATGCCCAATCCGAATATAACCGCGGCAACGCGCTGGCGAAATCCGGGCAGCTGCAGGCAGCGCTCGCGGCCTACGATGCCGCACTGAGGCAGGCTCCCGCCGACAAGGACGCGCGCCACAACCGGGACCTGATCGAGCGCGCTCTGCGGCAACAGCCTCGAGCGCCCCAGCCCTCCTCGGGTAACGGCGGCGCGGGCAAGCGGGGGGCGGCTTCGTCCGGACAGCAAGGACGGCAGTCCCGGTCCGCCGCGGCCGGCCGGGGCGGATCGGGATCGCGACAGTCGGGCGCCTCACAGCCCTCGGATAGTGTCGGGCCGCAATCCGCCGGCTCTCGGGAGGGCGGATCCAGCAGCTCTCAGCCCGGCAATGCCCGTCCGGGCGACGGCAGCTCGAACGAATCACCCGCTCAGGCGCAGCGCGATGCGGCGCTCGCCGCAGCCTACGCGCGTGAGCGGCAGCGGAGCGGGAGCGGCAAGCGTGGTGGCAGTCCGGCCGATTCGGGGCTGCTCGCGGGAGGCACACAAACCCCCAGACAGAAGCCCGAGACCGAGCGACAATTGGCGCTCGATCAGTGGCTGCGGCAGATTCCGGACAGCCCCGCCGGCCTTCTGCAGCGAAAGTTCCTCATCGAGCACATGATGAAGCAGGAGAACGGGAACCCGGAGGGGAGTGATTGAGAGTGGGAGCTCGGGGGATCTTCCTTGCGCTGCTCGTCGGCTGCGCGGCCACCGCGCAGGCGCTCGCGCACGTCAGGGCATCGCTCGACAGCTCGCAAATCGCGAGCGGCGACACGGTGCAATTGACCTTGGAGCACGACGGCCGCACGAGCGGCCAGCCCGACCTCACGCCGCTGCAGCCGGATTTCGACATCCTCGGCACGAGCAGCAGCACGAGCTTCGAGATCATCAACGGCAGCGCCTCCGAGAAGTCGCAGGTCATCCTGACATTGGCGCCGAAGGCGAGCGGCCGGCTGACCATCCCCTCAATTGCGTGGGACGGCGAGCGAAGTCGTCCGCTCTCGCTCACAGTGACGGGGCCGGCTGCGACCCAACAGCCGGGCGGCGCGGCGGCCCCGCCGTCGGCAAAGGTGTTCATCGAGGAGAGCGACTCGCCGCAGCAGCCCTACGTGGAGGCTGCCGTCCACCTCACCGTCCGTCTCTTCACCTCCGAAACCCTGTACCACGCCGATCTCGAGCTGCCCGGGAACGGCGACATCCTGGTGAAGCAGATCGGCTCCGATCAAAACAGCAATGTCGAGCGCGACGGGCGCAGCTATCAGGTGGTCACCCGTCACTACGTGCTCTTTCCGCTGCACAGCGGCACGCTCACCCTGGGAGGCCCGGTGCTCGATGCGGAGGTCGCGACCAGCCAACAGCGCTCGCCGTTTGGTGCCGATCCCTTCGGCGGCGCCTTCTTCGGCGGGCCGCTCCTTGCAGGCCCCGTCCGCATCTACGGCAAACCCATCGTGCTCACGGTGCGCCCGCGTCCCGCCGGCGCTATCGGCAGCTACTGGCTGCCGGCCCGCGATGTGACCTTGAGCAGCGCCTGGAACCCGGCGAAGCTCACCGCGCGGGCGGGAGATCCGGTGACGCTGGACCTCGACATGCAGGCGACCGGACTCACCGCGGCGCAGCTTCCTGACATCACATCGCTGTTGACAGTACCTTCCGGACTCAAGGCGTATCCGGACCAACCGAAGCTCGAAGACTCGATGCAAGGCGGGAGGTTGGTCGGCAACCGGGACCAGACCATCGCCCTGATGGCAGACTCGCCCGGTCACTACACGATTCCAGCGCTCACGATCAGCTGGTGGGACACGCAAACGAACCAGGCGCGAATCGCAAGACTGCCGGCGCGCACCTTGACCATCCTTCCCGCCGTGGGCAGCGCGGTGTCCACCACGCCCGCGGCGGCAGCGTCCGTGGGCGAGCCCTCGACGGTCGTTGCGCCCGCTGCGGCTGGCAAGGCCCAGCCCGGGGCGGGCGCTGCTGATAGGACGCCCGTGCGCAATCCCGCGCGGGCAGCGGGGCCGCCCAGCACGAGCGCCTCGCCCTCGAAGTGGGAGTGGATCAGCATCGCTCTTGCGGTCGTTTGGCTCTCGACCCTCGGCGCATGGCTCTGGTCGCGCCGCTCGCGAGCCGCGCGGCGGCCCGCCGAAAAGGGTGTCCGTGCCCCACCTGAGGCTTCCCGGGAGCGCTCGGCTTTTCGCGCGGCGTGCGAGGCCAACGATGCCCATGCGGCGCGAGCGCATCTGCTCGCTTGGACGGCGGCCGTCTGGGGCACCGCTCCGGCCGGCATCGGCGCCATCGCCGCGAGGATCGGCGATGCGACGGTCGCGCAGCTCCTGCGCGACCTCGATCGCGCCTGCTATGCAGGGGGTGCGTGGCAGGGCCGGCCACTCGCCGCAGCGCTCACGGCACTACCCACGCCGGGCAAGCGCTCAGGAGAGCGGGAAGGACTGGCGCCGCTTTATCCCTAGCCTAGGTTGCGCAGTTAGACCCTGAGTCTGCCTGTTTTTGAACGCGGCTGCTGAGTGCATTCAGGCACTTGGGGGCGCGCGGGAGCGGTTTGGGCGGCGTAGTGCCGACCTTGCCCCTTTTCTTTGCGCGCGGCAT
>DATFCZ010000028.1:0-6870 GCA_035252605.1 Steroidobacteraceae bacterium
CTCGTGAACCTCAGCGCCCATAAACCTCAGCGCCCATAAAAAAGGGCGGCCCGGGGCCGCCCTTCATCGGTGGGGAGGCGTTGCCTTAGGCGACCACCCTCTTGCCCGCGGCTTCGGTCTTGGCCTGCGCTCCGCGCATGCGATCGGCCGTCTCGTTGGCGAAGCTGGCGACGCTGCCCTGCGCCTCGCTCGCGAGGCTCGAGAACTCCTGCGCACGATGCCGCAGCTTCTCGCCGAACTGACTGCCGAGCTCGACCTGCTTCGCCATCAGATCCATGGGGCCCTTGGCCGTCAGCGCGGCCTGCGCGTGGTTGATCCCGGCGTCGATGTAATCACCGAGCACCGCATGCTGAAAGCGGGCAAGGCGTTCAAAGGTCTTCAGCCCTTCCTGCTGTGCCTTGTACATGGGCGCGAAGCTTTCGCGATAGGCATCCATCCAAGCGTTCGGGTCGTAGGCGCGTTCGGCCATGGGAGAGCTCCTTTGCAGGGGATGAGGGGGAAGGCGACCGATCCATTATAGCGCTGTTTGTATGCAGTGCAAGAGGGACCCTGCGGAGATTCATGCGCAGGCTCACCTGGGACAATCTACGGAAAATCACGGCCTGAGGCTCGGCAGAGGCTCGCCGGGCTTTCGGCTCAGAGAATGCGATGCATACAGCCCGCTACAGGCGCAGCCCGCCGTCGACCTCGAGGCAGCGGCCGGTGAAGAAATCGCTGCGGAAGATGAAATCGACTGCGGCGGCGATCTCCTCCGGCTCGCCGAGGCGCCCGAGCGGAACGGGTGCCGTGACTTTCGCGAGCGCCTCCGGCTTCATGGCAGCTACCATGGGCGTGCGGATGAATCCCGGGGCGACCGCGCCCACGCGGATGCGGTAGCGGGCGAGCTCCCTGGCCCAGGCGACGGTCATGGCAACGACGCCGGCTTTGGCGGCGCTGTAGTTGGTCTGTCCCACGTTGCCCGCGCGCGAGATGCTCGAGATGTTGACGATGACGCCACCGTTGCCGAGGCGGACCATGCGCTCGGCCGCCTCGCGCGCGCAGAGGAACACTCCGGTGAGATTGACGTCGATGACGGCCTGCCACTGCGCCAGGCTCATCTTGCCGACCACCTCCCCATCCTTCACCTTGACGAGGAGCGCATCGCGGGTGATCCCGGCGTTGTTGACGAGCCCATCGAGCCGGCCGAAGTCGGCCGCGATCTGATCCATTGCCGCGATGACCGCGGCTTCGCCGGCGGTATTGGCGAGGTAGGAGCGGGCGGTGGCGCCCTGCTCATGGAGAAGCGCCTCGGTCTCCCTGAGGTCGGTGGCGTTGAGGTCGAGGAGGGCGAGCCGCGCGCCGGCACGGGCAAAGTGCTGAGCGAGCGAGCGGCCGATCCCGCGGCCCGCTCCCGTAATCACGATGACCTTGTCACGAATTTCCAATAGCGGTCTCCTTGAGTGAAAGTCCTCAGCCTTCAGCGGCGGCGCGGCCGCGCGCGCCTGCGCGCCGGCGACGGTTGGACCTTGCCTGCTCGGGGTTTGGCGGCCGGAGACTCCGCCGGGCGCGCTTCCTGCTCCGGCACCGGCCGCGTGGCCTGCGGTTGAAAAGCCGACAGCATCGAGGCCTGCATCCTGGCCCAGAGCTCCATGTTTCGCCGCGCGAGGTCCGCGAGCGGGGCCATCGGTGATTCGAGCGCCTTCGCCATCTCGGCGCGCATGAGCTGCTGCTGGCGCAGCAGGCCGCCGATGCTCTGCTCGAGATACCGGGTCAGCAGCTCCTGCACCGGGTTGCCGTAAAAGCGCACCAGCGCCTCGAGCAGCTGCGTGCTGAGGACAGGGGTTCCGAATTGCTCCTGGTTGGCGATGATCTGCAGCAGCACTTGTCGCGTCAGGTCCTCGCCGGTGGGATCGTCGATGACCTTGACCCGCTCGCCGCCGCCGATCATCTTGCGGATGTCATCGAGGGTGACGTGACGGCTAGCGGTCGCATCGTAGAAGCGCCGGTTGGCATATTTGCGGATGAGGCGCTCTTCAGGCACAGGCGTATGATAGCGAAGAAGTATGCACTGCACAATTCAAAGCCGGCACGGTTCGCACTTTCGCGGTTGAGCAAATCTTTGTCCCACAAGGTAATTTTGGCGGCCATTCAGCTTTGGCGCGACCGTCACCGGCTTTCCATCATGCGGCGCATTCCTTGATCCTGCGCGCCGATCTGCTCGCGGCTTATGACGGTTGGATCGAGAAGGCCGAGCAGGCCTATGCGAGCCAGGCCGGGAGCGAGGCGTTCTGTCGGGCGCAGGCGAAGCTCGTCAACTCGCTCTGCGAGCTGTCGCTGCGGCGAAGCCGCCGCGAGCGGGCAGCACTGGCGGATGCGGCGCGCGCAAAGCCGGAAGGAGCCGCGGGCGCACCCTTGGAGAGCGCGGCAGACGGTGGCTGCTCACTGCGCGATGCGGTCTGGCAGCGTGGCAGGACGGTGCTCTATCGCTATCGCCCTCTGCCTTTCGTGAGCGGCGCGCGCCCCCGGCCGGTCTTGATCTGCTATGCGCAGGTCAACCGGCCCTACGTGCTCGATCTTGAGCCACGATGCTCCCTCATCCGCCGACTCGCGGCGAGCGGCTTCACGGTCTATCTCATCGACTGGGGCTACCCGGATCACGCGGACAGCCGCCGGCCGCTCGAGGACTACCTGGAGCGGCACTTGGGCGGCTGCATCACGCGCATTCTCGCCGCGGAGGCTGTCGCCAAGCTCGATCTGATCGGAATCTGCCAGGGCGGGACGCTCAGCCTCTGCTATACGGCCCTGCATCCCGGTCGGATCGGCAACCTCGTGCTCATGGTGACGCCGGTCGACTTCAAGACGCCGGCGGATCTACTCTCACGGTGGGCACGCGATCTCGACGCGCAGCTCATCCGGCGCGCCGGTAATCTCCCGGGAGGGGCCTTGAGTGCCGCCTTCCTCGCGCTCACACCCTACCGGTCGCTGCAGCAGAAGTACGTGCACCTGCTCGCCAGGAATCCCAAGGCGGCCGATCTCGAGCGCTTCCTGCGGCTCGAGCGCTGGGTGTTCGACAGTCCGGACCAGCCAGCGGCCGCGTTCTCGCAGTTTCTGCAATGGTTCTATCAGGAGAATCGGCTGCTCGCCGGCCGACTGGCGCTCGCCGGTGAGCGGGTGCGTTTGCGCGCGATTCGTCAGCCCGTTCTCAACGTCTACGCCACCAGGGACCGCATCGTGCCGCCGGCAGCCTCACTGGCGCTGCGCGGACGCATCGGCAGCCGCGATTACACCGAGGTGGCGGTCGCGAGCGGGCACATCGGCGCGTTCGTCAGCGAGCGCACGGGTCTTGACGTGCCGGGCGCCGTGAGCGCCTGGCTCGCGGCGCGGGCATGAAAGCCTCACTCGCCGAAGCGACCCATCTCTTCGGCTGCGAACATCTCTTCGAGCGCCCGGCGCGCCATGTGCTCGCGGTAGCTGCGCTCGATGAGCTCCCAGCGATCGATCGCCTCCGCTGCGGGCTCGGTCGGCTCGCCGGCAATCGGCAGGCAGGGCGCCGAGCGCGGCACCGGCCCGGGCGCAAGTGTGGAGCGGACCAGCCTGTTGATCTCGGAGAGCGGAATCGTCCGTGCGAGCCCCAAATCCTGCAGACCCTTCGCCGTCACCATCGAATCCTCCGGCGTACCCGTGTGCATGCCTTACCTCCCGTGATCGCGCCAATTCCAACATCCGGGCGCGGGTGATGTGGTCCCTCCGCTGCCGCCGACACTAGTGGAGTGCGCTGCATCAAATCAAGTCGAATTATTGCGACATGGACGCCTGAGCCAGCGCTCGCGGCTGCAGCGTGGACCATGCAGACTTGCTGCCCTTCGCGGCGACGATCCGTGGATCGACACGCATCAGCGCATAGCCGGCAACGGCGCCCGCGCCGAAGCAGGGCGCGAACACGCGCGCAGGTTCGCGGATCACTGCATCGCCGACGGCATCGGCCATGGCGACGGGCACGCTCGCCGAGGAGAGATTGCCCACTCGGTCAATGTTGAAATAGAGCTTATCGAGGGCGAGCCCCGCCTCGGCGGCGAGTCTCGTGACCATCGTTCGGTTCGCCTGATGAGGCACGACGACATCGACGGCCTCGAGGAGCGAGCGGCCCGCATCGTCGGGATCGGGCTCGGCGGCGAGCTCCTCGAGCATCTGTGAAAGATAGCGTCGCACGAGCGACTGCACGTCCGGGCCGTACACCGTGACGCCGTTGTCGAAGCGGGGGTTCGGCCACACGATCGAATCCACCTCGTTCAGCGGACCGCCACCATAGGTCCGTAGGATCTCCACGTCAGTCGGAACGTCGGCAGGGGCGGGGCCGATCACGAGCGCCGCGGCGCCGTCGCCGAAGAGCATGCGTGAGGGTCGGACCGCGCCGATCTTGTCCGAGAACTTCTCCCCGCAGACGAGCAGCACCGGCCGATTGACTTCCTGCAGCAGGCGCACGCATTCGGCGAGGCCGTAAACCATGCCGGCACAGGCGGCGACGAGATCGAACGTCGCATGGGTCTGCTCGATCCCGAGTCGAGCGGCAATCCACGCCGCGGTGGCAGGCATCAGGCGCGCGCTCGTGCAGGTGCAGAACACCACGGCGCCGATCTCCTCGGGTTTGCGCTCGGCGTGTGCCAGCGCGGTACGCGCCGCCTCGAGCGACACCTCATCGAGCGATCGCGCCGTGTAGCAGCGCCTCTGGATGCCGGTCTTCTGCAGGATCTCTTCGGCCGACATGGGCGACCAGGTGTAGGCCGCGTTGCGCACGAGGTCGAGGTTGGAGCAGGCAATCTCGCCCTTGACCGTCGCGAGCGCCTCGAAGCGAGGACGGATGCGGAAGTGGCGCCGAACGCTCACCGCGGGCGCAAGACGCGGACGGGCTCGGGATGCTCTCGGCGCGTCGGCGTGCGTGGCGCGGCGGCGTCCCGCTCGCGCGCGCTGGATGAATTCGAGCGCATCGCGGCTTCGCGGCACGAGCACCGGCACCACGTCGTCGTCACGGATCTTCGCCGCCTCGATGAGCCGTGTGTGCTCGCGGTGCCACGGGGACTGGTTGTAGAGGATCATGGTCCATCGCATCAGTGCCTCGAGCTGCGGCAGCTCCTCGCGGCAGTCGATGATCTCCGCCTCGGAGTAAGTGCCGAAGTCCGGATCGTAGAGCGCGATCTGCAGGGTGAGCGCATCCGGAGCCTGTAGGAATTCCGCCACGGTCGGCAGCAGCGGCGGCAGCTCCGCCGCCTGGTAGCGTCTGTTGCGGAAAAGATCGAACAGGCGTGCAAATATTCGATACTCCGCCTCCGGCGAGTCGCTCGGCAGCTCCTGAAAGGCCGCCTGTACCGCCGCGATCTTGCGTTCGGCATCCTTCCAGGGAGTGATCGTCGGAATGAATACGTCGTCGCGTCTTTTCGGGACGTGGCGCCAGCAGCACGGGCGCTGCTCGTAGAGTGTCAGCGAAAAGCGATTCACCCAGAAGAGGTGCAGGGCGAGATCGCGCAACAGTTCGTAGCGATTGCGATACACGCGCGATTCGAGGCGGCGCAGCAGCTCCGCGCCGCTCGGGCCCTTGGAGTCGAAGTCGCGTTGTATCAATGCAGCGAGCTGCTCGACCGTGTCCAGCGCGGAGAAGTCGATGGAGTGGAAGAAGTGCGACGGCAATGCGAGGCGGCCGTGGCGGTCGATGACGAAGGGCTTCATGCGGACCTCCTCGGTGCGATCCAGGTACGAGAGGCCGTCGCGAAGCAAGTTCCGTACGCGCTGAGTCAGTCCTTGAGTGCCGGAAGCTGCACGATTACGCGCGCCATGCCTGGCGCAAAACTCGCATTCCCGCCATGGCTGCGGGCGACGTGACGCACGATCGCGAGCCCGAGGCCCGATCCCGGGGTGTCGATATCGAGTCTGCGAAAGCGCTGAAAGACCGCCTCTTCCTGGCCCGCGGGGATACCGTTGCCTTCATCGGAAACGGTGAGCGCGACGAGCTCGGGCTCGCTCTCGGGATTTTCGATGCGGGCGGTCACCTTGCCGCGACCGTGCAGCAGGGCGTTCTCGAGCAGATTGCGCACCATGTCGCGAAGGTCCTCGCTGTTGCCACGCACCGACACGGAGTCGGGAACCGCGACCTCGAGCTCGCGGCCCCGTGCTTCCATGAGGGGCAGCACCGTGGCGGCCGCTTCACGCACCACGCGCGAGAGGTTGAGCGGCGGCAGCTCCTCGGTGCGCCGTTCCCGCGACAGCGATTCCTTGCGGGCGAGATCGAGCAGCTGATCGACCAGCCGTCCCATCTGCGCGAGCTCCCGCTCGACGGCGTTCCAGTCGGTGTTGCCGGTGAGCCTGGCGCGCTGCAAGCGCAGGTTGAGCACGGCGAGCGGCGTGCGCAGCTCGTGCGCCGCATCCGCCGTCAGGCGCCGCTCGGCGGCGTAGGCGCGCGAAAGCCGGTCGAGCGCGCCGTTGACGGCTTCGACCAGCGGTTGGATTTCCCGCGGCAGCGCGCGGGCAGAGATGCGCATGTCCGGCCGCTGCGGGCCGACCTGCGCCGCCTCCCGTGAGGCGCGCGCGATCGGGCGCAGGCTCCACCAGCTGATCAGCCAGATGAGCGCCAGGCCGAGAAGGGCGAACGGCACGATGACGGTAAGCTGCTCGGAGCCTTCCTCGAAGAGGCTGTCGACCAGCTCGTCGCGGTCCATGTTGCTGCGCCCGACGAGGAGGGTTGCGCCGCGAGGGCCGCGGGCAGCGACGATGGCCCGGCGGGTGGCGCCGGCTCCGATGAACTCCACCGGTCCCAACTCGCCGCGCGAGTCCACGGGAATGTAGGGCAGCGGCGTGTCGAGGTTGGCGGACCAGGCAAGCGGGCGGTGCGCCGCATCGAAC
>DATFCZ010000029.1:0-16971 GCA_035252605.1 Steroidobacteraceae bacterium
GCAGAGACCCTCCGAGAGGGGTGGAGCCGGCAAGCTCGTCGGCGCCGACGGGCGGCGCGCGCACGGCCCCAGGCTTCACCGGCGCCGGGCCATCGGCGAGCGGCAGACCGCGCGCGGCGCGCTCGAAGAGTTGCTTCAGCATCCGGTCATTGCGCACCGCAAGACTGGTAAGACTTCGGGTCATCATCACCGCCGACCGTGAGACCTTCACCTGGGCGCCCGCCGTGAACCCCGGTGTCGTTTGGATCTTACGCAGCGTGAGGGCGGCGAGACCCAGCGCCCAGAGGCAGAAGAGGCGGATGCCGGTCTCTTCGCCCGGGATGAGGAGCGTGAAGGTGAGCGCGTTGCGCAGGTGCCGGTGCGCCACCCCGATGAGCTCGAGCATGCCGGCGTGAAAGCGCGCATCGCTTCGCTCCGGGGAGATCTGCGCGAGATCGACGCCGTGGCGGCTGAACACTTCCTGCGGCAGCCAACAGGCGCCGCGGCTGCGATCCTCCCATACGTCCTTGAGGATGTTGGTCATCTGCAGACCCTGACCGAAGGAAGGCGCGAGCTCATAGAGCGCCGCGTAGTGGCGCATCGCCGCCGGCGAGTAAGCGCAGAAGAGCTCGGTCAGCGTCTCGCCCACGATGCCTGCCACGTAGTAGCAGTAGGAGTCCATGTCGCTCGAGCGCGCGAGACCCTTGAGACTCGCGGTTCGTTGAAACTGATGCATGCCGCGGCTCATCACTTCGATGCAGCGGCGGATGGCGGCCCGCTGACGCCCATCGAGCCGGCCGATCACCCGGATCACTCGCTCCATGTTGGCGACCAGGTCGCGCTCGGCGGGCAGCGTGCGCTCGGAAAGCCTCGGCACCAGATCGCGCGCGAGCGCGGGCGCATCCTCCGCGCCCTTCACGACGGCGGTGAAGCGCTCGAGGAACAGGTACGTGTCGCTCGCCGAAAGCGCGGGCTCATCCTCGATCGTGTCGGCGATGCGGCAGAGCAGATACGCGCTCGTGACCGCGGTACGAAGCGCCGTCGGCAGCTGCGGGATGGTCAGCGCGAAGGTGCGCGAGACGTGCGGCAGGATCTCGTCCTGGTAAGCCTCATCGGACATGCCGGAATCAAGTTCCACGATCTCGCGCCTCCGCTCAATTGCGCCTGGCCAGCAGCCAGTCCGTGACGCCGCGAAGCGCATCGGCACGGCTGCCGAGTGGACTCAGGGATTCCATGGCCTCGCCGTGCAGCCGACGCACCTGCTCCTGGGATGCGCTCACGCCGAGAACGGAAGGATAAGTGGGCTTGCCTCGCTCGCGATCGGCGCCCGCCGCCTTGCCGAGAGTCGCGGTGTCAGAGAGCACATCGAGCAGATCGTCCTGAATCTGGAATGCGAGCCCGATCGGGGCGGCAAAGCCCGCGAGCGAGCGCGCGAGATGCGGCTCGAGCGCAGGCGCGCAGGCCGCTCCCATCATGACGCTGGCGCGGATCAGAGCGCCGGTCTTCATCGAATGCATCTCCTCGATCTGCGCGATGGCGAGCTTGCGGCCTTCCGCCTCGAGGTCGATGGCCTGGCCGCCCGCCATGCCGAGACTGCCGATCGCCTCCGCCAAAAGCTGCACGAGTCGCAGCCGAATCGCCGCCTCGGACGGCAGCGCCGCATCGCGGGCCAGCAGCTCGAACGCCAGCGACTGAAGCGCATCGCCCACGAGAAGCGCCGTCGCCTCGTCGTAGGCCTTGTGACAGGTCGGGCGCCCGCGACGGAGGTCATCGTCGTCCATGGCGGGCAGATCGTCGTGCACCAGCGAGTAGACGTGCACGAGCTCGAGCGCACACGCGGCCGCCTCCACCCGATCCTCCTCGAGCCCGAGCGCGCGGGCGGTGGCAAAGAGCAGGATCGGCCGCACTCGCTTGCCCCCGCCGAGCACGCTGTAGCGCATGGCGGCGTGCAGACGCTCCGGCGTCTGATCGGTGCGGGGCAGGCGCGAGGCAAGCGCCGCCTCCATTCTCGTGCGCCAGGCCTCGAGCTGAGCGGCGAAGGCGTCAGGCACGAGTGGCACGCCGGCCTTCCTCCTGGCGGCTGCGGCTCGCGAGCTTGATGTCGGCGAGCGGTATCGCAGCCACGGGCGGCGGCTGATCCTCGTAGAGGAACGGCAGCTCCGGTGCCATCGGGCCGCTCACGCGCGGCCCGCGCAGCGCCACCTTCAGCGCCTTCAGCGGGTGGGCAAAGGTATCGTCCACGGCCGTGCCTTCGAAGCCGCAGTGCGCCATGCAGTTGTCGCACTTGCGGTTGCGCCCGACGCCATAGCGCTCCCAGTCGGTTTCCTCCATGAGCGAGCGGAACGAGTCGGCGTGGCCCTCGTCGGTAAGGAGGTAGCAAGGCCGCTGCCAACCGAAGATGTTGTAGGTCGGATTGCTCCACGGCGTGCACTGATAGCTCTGATTGCCGGCGAGGAAGTCGAGGAAGAGCGAGGATTGGTTGAACGGCCAGTTGGCACCGCGCTCGCGGCCGCGCTTGAAGATCTCGCGAAAGAGCTGCTTGCTCGCGCCGCGGCCGAGGAACACGTCCTGGCGCGGGGCGTGCTGATAGCTATAGCCCGGTGAGACGGTGATCCCTTCGACCCCGAGCGATGCGGCCATGTCGAAGAAATCCGCCACCTCGTCCGGCTTCTCGTTCTGGAACAGGGTGCAGTTGACGGTGCAGCGAAAGCCTTTGGAGCGTGCAAGCTCGATGGCCGCCACCGCCTTGTCGAACACCCCTTCCTGACACACCGATTCGTCGTGCCGCTCACGGTTGCCGTCGAGGTGAACGGAGAAGGTGAGATATGGCGAGGGTTGATACTCGTCGATGTGCTTGGCGAGCAGGATGGCGTTGGTGCAGAGATAGACGAAGCGCTTGCGGGCGACGATGCCGGCGACGATCTGCGGCATCTCCTTGTGGATGAGCGGCTCGCCGCCCGGGATGGACACCATCGGCGCGCCGCATTCGTCGACGGCGCGCAGCGCATCCTCCACCGAGACCCGCTTCTGCAGGATCTCCTTCGGATAGTCGATCTTGCCGCAGCCGGCGCAGGCGAGATTGCACTGGAAGAGCGGCTCGAGCATGAGCACCAGCGGGTAGCGCTTCTCGCCGCGCAGCTTCTTCTCCAGGATGTAGCGGGCGACGCGGTACTTTTGAATCAGTGGAATACCCAAAATCAAGCTCCTATGTTTGTGCCGACCGGCTCTGCGGGCGGCATCCGGCCTCATCAGCCAGGCCGGCTCGGCTCAAGCTCTCGGCAAAGCCCGGGCGCTGCCCCTGCAAGGCAGTGAGCGCCGGACGATGATCCCGCCAAATACGTTCCCACTCCATCTTGAACCACGGAGTGAAGCGCTGCGCTCCCGCTCCACGCATCTCGGCGGCGAGCCGCTCCGGACTCACCCAACGCCATTCGGCGATCTCGTGGTGATCGATGCGCACCTGGCCCGAGCTTCGGCCGACGAACACCGAGCACAGCTCGTGCTCCGCCCCGACGCCGTCGAACTGCGCCTGGTACTGGAACTTGAACAGAAAGTGCAACGGGCATGTCAGGCCGAGCTCCTCGCGCAGACGTCGGTGAATAGCCGACTCCATGCTCTCGGCCTGGCGCGGATGGCTGCAGCAACTGTTCGACCAGTAGTGCGGCCACAGCCGCTTGGAGGCCGACCGCCGCTGCAGCAGCAGCTCGCCGCGATCGTTGAATATGAGCAGCGAGAAGGCGCGGTGCAGGACACCCCGTCCCTCGTGGCAGCGTGCCTTGCTCATATAGCCCACTTCCCGGTCCGCCTCGTCCACCAGGATGAGCGACTCGGCCTCGCTCGAACTGTCGCTGCCAGCCCACAGTCCCGCTTGCGAGGGGGTTGCCGCGCTCACGTGGGCACCCCGGGCCGGCTGGCAAACGTGTACCATGTGCGGAATTCATGGACTTGAAACCATCCGAGTTCGTCGTTCATTGCAATCCGCGGTGTAGGCATTCCTCCGCCCATGATAACCGGCTCTACGGTCGCTGTAACTGCCCAGGCAGTCATAAGCTCGCTCGGCACGATGATGGCCGCGGTCGCGCTCGGCTATGCCGGCGTGGCTTGGGCGGCCGTGCGGCTTTGCCGCAACAGTGACGGCGAGCCCACGGCCGGTGACGGCGGCCCCTCGCACCCGATTCAGCGGCCGGTCACCGTCCTCAAGCCGCTGTGCGGCGCAGAGCCTGGGCTTGACCGTTCACTGCGCTCCTTCTGCGAGCAGAACTATGCCGGTGCGGTGCAGATCGTCTTTGGCGTCCAGCACCCGGCGGACCCTGCCCTCGCGATACTCGAGGCATTGAGGCGCGACTATCCGCAGCTCGATCTCGCCGTGCTCGTCGATTCGACCCGTCATGGCGCGAGCGCGAAAGTCAGCAACCTCATCAACATGATGCGTGCCGCCCGACATGACTGGCTGGTGCTCGCCGACAGTGACGTACGAGTGCCTCCGGGCTATCTTGCCGCGGTGACCGCGCCGCTCGCCGACCCCGAGGTCGGCATCGTCACCTGTCCTTATCGAGGCATCCCCCGATCGGGGGTCTGGTCGCTCCTCGGCGCGCTCTTTGTCGATGAGTGGTTCATTCCCTCGGTACGGGTGGCGGCCCTCTTCGGCTCGCGCGCCTTCGCGTTCGGCGCCACCATCGCCCTCAGGCGCGACGTCCTCGATGCGATCGGCGGCTTTGCCGCCATCGCCGATCAGCTCGCGGACGACTACCGGCTCGGTGAGCTGACGCGGGCGCGGGGACTGCGGACGGTCCTGTCGCGGGTCGTGGTGGAGACCTCGGTCGATGAGCCGACATTGAGGCAGCTCGTGCAGCACGGGCTCAGATGGCTGCGCACCATCCGCGTCGTGCGCCCCTGGGGATATGCCTTCGCCGGGATAACTTTCAGCGTGCCGGTGGCGGCGCTCGGCTGCGCGCTGGCCGGCGCGAGCCCCGTCACGCTCTCTTTTCTCGCCGCGACCCTCGTGCTGCGGCTGATGTTGCATTTCGAGGTCCAGACGAAGACCTCGCGCGCGCCTCTTTGGGCCATTGCGCTTGGGGATGTGCTCGGGTTTGCGCTCTGGTGCGGTGGCTTCGCCACGCGCAAGGTGCATTGGCGGCAGGCCCGCTATCGCGTGGCCCGCGACGGCTCCGTTCAGCCGATCTCCTCCTGAGCGCGCGACTGAACGGCTTTCATGCGGTATACGGAAAAGCTTCGAGGACCGATGTCATGATGAAGACCCTGTTCCTGCATCCTCCCTCATTCGACGGTTTCGACGGCGGCGCCGGGTCGCGCTACCAGGCCAAGCGCGAGATCCGCTCTTTCTGGTATCCCACCTGGCTCGCGCAGCCCGCGGCCCTGGTCCCCGGCAGTCGGCTGCTCGATGCGCCCGCCGACGGTACCCCGATGTCCGAGGTGCTGCCGCTCGCCAGGCAGTATGACCTCATCGTCATGCACACCAGCTCGCCCTCCTTTCCCACCGACGCCAAGGTCGCGGAGTTGCTCAAGGAGGAAAACCCCCGCTTGAAGATCGGCATGGTGGGCGCCAAGGTCGCGGTCGACCCGGCAGGCTCGCTCGGCGCATCGGCCGCCATCGATTTCGCGGCGCGCGAGGAGTTCGACTACACCTGCAAGGAGGTGGCTGAGGGCCGCGAGCTCGCGACCATCCCCGGGCTCTCCTTCCGCCGTGATGACGGCACGATCGAGCACAACCCCGCGCGGCCGATGATCGAGAACATGGACGAGCTTCCCTGGGTGACGCCCATCTACAAGCGCGACCTCACGATCGAGAACTACTTCATCGGCTATCTGCAGCATCCCTACGTCTCCTTCTACACCGGACGCGGCTGCCGCTCGAAGTGCACCTTCTGCCTCTGGCCGCAGACGGTCGGCGGCCACCGCTATCGCGTGCGCAGCGCCGCAAGCGTCATCGAGGAGGTGCGCTGGATCAAGGAGAACATGCCCGAGGTGAAGGAGATCTTCTTCGACGATGACACCTTCACCGATTTTCGCCCACGAGCGGAGGAAATCGCCCGCGGCTTAGGTCGGCTCGGCGTGACCTGGTCCTGCAACGCCAAGGCGAACGTGCCCTACGACACGCTGAAGGTCATGAAGGACAACGGTCTGCGGTTGCTTCTCGTCGGCTACGAGTCGGGAAACGATCAGATCCTGCACAACATCAGAAAGGGTCTGCGGACCGACATTGCGCGCCGCTTCACGAGCGATTGCCGCAAGCTCGGCGTCGTCATCCACGGCACCTTCATCCTGGGGCTCCCCGGGGAGACCGCGGAGACCATCCGCGAGACCATCCAGTTCGCGGTCGACATCAACCCGCATACCATCCAGGTATCCCTCGCCGCGCCCTATCCGGGCACGCAGCTCTACCAACAGGCGGTCGACAACGGCTGGATCGCGGCCCATGAGAATCTGAATCTCGTCAACGATCGCGGCGTGCAGCTCTCACCCATCAGCTACCCGCATCTGCCGGCGAAGGAGATCTATCACGCGGTGGAGACCTTCTACAAGAAGTTCTACTTCCGGCCACGCAAGATCGCCGAGCTCACGGGCGAGATGCTGAGGAGCTGGGAGATGACCAAGCGGCGTCTGCGCGAGGGGGTGGAGTTCTTCCGTTTCCTGCATGCTCACGAGGCCTGAGCGGCCCTCGGATCGAGTCGTTTGAAGTCTCTCATCGTCACCGCGGACGACTTCGGACTCAACGAAGCGGTCAACCTCGGCGTGGAGCGGGCCGCGCGCGAAGGAATCCTGACCGCGGCGAGCCTCATGGTCGGCGCACCGGCGGCCGCCGATGCCGCGCGGCGCGCACGCGAGCTGCCGGGCCTCGCGGTAGGACTGCATCTGGTGCTTGCCGATGGCTGGTCGGTGCTGCCGCCGGCTTCAATCCCGGCGCTGGTCGATGCGCAACGCCGCTTCGGCAACAACATGCTGCGCGATGGGGTGCGCTTCTTCGCGCTGCCGGCCGTGCGCCGCCAGCTCGAGGCGGAGATCCGGGCGCAGTTTCGGGCGTTCGAGGAGACCGGTCTGCCGCTGGATCACGTGAACGCCCACAAGCACTTTCACCTGCACCCGACGCTGCTCGAGATGCTGCTGCGGATCGGAGCCGAGTTCGGCCTCTGCGCCGTGCGGCTGCCGCGCGAGCCGGCGTGGGCATCACGGCGCGCGGGCGGCCCTATTACCGGGCCCGCCGTTGCGAGCCTGCTCTCACCATGGCTCGCCCTCATGCGCCGGCGCCTGCGGGCGGCGCACATCGCTCACAACGACTTCGTCTTCGGCATCTCCGACAGCGGCTCGATGAATGAGCCGCGGCTGCTCGAGATTCTCGGCAGGCTCCCGGAAGGCGTCACGGAGATCTATCTGCACCCGGCGGTCGAGTCGGGAGCCGCCATCTCGCCCGCCATGCGCGAGTACCGGCACGAGGATGAGCTGGCGGCGCTCACGAGCCCGAGAGTCCGCGCCGCGGTCTTGGGTTGCGGCGCCGCGACCGGCGGCTTCAGGAACCTTTTGACCTGCCGCGGCGAGGAGCGGCGCGCCGCATGAGAATCGCAGTCCGCCTCGCCCTCGCCGCCGGCCTCGCGCTGCTCATCGCCCTCATCATGCGCGAGGGCAGCGCCATCCTCATCCCGCTCGCCCGCGCCGGCCGGGTGCTGCTCTGGCTCGTGCCGCTGCATGTGCTGCCCATTGCTCTCGACTCCGTCGGCTGGCGGGTGCTCATCGCGCGCTGGCGCGAGAGCCGGCAGGGAACGCTCTTCTGGATCGCCTCGGTGCGCGAGGGGATCAATCGCCTGCTCCCCGCCGCCAACATCGGCGGCGAGCTCGTCGGTATCCGTCTTCTCGTCGACAGCGGCGTGGACGGGGTGGTCGCGGCGGCGAGCGTCACGACGGAAGTGGTGCTGACCGTCATCAGCCAATACGTGTTCGTCGCCGTCGGCGTGGTCTGTCTGCTCAGGCTCACGGATACGGTACAATTGGTGAACGACGTGCTCATCGGTCTTGCGGCCAGCCTGCCTCTCGTCGTTCTGCTCGTGGTGCTGGTGCGTTACGGCTCGGTGTTCGCGCGCCTGGAGCGGCTCGCCGCGCGACTGCTCGGCGCTCAGGCGTTGAGCTTTCTCAACGGCCAGTCCGCCCAGCTCGACGCCGCGATCCGCGAGCTGTGCGCCGACCGGCCGCGCATCCTCACGACCGTGGGGTGGCAGGTGACGGGCATGGTCTCCGGCTCGCTCGAGACCTGGTTCGCACTGCGCTGGCTCGGGCATCCGGTGCCGTTCGGCGCGGCGATCGCGCTCGAGAGCCTCACCATGATCGTGCGCAACTTCGTGTTCCTCGTGCCCGCGGGGCTTGGGGTGCAGGAGGCGAGCCTGGTGGGATTCGGGGCATTGCTCGGGATCAGCGGCGAGCTGGCGCTCGCGCTGTCGCTCGCCAAGCGGATGCGGGAGATCCTCTTTGGGGTCCCCGCGCTGCTGTCCTGGTACTGGGTGGAAGGACGGAGAGAATTGCAACATGTCCGCGGTCCCGGCAAATATTGAGTCGCAGAGTCCGCCGATTGGCTCGGCCGAGCATCGGCACCTCCTCGGCCGGTTCTTTCTCGATACGCACCTCGATTACGTACCCGAGCAGATCCGTTGGCCGGCGCTCGCGCAGGAGGAGCTGCGGCGCCTGCGCAGCCTCCCCTTCTGGCAGGAGGCGGTCTCGACGGAGGATGTAACTTCCAACACCGTGGCCGCCGCCGCGGCGCTCGAGGCCGATCCTTTGGTGCGCCAGGCGATCGAGCTTCAGGGTTTCGAGGAGATGCGTCACGCTCGGCTCCTCCTCGAGCTCACCTCCCACTATCGCATTCCCATCGAACCGCCGCCGCGCTTCACGCCTCGCTCCCTCGAGGACGATTTCCTCTTCGCCGGGTTCGGGGAGTGCTTCGACTCCTTCTTCGCCTTTGGCCTGTTCGCCATCGCCCGCGAATCCGGATTCTTCCCGCCGGCTCTGGTGAAGGTGTTCGAGCCGGTGATGCAGGAGGAGGCGCGCCACATCCTCTTCTTCGTCAATTGGGTGATGTACCGGCGGGCGCAGCTTCCCTGGTGGCGCCGCCCCGTCTTTCGACTGCGCTGCGCCTGGATCATCCTCAAACAGGTGGCCTCGCGAGTGAAGACGGCGCGCAGCCTGGGCAAGGCACCGCCGGGCGGCTCCGCCAGCGGTGAGAATTTCACGCTGCGGGCGCACCAGGATCTCGGCACGGAGGTGACGCTCCATCGGCTGCTCGAGCGCTGCCTCGCGGAGAACGAGCGCCGCATGGCCCAATATGACGCGCGCCTCGAGCGTCCGCGCCTCGTTCCGGGTATCGCCCGGCTCATCGTCCGCCTCGTCCCGGCGAGCGTGTGAGGAGGTTCCCCCGGGCACCCGAGGCCCCCTCGCCACCGAGAGCGCGCCTCTGAGAGCCGCCACCGCGAAGGCCGACGCGCCAGGAAACGTAAGCGGGCTGGCGGCTACCTGGCAGCTGCTGCTCGGCATGGGGATTCTCATGCTGGGCGCGGGCCTACAGGGGACCGAGGTCAGCCTGCGCGCCACGCTCGAGGGATTTCCCGCGCCCGTGACCGGCGCGATCATGTCCTGCTACTACCTCGGATACATGGCAGGAACGACAGCCGCGCCCCGACTCGTCCGGCGAGTCGGTCACATCCGCGTGTTCGCCGCCATGGCCGCGATCGCCTCGGCGGCGATCCTCGTGCAGGGCATGTTCGTTCATCCCTTGTCGTGGGCCCTGCTGCGGCTCATCTCGGGGCTTTGCTTCGCCGGCATCTACGTGGTGGCGGAGAGCTGGCTCAACGATCGCGCGAGCCGTGGCACCCGCGGCGGGCTGCTCGCGGTGTACATGGCGGTGCTCTACATCGGGCTCGGCAGCTCGCAGTTTCTCCTCATCCCAACCGACCCTCGGACCGACACACCCTTCATGCTGGTAGCGGTGCTGATCTCACTCGCCATGGTGCCCATCGTGGTCGCGGCGCAGCGCGCGCCCGAGATCGAGCTGCCGCGCAAAGTGCGCTACCGGGAGCTCTATCGCAACTCGCCCCTCGGGGTCGTGGCGGTGACGGTCTCGGGCATGGTGTCCTCGAACGTCTTCTCCATGGGGCCGGTGTATGCGCGCCTGAGTGGACTCGGCACATCGGGTGTGGCGAGCTTCATGGGTGTGAGTGTCCTCTCTGCCGTGATCACGCAGTATCCGATCGGGCGCCTCTCGGATCGGATGGACCGGCGCACCGTGATGGCGGCTGTCTGCAGCCTGGCGACGCTCTGCGCCGCATCGCTCGCGGTGTTTCGCGATCTGCCGCACGCTGGCTTTCTCGCGCTGACCGCGGTCTTCAGCGGACTTGCGCTCACCCTCTATTCCCTGGCCGTCTCACACGTGAACGATCATCTCGAGCCCGCGCAGATGGTCGCGGCCAGCAGCGCGCTCCTGAGACTCAACGGCTGCGGCGCCGCCGTGAGCCCGGTGCTGGTCGGCGGCCTCATCGCGGGCTTCGGCCCACCCGCCTACTTTGCGGCGCTCGCCGCACTCACGGGACTGCTGACGGTCTACGACCTTTGGCGCAAGCATCGCCGCCATGCCGTGCCGGGGGAGCGCAAGCGCCCGTTCGTCTCGGCGCAGCCGCAGGCGGCCCCCGGGCAGATCGCTCCCGCGGGTGCGGATGTGCGCCGCAGCGGCGACTGAGGGTCAGAGCGGCTCGAAGGGATGGCGGAGCACGATCGTCTGATCGCGCTCGGGTCCGGTCGAGATGACATCGATCGGCACCTCGACCAGGGCCTGCAGGCGCTCGAGGTATCTGCGGGCGTTGACCGGCAGAGCCTCGTAGTCGGTGATTCCCACCGTTGACTCCCGCCAGCCGGGAAGCTCCTCGTACACCGGCTCGAGGCCCGCGTAGCCCTCGAGGCTGAGCGGCGGCTCCGCCATCACCTCCCCGCCGGCACGATAGCCGACGCATACCCGGATGGTGTCGAGGCCATCGAGCACGTCGAGCTTGGTCATACAGAGCCCCGAGACGCTCGAGTGGATGATCGAGCGCCTGAGAGCCACGGAGTCGAACCAGCCGCAGCGCCGGCGGCGGCCGGTCACCGAGCCGAATTCGTGACCCACGCGCGAGAGATGCTCGCCGTAGCCGTCGAAGAGCTCCGTCGGGAAGGGGCCCGCGCCGACGCGGGTCGTGTACGCCTTGACGATCCCGAGCACGTAATCGAAGGCGCGCGGGCCAAGCCCGGTACCTGTGCCCGCAAACCCCGAGGTGGTGTTGGATGAGGTGACGAAGGGGTAGGTGCCGAGGTCGACATCGAGCATGGCGCCCTGCGCGCCCTCGAAAAGCACATTGGCGCCCGAGCGCCGCAGCGCGTGCAGCGCCAGCGTCACATCCGTCACCAGCGGGGCAACCGTCTCCCCGAGCGCGAGCAGCTCATCCAGGGTTTTCTGGAAGTCCACCGGCGCCTGGCGGAAGTAGTGCTGCAGCACGAAGTTGTGAAAGTCGAGCACCTCGCCGAGCTTGGCCGCGAAGCGCTCGCGCTGGAAGAGATCTGCGAGGCGCACCGCGCGCCGTGCCACCTTGTCCTCATAGGCCGGCCCGATGCCGCGACCCGTGGTGCCGATGGCATTCGGACCGCGCGCCTGCTCGCGCGCCTTGTCCAACAATACGTGCGAGGGCAGGATGAGCGGACAGAACGGCGAAATGCGCAGCCGCTCGAACACCGGCACACCCTGCTCGATGAGCGGGCGGCTCTCGGCAAGCAGCGCCGGCAGCGAGAGCACGACGCCATTGCCGATGAAGCAGCGCACGTCCTGGCGGAGAATGCCCGAGGGAATCAGGGAGAGAATGGTCTTGCGGCCGCCGATGACCAGGGTATGGCCGGCGTTGTGTCCGCCCTGAAAGCGCGCGACCGCCGCGGCACGCTCCGTCAGCAGATCGACGACCTTGCCTTTGCCCTCATCGCCCCACTGCGTGCCGATGACGACGATGAATTTTCCCACTACGCTGCTCCGGTGATTGTCGGCACGCGCGGCGATTGCTCGGCCATCCCAAGCCGTTGGCGAGCGTGCGTCGCACCCGCTTCGGAGCCGGCCGCCTCGGGCCGCGCGAGAATTTCCACTCGAAACGGTGCCTGCCTTCAGGCCGTCCGGGATTTTAGGTACCCGCTCTGGGGGGTACAAGGAATATCGGGCGCCGGCGCCTCGAGGATCTTCACCCCGGCGGTGCGCTCCAGGACGCGGATCTCGATCTCGGGCAGCTCCACGGCGAGCTCGATCGAGCCATCCTCGGCCGCGTGCTCCTCGCGGACCGCCTTCGCCGCGTACAGGCGCGAGCGCAGCGCTCCAGCGCCCGGCGGCAGCCGCACCCGCGCTCGGCGCGCGAAGCGCGACAGGCGCTCGGCCACGGCGCTACTTAGGAGCTCGAGGCCGATGCGCTTCTCGGCGGAGATCCACACGGCCGAGGGCACGCCGGCCTCGTCGCGCTCGATGGCCGCGGGGCGGCGCAGGCGATCGATCTTGTTGTAGACGATGATTTGCGGAATCGAGTCGGCGCCGATCTCCGCCAGCACCTCGTTCACCTGCGCGATGTGCTCATCCCGTCGCGGGTCGCTCGCATCGATGACGTGCAGGAGCAGCGTCGCCCCGCGCGCTTCGGTCAGGGTCGATTGGAAAGCCGCCACCAACTCATGCGGCAGCTCGCGGATGAAGCCGACGGTGTCCGCGACGACGACCGGCGTCCCGCCGGGCAGGCTGATGCGCCGCACCGTCGGATCGAGGGTCGCAAAGAGCTGGTTCGCGATGTAGGCATTCGCGCCCGTCAGCGCGCGAAAGAGCGTCGACTTGCCGGCGTTGGTGTAGCCGACCAGCGCGAGCGAGGGCACCGGGATCTCGGCGCGCATCTGCCGCCCGGTCTCGCGTTGCTGTTTGATCTTCTCGAGCCGCCGCGTGAGCACGCGCACGCGCTGCGCGATCAAGCGCCGGTCGGTCTCGAGCTGCGTCTCTCCGGGTCCGCGCAGGCCGATGCCACCCTTCTGGCGCTCGAGGTGGCTCCAACCCCGCACCAGGCGGCTGCCGATGTGCTTCAACTGGGCGAGCTCGACTTCGAGCTTGCCCTCGAAGCTGCGCGCCCGCTGGGCGAATATGTCGAGAATCAGCCCATTGCGATCGAGCACGCGCCGGCCGGTCAGCTTCTCGAGGTTGCGCTCCTGACTGGGCGAGAGCGCATGATCCACCAGGATCACCTCCGCGCCGCCGGCCTCCGCCGTCTGCTTCAGCTCCTCGGCCTTGCCGCTGCCGACGAAATAGCGCGGGTCCGGCCGCGCCCGTCGTCCTGTGACGGTGGCGACGGGCTCGGCACCCGCCGAGAGCGCGAGCTGGGTGAACTCTTCCAGATCCTCCGGATCGATCTCGGCGCCAAGACCGATGCGGACCAGCAGAGCGCGCTCACCGGAACGTGGGCGCTCGAACACTCGGCTCCTCCATGCGGCGCGTCACTCGGCGGGCGACTCCGCGGGAACGGCACCCTCTTCGGCCGTGAGACGCACATTGCGCGCAGGCACCACGGTGGAGATGGCGTGCTTGTAGACCATCTGGCTCACGCTGTTCTTCAACAGCACCACGAACTGGTCGAACGAATCGATCTGACCCTGCAACTTGATGCCGTTGACGAGGTAGATGGATACGGGCACCCGTTCCTTGCGCAAAGCGTTGAGGAAGGGATCTTGGAGCGATTGGCCTTTGGCCATCGGGTTCTCCTTGTTTTCACGGCTTCTAGTTGTTTGTGGATATGAGTCGCAAGCGAGCTTCCCTGCGGACGTCCAGCAAGCTCCGTGCCTCGCCGACGAGGGGGACCAATGGAGCCAATCTTAACATGCGCGCCCAATCAAAGCCCAAGCTCCGTCAACTCGTGACGAACGTCGCGATTCCACGACAGCTCGTCGGCCTCCGGATCGAGCCAGCGCGGAGCGGTTTCGGCGCGCATCCAGGTCAGCTGGCGCTTGGCGAGCTGGCGCGTGGCGGCAATGCCCCGATCGACCGCCTCATCGAGGCCGCACTCGCCCTCGAGATGCGCCCAGAGCTGCCGATAGCCGACCGCGCGCATCGCCGAGTGACGGGCGGTGAGATCTCCCCTTTGATGCAGCACCCTCACCTCCTCGAGGAACCCGGCATCCATCATCGCGTGGAAGCGCCGGGCGAGGCGCTGATGCAACATCGGGCGGCTGCGCGGGGCGAGCGCCCACGCTTTGAGCGGCACGTGCGCGAGTGGGCTCACGGTCTCGCGTTGCAGCTCGGACAGTCGTCGCCCGGTCGCGAGGCAAACCTCCAGAGCCCGTTGAATCCGCTGGCTGTCATTGGGATTGATGCGTGCGGCGGCGTGAGGATCCAGCCGCGCGAGCTCGGCATGCAGGGCGCTCCAGCCGATGCGCGCGGCGCGCGCATCGATATCGCGGCGCAGCTCCACCGATGCCTGTGGCAGGGGCGCCAAACCGGTGAGCAGCGCGCGCAGATACAGCATGGTGCCGCCGACCAGCAGTGGGACGCGCCGGCGCGCATGCACGGCGGCGATCACCGACATGGCCTCGGTCACGAACCTGCCGGCGGAGTAGCTCTCCACCGGATCGCAGATGTCGATCAGATGATGGGGCAGTCGCGCGCGCAGCTCCCGGGCGGGCTTGGCGGTACCGATGTCGAGCCCCCGATACACCAGCGCTGAATCGACACTGACGATCTCGACCGGTGCAGTCTCGGCGAGACGGATGGCCCAGTCGCTCTTGCCGGTGCCGGTCGGGCCGGTGAGGAGGTAAACCGGAAGCTGTGCCGTGGCTGTCATCGCCCCCGCAGAAAGAGCTGATCGAGCTCCCCCAGAGTGAGGCGGGTCCAGGTGGGGCGGCCGTGATTGCACTGATTGGCGCGGTCGGTCGCCTCCATCTGCCGCAGCAGGGCGTTCATTTCGGGCAGGGTGAGGCGGCGGCCGGCATGGATGGCGGTGCGGCAGGCGAGCGTTCCGAGAAAGCGGTCGGCGGCGCCGTCCAAATGGTGCAACCCGCGCTCGCCCGCCAGCTCTTCAATGACCGCCTTCACGATATCGGTCACCCGCTCGCCGCCGAGGAGCGCCGGAATCCGGCGCAGCGCCAGCGAGGTCGGCCCGAGCGCATCGATCTCAAAGCCCGCACGCTCCCAGGGCACGGTGTCTTCCAGGACCGCTTCGAGCTCGTGAGGCTTGACGGTCACGACCAATGGCTCGAGCAGGAGCTGGGAGGCCACAGGTCCCGCGCCGCGATCGGCCTTGAGCTTCTCGTAGAGCACCCGCTCGTGCGCGGCGTGCATGTCGACCAGGATGAGGCCTTCCTCGCTCTGGGCCAGGATGTAGATGCCGTGCAACTGCGCGAGCGGCACACCGAGCGGCGCACCCTCTGGCGCGTAGCCCGAAGAAGCAGGCTCACCCCCGCCCGAAGCCAAGGCCTTCGATTCTGAGACCCCGATGCCGTGCATGGGAATGCCCCAGGGGACGGCGCGCCTCGGCTCGTAATCTTGGCCCGCGCCCGCCAACACCACCTGGGCACTCGCAGCCGGCCTCGCGCCGGCCTGCGGCCGTGTTGCCGCGAGCGCGCCCTCGATGGCCCGGAAGATGAACCCGTGGATCTGGTGACTGTCGCGGAAGCGCACTTCGAGCTTCGCCGGATGCGCGTTGACGTCGACGAGCTGCGGGTCGAGCGACAGATGCAGTACATAAGCCGCATGCCGGCCGTGATAGAGCACGTCCCGATAGCCGAGCCGGACGGCGCTCGCGAGCAGCTTGTCGCGCACGCTTCGACCGTTGACGAACCAGAACTGCTGATCCGGCTGGGCGCGCGAGGCGGTCGGCAGACCGATCCAACCAGTGAGCTCGACCGGGCCCGAGGAGTGGTTGACGGCAATGAGACTCGGAACGAGCTCCTTGCCCAACACCTGGGAGAGACGCTCCTCGCCCGTGGGCTCGCCGCTGGGAGCCGGCGCATCGAGCAGCACCCGCTCGCCGCTGCGCAGCCGGAAGGAGACGTCGGGACGGGAGAGCGCAAGGCGCTCGAGCAGGCGCGCAATGTGCCCGGTCTCCGTCGCCGCGCTGCGCACGAACTTGCGCCGGGCGGGAACGTTGAAGAAGAGATCCCGCACCTCGACGGTGGTGCCGCGCGGATGCGCGGCGGGCCGCACGGCGCTCACCGTGCCGGCATCGACCGCGATCTCGGCGGCACACTCCGCGCCTGCGGGATGGGAAATGACACGCAGATGGGACACCGAGCCGATCGAGGGCAGCGCCTCGCCGCGAAAGCCGAGGGTCGTGATCGCAGCGAGGTCATCGAGAGCGGCGATCTTGCTCGTCGCGTGCCGGCAGATCGCGATCGGGAGCTCTTCGGCGAGCATGCCGCAGCCATCATCGCGCACGCGCATGAGGCCGACACCGCCGCGCTCGACATCGACTTCGATGCGGCGCGCGCCCGCATCGAGGCTGTTTTCGACGAGCTCCTTGATGACCGACGCCGGGCGCTCGATCACCTCGCCGGCGGCGATCTGGTCGATGAGCTCGCTCGGAAGAACGCGGATGGGCATTCCGCGAGTGTATCGGCTTAGGGGAGCTTTATCAGTTCCCGGCGACCAGGTGATCGAGCCCTTCCTGGCGCTCTTCCGCGAAAAGCGTGCCGGTGGGCGGGTGCTGGCGGAAGTAGCCGCGGACGCCGCGGAAGATGGCATCCGCGATCTTGAGCTCACGCCTCGGGCTGCGCAGCTCGAGCTCCTCCCTCGGGTCCGAGATGTAGTCGGTTTCGACCAGCATCGAGGGGATATCGGGCGACTTCAGCACGACGAACGCAGCCTGCTGCACCTCGGCCTTGCGCACCGGAACGGAGCGATCGAGTGAGGAGAGGACCTGCCGCGCGGCCGTCATGCTCTCACCGATGGTGGCGGACTGGGAAAGATTGAGG
>DATFCZ010000030.1:0-173180 GCA_035252605.1 Steroidobacteraceae bacterium
CCGCGCAGCCCGTCGCCGTCGGCGCTCCAGCACGATCAATTGTTGCTCGTGGTTCATCGTCACCTCGAATGAAACCATTCGAGGGGGTTGGACAGCAAGCGGCGTAAAAAGTGCTACTCACTTACGCAATTCTCAATAGTAGACGAATTGGGGATGTGGTATCTCGCGGCGGCACTCCTGCTCGCCGCCTTGAACGCGCCGGTCAGCTTCCTCGCCCAGCGGCTCATCACGTACCGGCTGGAGTGAATCGGTCCCAGAACACCTTGGTCATACTCAGCCGACGGCAGACGCCCGGCGGCAATCGGGCGAACATTCGTCCCAGGCGGTAGCCGGCGTACTTGGCGGCGTTGCGGACCGGAGCGACCGGCAGCAGCCACGGCGCGCAGGCGAGAATGTAGCGCAGCTCAGAGGCGACGAACCTCGCTCCCTCCCCTTCCGCTGAGCCGAAATGGCGCGTCAGCTCGGGCAGCTGTGCATGCAGCACGCCGAAATCGAAGTAGCGCTGCGTTTCCTGGAGGATGCCGTAGTCGTGCGAATGTCGGACCCGCGCCTCGGCGCAGTACCGTACCTTCCAGCCCGACAGCAGCATCTTCACCGCGACGCAGGTGTCCTCACCCAGGATGAGATGGCTCGGGAAGCCGCCGCAGGACCTGAGCGCGGAGATCCGATAGGCGCCGAAGGAATTCGAGATATAGGCAGCCTTGATTCCGAGTCGGGCGGCGTCCGCCAGGGATCGGGTCTCACTGCTCGCCCCGTAGTTGAAGAGGACCATGTGCGCCTCGAACGGCTTGGCCCCACGATGAGGAAGCTGACGGCCGTAGGCTACTCCGACGGCGGGGTCGGCGAAGGTCCCGAGCAAGGCGGCGAGCCCCTCCGGCTCCTCGAGGACCGCATCATGAGTGAGGAAGACGACGAATTCCCTGCCGGGGCAGAACCGATCGACGGCCATCTGCCGGGTCGCGCCGTGATTGAAGGTCCGCGGGTCGATGCGCACGAGCTCGAATCCACTCTCGGAGGCCACCCGATCGCTGCCGTCGGTAGATGCGGAATCGACCACGGCGACCAGGGAGGGATCCGGCAGCGCGGCCCGCAGCGCATTGGCGGCTTCGCGCCAGCGCTCGCCACCATTGCGCACAGGCACGATGATGCGGGCGTGGTTCACAGCGGCGCAGGTTTCGGGCATGGTAAGAATCCTAAAGGTCCCGCTTCGCGGATTCCGTGATCCTGTCACTCAGGCGCCGAGAACACTCGTGGATCAAGAGCCCCTCAGCCAGATAGGCCGCAAGATCGCAGTCCTCGTGCCGTGCCACAACGAGGTAGCCGCCATTGCAAGGGTGGTGCACGATTTCCGCCGATACCTGCCGACCGCGACCGTCTACGTCTACGACAACGCATCTACCGACGAGACGGCCCAGGTCGCACGGGACGCGGGCGCCTGCGTCTACAGCGAGCCGCTGATCGGCAAGGGCAATGTCGTTCGGCGCATGTTCGCCGATATAGAGGCTGACATCTACGTGATCGTCGACGGCGATGGCACGTATGACGCTTCGAGCGCGCCTCGGTCGATCGAATATCTCGTGACTCATCGACTGGACATGGTGAACTGCGCCAGAGTCTCCTCCGAAATTGGAGCGTACCGTCCGGGCCACAGGGTGGGCAACCGCCTGCTGACGGGACTCGTGGCCCGGGTGTTCGGCAACCGAGTGAGCGACGTGCTCTCCGGATATCGCGTGATGTCGCGGCGCTTCGTCAAATCCTTTCCGGCTCTTTCCGGGGGATTCGAGATCGAGGCGGAGCTCACGGTGCACGCGTTGGAGCTGCGCGCACCCATTGGCGAGTTGAACGCTCCCTACATCAGCCGGCCACGAGGCTCGTCCAGCAAGCTACACACCCTGCGGGACGGTCTCAGGATCTTTCGACTGATTGTCCATTTGATCAAAGAGGAACGACCTCTGCAGTTCTTCACGATCGGCTTTGCCTTACTAGCAGCCTCTTCCGTGGCGCTCGGCGTACCGGTCGTTATGCAGTTTCTCGCGACCGGGCTCGTCGGTCGGCTGCCCACCGCTGTGCTCGCCACGGGATTGATGATTCTTGCCTTCCTCAGCCTCTTCTGCGGCCTGATTCTCGACACCGTTACCCGTGGCCGCCGCGAGCTGAAGCGGCTTTTCTATCTGGCTGCCGGGCAAGATATGGCGCTTCCCCACGGGAGAGTCGCTCCGCTGCACCGGCAGACCCTCTGATCATCGGTAATCGACTCGGGCACAGCGGAGAAACACTTGGGTGTCGGTCGAATCGTGCGCAGAGCCTTTGGGCGACACGAGCGACTCGTCTCCGAGATGTACCGCTCCGTCTTCGTCAATCTGGACGCGTTCGTCGGATCGGTTCGCGCCCACGTACCCGCGGCAACCCAGATATTGGAGATCGGCTGCGGGGACGGGCTGGTGACGGAGCGCCTCGCTCTCGCATTCCCTGGCGCGGCCCTGACCGGTACCGACATCTGCGCTGCGCCAGGCCGGCTCTACCGTGGAGATCCCGCCCGCGTGCGCTTTCTGCGCACCAGCGCAGAGGCGCTGAGCACGGCCGAACGCGGACGATTTCAACTGGTGGTCATCGCGGATGTGCTCCATCACGTGCCCTATGGCAACCGGGCCGGCTTTCTTTCCAGCGTGACTCCGCTTATGGCGGACGGAGCCAGACTGGTGCTAAAAGACTGGGTGCGGGAGTGGACGCCCGCATACGCGCTGGGCTACTTCTCCGATCGATTCATCACGGGCGAGCGCATCAAATATCCTAATGAGGAGGAGCTCCGATTCCTCGCGCAAAGCGCCTTTGGTAAGGACGCAATATGCTCCGAATTCCGCGTTAGGCCCTGGCACTGCAACTTCGCCCTCGTCGTCTCGCCGGACGCCAACCGCCGCGATCGATGAGTACTCAGTACGGTTGAATTACGAGTCTCAGGGTCAGCGTTTTCGCCTAGCCAGGTGGCTTGATCCCGCCCGGCCGCATGAAACTCGGGGCGCTGCGGTTTCCCACATTCGCTCAGAGCCGGCGTCCTCCTCGCGTCCATCGGTGCGACTCACGAACCTGACCGAGCCGCGGACGACCCAGGCCATCATGCCGGTGTTGGAGTATCGCCGCGCAAAGAGGTACCCGTGAGTCCGATCGCCCGTGAAAGTATCGACGGGGCGAGCGGGCTGGAAAAGGGCCGGACAGGCGTCCTCGAGGTGATCGAGAGCGAGATCCGCGGCTCGCTGTCCGGGCAGCGGCAAGGCGCCCGCCGTCCCGGTCCGCTCGACCGGACAGGTGATGAGATACTCAGTGGCGCCCGACGGAGTAGTTACGCCATGTGCCACGATGATCGAGCAGCGCGCGGCGAGCGCCTTCAGCCCGAAGGGTTCTAGCGCATCATCAGCGCTCTCGAGATCGGGTAAGCGCGTTTCCCGAGCGGCGTCGGGCCGCGGATCGCGTACGATCACTCGCATCTCAGGCGCATAGCGATCGATCAAGGCAGCGATGCGTTTACCGTTGGCGCCACCAGCTCCGAGCACGTAATCACCATCGAGGTTGATGAAGCCGGAGCCCGCCGGCATATCGGGAATGATGAAGGAGTTGGACTGGATGCCGACCAGGAAGTAGAGGCTCGGCTTCGTGGCGAGCTCCGCCGGCACCGAAATATTGAACCAGGGTCCGTCGGTCCAGGGAAGCCTTGCGCGATAGTCGGCCCCCGCATAGAGCGCGAAGCACTGCAGGCCGAGCACGGCAGCCAGCAGGTAGTTACGGACTTTCGGCCTGCCGACCAGGAGCCGGAACACCAACGCCATGGCGAGTACGGCAGCAATACAGGCCATGGGGATGAAGTAGCGGCTGTTGCCCGAAGCCGTTAGCCATAGCGTCCAGTCCAACAGGAACCCGCAACCGAGCGCCGCCAGCGCCCGAGTTGTCGGCGCGGGCCCAGGTGAGCCGACAATAGGCGGGCGCTTGCGAGCCTTCCACCATACCCGCTTCACCAGCAGCAGCAGAGCCAGCGCCAGCAGGAGGGCATAGCGCAGGTCTGGCGCCGACAATTCGAAATGGACCATGGAGGCAGAGGTGCCCATCGCAAAAGGTCGCAACAGTGCCGACCCCACAGAAGTCGGTACGAACCGGTAATCCAGAATCGGCGCGGTCGTGAAATCCGGCGACCGGAAGACCCCATTGAAGAGCGGAAAAAATGGATTTCCGAAGTGCTGCTCGAGGTGCCACGACCAGGGCGCGCTTACGGCCAGGAAGCCAGTCACAGCACCTGCGGTAAAGAGAACAGCGTGGCGACACTTGTCTCGCCATCGTCCGGGTACGAAGAGCAGCAGCGGGACGGCCGAGACGGCATGCACGGCATTCGTCAGTTTCAATGCGCTCACGGCGCCTAGCAGCAAAGCCGCGCAAACGACCCGCGCCGCACTCGGCGTGCGGACGGCGCTCAACAGCAGCAGCCAGCCCGCAAGCACCCCTTCCGCCGTGGTGATGTCGGCGTAGCTCGAACCGAGCTCGTTGATCAGCACCGGGTTCGCGAAGGCGAGTGCGACCGCCAGTATCCCTACGGCCAGAGAGAGCCTCGGCTTCTCGCGCGGGCCGACGAGGAGAGCCAGCTCGAATGTCAGCCACAGGATCGCGCTCTGCAGCGCGGCAAGAATTGAAGCATCTTCCAGCGGCGTCAGCGCCGAGCGCAGCAGCAGATAGAACGGCACGTACACGTAGGGATTGAAGTAGCTCTGCGGCCCCGCGGCGAAATAATCCTGATTGAAGCGGTCATGCAGCGCGCTGAACCCGGCGTACACGTGGTAATCCATCGTGTCCCACAGCATTTCCTTGCCGAGGCGGTAGCTCGTGAGAACCGCGAGCAGCGTGCACGAAAGATAGAGGTAGGACCGCGGCGAAGTGGCCGCGCCTTTCAGCGCCGCGAGAAGGGACGATCGCGCGCCGGGCGATGCGCGTGTCGAGATATCCTGCATGGCGCGCATTATGTCGCCCGGGGTGGTGGCTTCAGCGTGATTGGCTCGTCACAATGCCCGCCAGCGGCTGTTGCCGAGCTCCCTGACATTCTGTGTCACTTTGTGACCGACCGGCCAGCATCCGTCGTCAGCCAGCGTCGGAACTAAGTTAATTCGCCGCAGCGCTCCGGTCCTCGTTTCCGCTTGAATTTCAACGACTTAAATGCCGCGCCTCCGCTTGGCACGTGCCGTGCATTTACCGTCGCAGCAGGCGCCCTTTTGCGCCGCTGAACGAATCCTCAACTCAGGAGTTTTGCTCATGAAATCGGTGCAAAAGGGTTTCACCCTGATCGAGCTGATGATCGTCGTCGCGATCATCGGTATCTTGGCGGCCATCGCCATTCCCGCCTACCAGAACTACACCATTCGGGCGCAGGTCTCGGAAGGCAACTCGCTCATCGGCGGTCTCGAGACCGCGTTCGACGAGTGCTACGCGAACAAGGGAGACGCGGCCGTGTGCAATACCAACAAGGCCGTTGGTGTCACCAGCACGATCTCCGGTAGCTACGTCACGAAAATATCGTTTACGGCCCCTGGACAGATCACCGTCACCTACGGTGGCAATGCCAACGCCGCGATCAACGGTCAGACTGTGCTCTGGTCAGCGTACCAGTCCCTGAATGGCGACATCAGCTGGGTATGCGATGCGGCGACCCCAGCCGCCAATCTGTCGATCGTCAAGAACGGTACAGCGGCAACCGCCGGAACCATCACGAACCCGTCATATCTGCCGACCGTCTGCCACTAAGTTCTACTCTGCCCTTTGGGAAGCCCCCGCTTGCGGGGGCTTCTTCTTTTGCGAGCCCAATCACGCAGGTGCAACCTGCCCCTGTGCGACCATGGCTCAGATTTGACAATTGCCCTAGTCGGTCGCTCGGGTAGACTGGGGCTCCACGGGGTCGATTCGCTCGCCGTAAGTCCATGAATGACAACGCTTCTTTAGCAATGGGGAGTGCTCGCTCCGGCCTCGGAGGACTACCCCAACGCCTGGTGCAGGACGGGGTGGTCGAGGAAGCGGCCATGCTCGATGCCCTGAATGCCGCCCGGGAACGCAAGAGCAGCGTCGTGACGCAGCTCGTCTCCAGCGGCGCTGCCACCGCGCGCGATATTGCCGTCGCCGCCTCGAATGAGTTCGGCGTGCCGCTCTTTGATCTGGATGCGGTCACTCTCGATCTGGAAACGGTGCGGCTGGTCAGCGACAAGCTGGTCGCCAAGCACCGGGTGCTGCCCCTCTTCCGCCGCGGCAAACGCCTGTTTCTCGGCGTCTCGGATCCCACCAATCTGCACGCGATAGACGAGGTCAAATTCCAGACCACCCTCGGCATCGAAGCGGTCGTCGTCGAGGAGGACAAGCTTCAGAAGGCCATCGACAGGGCCTTGGAGCAGGCCGAAGCCCAGATCGCTCCGCTCGCCGGCGAGGACGACATGGACCTCGAGTCGCTCGAGGTCACGGGCGGCGAGGATGAGGCCGATGACAAGCTCGCCCGGGACGAGGTCGACGAAGCGCCGATCGTGCGCTTCGTCAACAAGCTGATGCTCGATGCCATCCGGCGGGGCGCGTCGGACATTCATTTCGAGCCCTACGAGAAGATCTATCGCGTGCGGTTCCGGATGGACGGCGTACTGAAGGAGATCGCGCAACCGCCGGTCGCTCTGGCGCAGAAGCTCTCGGCACGATTGAAGGTCATGTCGCGCCTCGACATCGCGGAACGCCGGGTGCCCCAGGACGGGCGCATCAAGATGAAGCTCTCAAAGACGCGCGCCATCGACTTTCGCGTGAGCACCTGTCCCACGCTCTTCGGCGAGAAGATCGTGATGCGTATTCTCGATCCCTCGCAGGCCATGCTCGGGATCGACTCACTGGGCTACGAGCCTTTCCAGCGGGAGCTCTACCAGAAGTATCTGGCCAAACCGCAGGGCATGATCCTCGTCACCGGCCCGACGGGCAGCGGCAAGACCGTCTCGCTCTATACCGGTCTCAACATCTTGAATCGCGAGGATACCAACATCTCCACGGCAGAAGATCCGGCCGAAATCAATCTTCCCGGCGTCAACCAGGTCAACGTCAACCCCAAGGTGGGCCTCACGTTCGCGGCCGCCATGCGCGCGTTCCTCCGCCAGGACCCGGATGTCATCATGGTCGGTGAGATTCGCGATCTCGAGACGGCGGAGATCGCCATCAAGGCGGCGCAGACGGGCCACCTTGTCCTCTCAACCCTGCATACCAACGACGCGCCGCAAACCTTGACCCGCATGGTCGACATGGGGGTCAAGCCCTACGCCATCGCGACCTCCGTCAGTCTCATCATTGCGCAGCGTCTGGCGCGGCGCCTGTGCGCCCAGTGCAAGCAACCCATGGACATTCCCGAGGAGGCGCTGTTGAAGGAGGGCTTCACGCACGAGGATGTCAAGGCGGGACTGCGAATCTTCGCCCCCAAGGGCTGCTCGAACTGCACCGACGGCTACAAGGGCCGCGTAGGCATCTATCAGGTTCTTCCGATCACCGATGCGATCGCGCGCCTCATCCTCGCCGGCGGCAGCGCGCCCGAGATCGGCGATCAGGCAGCCAAGGACGGGGTATGGGACCTTCGTCGCTCGGGTCTCGAGAAGGTCAAGTCGGGTCTCACCAGTCTCGAGGAAATCAACAGCGTCACGATTGACTGACGCGCGACGGAGCACATATGGCACCAGCAGCAACCGCCACGGTCAGGGCCATCAAGCGCGATATCTCGTTCGCGTGGGAGGGACGCGATAAGCGCGGCCAGCGGATCAAGGGCAAGAGCCTCGCGCCGGATGAGGGCACTCTGCGCGTCGAGCTGCGGCGCCAGGGCATAGCCCCGTCGCGAATCCGCAAGCAGGCCCAGAGAGGGAGGGGAGGCAAAGTCAATGCGGGCGACATCGCGGTATTCAGCCGTCAGCTTGCCACCATGCTCGCCTCGGGCATCCCGATGGTGCAGGCGTTCGAGATCGTCGGCAGCGGGAGCGATAAGCCCGCGCTGCAGAAGCTCATTCTCGACATCAAGGCAGACATCGAAGGCGGAACGTCGCTGCACGAGTCTCTTGCCCGACATCCGCTCTACTTCGATGACCTCTACGTCAACCTCGTCGAGGCGGGCGAGCAGTCCGGCGCGCTCGAGACGCTCCTCGACAAAGTCGCGACTTACAAGGAAAAGACCGAGGCGATGAAGAAGAAGGTGAAGAAGGCCCTCTTCTACCCGGCCGCAGTGATCGTCGTCGCCTTCGTCGTGACCCTCGTGCTCATGATTTTCGTCATCCCGGAATTTCAGAAGCTCTTCCAGGGTTTCGGCGCCAATCTGCCCGCATTCACTCAATTCGTCATCGATATCTCCAATCACGTTCAGCACCAGGGCCTTTACATTGCGGTAGTGCTCGGCGCGATCGGATGGGCGTTCTTCTACTTCAAAAAGCGCTCCCGCAAGATGCGCGAGGTGCTCGATCGTATTTCCCTGAAGGTCCCGATCATTGGCCCTATCCTCAACAAGGCCGCCATCGCCCGCTATGCTCGCACGCTCTCCACGATGTTCGCGGCCGGCGTGCCGCTCGTCGAGGCGCTGGAGTCGGTCGCGGGCGCCTGCGGCAACATCGTGTACGAGGACGCGGTGATGAAGATGAAGGACGAGGTCGCCACCGGCCAGCGGCTGCAGCGCGCGATGGAGGCGCGTGGCATTTTCCCCAACATGGTGGTGCAGATGATCGCGGTCGGCGAGGAGTCGGGATCACTCGATGCCATGGCTGGAAAGGTCGCCACGTTCTACGAGGCCGAGGTCGACAACGCGGTCGACTCCATGTCGAGCCTGCTCGAGCCGCTCATCATGGTGGTCCTCGGCGTGCTCGTGGGTGGACTCGTCATCGCCATGTACCTGCCGATCTTCCAGCTGGGAAATGTCGTCGGCTGATCATCAGCCCGAGCGAGACCTTCGAACGCCGCGCTCCGCGCGGCGTTTCGTTTGAGCATCTCACAGAGCAGCCGATACCAACATGTCCGTAGCCGCCGTCTTCGCCTCCTCGCCCGCGCTTCTCATCGGCTCGTGCTTCGTACTCGGGCTCATCGTCGGCAGCTTTCTCAACGTCGTCATCCATCGGCTTCCGATCATGATGGAGCGCCAGTGGCGCGAGCAGTGCGCGGAGCTCGAGCAGGGGGACCTCGCCGCCACCATCCCCGCCGCACAGGCGGTGAAAGAGCGTTACAACCTCATCGTCCCCCGCTCCGCCTGCCCGGCCTGCAAGGCACCGATTACCGCGCTGCAGAACGTCCCTGTGCTGAGCTATCTCGCGCTGCGCGGGCGCTGCGCGAGCTGCGGTGCGCACATCAGCCTTCGCTACCCCATCATCGAGGCGCTGACCGGCCTGCTCTCCGCTTTGGTCGCCTGGAAACTGGGGTTTGCATGGCCGACGCTCGCGGCCCTGGTGCTCACGTGGTTCCTGATTGCGCTGGCCTTCATCGATATCGACCATCAGCTCCTGCCCGACAGCCTGACGCTGCCGCTCGTGTGGCTCGGCCTCCTTTTCAGCCTGTTTGCTCCCGCGCCCGGCGGCTCCCCGCTCCCGGTGGACATGCGCTCGAGCATCATCGGTGCGATTGCCGGTTACGTCAGCCTCTGGAGCGTCTATCATCTCTTCCGTCTGCTCACCGCCAAGGAAGGCATGGGGTACGGTGACTTCAAGCTCCTGGCGGCGATCGGCGCCTGGCTCGGCTGGCAGATGCTGCTGCCGACCGTGCTGATTGCCGCGGGCGTGGGCGCAGTGGCCGGCATTGCGCTCCTCGCCGCGCGGGGACAGAGCCGCTCGACCCCTATTGCCTTCGGGCCGTTCCTGGCCGCGGCGGGCTGGCTGATGCTGATGTTCGGTCACGAGCTGGTGACGGGGTATCTCGGGCTCTTCGCGCATTGATCAGATATGGCCACTCCTAAGATCCTTCACGTGGCGCTCACCGGCGGCATTGCCAGCGGCAAGTCCACCGTGGCCAAGTTCTTCGCCGCGCTGGGGGTGCCGATCATCGATACCGATCAGGTGGCGCGCCAGGTGGTGGAGCCGGGACAGCCGCCGCTCGAGCGTCTCGTGGAGCGATTCGGCCCTGCCATTCTGACGCCCGACGGCCATCTCGACCGGCCGAAGCTGCGCGAGATCGTCTTCTCGGATCCCAAGGCCAGGGCCGACCTCGAGGCACTCACCCACCCCGCAATCGGCAGCGCCGTGCAGGCGTGGTCGGCCGCCGCAGGCGGTCCCTACCAGATCCTCATCATTCCGTTGCTCGTCGAGAAGGGGCTCACTGGGCAGGTGGACCGGGTGCTCGTGGTCGATTGCGACGAGGAGCTGCAGATCCGGCGCCTGCAGGCGAGAGACGGCTCTACCGTCGAGCAGGCGCGGGCGATCTTGAGCGCGCAGACCTCGCGTACCGCGCGGCTCAAGGCCGCGCACGATGTCATTCAAAACGATGGCGATCTGAGCGCCGTGCGCGATCAGGTTTCGCTCCTGCACTCGCGGTATCTAGAGCTCGCGGGGCAATCCGGAGCCGGCGGCACGAGCACCGTCAGAGCTTTGAAGCTTGAAAAATAGAATCTAGTTTTCTATATTTCAAGGATGATCAGGCGCAGCCTGGAACCGAGACTCAAGCAACTCACGCGGCAATTTCCGGCCATCCTTCTGCTCGGGCCCCGCCAATGCGGCAAGACGACGCTGGTGCGGCATTTCGTCGATGCCAAGTACTTCGATCTCGAGCGTCCCTCCGACAGCCAGGTTTTCGCAAGCGATGTGGAATACGCGCTGCAGCGGCTCAAAGGCCCGCTGATTCTCGATGAGGCGCAAACGCTGCCCGCGCTCTTCCCGGTCCTGCGCTCGATCATCGACGACGAACGACGCAAAGCGGGGCAGTACTATCTCCTCGGTTCGGTGAGCCCGGTGCTCGTGAAGGGCATCTCAGAAAGCCTGGCGGGCCGGATCGGAATCCTCGAGCTGACGCCCTTCCTTTACGCTGAGGTTGCCGGCCGCCGCGGTGTCAGCATCGAAACCTCATGGCTGCGCGGCGGGTATCCGGACGCGTTCCTCGCCAAAAGCACCCTGCAATGGCAGGACTGGCAAGAGTCTTACATCCGTACCTTCATCCAGCGGGACATTGCGGCTCATCAGCTGAGCCTCTCAGCCGCGGACATTCGGCGCCTGCTGACGATGCTCGCCCATCAACACGGCGGACTGTTGAATCATTCGGATCTCGGCAGGTCACTCGGTTGCAACTATCATACGGTGCAGCGCGCGCTCGACCTTTTCGTGGGCTACTTCATCGTGCGGCGCCTGGAGCCCTACCACGCGAATCTCGGCAAGCGGCTCGTGAAGGCGCCTAAGGTATACCTGCGCGACAGCGGCCTTTTGCACCATCTCCTCGGCATCGCAACAGCTGACGCCCTGCTGACCTCACCGGCGCGCGGCAACAGCTTCGAGGGATTCATGATCCAGCAGATCGCGGCGCTCGAGGAAATCCATCGGCCGGCGAGCCGGTTCTATTTCTTCCGCACCCATGCCGGCGCCGAGATCGATCTCATCATCGATCGGGGCAGCGAGCGGATCGGCGTGGAATTCAAAGCCGGCGTGGCGATCGAGCGGCACGAGTCGGCGAATCTGCGCCGCGGGATTGAGGATGGCGTGATCCATCGGGGCATCATCGCCTATCAGGGATCGCGCCGATTCGAGGTTCGGGACGGCATATCCGTCGTTCCCGCCGAGGCCATGCTGCACGCAGGCATCGACTGATGGGCAGGGCGCCGCGAGAGGCCCCGACTTGAGCCTCGGCTCGAGAGATCGCAGCACCTCGATGGGCGTTTACGTCGGCCGCGCTTGTCGAGCACAATAGCTCGCATGACGACCGATGCCACCGAGGCCGCCGCGCCTCTGCACTCCGAATCCGAGGCAGCGCCCGAGGCGCTGCCGGAGGACCGCACGCTCATCTTCGAGCAGCCGCTGAATGAGCGCATGCGCACGTTCCTGCGGCTCGACTTCCTCTACAGCCAGGCGCTCTATCACAACGAGATGGCGAGCCAGTGGGGCACGCGCGCCGCGGTGTCGAGCCTCATCGACATCCTGGCCGTGATCACCCGCGGCGACGTCCGTTCCGATGCGCTGAAGGAGCTCGAGCGCCAGCTCACGCTCCTCGGGGAATTCCAATCGAAGCCGGGCGTCGATACCAACCGCCTGAAGTCCCTGATCGCGAACCTCACTCGCCTGCGCGGGGAGCTGATGAACTCCGGCATCGCGAACCTGCAGCCGTTGCGGGACTCGGAGTTCCTCAATGCCATCAAGCACAGGAGCAGCATCCCCGGGGGCACCTGTGAGTTCGACCTGCCGGATTATCTCTACTGGCTTTCGCAGCCCGACGAGACAAGGATCAGGGCCTTCAACCAGTGGCTCGCGGTGCTGCGTCCGCTCTGCGATGCCGTCTCGGAGCTCATCTGGCTGACGCGCCAGAACGGCCGCACCCGCCAGGAGACGGCGCAGGGCGGCAATTTCACCATCACCTTCGAGCGCGAGAATCCGCTGCAGCTGCTGCGCATCGCGGTGCCGGCCTCGACGGGCCTCTACCCCGAAGTGAGCGGCAGCCATCACCGCTGCCACGTGCGCTTTCTCAAATGGAAGGGGGTCACGGAGCGGGCCAGCCAGGCCGAGTCGGACGTGAAATTCCTCCTGACCTGCTGCGCGTGATGGCCGATCGGCGCGTCAAGTGCCCCACCTGCCAGCGCGAGATCGACTGGTCCCAATCCCCCTATCGACCCTTCTGCAGCGAGCGCTGCCGGCTGATCGACTTGGGCGCGTGGCTCACGGAGAAGCACGCCATTCCCGGTGAGCCGGCGCCCGATGAAGCGACGCGCGAGAATGCGGGGCGGGCAGACGAGCCGCCACGCAGTCAGTCCTAGATCCCTGGGGCATCCTTCAGACTGCCCGGCAAGTCAACGTAATGAGGCACGGTGCGAAGCGGTCGCAGGTCCTCCCGCGCCGGCTCGCGCGCCCGATCGGGCTTGACGGTAATGTAATTGATCCTTACATTGTAAGGTATACAGACATTACCGCCGGATCATTGCGAGGCCCATTCTGTGACTTCCCAAACCGTTACCGCCAAGGGCCAGGTCACCCTCAAGCGGGACCTGCTGCACCACCTGGGCGTCAAGCCCGGTGAGCGGATCGCCTTTCACAAGTTGCCAGGTGGCGAGCTGCGGGTGCGGGCGGTACGGCCGAGCGGGCGTATCGAGGCCTTTCTCGGCTTGCTGGCAGGCAAGACCAAGAAGGTCGCCACGATCGAGGAAATCAAGGAAGCGGCGGCGCGAGGTTGGGCAGACGAGAAATGAAGATCACCGCCGACACCAACGTTCTCGTGCGGGCCGTTGTGCGCGACGATCTCGAGCAGGCGCGCGCCGCGGATAAGGTTCTCAAAGCTGCCTCGGTGATCGCGCTATCTCTGCCGTGCCTTTGCGAGTTCGTGTGGGTGCTGCGTCGGGTCTACGGGCTGACAGCCCTCGATATCGCATCCGCGATCCGCACACTCCTGGCGACTGGGAACGTCCACACGGATGATGACTGGGTCGAGGCGGGATTGAGAATGCTGGAAGCCGGTGGCGATTTCGCAGATGCCGTCATTGCCGAGGAAGGCGTACGGCGAGGCGGAGACACCTTCGTGTCTTTTGACAAGCAGGCCGTGGCTCTCCTGATTAAGCAGGGATACTCGGCACGTCTGCTCAAGAAGACGGGCGCCCGCCCGGCTCACAAAGGGTAACGGGCGCGAGAGCCGGCCCTAGGACTCGCCGACCTTCCAGCTGGCGAGACTAGCGCTCCTGCCGGGCCGCGGGTAGCCCCAACCACCTCGCCGCGAATGCCAGCTCGTCCGTGGCGCGATCCTGCCTGAGCGATGCCGGCGGGCCGGCTCCTTCGCCGCTCTCCACGCGAATCAGGATCGGATGGCCACAGATCTGCTGCGCCTGCAGGACCGCGGCGAGCTCGTAGCCGCGCCAGGGTCTCACGCTGCCGTCGTGCTCGGCCGTCGTGATGAGAGTCGGCGGAAAGCAGTTGCCCGAGGCGATCCGCCGGTATTCGCTCCAGGTGCCGGTCGGCAGCGCGACGCCAAAGAAATCGGGCCGCAACGTCACGGCGGCGCCGGCCATGAGGCCGCCGAAGCCCCGACCGTAGATGCCGAGCCGCGCCCGCCGCGTGTAGCCGTCATCGATGAGCGACTGCGCGGCCGAGAAAAGATCACTCAGCGCGATCGATCGGTCGGGCACCCGCACCACCCCGCGCGGGGCAGGCACCCTGGCGAGTCCATTGCGCACCTCGGCGCGCGCATAGACACCTCCCATCTCGACCCACACCAACACGAAAGGCTGCAGCAGCCGCTCGGGAGGCTTACCGGTGGCGTGATAGACGCTGAGGAGCGTCGGTTGGCTGCCGTCGCGCGCGAGATCGCGGCGGTGCGCAATCTCCATCGGCAGCCGCGCGCCGTCGGGACTGAGATAGAAGGTCCGCTCCACCACGACGCCCGCGGCTTCGGGATTGCCGGCTGCCTGAAGCTGCTCGAGGCGATCTCGGATCCAGGCGCGCTGCGGCAGGTCAGCGAGCGCCTTGTCGGTCGCCCGATTCTCCACGGCGATCCAATGACGAGTCCGCATCGAGTGCACGCTCTCGAGCCAGCCGTAGGGATTGCGGGCGGCGCGCTCCGCGGGCGGCCTCACCTGCGCGACGAAGGGGTTGAGCCGCGGCTCCGACGGGGTGGGGTTGGCGCCCACGGCGATCTGCGTCGCCGTCGGCTGCGGCACGCCGAGACGCCCGGGACCGGGAACGGGCGTCGGCTGGCCGATCTTGACGCCCGCGCACCCGACGAGGAGTCCCGCAATGGCTGCGGCGAGTGCGATGCGGTGCAGGCGCGAGTCTCTAGCCATGATCCACTCCGGTCTTTCGTCCCGCCCCGAATGCTATAGCAACGAGCTCGCGCGGTATCGCTCGCGTCAGCGCGAGGAGCCCCAGGTACAACATCCCGCCCGCGGCGAGCGCCAACAACCAGGGAGTGCCGATGCCGGCGAGATACTTCATCGCCAAAGCGGCGAGCACGCCGGCGATCGCTGCCTTGGCGGGATTGACGAGCGAGGGCAGTCGCCGGCCGGCGAGCGTGAGCCCCACGATCATGGCGATCAATGCGCTCGCTTCCGCAACGACCGTCCCCACCGCGGCGCCGAGCAGCGAGAATCGCGGGATGAGCGTGAAATAAGCGGCGAACGCGCAGGTGCAGGCCAGCGCATCGCCGGCCAACACCAGGCGCGGCCTGCCGCAGGCCACGAGCGTGAACCGCAGAACGTGAGTCAAGCCCGCGAGCGCCACCGCGAAGGAGATCACGATCAGGGCCGGCGCGCCCGCCGCGAACCGCTCGCCCGAGATGAGCGCGAGCAGCCGATCGGCGAAGGGCGCGAACGCAATGACCACTCCCACGCCGTAAACGGCGACCGCATCCAGGGTGTTGCCGAGCTGGCGGGAGAACTCCGCGCCATCGGCGGCAGCGCTCGCCGTGAGCGAGGGCATCATGAGGCCGGCCAGCATGTAGGGGACGGAGGTCGTGATCTCGAACAGCTTCGAGGGAACGCCGTAGAGACCGACCGCCGCCGCCGGTTGAAAGAGCGACAGCAGGAGCGAGTCGCCGCGCAGCATCGCCATGCCGAGGACCTGCGAGCCTGCGAGCGGCAGGCCTGCGATGAGGTACTGCCGCCAGAGCGGCAGATCGAAGCTCAATCGAAACGGCACGAGCCGGCGCACCAGCCGGATGGAGATGCTCACCGCCACCGCTGAGCCGAGAAGGGTGGCTGCCAGCATCGGCAGCGCGCCGACATGCGTCAGTGCCAATGCGCTCACGGCGGCGAGGGTGACCACGGCGCCTGTGACCTCGGCGACGGCGTTGCGCGCCTGCTTGAGAACGCTCTGGAACGCCGCGATGAGAAAGTCGCTGGTCTGCAGACACGTGTAGATCGCAGCCCCGATCAGCGTGCCCCACTTCACCCGGGGGTCGTAGGGCGTGAGCCACGCCACTGCTGCCGCGGCGAGCAGCACGCTCGCGGTGCTCAGCACCCGCAGCGGCAGCGCGTTGCCGAGAACGCGTCCGGCGTTGCCGCCGGGCTGCGACATCCCCCGCAGGGTGACCATGTAAAGACCGGAGTCGGCCAGCACCGCGGCGAAGGCCGAATACGTGAGCACCGTGCGGTAATAGCCGAACTCGGTGGGCCCCAGATGGCGCGTCAGGGCCACCACGGTGAGCAGCCCCACGAAGGCGGTGGCTGCCTTGCCGGTGATGACCGCGGCCATGTTCACCGCCAGGACGCGCAGGCGGCTCATCGGGCGGGCATGCAAATTGCGAGCTGCAGCCGAGGCATGGCAAGCGGGCGCGGACAACTCATGGACTGCAGGGCAAGCATGGCATGAAAGTAGGCATCCTCGCAGGCGGCGTCGGCTCCCGGCTCGCCGAGGAGACCATCGTGCGGCCGAAGCCCATGGTCGAGATCGGCGGCCGTCCGATCCTTTGGCACATCATGATGCACTACTCGACCTACGGCTTTAAGGAGTTCGTGGTCGCGCTCGGCTACAAGGGCGAGTACATCAAGCGCTACATGGCCGACTACTGCTCCCTCGCCCCGGACCTGCGGGTATCGCTCAAGACCGGGCGGGTGGAGCCTCACGGCAACGGCGCCAACGGCGCGCGGGGCGAGGACTGGGTGGTCGACCTCATCGATACCGGACAGCGGACCAACACCGGTGGACGAATCAAGCGGCTCGCGCCACACCTGGGGAGCTCGACCTTCATGTTGACGTGGGGAGATGGCGTCTCCAACGTCAACTTGTCCGATCTGCTCAAGTTCCATCGTCGCCACGGAAGGACCGCCACGGTGACCGCCGTGCGTCCTCCCGCGCGCTTCGGCCGGCTCGAGCTCGATGGCGAGCGCGTGGCGCGCTTCGACGAGAAGCCGCTCGCGGGCGAGGCCTGGATCAACGGCGCGTTCTTCGTGCTCGAGCCGCGCGTCTTCGACTACATCGAGGGGGACGACACTCAGTTCGAGCGCGAGCCGCTCGAGCGGCTCGCCAGTGACGGCGAGCTCATGGCGTATCAGCACAACGGCTTCTGGCAGTGCATGGACACCATGCGCGACAAAGTCCGGCTCGAATCGCTGTGGGCGAGCGGGGATGCGCCGTGGAAGCTCTGGAAATAAGCGGGAGCACGTAATGAAGCGAATGCAGGTTCTCCTCACCGGGCACGACGGCTATATCGGACACGTGCTCCTGCCGATGCTGCTCGAGCGCGGCCATCGAGTGACGGGCCTCGACAGCTTTCTCTACGAGCACTGCGGCTTCGACGCCGAGGGGGTTGCACCGAGCCACCTGCTGCGCAAGGACGTGCGCGAGATCGAGCTCGAGGATCTGCGGGGGTTCGATGCAGTGCTGCACCTCGCCGGCATCTCCAACGACCCGCTGGGAGACCTCCAACCCGCCGCCACCTATGCCATCAATCATGCGGCCTCGGTGCGACTTGCGCATCTGGCCAAGGAAGCGGGCGTGCCCCGGTACATTTTCTCCTCCTCCTGCAGCAACTACGGCGCGGCAGGGGATTCGTTCCTGGATGAGACGGCGGCCTTCAATCCCGTGACCCCTTACGCGCACAGCAAGGTGTGGGTGGAGCGCGACGTCGCCAAGCTGGCTGACGACTCCTTCAGCCCGACATTCCTGCGCAGCGCCACGGCCTTCGGCGTCTCTGCGCGCCTGCGCGGCGATCTCGTGGTCAACAACCTGGTGGGCTACGCCTGCACGAGCGGCGAGGTGCTCATCAAGAGCGACGGCATGCCGTGGCGGCCGCTCGTGCACATCGAGGATATCTCGCGCGCCTTCGTCGCGGTGCTGGAGGCCCCGCGCGAGCTCGTCCACAACGAGTCGTTCAACGTCGGCATGACCTCGGAGAACTACCGCGTGCGCGAGGTTGCCGAAATGGTCGCCGAGGTCGTGCCGGGCTCGCATGTGACCTATGCCGGTGATGCAAGCCACGATGCGCGCAACTACCGCGTCAACTGCGACAGGATCCGCGCGCGCCTGCCGGCCTTCGAGCCGCGCTGGACGGTACGCAAGGGCATCGAGCAGGTGTACGAGGCGTTCACTCGCCACGGCACCAGCGCCGAGGAGTTCCTGAGCTCGCAGTTCATCCGCCTGAAGCGCATCCGCGAGCTGCAGACGGCCGGCGATCTCGATGAGATGCTGCGCTGGCGAACCCCGGGACGGCAGGCCTCGGCACGCTCGGCCGCATGACAAAATCGTCTGGAACGATTTTGGACGGCGGCAGCCGGCCCGAAGGACGAGGCGCAGGGACGGAGCCTCGCAACGCGCCGGCCGGCACGGCCCGCTGCCGAAGCTGCGGCGGGAAGGACCTGAGAGTCTTTCTGTCGCTGGGCGACATGCCGCTGTCGGACGGGCTGTTGACGAGCGGGGAGCCGCAGCGCCGAGAGCCGCGATACCCGCTCGATGTCGCCTTCTGCCCCTCGTGCGCGTTGGTGCAGATTCTCGAGACCGTGCCGCCGGAGCAGCTCTTCGGGGCCGACTACCCGTATTTCTCATCGTTCACCGACGCTCTGCTCGAGCACTCGCGGGCGAACGTCGCCGCGCGCATCGAAGAGCGGCGGCTCGATGGCCACTCGCTCGTGATCGAGCTCGCGAGCAACGACGGCTATCTCCTTCAGTTCTACCGCGCGCGCGGCATCCCGGTGCTCGGCATCGACCCGGCGGCAGGGCCGGTCGCCGCGGCGCGCGAGAAGGGCATCGAGACGCTGCAGGCGTTCTTCGGGCGCGAGCTCGCGCAGCAGCTCGCCGCGGAAGGAAGGCGCGCGGACGTGATCCACGCCAACAACGTGCTGGCGCACGTCGCCGACACGCGGGGATTCGTCGCCGGCATCGGCGAGCTCCTCAAGGACGACGGCGTCGCGGTGATCGAGGCTCCGTACGTGAAGGAGCTGATCGACAAGCGCGAGTTCGACACCATCTATCACGAGCACCTCTGCTATTTCTCGGTGACGGCGCTCGTGAGCCTCTTTCAGCGGCACGGGCTGTCGCTGAATCGGGTGGAGCCGCTCGAGATCCACGGCGGCTCATTGCGTCTGTTCGTGGAGCGCGGCGAGCGGGCGGACCGCTCGGTCGATGAGTATCTGCGCGCCGAGCGGGCTTCGGGCCTGGATCGATTGGACTATTACGCGGACTTCTCCTCGCACGTCATGCGCCTGCGCAGCGAGCTAGTGACGCTTCTGCAGGGGCTCAAGCGCGGCGGCGCGCGCATCGCCGGCTACGGAGCGGCGGCCAAGGGAACCATCATGCTCAACTTCTGCGGCATCGGTCGCGAGCTCCTCGACTGGGTGGCGGATCGCAACGTGCACAAGCAGGGGCGCTACATTCCCGGCGTACGCCTGCCGATCGTCGAGCCCGCGCAGATCATCGCGCAGCAGCCGGATTACCTCCTGATCCTGCCCTGGAACTTCAAGCAGGAGATCATGCAGCAGCAGGCGGAGTACCGGCGCCGGGGTGGCCGGTTCATCGTCCCGGTCCCGCAGCCGGTCATCGTCTAACTCGGGAGGTCCGACATGCATGAAGATCCGGCGCGCGTCACCTCACCTGCCGCGGGGCCGCCGATGTCCTCCATCGCCGCCGAGGGCACACCCGCATGTCACGCCTGCGGCGGCGGCGACATCCAGGTTTTCTATCGGGTGAAGGACGTACCGGCGCACAGCTGCCTGATGTTCGATACGCGCGAGGAAGCGCTCGCCTTTCCGCGCGGCGACATCGAGCTCGGCTTCTGCAGGGGATGTGGTTTCATCGGCAACGTGAGATTCGATGCGGGACTGCACCGCTACTCGCCGGCGTACGAGGAGACCCAGGCGTTCTCGCCGCGGTTTCAGCGGTTTCTCGATGAAGTCTGGGACGATCAGATCGAGAGGTTCGGGCTGGCACCGGGGATGACGGCGCTCGAGATCGGATGCGGCAAGGGCGAGTTCCTGGTGGGCCTGTGCGAGAGGAGCGGCTGCGACGGGATCGGAGTCGATCCCGGGTACCGGCCGGAGCGCACGCGCACCAGCGCGCCGCAGCGCATCAGGTTCATCCGTGATTTCTACGGTCCCAAGTACGCGCACCTGCACGCCGACTATGTCTGTTGCCGGCATACGCTCGAGCACATCGGGCCAGTGCTGGAATTCGTGCGGCTGGTGCGCGAGACCATCGGGGAGCGGCGCCACGCCAACATCTTCTTCGAGCTGCCCGACATGGAGCGGGTCCTTGAGCAAGGCGCGTTCTGGGACATCTATTACGAGCACTGCTCGTACTTCACGCGCGGCTCGCTCGCGCGCCTCTTCCGCTCGGCCGCCTTCGACGTCCGCGGGCTCTACAAGGCCTACGATAATCAGTACCTGATGCTCGAAGCGCAGCCGGCGGCCCGCCCCACCGACGCGATGCTCCCTCAGGAGGACGACCTTGCCGCCATCGCTTCGTTGGTGGAGCGGTTCGAGCGCCAGGTGGATGCCAGAGTGCGGGCGCTGTCCGATGCCGCCGCCGATTGGCGCGCCCGCGGCCGGCGACTCGCGATCTGGGGCTCGGGCTCGAAGTGCGTCTCGCTCATCAGCTCACTCGGCCTCTCGCAGGACTCAGGCTGCGGGACGCTCGCCATCGTCGACATCAATCCCCACAAGCACGGCAAGTTCTTGGCCGGCAGCGGCTTCGAGATCGTCTCACCCGATGCGCTGCGTGGCCTGCAGCCCGAGGTGGTGCTGGTGATGAACTCCATCTACACCGAGGAGATCAGGCGCGCTCTCGCATCTCGCTCGCTTCATCCGCAACTGATCGCGCTCTAGGCATCGTCAACGTCGCCGGCCGGTTAAGATGAAGATGACCTGGAGCCGCGCCGAAAAGTCGAGTCTTTAGTCGCTCCGCCTGTGCCGGCGCACCCGGCATGGCCACCGCCACCAGATCGACTGCCGCCCGCACGGCATTCCAGTTGTGCCCCCACCATCTGGCGAGCACCCCATAACAGCGCGAGCGCTCCTCGGGCCTGAGCGCCTCTCGTGCCACCATCGTCAGGTACTCCCGGTAGAGCCGCCAGGTGGGGAAGCTCGCCCGGTGCGGCCGGGCGCTGTCGTGCCAGGCCGCCCGTTCCGAGGAGCGCCCCTGCGCGCGGGTGTAGCGGCCCGGATGCTCGCGGATGGCGAGCAGCGGCGCAGGCAACTGGGCCAGGCGACCGCGCAGCGCCAGCTGCGCGAGCAGCGCCCGATCGGCGCCGTGGAAGCTTCCGTGCAGCAGCGAGCCGTGCAGAGCCTCCCGGCGGATGAGCCCGAAGAAATCCGCGCAAGTGTGCGAGCGCAGCACCATCCACGCAAAGCGCGCCGAGGGAGAGAACGAATCGGCTCCGGAGAGCGCGGTGTTGTAAAGACCGATCTGCGCTCCCGCGGAGTCGATGTAGGAGATGACGGTATTGCAGAGCACCACATCCGGGCGCTCCTCGAGCAACCGCGAGGTCTTCGCCAGAAACGACGTCAGCATCCGGTCATCGTGCGCAAGCCACTTGAAATAGCGGCCGCGGGCATGGCTGAAGGCGAGGTTGTAATTGGCGGCGGCGCCCAAGTTGCGCGGATTGCGGAAGTAGCGAACGCGCGGGTCGCGGGCGGCGTAATCGCGGCAGATCTCGGCGGTACGGTCCTCGGAGGCGTTATCGCAAAGGATCAGCTCGAGGTCATCGAGTGTCTGCCCGAGCGTCGAGCGAATGGCGTCCTCGAGAAACGCCTCCCCATTGAACACGGGCACGCCGACGCTGACCAAGGGTGCCTCGGCCGTGGACTCGGAAGCCTTACGCATCAAACCCCCTTTATCCCAAAGGCAGACACGACGCGGATGCGCCGGTCAGGGCTTAACGCATGATCAGCACTTTGCGTTCCGCAAAGTCTCAGCTAAGGAAATTTGATCTTGCCACCGCCGCCGGCGCCCGGACCGGGACCCGGGCCGATGTTGGCGCTGCCGACCTCGGGGACCACGATCCGCGAGGCGGCCTCGCGCCGCATCTCCCGCGCCTCGTCGATGGCCTGCTCGAGAGCGCCATTGACGCCCTCGGGGAACTTGGCCAAGGCCTGCTCGAGAGTGGCCGCCTCGATCTCGAACACGAGCGGCAGGACCCCGGCGGGAGTCAGAAGCTGCGTCTGGCCCGAGAAGAGCACCGGCCGATTGGGATCGACGGCCCCGTCCACCGTCACGGGGGTGAGGCGGCGGATGGTGCCGGCCCGGCGATCGGTAAAGATCTCTTCCCGGTAAAGACCCGCGGGGTCGAGGTGCACTTCGGGAAGATCGCTCTTCGCTGCCATGGGAGAGTTCCTGCACGCATCACTATTGGGATGACGGCCATTGTACCAGCGCCGCTACGAACGGACGGTCCGCGTCGAGAATGTCCTCGTCTGCGAGCCGGGTGCGCTCGACCCATTTCAGGCGCTGGCCGTCGAGGCTGCGCGGCTCGCCCCGGTAGCGCTCGACCCGCCACATCGAAAGCTCGACGGTGCGGTCGGGATAACGGTGGGTCAGCCGCATCATGGGCTGCGCCTCGATCACCTGGATGCCGAGCTCCTCCTCGAGCTCACGCGTGAGCGCATCGGTCTCCGACTCTCCCTCCGCGACCTTGCCGCCGGGGAATTCCCAACGGCCGGCCATGTGTTTGCCCGCCGGGCGCTCGGCAATGAGGACTCTGCCCGCGCCGTCGAAGATCGCGGCGGCAACTACCAGAGTCACTGCGCCTCATTCGACGCTCGAGAGCGCCCCGTGGCAGTGCTTGTATTTCTTGCCCGAGCCGCACGGACACGGCTCATTGCGCCCGATCTTGCGCTCCCCGCGAACGAAGGTGCCCTGCGGCTCCATCGGCGCAGGCGGCGGCATGGCGGCCTGGCCGCCCCCGCGCTGACGCGGGCCACCCATCATGGCCGCGCGGGCGGCTGCGGAAATGGCGCCGGCGCCCGTCGCCGCATCGGCTTCCGCCGGCATCTCGCCGCTGGCGAGCGCCGACATCGCCTCGGCGTGCTGCGCCTGCAGCGCCCGCATCAGCCGGCGGCGCCGCTCCTCCTCCTCGCGATCGACTTCCTCCTGCGTGCGCACCTCGATCTGCATGAGGCGCGAGACCGTCTCGAACTTCACGCGATCGAGCATCGCGGTGAACATCTGGAACGCCTCGTTCTTGTAGGCGAAGCGGTAGTCCTGTTGCGCATAGCCGCGCAGGTGAATGCCCTGGCGCAGGTAGTCCATGGCCCCGAGGTGATCGCGCCAGTGCGAATCGAGCGTGCGCAACATCACATCCTTCTCGATGTGGCGCATCAGCACCGGATCGATCCGCGAGGTCTTGGCGTCGTAGGCCTGCTGCACCTCGCGGCTCAGGCGCTCGCGCAGCGCCGGCTCCTCGAGCTCCGGCTCCTGCTCGAGCCAGCCCTTGACGTCCACGCGCACGTTGAAATCGCTCTCGAGCGCCTTGCCGAGGCCGTCCAGGTCCCAGTCGCTCGGCATCGCGTGCTTCGGCAGGTACTGATCGATGAGGGCGCCGATCGCCTCCTCGAGAATGCCGCGGATGGCCGCCGACACGTCGGCGGTCCCCATGATCTCGGTGCGCTGCTGGTAGACGACCTTGCGCTGATCGTTGGCGACATCGTCGAAGAGAAGCAGCTGCTTGCGGATGTCGAAGTTGTGGGCTTCGACCTTGCGCTGCGCCTTCTCGATCTGACGGCTGAGCATGCCGCTCTCGATGACCTCGCCCTCCTTCATGCCGGCCATCTTGAGCAGGCGCTGCGTGCGCACCGGATCGCCGAAGATGCGCATCAGGTTATCTTCCATGGAGAGATAGAAGCGGCTCGATCCCGGATCGCCCTGGCGGCCCGAGCGGCCGCGCAGCTGGTTGTCGATGCGCCGCGACTCGTGCCGCTCCGTGCCGATGATGTGCAGGCCGCCCGCGGCCACCACCTTCTCGTGCCGCGCCTGCCACTCGGCTCTGACGCGCTCCCTCTGCGCCTCGTCGACCTCGGCGCCCCGCTCCTGGACCAGAGCGGCGAGCTCCGCCTCGAGACTGCCGCCCAACACGATGTCGGTGCCACGGCCAGCCATGTTGGTGGCGATGGTCACCGCGCCCGGACGGCCGGCCTGCGCCACGATGTGCGCCTCGCGCTCGTGTTGCTTGGCATTCAGCACCTGGTGCGCGATGCCCTCCTTCTGCAGCACACCCGAGACCAGCTCCGAGGTCTCGATGGAAGTCGTACCGACGAGCGCCGGCTGCTCGCGCTCGACGCAGTCGCGGATGTCCTCGATGATGGCCTTGAACTTGTCATCCTGCGTCAGGTGCACGAAATCCGCCATGTCCTTGCGGATCATCGGCTTGTGGGTCGGGATGACCATGACCTCGAGGCCGTAGATCTCCAGGAACTCGGGCGCCTCCGTGTCCGCGGTGCCGGTCATGCCCGAGAGCTTCCGGTAGAGGCGGAAGTAGTTCTGGAACGTGATCGAGGCGACCGTCTGGTTCTCCTCGCGTACGCGCACGCCCTCCTTGGCCTCGATCGCCTGGTGCAGACCATCGGACCAGCGCCGCCCGGGCATGGTACGGCCGGTGAACTCATCGACGATGATGATCTCGCCGCCGCGCACGATGTACTCGACGTCACGGCGGTAGAGGGCGTGGGCGCGCAGCGCCGCGTTCAAATGGTGCATCAGCCGGATGTTGGCGGGGTCGTAAAGACTCTCGCCCTCGCGCAGCAGTCCCGTCTCGAGCATCAGCGCCTCGACGTGCTCGTGCCCTTCCTCGCTGATATGGACCTGCTTCTGCTTTTCATCGACGTTGAAGTCGCCCGGCCCGTCCTCCTCGAGCTGGCGTTTCAGGCTCGGCACCAGCTGATTGATCCGCAGATAAAGTTCGGTGCTTTCCTCCGCCGGTCCCGAGATGATGAGCGGCGTGCGCGCCTCGTCGATCAGGATCGAGTCGACCTCGTCCACGATGGCGTAGGCGAGCTGGCGCTGCACCCGCTCCTCCAGGCTGAAGGCGAGGTTGTCGCGCAGGTAATCGAAACCGAACTCGTTGTTGGTGCCGTAGGTGATGTCGCAGGCGTAGGCGTCGCGCTTCTCCTGCGGCGTCTGCGAGTTCTTGATCACCCCCACCGTGAGGCCGAGGAACCGGTACACCGGTCCCATCCAATCGGCATCACGCTGCGCCAGATATTCGTTCACCGTGACGACGTGCACGCCCTCGCCCGGCAGCGCATTGAGGTAGGCAGGGAGCGTCGCGACCAGCGTCTTGCCCTCGCCGGTGCGCATCTCGGCGATCTTGCCCTGGTGCAGAGCGATGCCGCCGATGAGCTGGACATCGAAGTGGCGCATCTTGAGCGTGCGTGAGGCCGCCTCGCGCACGACCGCGAATGCCTCGGGGATCAGCTCATCGAGCCTCGCGCCCTCGCGCAGCCGCTGACGGAATTCCTCGGTCTTGCCCCGCAAGGCCTCATCGCTCAGTGCCTTGAGCCCGGGCTCGAGCTCCCGGGCGGCGCGAATGTATCGCCCGTAGCCGCGGATCAGCCGCTCGTTGCGGCTGCCAAAAATACGCTTCAGAGTGTTGAGCAAATTGAAGATCCTGCTAGGGGTCAGACGGGCGAGAGTGGTCCTCTGCGGTCCGCCTTACCGAGGGTCGGGGCACCGGGAACCGGGTATTCTACGCACGCGGGCCGCCATCCCCAATGGGATCCCGCGGGATGCAAATCAAGCGCTCTACAGGGGGTTGGACCGCGGCGGCGCCGCCGAGTGCGGCCCCTGGCAGCCCGGTGCGCCGGCCTTGAGGCGGCCGGTCGCGAGATCGCGATTAGTCCTGCCCTTCCGAACCGCTCGGTGGCGGGGCCTTCTCGGCCACCACGTGAACGGTGGCTGCGCTGGCAAACGCCGTGGGGCCGGCGCGCAAGGCGACGAATCGGGCGGGATTTACCTGATGGCCGTTCTTCAGCACCTCGAAATGCACGTGCGGACCGGTCGAGCGCCCGGTATCGCCGACGAGCGCGATCGCATCCCCTCGGTTCACGGTCTCGCCGACGTGCACCAGCACTTTCTCCGAGTGCCCGTAGCGGGTGGCATAGCCGTTACCGTGGTCGATCTGCACCATGTTGCCGTAGCCGCCGCGAGGACCCGCCCAGGTGACGATCCCGGCTGCGACGGCGCGGATCAGCGTCCCGGCGGGTGCCGCGAAGTCGATCCCCTCGTGAAACTCCTCTCCGCCGGTGAAGGGATCCACGCGATCACCGAACCCGGAGGACTCGTAGCCGGTGTTGACCGGCCGGCCCTCGGGATGGATCTCCTGTCCGAGCTGGCGCGAGAGAATGACGTTCTCGAGCGCCGAGAGCTGCGAGCCGGAAAGATCGATCTGGCTTTGCAGGCTCTTCAGCATGCTCGAGAGGTCGCCGAGTTCCGGTCGCGAGCCGGGGATATCGGTCTCCGGTCCGCCCTGCGGGGGATCCTGGCCGAAGTCGAACTCGCTGCTCTTGATGCCTGCCATGGCCGTGAGACGCTGGCCGAGGGCATCCAGGCGGATGACGTGCGCCTTCATGTCGCCCAGCTGAATGGCGATCGCATCGGTACGCGCTTGCACCTGCTGCTTGAGATCGGCAATTTCCTCACGCTGCTTGGCCAGAATTTGCGACCAATGGGCCGCTTGCCCGATCACCAGGGTGCCTGCGCTGCCGTTGCGCCCGAGGCTCATCCCGGCGCCGAAGGCGCCTCCCACGATGGCCAGCACCGCGAGCAGCAGGCATGCGAGAGTGAGCGGATGCAGATTGAGCTCACGGGCGTGCCCGTCGCGCTTGGAGAAGATGATGACGTTCATGCCGTGCGCTCCCAATGCATGCGTGCGTTCCCGTTCACTTTCGGCAGGCAACGCAGTTTCCTTGTGCTAAAGCAGCGCACGAGCCAACCCGTCGGTCTCGGCGGTGGTACCCGGCCAGGAAGACCCGTCATGGCGGGACTCGAGGGACCAGGACACCCCGCTTCGAAAGAACTTGCGCTTTGCCGGCAACCCCGCTGTCATGGCTCTCTGCTGTAGACCGGTGGCTTTGCGTCCCCGCCTTTCGGCGGGTTTGCCCTTGAGCAGCACTTCAGAATATGCCCAATAAGAGCCGTCGGCACAAGCGAAGCGTCTCCAGAGTCGCCTCCCGGCAACTGCGAACCCGCTCACAGTCGGCCTCCCAGCCCCGCCTTTCGGGCTCCCAAGCGCACCCTGCGCATTCTGTCAAAGACCTGCTGGCCCGATCGGTTCCTGTTCTGTCGCAAGTAGCGGACCAGAACGTCCGCCAGGCCTTCTGGCGGCCCTGGCTCGAGACCCATCTCCCCCCGGGGCTCGCCGCTCGGATCACCGCGATCACCGAGCGGGACAGCAACCTTGTCGTCTTCGCCGATTCCCCGGCCTGGTCCGCGCGGCTGCGCTACGCCCTGCAGGAGCTCGACCGGGAGATCCGGGCAACCCAACCCGACATCAAGGAAGTCACGGTCCGGGTCATGCCCCGCTTGGCCAAATAGCGGCATCGTCAGACTGGGAGCTCGGGTGCGAAAGGATTTTCCGGGAGGCTCAAAAACAGGACGTTTTTGCGCCAGCCTACAAGGATGTATCCACGGGGTTCCCGGAAAAGCCTTTCGCGGCCGAGCTCGCGGAAGATAGGGCCGCGCTGCGCGGCAGGGGCTCAGCCGCCGCCCGAGCTCGGCAGGGCCGGCGCCTCGATGTAGGAAATGGGCGCATCGGCATAGGACTCGAACGACACCTTCTCCCAGGTGGTCTCGTCTTCGAGGAGCGAGCGCAGCAGCCGGTTATTCAGCGCGTGTCCGGACTTGTGGCCGCTGAACTCCCCGATCAGGCTGTGCCCGAGGAGGTAAAGATCGCCGATGGCATCCAGGATCTTGTGCTTGACGAACTCGTCCTCGTAGCGCAGCCCGTCCTCGTTGAGCACCCGAAAGTCATCCAGCACGATGGCGTTGTCGAGATTGCCGCCGAGGGCGAGATTCCGTTCCCGCAGCGACTCCAGGTCCCGCATGAATCCGAACGTGCGCGCCCGGCTCACCTCTTTGAGGAACGAGGTCGTCGAGAAATCCATCGACGCCCGCTGCGCCCGGCGCTTGAAGATCGGATGGTTGAACTCGATCTCGAAGTTGACTTTGAAGCCGTCGAAGGGACTGAACTCGGCCCACTTGTCCCCGTCCTCCACGCGCAGCCGCTTCTTGATGCGGATGAAGTGCTTCGGCTCGCGCTGCTCCTCGATACCGGCCGACTGCAGCAGGAAGACGAAGGGTCCCGCGCTCCCGTCCATGATCGGCACCTCGGGCGCCGAGAGCTCGACGATGGCGTTGTCTATCCCGAGGCCGGCGAAGGCCGAGAGCAGATGCTCCACGGTGGAGACGCGGCTCGGGCCGCGGCCGAGCGTCGTGCCCAGCAGCGTATCGCTGACATTCTCCGCATGCGCCACTACCTCGCCGGCCTGCGGCAGATCGGTCCGCCGGAACACAATGCCGCTGTCAGGAGGGGCCGGGCGCAGCGTCATCAGGACCTTCTTGCCTGTATGAAGCCCGACGCCCGTGGCGCGGATCGAATTCTTGAGCGTCCGCTGACCGACCATGTTTATAGCTGCGTGAGTCCTTACTGCTCTCAACGGCCCGTTAAGGCCACGGATGACCTCACCCCGCGGCGCGCCGCCTCGCGAACCGTCGACCCGCAAGGTCAGAACGGCTACCGCGGACTATAGGATCCGCGGCGCGAAACGGCGCGCTACCGTATCACAAGCTGGCCAGTTACGCTCAATCAGCTTGACGGCGGAGGAACGCGGGGATATCGAGCAGGTCATCCGCTTGGGTCTCCTGCCGCAACCCATCACCCACCGCTCGCTGGCGCTGCACGGTCGGCTTGTCGAGCTGGGCGTAATCGCTGCTCGAGAGCGGGCTGCGCCGCACCACCCGCATGGGCGGCTCGCGGCTCTCCCGCTCGCGCATCGGCTCCCCTCGTCCCGGTGCCAGGTCGGTCGGCCGGAAAGCGCCCAGGGGCTGCGGCCGGGCCGCCGCCGCCGGGCGGCCGAGACCGGTGGCGACCACCGTCACGCGCACCTGGTTGCTGAGCTCGGGATCGATCACCGTCCCCACGACCACGGTCGCATCCTCCGATGCAAACTGCTTCACGATCTGGCCGACTTCCTGGAACTCTCCGATCGAGAGGTCCATGCCGGCGGTGACGTTGACGAGAATGCCGTGAGCGCCCGCGAGGTTGATGTCCTCGAGCAGCGGCGAGGAGACCGCCGCCTCGGCCGCCGCGCGCGCCCGACCTTCCCCGCTCGCCGCTCCCGAGCCCATCATGGCCATGCCGGTCTCGGCCATCACGGTGCGCACGTCGGCGAAGTCGACGTTGATGAGACCGGGGCGCGTGATGAGCTCGGCGATGCCCTGCACGGCGCCCTGCAGCACCTGGTTGGCGGCTTTGAACGCATCGAGGAGCGCGGTCTGCGGGCCGAGCACCGTGAGCAGCTTCTGGTTGGGAATGGTGATGAGCGAGTCGCAGTACTTGCCGAGCTCGGCAATCCCGTGATCGGCGACGTAGGAGCGCTTGTTGCCTTCCATCTCGAACGGCCGGGTGACCACCGCCACCGTGAGGATGCCGAGCTCCTTCGCCACCTGCGCGACGACCGGTGCCCCGCCGGTGCCCGTGCCGCCGCCCATTCCGGCGGTGATGAACAGCATGTCGCAGCCTTCGATCAGCTCGACGATGCGGTCGCGATCCTCCATCGCCGCCTGCCGGCCGACCTCCGGGTCGGCGCCGGCGCCGAGCCCCTTGGTGATGTTGCAGCCGATCTGCAGTGCGGTCTTCACCTTCGCGTGCTTGAGGGCCTGTGCGTCGGTGTTGACGCACAGGAACTCCACCCCCTCGATGCCGGAGGTGACCATGTGGGCCACGGCGTTGCCGCCGCCGCCGCCCACGCCGATGACCTTGATGACAGCGCTTTGGCTGTACGCATCCATCAGTTCGAACATTGCGCTTGCTCCTCGAGAGAGAGTCGGTTGGTTGGAAGAGTCGTTATATCGTCCGTCGTATCGGGTCTGTCAGCGTCAAAAGTTGCCCTGGAACCAGGCGCGCATCCGATCGAGCGCCGTCTTCGCGTTGCCGCCCAGGGAGCGCCCGCGACGCGCGGGCAGGAAGTTGTCGCGCGCGTAGAGCAGCAGCCCCACGCCCGTGGAATAAACGGGATTTCTGACGACGTCGGTGAGCCCGTGCACCTGCTGCGGGAGGCCGAGCCTCACCGGCACGTGGAACACCTCCTCCGCCAGCTCGATCGCGCCCTCCATCTTGGCGCTGCCGCCGGTGAGCACGATGCCCGCGGCGATCACCTCCTCGAAGCCGCTGCGGCGCAGCTCCTCGCGCACGAGGCCGAAGAGCTCCTCGTAACGCGGCTCGATGATCTCGGCGAGCGTCTGGCGGGCGAGGCGGCGCGCGGGCCGCTCGCCGACGCTCGGCACCTCGATGCTCTCGTCGGGGTTGGCGAGCTGCGAGAGCGCGCAGGCGTAGCGGATCTTGATGTCCTCGGCGTGCTGGGTGGGGGTGCGCATGGAGACCGCGATGTCGTTGGTCACCTGATCGCCCGCGATCGGGATGACCGCGGTATGGCGGATCGCGCCGGAGGAGAACACCGCAAGGTCGGTGGTGCCGCCGCCGATGTCGACCAGGCAGACGCCGAGCTCCTTCTCATCGTCGGTGAGCACCGAGAAGCTCGAAGCGAGCTGCTCGAGCACGACGTCATCGACCTCGAGCCCGCAGCGCTTGATGCACTTCTCGATGTTCTGCGCCGCGCTGTCGGCGCCCGTGACGATGTGCACCTTGGCCTCGAGGCGCACCCCCGACATGCCGATCGGGTCGCGGATCCCCTCCTGGCCGTCGACGATGAACTCCTGCGGCAGCACGTGCAGGATCTTCTGGTCGGCCGGGATGGCCACCGCCTTGGCCGCATCTATCACGTGCTCGACATCGCCGTGAGTCACCTCGCGGTCGCGGATCGCCACCACGCCGTGGGAGTTCAGGCTCCGTACGTGGCTGCCTGCGATGCCGGCGAATACCGAGTGGATCTCGCAGCCGGCCATGAGCTCGGCTTCCTCCACCGCGCGCTGGATCGACTGCACGGTCGACTCGATGTTGACCACGACTCCCTTCTTCAGGCCGCGCGAGGGCTGCGAGCCCAGGCCCAGCACCTCGATGGTGCCGTCGAGGCCCACTTCGCCCACCAGCGCGACCACCTTGGAGGTGCCGATGTCGAGGCCCACGATGAGATTTCTGTCTGAACGTTTAAGCATGTTGGTCCTCGTCGGCGCCGTGTCGCGATTTCCAGCCGATGGCAAAACCGTTTGTGTAACGCATGTCCACGTACGAAATGTCGCGCGCGCGGCGCTCGACGATGGCGAGCGCCGCACCCATGAATTTCTCGAACCGCTCATCGACCTGCGCCCGTCCGAGTCTCACGGTGATGCCGTTGGCGAGATCGAGCTGCCAGCCACCCCGCGGGTCGAGCCGCAGCGCGGTGAGGGTGAGGCCCGCCTGCAGGAGGCGCCGCCGCATCGCGAGATAGCGCAGCGTCACTTCCGCCTCCGAGCCCTCCGGACCCGAGAGCCGCGCGAGCCCGGCCGGGAAATGACCGATGCCGGTCGCGAAGAGCACGCCCTCGCGGTTGACGAGGCCGTCGCCACCCCAGCGTGCGGCGGCAACCTGCTCGATCACGCGCACGGCGAGTCCATGGGGCCAATCCCGCTCGACGCTGACCTCGGCCACCCAGGGAAGCGCGTACAGCGCACGGCTCACCTTCCCGAGCCTCACCGTGAGCAGCCCGTCACCGCGCACTTCGCGGGCGACCACCCGCTCGATGTCGGCCGGAGAGACGTGTTGGAAGCGCCCCGTCACCTCCACGGTGTGAATCGGTTGATCGAGCGCCCAGAAGATGACGCACAGGGTCGCGAGCACGGCCCCGCCGGTCGCCACCGCGCGGCCGATCGCGCCCCACGGCACACGCGGGCCGCTCGCCGGCTGGCCGCGGGATTTCATGCGGTTGCGGGCGCGTTTCAACATGAGGGAGCCTCGGGATGGCGCACGAAGCTCGTCTCCAGCACCTGCCACACGAGCTCATCGAAGTCGATGCCGGCCGCGCGCGCGGCCATCGGCACGAGGCTGTGGCTGGTCATCCCGGGCACGGTGTTGACCTCGAGCAGGAGCGCCCGGCCGGCGGCGTCCATCATGAAATCGGCCCGTCCCCAGCCCTCGCCCCCCACCGCTTCGAACGCCGCGACCGCGAGGCTCGCCAGGTGTTGCTCGGCCGGGGCCGAGAGTCCGGAGGGGCAGAGGTAGCGGGTGTCGTCGCGGAAGTACTTCGCCTCGTAGTCGTAGAAGGTCTTCGGCGTCTCGATGCGTATCGAGGGCAGCGCGCCGCCCTTGAGCAGCGCCACCGTGTACTCCCGGCCGGCGATCCACTGTTCGGCGAAGACGCTGCGATCGAGCGCGGCGGCGGCGGCATAGGCCGCGGGCAGTGCCTCGGGGCTCTCGACCTTGCTCATTCCGACACTCGAGCCCTGCGTGGCGGGTTTGACGATGAGCGGCAGCCGCAGGCGCTCGAGCGCGAGCTCGAAATCCCCCGGTCCGTGCAGCTCCACCGCATCCGGTGTCGCGACGCCGATCGCGCTCGCCAGGCGCTTGCTGCGCAGCTTGTCCATTCCGATGGCGGAGCCCGCGACACCGCTGCCGGTGTAGGGAATGCCCAAATACTCGAGTGCGCCCTGCACGGTCCCGTCCTCCCCGCCCGGGCCGTGCAGCGCGATCCACACCCGATCGAAGCGCCGCTCGAGAAGGTCGAGGAGTGATTGCTCGCGCGGATCGAAGGCTTCCGCCTCGACGCCACGGCGGCGAAGGGCCGCGAGCACCGCGCTGCCGCTGAGGAGTGAGATCTCCCGCTCGCTCGAGTCGCCGCCCTGCAGCACCGCCACCCGCCCGAACTCCTGCGCGCTGGCGGCGCGATGCGCGAGCGTCGGATCGTGCGTGAGCCGCATCAGGGCATCTCCTCCAAGGCTTGCCCCACGATGCGCACTTCCGGGTGCAGCCGCACGCCCTGGGCGCGCTCGACCTCATCCTGCACCCGCTCGATCAGACGCTCGATGTCGGTGGCGGTCGCGGCGCCGTGGTTGATGATGAAGTTGGCGTGCTTCATCGACACCGATGCCTCGCCGATCCTAAGGCCCTTCAAGCCCGTGGCCTCGATGAGGCGCGCCGCGTGATCGCCCGGCGGATTGGTGAACACCGAGCCGCAGCTCCACTCGCCGATCGGCTGCGTTGCCTTGCGGCGCTCGAGGAGCGCGGTCACTTCGCTCCGATGCTCCGCAGGGCGCGCATCGAAGCGAAGCCTCGCGGCGAGGAACCACTCGCCGGGCATGGGAGACTCGACGTGACGGTAGCTCACCCGGTACTCGCCTGCCGCCCGCCGGTGCTCGCGACCCGCGCGATCGATCGTCTCGACTTCGATGACGTGCCGCCAGGTCTCACCGCCGAAGGCGCCCGCGTTCATGGCCAGAGCGCCACCCAGCGTGCCCGGGATCCCCGCGAAGAACTCCGCCGGACCCAGGCCCCACTTGATGCACTGTCGGGCGATGCGCGCGCAGGCGACGCCCGCCTCGCCGTATACGGTGTCGGGCGCTGCACGCTCGAGGCGATCCAGCGTGCCGCGGGTGCTGATCACGATTCCCCTGATGCCGCCATCGCGCACCAACAGGTTGCTCCCGAGCCCGACCCAGTGCACCGGCGCATCCGCCGGCACGCTCTTGAGGAAGGCGGCGAGATCGGCCCGATCGCGCGGCGTGAAGTAGATCTCCGCCTGCCCGCCCACGTGCCAGGAGGTATGGCGGCTCATCGGCTCGTTGCGCCGGATGCGCGGCAGAAACTCGTCCGCGAGCGCGAGCATCAAGCGCCCCTCCCTGGCGGCAGCAGCGCGGCCAGGCGCTGCTCGAGCTTGTGCCCCACCGCGCTGATGTTGCCGGCGCCCATGGTGACGATCACATCGCCGTCGCGGATTACGTCCTTGAGCGACTCCGCGAGCTCCTCGACGCGCTCGACGAAAAGCGGCTCCACCTGCCCGCGACTGCGCACCGCGCGGCAGATGGCGCGCCCGTCCGCGCCGGCGATCGGCGCCTCGCCCGCGGCGTAGACCTCGGTGACGAGGAGCACGTCCACCATCGAGAGCACCTTGCCGAAGTCATCGATCAGATCGTGCGTGCGCGTGTAGCGATGCGGCTGGAAGGCAAGGACGAGGCGCCGGCCGGGGTAGCCCTGACGCAGCGCCTCCAGGGTCGCGGCCACCTCCGTCGGGTGATGTCCGTAGTCATCGATCACCGTGACGGTGCCCGCGGAGGTTTCGATGTCGGCAACGTGCTGCAGGCGGCGGTCGATACCCTGGAAGCCCGCAAGCGAGCGGCCGATGGCCGCATCGTCGATGCCGAGCTCGGTGGCCACCGCGATCGCCGCCAGCGAGTTCAGCACGTTGTGGGCGCCCGGCAGGTTGACCGTGACCTCGAGAGGCGTGCCGTTGGAGCGGGCGACCCGGATTCTCGTCTGCAGCCCCTCGCGGCGGACATCGAGCGCCCGCACGTCGGCCGCCTCCGCGAGCCCGTAGGTGAGGACCGGCCTGCCGACGCGCTCGAGGATGCCGCGCACCTGGGCGTCATCGAGGCACAGCACCGCAAGTCCGTAGAACGGCAGATTGTGCAGGAAACTCACGAAGCTCTGCTTGAGCCGCTCGAAGTCGCCGCCGTGGGTCGCCAGATGATCGTTGTCGATGTTGGTGACCACGGCGATGAGCGGCTGCAGATGAACGAACGAGGCATCGCTCTCGTCGGCCTCGGCGACGAGGTAGCGTCCCGTTCCGAGCCGCGCGTGACTGCCGGCGCTCTTCAGCCGCCCGCCGATCACGAAGGTCGGATCCTCCCCGCCTTCGGCAAGAATGCTGGCGATGAGACTGGTGGTCGTCGTTTTGCCGTGCGTGCCCGCCACCGCGATCGAGTAGCGAAAGCGCATCAGCTCGCCCAGCATCTCGGCGCGGGAGACCACCGGCACACGGCGGGCGAGAGCGGCCTCGACCTCGGGGTTGCCGCGAGCGATGGCGCTCGAGACCACCACCACATCGGCCCCCTCGATGTTCTGCGCCGCATGCCCCAGCCGCACCTGCGCGCCAAGCCGTGTGAGCCGCTCGGTCACGGCGCCTGCCTTGAGGTCGGATCCCTGGACGGCGTAGCCCAGGTTGAGCAGCACTTCCGCGATGCCGCTCATGCCGCTGCCGCCGATGCCGACGAAATGGATGGTGTTGATGCGGCGCATCCGGTCGCGCCGGTCCGGACTCTTGCGCCGCTCCACGAAGGGACGCTCCAAGAGCTTGCGTCGCTCCTCGTTCATGCGGCCCTCCTTGCGAGCTCGAGACACGAGGAGGCGAGCTCCTCCGTGGCATCAGGCCGCGCGAGCCGCCGGGCGCGCTCGGCCATGGCGAGGAGCTTCTCGCGACTGGCGCAGAGCCGCCCGAGCTCGGTAGCGAGCCGCTCGGCGGTGAGCTCGCGGTCGGCGATCAGCACCGCTGCGCCCTCGCGCACGAGAAAGCGCGCGTTGTGCGTCTGGTGATCGTCGACGGCCGCGGGAAAGGGCACCAGCACCGCGCCCACTCCGGCCGCCGCCAGCTCCGAGACCGTGAGCGCCCCCGAGCGGCAGATGACGAGGTCCGCCCAGCCGTAGGCCTCGGCCATGTCTTCGATGAACGGGCGCACCTCCGCGCGCACGCCGGCATCGGCATAGCTCTGCCGGCCCGCCTCGATCCAACGCTCGCCCGCCTGATGACGGACGTCGAAGCGGATCGCGCCGGCGAGACGCGCCAGCGCATAAGGCACGACCGTGTTGAGTCGGACGGCGCCCTGGCTGCCGCCGACCACGAGAATGCGCACGGCCCCCTCGCGGCCGAGGAAGCGCTCGCTCGGCGCCTTCAAGGCGCTGATGTCCCGGCGCACGGGATTGCCGACCGTGCGCGCCTTGATGCCCGCGCGGAAGCTGCCGGGAAACGCCTCGAGCACCTCGCGTGCCAGATAAGCCAGGCAGCGGTTGGTGAAGCCGGCGATCGCATTCTGCTCATGGATGAGGAGCGGCCGGCGGGTGAGCCAGGCCGCGATGCCGCCCGGACCGGTGACGAAGCCGCCGAGGCCGACGACGATCACGGGCTGCCGCCGCCACATCACCCGCAGCGCCTGCAGCAGCGCGACACTCACGCGCCACGGCGCCGCGAGCAATGTTCGCCACCCCTTGCCGCGCAGGCCCCCGACCGAGAGCCACTCGATCGCAATGCCTTCGGCGACGACGACCCGGGCCTCGAGTCCACGGCGCGTACCGAGCCAGACCACCTCGATCGACTCCTCGCGCAGACGGCGAGCGAGGGCGAGGGCGGGGAAGACGTGACCGCCGGTGCCTCCCGCCATGATCAGGATCGGCCGGCCGCTGCCAGACGATGTTGTCACGAGGCACCTCGCGCCGTGACGGTCGCCGAGCCCCGCCGCTCCAACATGGTCTCGTGATAGACGCGCAGCAGCATCCCCACCCACACCAGGGTCACGATGAGGCTCGAGCGCCCATAGCTCATCAGCGGCAGCGTCAGTCCCTTGGTCGGCAACACACCCATGTTGACGCCGATGTTGATGAAGGCCTGCATCCCGATCCAGAGCGCGAAGCCCGCGGCGAGATAGCTCTGAAAGTCGAGGCCCGCCTGGGAGGCGAGCCGGGCAATGTGGAACGCGCGCCAGACGAGCGCGACGAAGAGGCCGAGCGTGAGCAGCACGCCGATGAGGCCGAGCTCCTCGGCAAGCACCGCGAAGAGAAAGTCGGTGTGCGCCTCGGGCAGATAGAAGAGCTTCTGCACGCTGTTGCCGAGGCCGACTCCCAGCCACTTGCCGCGGCCGATGGCGATCAGCGACTGCGTCAGCTGAAAGCCGCTGCTGTAGGGGTTGGCCCAGGGATCGAGAAAGCCCGTGAGCCGCCGCAGGCGGTACGCGGAAGTCACGGCGAGCAGCGCAAAGATGCCGGCGGCGAGGGCAGTGAGGAGTATGACGTGACGCAGCCGCGCGCCCGCGATGAACAACATGCCGAAGCCGGTCGCAAAGAGCACCGAGGCGGCGCCGAAGTCAGGCTCCCCGAGCAGCAGCACCGCGATGAGCCCGAGGAGCAGCAGCGGCTTCACGAGGCCCGTGAAGCTCTCGCGCAGCTCATCCTGCCGCCGGGCCGCATAGCTCGCGATGTAAACCAACACCAGCACCCGCGCGAGCTCCGACACCTGGAAAGTGAGGCCCCCGAGCCGCAACCAGCGCCGCCCGCCATTCACCACCTCGCCGAGTCCGGGCACCAGCACGGCGAGCAGCATCAGCACGGCGAGGATGAGCAGTACCTGCGAGAGGCGCTCCCAGCGCTCCATCCTGAAGCAGAAGACGAGCACCGCCCCGGCGACACCGACCAGGGCGGTGAGAAGCTGCCGCTCGAGGAAGTAGAAGGGCCGGCCGGTGTCCTGACTCGCGATGGAGATGGATGCGGAGGTCACCATGACGAGCCCGAACAGCAGCAGCGCCAGGACCAGCGCGAGAGTGACGCTGTCGAGGTAGACGGCCGGGCGGCCGCGGGCGGCGTGGCTCATGACGGCGGAGCTTTCTTCCCTCATGCCGCGAGCTCCGTGACCGCTTGCGCGAACACCGCGCCGCGATGGGTGTAATCACGGAACATGTCGAGGCTCGCGCAGGCGGGCGAGAGCAGCACGGTGTCGCCCGCGCGGGCCGCGGCCGCCGCCGCGCGCACCGCTTCCTCGAGCGAGCGGCAGTATTCCGTGGTGCAGACTCCGCGCAGCGCCTCCGCGACCTGCCGCGCATCGCGTCCGATCAAAACGGCGTGGCGCACCTTGCCGCGAAACGCCGCCGCGAGCGGCGCGAAGTCCTGATTCTTGCCGTCGCCGCCCGCGATGATGACGAGCGGACCTTCCATGCCCGAGACCGCGGCGAGGGTTGCGCCGACGTTGGTCCCCTTCGAATCGTCCACATAGGTCACCCCTGCCACTTCCGCCACCCACTGGGTGCGATGCGCCAGACCGGTGAACTCTTTCAACTCGGCGAGCATCGCGGGCAGCGGCAGGCCGAGCGCTTCCCCGAGCGCCAATGCCGCGAGCGCGTTGGCTGCATTGTGCAGGCCACGGATGCGCATCGCGGAAACCGGCAGCAGCGCCTCGCCCCGGCGGGTCAGCCACGATCCGCCATCGCGGACCGCCACGGCGTAATCGGCCCCGCTCGCGGCATGGAGCGAGAAGCTCAACGTGCGCTGCCCCGGCCGGGGCATGGCGAGGACGAGCGGATCGTCCTTGTTGATCACCGCCGTATCGCAGCGGGCGAAGATGCGCGCCTTGGCATCCGCATAGGCGGCCAGGTGAGGATAGCGATCGAGATGATCCGGGCTCACGTTGAGCACGGCCGCCGCCTGAAGATCGAGCGAGTGGGTCGTCTCGAGCTGGAAGCTCGAAAGCTCGAGCACGTAGAGTCCGATCGTCTCCCCCGCGCGGTGCGCCGCGGCGAGCAGATCGAGAGCCGGCTCGCCGAGATTGCCGCCCACCCGCGCCTCGACGCCGGCCCGTGCCGCCATGCGGCCGAGGAGCGTGGTCACCGTGCTCTTGCCATTGGTGCCGGTGATGCCGACTACCGGCGCATCCACCGCGCGCGCGAAGAGCTCGATGTCGCCCACGATCTCGAGACCGCGGCGGCGGGCCTCGGCGAAGTAGGGCTGCTCCAGCGACAGGCCCGGCGAAGCCACTACGCAGAGCGCCTCATCGAGGAGGCGCGTGTCCAGTGCCCCGAGCCGCACCGGAATCTGCGCATCGAGCTCGCGCAGCGCGGCAAGCTGCGGCGGCTCGGGGCGGGTGTCGGTGACCGCGATCCGCCAGCCGCGCTCGTGCAGGTAGCGGGCACAGGAGATGCCGGTGCGGCCGAGGCCGACGATCACGGCGGACGCGGGTTTGTTGTCGGGCGCGCTCATCTGAGCTTGAGGGTGGCAAGTCCCGCGAGAACGAGCAGGAGCGAGACGATCCAGAACCGCACGATGACCTTCGGCTCCGCCCAGCCCTTGAGCTCGAAATGATGATGGAGCGGCGCCATTCGGAAGATGCGTCGGCCGGTGAGCTTGAAGGAGGCGACCTGCAGGATGACCGAGGCGGTCTCGAGCACGAATACACCGCCCATGACGAGCGCCACCAGCTCCTGGCGCACGATGACGGCGATGACGCCGATGGCGGCGCCGATCGCGAGCGCGCCGACATCGCCCATGAACACCTGCGCGGGGTAGGCGTTGAACCAGAGAAATCCGAGACCCGCTCCGGTGAGCGCGGAGCAGAAGATCAGGAGCTCGCCCGCTCCCGCGATCTCGGGGATCTGCAGGTAATGAGCAAACACATGGTTGCCGCTCGCATAGGCGAAGATGCCGAGCGCCGCGGAGACGAGCGCCGCGGGCATGATGGCGAGCCCGTCGAGGCCGTCGGTGAGATTCACCGCGTTGCTCATGCCGACGATCATGAAGTAGGCGATGGCCATGAAGCCGCCCGCCGACAGAGGCTGCGCGAAGCTCTTGAGGAAAGGCAGGAAGAGCGTCCTCTCAGCCGGCTGCGTCGCCGTGAAATAAAGCGCCGCTGCGGTGGCGAGCCCCGCCACCGATTGCCAGAGATACTTCCAACGCGCCGCGAGCCCGCGCGGATTGCGCACGACGAGCTTGAGGTAATCGTCGTAGAAGCCGATGAGCCCGTAGGCGAAAGTGACTCCGAGCACCGTCCACACCAGGCGGTTGGCGAGCTCCGCCCAGAGGAGCGTGCTCACGAAGGTCGTCACCAGGATCAGCGTGCCGCCCATGGTCGGCGTGCCGGCCTTGGGCAGATGAGTCTTGGGGCCATCGTCGCGCACGACCTGACCGATCTGATAGCGCGACAGCCGATCGATCAGACTCGGCCCCACGATGAGCGAGACGGCAAGCGAGGAGATCGTCGCCAGGATGGCGCGAAAGGTCAGGTACGAGAAGACGTTGAAGCCGGTGTGCCAGCCGGTCAGCCGTTGTGCGATCCAGAACAGCACTTAGTGTCCTTCCCGGCGGTCGTGGGTGGGCTGCACGAGCGTGCCCACCACGCGCTCGAGCCTGTTGACGCGCGAGCCCTTCACGAGCAGGCGCACGTCGGAGCTCAGCGAGCGGAGCAGCTCGCCGGCCAGCGCCTCGGTATCCGGAAACCACTGGCCGCCGGTCCCGAAGCGCTCGACCGCCAGCGCCGCGAGCGAGCCGGTCGCCAGCAGCCGCTCGATCCCCCGCTCGCGGGCGAAGGCGCCGATCTGCGAGTGCGCCTCCTCGGCAAATTCGCCGAGCTCCGCCATGTCGCCGAGCACGAGCCAGCGCCGCCCCTCGATGGACGCGAGCACCTCGATGCCGGCGCGGACCGAGCTCGGATTGGCGTTGTAGGAGTCATCGATGATCCAGGCGCCGCAGGCGGCCTGCTTCAGCTGCAGCCTTCCGGGTACCGGACGCACGGCGGCGAGTCCCGCGACGATATGCTCGAGGCTCGCGCCCGCGGCTGCCGCGGCTGCGGCGGCACCGAGAGCGTTGGCCACGTTGTGCCGTCCGCCGAGGTGCAGCTCGATCGGCGCCCGGCCGAGTGGGCTCGAGAAGTTGAAGCGGGTAAGGAACCCGTCGACTCCGAGCGTCGTTCGCAGCTCCGAGGCGCGAAAGTCGGCCGCCTTTGCGATGCCGAAGGTCACGACCCGCGCCGGCGTCATGCCGCGCCAGAGGCTCACAAAGTCATCGTCCGCATTCAACACGGCGGTCGCGCTCGGGAAAAGGCCGGCGACCATCTCCCCTTCCGCCCGCGCCACTCCCTCCAGGCTGCCGAAGCCCTCCAGATGCTCGGCTCCGGCGTTGGTGATGAGCCCCACCGTCGGGCACGCCACCTTGAGCAGCTCCGCGACCTCGCCCGCGCGGTTGGCGCCCATTTCGATCACCGCGAAACGGTGGCTCGCCTCGAGCCGCAGTAGCGTCAGCGGCACGCCGATGTGGTTGTTGAGATTGCCGCGGGTCGCGAGGCAGCTGCCGGCCTGCGAGAGAATCGCCGCCGTCATCTCCTTGGCGGTCGTCTTGCCGTTGCTGCCCGCGACGCCCACGACCGGCAGGGTGAGCGCGGCTCGCCAGGCATGTCCGGCGCGAGTCAGGGCCGCCTGGGTATCGGCGACCACGATCTGCGCGAGCTCGAGCGGCTGCGGCGAATCGACCAGCGCCCCGGCGGCTCCGGCCGACAAGGCGGCGCCCACGAACTCGTTGCCGTTGAAGCGCGGGCCTCGCAGGGCGACGAAGAGATCGCCCGCCGCGAGCGTACGGCTGTCGCTCGAGACGGCCCTGAAATCGCGGTCGGCGCCCTGCAGGCGCCCGCCGCAGGCCCGCGCGAAGTTCTGCAGCCTACGCTCGAGTCTCATATCGGCGCTCACGATCGCATCCCCGCGAGCGCCTCGCGCGCCACGCGTTGATCGCTGAACGGACGGCGCTCGCTGCCGTAGATCTGATACTCCTCGTGCCCCTTGCCCGCAATCAACACCACATCCTCCGAGCCCGAGCGCTCGAGTGTGGCGCGGATGGCGCGCGCGCGGTCGTGCTCGACCCGCGCCGCGGCGCCGCGGGGCATTCCGGTGAGGATCTGCTGCACGATCCGCTCCGGGGGCTCGGTGCGCGGATTGTCGTCGGTCACCACCGACTCGTCGGCAAGCTCGGCGGCGATCCGACCCATCATCGGACGCTTGCCCGGATCGCGGTCGCCGCCGCAGCCGAAAACGACCCGCAGCTGACCGCGGCAATGGCGGCGGGCGGCACGCAGCGCCTTCGCCAGCGCATCGGGCGTGTGGGCGTAATCGACGATGGCGAGCGGCGCTCCGTCGCGTCCTCCCAAAGCTTCCATCCGCCCCGGCGCGGCGCGGCAGGACGCGAGAGCCGAGCTGGCATCGGCGAGCGGAATATCCCAGGCGAGGAGCACCGCGAGCACCGTAAGGGCATTGTCGGCGTTGAAATCGCCGATCAGCGGCACATCGAGCTGCGCCGCGCCCCAGCTCGATTGCACCTCGAGAGCCAAGCCCGAAACCGCCGCTTCGACCCGCGTGGCGCGCACCACTTTCGCGCCGGGCGGCGCCACAGGCTCGGCGCTGGCTCGCGTCGTCATGATGAGCCGCGCTGCGGAGGGTTGCGCGGCGAGCCGGGCGCCGAGCTCATCATCGACGTTGATCACCCGCGTGCTGAGCCCCGGCCAGAGAAATAGCCGCGACTTGGCCTCGGCGTAGCTCGCCATCGTGCCGTGATAATCGAGGTGATCGCGCGTGAGGTTGGTGAAGACCGCGGTGTGGAATCGAACGCCGCCGACCCGGTCCTGGTCGAGCGCGTGCGAGGACACTTCCATGCTCACGGCCTCGGCGCCGAGCGCTCTTAAGCTCGCGAGCCGTTGGTGCACGCTGACCGCATCGGCGGTCGTGTGCTCGGTCGCGGCGAGCGCGTCGGGGAAGCCGAACCCGAGCGTGCCCATGTAGGCAGCGGGTTGATGGCACCGGGTGAGCGCCTGAGCGAGGAGCCACGCACAGGTCGTCTTGCCGTTCGTGCCCGTGATGCCGACGACCGTCAGAGCCTGCGAGGGCTCGCCGAAGAACCGGTCGGCGATGATGCCGGCGCGATGGGGAAGCTCCGGCACGGCGGCGACGAACACCTGGCGGGTGTTGACACCGCGGGCTTCGAGAGCCGCCGCGACGAGCTCGGCTGCCCCGGCGGACGGCTCGTAAAGCACCGCGCGCGCTCCACGCCCCACCGCTTCAGCGGCGAACTCCGCGCCATGACGGCCGCGGCCGCGGCAGGCGAGAAACAGCGCGCCGGGCCGCACCGCGCGCGAATCGAGCGTCACGTCGCTCACCTCGAGCGCCGCGGGCGCATCGATGATGCCGGCGGTGAGCTCGGCGAGCCGCGCCGGACGTGTTGGAGTTGACGCCGGTACCTGAGTCATTGCAGCGAGGCCGTGCGCAATTCCGCGGGCTGCTCCACCGGCTCGTCCGGCGCCACCGCCATCAGCCGCAGCGCCCGGCCCACGACCTTGGCGAACACCGGCGCGGAGACATCGCCCCCCATGTGGATGCCGTTCTGCGGGTCGTTGATGAAGACGGCGGCCGCGAGCCGCGGCGCGCTGGCCGGTGCCACGCCGGCGAACACCGAGACGTAGTGATGCTCTTGGTAGGAGCCGTCGTCGGCCTTCCAGGCGGTGCCGGTCTTGCCGGAGACCGTGTAGCCGGGAATGGCGGCAAGCGGCGCCGTGCCTTCCAGGGAGATGACCGAGCGCATCATCTCGATCAACTCACGGCAGAGCCTCGCGCTCATGACTCGCTGGCCGGCGGGCGGCGTGTCGAGCCGCAAAAAGGAGAGTGGGCGCTCGATGCCGAGACCGCCGATGGTGGCATAGGCGTGCGCGAGCTGCAGCGTCGTCACCGAGATGCCATAGCCGTGCGACATGGTCGCGATATCGATGGGGCGCCAGGTGTGTAGCGGCGCCAACAGCCCCGCCGATTCTCCCGGATAGCCGCTCGTCGCGAGCTGGCCGAAGCCGAAGCCCCGGAGCGTCTTCCAGATGAGCTTGGGCGGCAGCGACAGGGCGAGGTGAGCCATCCCGACATTCGAGCTGTGGGCGAGCACCAGGGCGATATCGATCGGGCCCCAGTCATGCTCGTCGGTGAACACGTGGGTGCCGACTTTGATGAACCCGGGTGCGGTGTCGATGATCGACCGATCGTCGTACCGGCCGGAGATCAGTCCCGCTGCGACGAAGAACGGCTTCATGGCCGAGCCCGGCTCGTAAACGTCGGTGACGGCGCGGTTGCGGTACCGCCCCGGCAGCATCTGATCGCGGTCGTTGGGATTGAAGGCCGGCTGATCGACCATGGCCAGCACCTCGCCGGTCGCGATATCGATCACCACGATGGCGCCCGATTTCGCCTTCTGCTCCGCCACCTGCTCCTTCAACGCGCGATACGCGAGGTACTGGATCCGCAGATCGATCGAGAGCACGAGGTCCTGGCCCGGGCGGGTGGGCCGGATGCTCTCGACGTCCTGGACGATGCGGCCATAGCGATCCTGGATGACTCGCTTCTCGCCGTCGATGCCGGTGAGCGAGGGGTCATAGGCGAGCTCGAGCCCTGCCTGACCCTGATCATCGACATTGGTGAAACCGATGAGCTGGCCGGTGACCTCGCCCGCCGGGTAATACCGGCGGTACTCACGCGAAAGATACACCCCCGGAATCCCGAGCGCCTTGATGCGGGCGGCCTCCGCGGGCTGGCGCTGGCGGGCGACGTAGAGGAAATCCCGATCGAGGTTGCTCGTGATGCGCCGCACCAGCGCCTGGGGATTGAGGGCCAACGCCGCCGCGAGCCGCGCAATCCCACCGCTCGCGAGCGCGATCTGCTTCGGATTCACCCAGATCGAGTCGACGGGCGTGCTCACGGCGAGCGGCTCGCCGTAGCGGTCGGTGATGGTGCCGCGATGGGCCGCGATATCGACGATGCGCGTGAAGCGGGCATCGCCCTGCTTGGTGAGGAAGGAGTGCTCGAAAAGCTGCAGATCCACCGCCCGGCAGACGAGCGCCGCTGCGACGAGCGCGAGCAGCCCGACCAAGAAGTGCGCCCGCCAGCGAAACGAGCGGGGCGCCGAGTGGCGTGCGCTGCGGGTTCTCATGGCGGCACGATCACGATGTCCTTCGGCGCCGGCATGCTCATGTGGAGCTTCTTGCCGGCGACGCTCTCGACGAAGGCATGCGTGGACCAGGCGCTCTGCTCGAGCTGCAGCTGGCCCCATTGGATGTCCAGGTCATCGCGCTGGGCGCTCAGCCGCTCGAGCTCGATGAAGAGCTGGCGCGCGCGGAATTTGCAGTAGACCGCGCCGGCTGAGGACGCGAGGACCGCGACCCAAAGCACCGCGATGGCAAGGCCGAGCGAGGGAGCAACGCGCCTCATGCGAGCTTCTCCGCGACGCGCAGCAGCGCGCTGCGCGAGCGAGGATTGCGCGCCACTTCATCCCTGCTCGGGCGAAGCTTGCGGCCGATCAGCTTCAGATGCGGCGTGAGCTGCGGCGGCACGACCGGCAGGGAAGCGATGGCCGGATCGAGCTGCGACTCTCGCTGCATGAAACGCTTGACCAGCCGATCCTCGAGCGAGTGGAAGCTGATGACCACCAGTCGCCCTCCCACGGCGAGCGCATCCAGCGCGCCGGCGAGCGCCTTCTCGAGCTGCCCGAGCTCGTCGTTGACGTACATGCGCAGCGCCTGAAAGGTGCGTGTCGCGGGATGTTTGCCCGGCTCACGCGTGCGCACGGCGCGGGCGATGAGCTCCGCGAGCTCGCGGGTGCGCTCGATCGGATGCTCGCGCCTCGCCGCCACGATGGCCTGCGCCACGCGGCGCGCAAAGCGCTCTTCTCCTAGCGTGGCGATCACCTCGCGAATCTCGTCGACGCTCGCGCGAGCGAGCCACGCAGAGACGGGCTCGCCGCTTGTCGGGTCCATGCGCATATCGAGCGGACCATCGGCCCGAAAGCTGAAGCCGCGCGCCGGATCTTCGAGCTGCGGCGAGGAAACGCCGAGGTCGAACAGGATGCCGCGGCAGCGGCGGCCGCCCGAATACGCCGGCACGAGCGTGCCGACATCGGCAAAGGACGCGTGCACGAGTGTAAGCCGCATTTCGCCGGCGAAGCGGCGGGAGCCCGCCGCGATGGCCTGCGGATCCCGGTCGAGGGCGAGCACGCGGCCCTCGGGGCCGAGGGCCTGGAGAAGGGGTGCCGTATGACCGCCGCGCCCGAACGTCGCATCGACATAGTAACCGTCCGTCTCGAGGGCCAGCGCCTCGAGCGCCTGATCCGCGAGCACCGGGATGTGCTCGACCACACGCCTGACTCTTACAAGGACAGCGAGTCGAGCTCCGACGGCAGGTCCGTCGAGGCTTCCTCGCTCTTCAACCAGTCATCGAGCCGCTCGCCCCAGCGCGACTCGTTCCACAACTCGAAGCGGTTGCCTTGACCGATCAACATGCCGTGTCGCTCGAGGCCGGCGAACTCGCGCAGCTCGGGCGGCAGTAGAATCCGGCCATGCCCATCGAGCTCGAGATCATTCGCGTGTCCGACCATGAGACGCTGCAGCCGCCGCGCCTGCGCGTGCAGGGTCGGCAGGCTCATCAGCCTGCTTTCGATCAGCTCCCACTCGGGCAACGGATAGATGAGAAGGCAGCGGTCCCGATCGACGGTGACCACGAGTTTTCCCTGGGCTCGCTCGACGATCTGCTCCCGGTATCGGGTGGGCATGACCATTCGGCCTTTCTCGTCCAGGGTGATTTTTGTGGCGCCGCGAAACATGGACCGTTTCCCAATGACCCTTGGAATCACTCGTTACGGGTCTCAGGGGGCGGGAGGGGTACCCATCTCCTCCCACTTTCTCCCACTCCCTGCCACTATAGGAATCGCGGCCGCGCTATGTCAATTGAAAAAGTGAGAAATTTGTCGCAGTCACAGAGAGTTATGTAGAACCGAGAGGCGCTTCAAACAGTGCCCCAAGGTCATTCGGCTTAGCAATCAGCGATTTGGCCGAATAACCTTATCCAGTAGCTCATCTCCGGCTCGATGGCACCGTCTCTCAGGTCGAGAAAGCGTGTTTGATCCACTCGATGCGCGGCGGATCGGCAGAGAGATCGGACACGACGACGACATCGAATCGAACGCGCAGCCGTGCCAGGTCCCTCCTCTGCTGCAGCAGCCGTCTCGCGGCGCGAATCAGCCGCTGTCGCTTCGCGGCGTCGACGCTTGCCGCGGCGCCTCCATAGGCCGCGGAGCTGCGGGTGCGCACCTCGACGATCGCGAGCTCTTCGTCCCCCAGGCGGGCCACGATGTCGAGCTCGCCGCAGCGGCAACGGTAATTCCTCAGTAGGACGTGCGCTCCCTGTGACAGCAAATACGCCGCCGCGGCATCCTCGGCCTTAAGGCCGATTCGCTGCCTCCAGGTGAGTGCGGCGCTCTCCATGCGACCTTCTGCGGCCGCTCAGCCGCCAGGCGCGCTCGGAAGCTCGGTGACTTCGCCGCCGTGGAGCTGCGCCCAGGTGAGCTGGCGGCGAATGCGCCCGTCGGGATCGAGAGTCAACTGCCCCGTGAGGCCGTTGATATCCAGCGACGAGGGCGCCGAGTTCTGCCGCAGCGCCTCGGCAATCCGGTAGGCATCGAAGCCGAAAGCGAAAAGCCGCCCTCTCTCCGGGCCGCCGGCGGGCCATGCCTGGCTGGCCGCCGACTGGACGGCCTCGGCCAACGGATTGCCGAGCAACCAGGGGATGCTGGGGAACATCAGCCCATCGAGGTCCTGGTTGGCGCGCGGATCGGGATCGAAAGCATCGGAGGTCGCGTAAGTCGGGATACCGCCGGCGTAGTAGAACCGCAGCTGCGGCTGCAGCAGTCGCTCGACCCCTGCCGGCGCGGGCGAGAAGATGAACTGGATGTCTTCCCGACGCCGCGGTACGAATTGAAGGTGGGTGCCGAGGATCGATTCCAACTTATCCAGCCGCGCGCGGCTTTGATCGATGCCCAGCACCTGCTTCAGCGCATCGGAGTAGTCCGCTTCCGCAGGATCGATCATGGTACTGGCGAGCAGCGTCCCGCCGCCGCTCTGCAGCTGCTGGGTGAACGCGGCGAGCACGCGCGAGCCAAATTCTCCGGACGGCACGATCGCAATCCCCAGGCTGTGCCCATCGCTCAGTACCCGACGGGCAACCAGCTTGGCTTCCTCGACCGGCGAAAGCGCGAATTGAAAGAAAAGCGGTGGCGCCTGCTCGCCCTCGGGGAGGAAATTGAGTGCGAGCAGCGGCGGCCGCTGCGTGTGATCTTCCGCGGCGGCCGCGACGGCCTGGCGAGTGAGCGGCCCGACGATCATGTCGGCACCCGCCTGGGTGGCAGCGCCGATCACATCGGCAATCGGCTGTCCGCCTCCCGTGTCGTAGACGCGCACCACCGGGCGCTGCCGTACGGGCGTCTGATAATAAGCGGTGAGAAAGCCATCGCGAACACTGACGGCCAGCGGGCCTGCGGCGCCGGTAATCGGCAGCAGCAGGGCGATGTGCGCCTGGGCGGCGAGCGGTTGCGGCTGCTGGCCCAGCAGCTGGCTGCGTACGGCCTGGACGGCCGGATGGCCCGGGTGGCTCGAGAGCCACGCGCTCAGATCGGCCGTGGCGGCCGTTGGGTTGTGCGCTGCCTGCGCCGCCAGCGGCGCGAGCTCGAGCCAGCCCTGGACGACCGCGCTTTGCTTCGCCTCCGGTTGAATCCGGATACCGCCCTCAGCCGCATCCCGCAGGGCATCGAGGAGATCCACCCGGCTCTGCTCGATGGCCGCTGCGTTGAGCAGCCAGTGCTCGAGCTGCATTTCCGCCTCGACCCCCGCCGCGGCATGTCCCGCGGCAAAGGCTACGCGCTGCTTCAGACGCAGATAACGGATCGCATCGTCAGGCTGGGTCGGTGGCGCGATCTCCTGGATGAGCGACCAGGCCTGCGGCGCCTGGCCGCGCTGCAGGGCGATCTGCACCTCGATCATCGAGCGGTTCAGTGCCACGCTGCCCGAGAGCGGCGGCGAAAGCAGATCGAGCGCGCGCGCCGCATCGTCGGACCGCTTGGCCGCGAGATAAGCCTGCGCGGCGCGGAGTGCAAAGTCGTTGCGCGCCGTTCCCTGGCTCTCGTTGGCGAGCGCCTCGTATATGTGCGCCGCGCCTGCAAGGTTCCCCTGGCGGGCCAGTGTCGCGGCCTGTTGTGCCGAGGGTGCGGGCCCGCGCGGAACGCCGGCGCAGCCCACAAGGATTAAAGTGACTGCGGCGAGCGCAGCCAGGCTGACGGTCCATCGCGCGCGCATGGGTTGAGAAGCCTCTGTGCTGGAGCCAAGCTACGGCCGCCGAATGCGGCAGAGATGGCCAAAGATGAGGATTATAGTGGGGAAGCCACCAGGCCGGTTGCAAGTCATCGCCACACCGATTGGCAACATCGGTGATATCAGCGCGCGCGCCCGGCAGGCGCTCGAGAGGGCCGATGCGGTTGCGGCGGAAGACACCCGTCACAGCGGCGCGCTGCTGCATGCGCTCGGCATCGCGCGTCCGCTCCTGTCACTGCATGCGCACAACGAGGCCCAGCGCGTGCCGGAAATTCTGGCACGGCTGGCGGCGGGAGAAACCGTCGCGCTGGTGAGCGATGCCGGCACGCCGCTTCTGTCGGATCCCGGCTACGAGCTGGTCCGCGCCGCGGCTGAGGCCGGCATCGAGGTCGAGCCCATTCCCGGCCCCTCCGCCATCACCGCCGCTCTCGCCATTGCGGGGCTGCCCGTCAGCCGCTTCTGCTTCGAAGGGTTTCTGCCTGCGCGCGAGCGCGAGCGGCGAGCACATCTTTCGAGCCTCGCCGGCGAGCCCCGGACGCTCGTTTTTTTCGAAGCGCCTCACCGCATCGCCACGACTCTCGCCGACCTCGCAGCCGAGCTCGGCGGCGAGCGCCGCGCGGTCGTCGCGCGCGAGCTCACCAAGGCGCACGAGACCATCTACCGCGGCAGCCTCGCGGAGCTCGCCCGCAGGGCGGAGCGCGAGGAGAACTTTGCGCGCGGCGAAATCACCGTAGTGGTCGCGGGCGCTGCCCGGGCCGCCTCGAGCGTGGACGCCGCCCTTCTGCGGCGGGCGGTGGACCTGCTTTCGAAGGAGCTGTCGCCGAGCCGCGCGGCGGCCATGGCCGCCCAGCTCACGGGCGCTACCCGCAGCGAGGCCTATGCATTGATCCAGCAGCGAAACAGTTCTCCCCCGCCGGAGAGCGATTGATCTGGCGATTTGCGCCATAATCATTAGGGAGAGCCGGCCGGGCAATCGCTGCTCCGACTTCGATCGGGGGGGAGGAAAGTCCGGGCTCCGGCGGATCAGGTGCCAGGTAACCCCTGGGGGGCGCGAGCCCACGGAAAGTGCAACAGAGAAGAGACCGCCCAAGCTCTCGCGGCGAAAGCCGTGGGGGCCGGCAAGGGTGAAACGGTGCGGTAAGAGCGCACCGCGGCCTTGGTAACAAGGCTGGCAAGGCAAACCCCACCTGGAGCAAGGCCAAATAGGGAAGCAGCGAGCCCTGGCAACAGAGCACGCAGCGCCGATCCGCGCGCGCTTCCGGGTAGGCCGCTAGAGGTCCACGGCGACGTGGATCGCAGAGGAATGATTGCCCTCGACAGAACCCGGCTTACAGGCCGGCTCTCCTCCATTTGGCCCGAAGGCGGCATCCTGCCGCTTCGGGCGGCCAGTCCATTCACTCATGGGATCCCGCGGGCCCGGGAACGGCCCGGGCCCGCTTGATCACTTGCTTTTGAGCGGCCTTGGGCCGCTCAGTCACCTGGCTTTCGGGCTAAGAGCGGCCTTGGGCCGCTCAGTCACCTGGCTTTCGGACGGCGTTCTTGGCGGGGTTGCTAGCTAGAGCGTCATCGGCTCCGAGATTGTTTCCTTGGAAACTATCCCCGAGAGGAGTGCCTCGCACTCGGGGCGGTCGGATGGGTGCTTTTACTTGACCACCCTGAGCTGGGGCCGCTTGGGCGTACCGCTCCCTTCCTCGGCCGGTGCGGGTCCTGAGGGCGGAGGGGTCTCCGGGCCGGCGTCCTGCTCGGCAAACATCATCCCCTCCCCCGTCTCGCGCGCGTATATCCCCATCACCGCGCTCACGGGAAAGCGCACGTGGTGCACCACGCCGGCAAAACGCGCGTCGAACTCGACGACGTCGTTGTCGATCTTCAGCCGCTGCGTCGCCGTGTAGCTCAGATTGAGGACGATCTTTCCCTCCTGCACGTAAGCGCGCGGCACCTCGCTGCCGGAGCGCTCCGCGTCCACGATCACGTGCGGGGTATGGCCGCTGTCGGTGATCCATTGATGCATTGCGCGCAGCAGATAGGGGCGCTTGGGAGGAGCTTTGAGCATCGGCTCAATGCCTTCAGGGCCGCATCTCGCGCTCCGCGTCCGAGAGGGAATCGCGGAATGCCGCGCGAGAGAAGATCTGGCTCCCGTATTTGACGATCGGCTGCGCCTTCGGCGGCAGCTCGACCTCGTAGTGGGGCAGGCGCCAGAGGATCGGCGCGATGGTCGCATCGACCAGCGAGAACTCGTCCGACAGGAAGAACGGCTTCACTTTGAAGAGCTCCACGCCCTGCACGATGGTATCCGAGAGCACCTTGCGCAGCTTCGGGAGCTGCTTCTTGTCGTCCTCGGCCGCGATCTGCGCGAGCAGCGAGTACCAGTCACGTTCGATGCGGTACAGCGCCAGGCGGAACTGCGCCCGCGTCACCGGATCGACCGGCATCAGCGGTGGATGTGGAAAGCGCTCGTCCAGGTACTCGATGATCACTCGGGAGTCGTAGAGAACCAAGTCGCGGTCAACCAGGGTCGGCACCGAGTGATACGGATTGAGGTCCAGCAGATCCTCGGGGTACTTGCCGGGCTCCACACTGACGATGTCGATGCCGATGCTCTTCTCGGCGAGCACTATGCGGGTGCGGTGGCTCCACGGATCGCCCGGCGCGGAAAAGAGCGTCATGATGGAACGTCTGCTCGACAAGATTCCGCTCCCCCCGTCCAGGCAGCACCGCGCTTCCCTTACTTTACCGGGTCTGCGGGGCTCCTACTTGACGTCCTTCCAGAATTCCCGCTTGAGGAGCCAGGCCAGCCAGGTGAAAACGAGCAGAAAGAGGACCACCCACACGCCCATTGCTTGGCGCATCGCGCGCTGCGGGTCACCGACATAATCCAGAAAGTTCACCGTATCGTGCACGAACTGGTCGAACTGCTGCGGCGTCATCCGCCCGGGCGCGATCTGCTTGAAGTGATCGAACACCTTCTCCGTCCCGATGCTCTTGTAGACCGGGACTTTCAGCCCCTCGAGCGGCGAGACGATGTCCGGCATGGCGCTCTGCGGGAACGCCAGATTGTTGGCTCCCGAGGCGCGATCGGAGTCGACGTAGAAGGTCTTCAGGTACTGGTAGAGGTAATCGGTGCCACGGGCGCGCGCCATGAGCGAGAGGTCCGGCGGCGCCTTGCCGAACCATTTCTCGGCATCGGCAGGATTCATCGGCGAGATGATGTAGCCGGCGGGGCTCTCCCCGGGCGGGATCAGATCCTTGGCGAGCAGCGCCTTCGGAATATCGAGATCCTGCCCGAGCCGCGACCAGCGCTCGTACTGCAGCGAGTGGCAGCCCAGGCAATATCCGACGAAGTCGCGGGCACCTCGCTGCAGGGAGGCGATGTCGGTGACGCTGGCGTTCGCCGACCAACTCTGCCAATCCGAATCCGAGGACCCTTCGTCCGCGGCAAGAGCGCGGGGGCCGCACGCCGCGGCCGCGAGCACCGCGATGAGCAGCAGCGCAGAGAAGACCCTGTGATGAGCTCTAATGGGCATGGTAGACCACTCTCTCCGGCACCGGCTTCACCCGATCGATACGTGAGTAGAAGGGCATCAGCCAGAAGAAGGCGAAGTAGCCCACCGCGAAGATGCGCGCGAGGATGACGTACACGCCCTCCGCCGGCTGCAGGCCCAGATACGCGAGTCCGACGAAGGACACCACGAACACCGCGAGCATCAGGCGGCTGATCCAGCCCTTGTAGCGGATCGATTTGACGGGCGAGCGATCGAGCCAGGGCAGCACGAGGAGCGAGACCAGGGCGAGTAGCAACAGCAGCGCCCCGATGCCCTTGTTGGGTACGGCGCGCAGGATCGCGTAGAACGGCGTGAAGTACCACACCGGATGGATCTCGGCCGGCGTCGAGAGCGGATTTGCCGGCTCGAAGTTGGCCGGCTCGAGGAAGAGCCCGTGGACTCGCGGGGCGTAGAAGACGATCAGCGCGAAGATGATGAAGAATACGCCGACTCCGACCACATCCTTCACCGTGTAATAGGGATGGAAGGGAATGCCGTCGAGGGGCTTGCCGTTCGCGCCCAGGTGCTCCTTGATCTCAATGCCGTCGGGATTGTTCGAGCCGGTTCGCCGCAGCGCGACCAGATGCAGCAGGACGAGCAGCAGCAGAATGATCGGCACCGCCGCGACGTGCAGGGCGAAGAAGCGATTCAGCGTGGCACCGGAGATGCCGTAATCGCCGCGGATCCACTGCGTCAGTCCCGGCCCGATGACCGGCACGGTGCTGAAAATATTGACGATCACCTGCGCGCCCCAGAAGGACATGTTCCCCCAGGGCAGCACGTAGCCCATGAACGCCTCGGCCATCAGCGCGAAATAAACCAGCATGCCGATCAGCCACAGAAGCTCCCGCGGCTGGCGGTACGAGCCATACATGAGCGCGCGGAACATGTGCAGGTAGACGACGACGAAGAATGCCGAAGCGCCGGTCGAGTGGATGTAGCGGATCAGCCAGCCCCAGTCGACCTCGCGCATGATGTACTGCACGGAGTTGAACGCGCCGGGATCGCCCGGCGTGTAGAACATCGCGAGAAAGACGCCGGTGACGAGCTGGATGACGAGCACCAGCATGGCGAGCGACCCGAAGAAATACCAGATATTGAAATTCTTCGGGGCGTAATAGCCGGTCAGCTGATTGGCTATGAACTCATCGACGGGCATGCGCTTGTTGAGCCAGGCCCAGAAGCCCCGCTTCTTCGAGACGGGTGTCGCGCCAGGCGGCAGCGGCTCGCCCGGCGCGCGCAGCTCGTTGCCGCGCTCGGTCGTTGCCATCAGGCGCCTCCCTTCAGGAGGACAGGCTCGTTGGCGGCCATCACACGTTCGCTCATTCGGCAGGCTCCCCGTTTGCGCGGTAGCGCGGCATTATACACAGCGAGAGGTTCGAGAAATGCTGCAGCGATTGGGCCGAGGATTGACGTTCGTCGCCGGATCCGTGGTGGGCGGGCTGGCGCTCGCATTCGTCATCGTCGCGCTGCGGCCGGACCTCATCCGCAGGAGCGCCGGAGTCGCACCGCCGCCGGCTTACGTCGCGGCACCCGCCGCGCCGGTCGCCGCGGCCCGCGGTCCGGCGCGGGTCACGTACGCGGCGGCGGTGCAACGCGCAGCCCCCGCCGTAGTCAACATCTATACCGCCCGCGTGGTCACCTATCGCATCGATCCGTCACCGCTCGGGGAGCTCTTCGGCAACGTGCTGCCGCAATACCGGCAGCGCATCGAGCGCAGCCTCGGCTCCGGCGTCATCGTCGATGCGAGCGGGCATATCGTGACCAATTACCACGTGATCGCGAATGCCGGCGCCATCCGGGTGCAGCTCGCCGATGGCCGGATCGCGGAGCCGCAGGTCATCGGCGTGGACCCGGACACGGACCTCGCGGTCCTCAAGATCACTCTGCCCAACCTTCCGGTCATCACCTTCGGCCGATCCGATGCGCTGCAGGTGGGCGATGTCGTGCTCGCGATCGGCGACCCGCTCGGGCTCTCGCAGACGGTGACGCACGGCATCGTGAGCGCCACCGCCCGGGGGCAGCTCGGCATCACGACCTTCGAGGACTTCATCCAGACGGACGCGCCGATCAATTTCGGCAACTCCGGCGGGGCGCTGGTCGATTCGAGCGGCTCCCTGGTGGGAATCAACACCGCCATCGTGGCCAAGAGCCTCGGCGTGGAAGGGATCGGTTTTGCGATTCCGGTCGACATGGTCCGCGGCGTGCTGCGCGACATCATCAAGTACGGACGGGTGATCCGTGGCTGGATCGGCATTGTGCCCGAGGACATCTCAGACACGCAGGCGCAGCAGCTCGGACTTGCCCGAGGCGGCGTGGTCATTGCCTATGTCGGCAGCCCCGCCCAGGAGGCGGGACTCAGGCCGGGAGATCTTTTGCTGTCCATCGACGGCGCCCCGGTCACCTCCGCCGAGGATGCCCGGGCGCGTATTGCGACCAGCAAGCCCGGCTCGACGCTCACGCTTCACTATCAGCGGGGCAGCAGCCAGTTCGACGTGAAGGTGCAGGTCGTCGAGCAGCCGCGCGCACCCGCCTAGCGCTGAGGATGAGGTCATGCAGATCGACGTTCGCCGCTTCGCCACCCGCGCCGAGTTCGACGGCGCGCTAGCCGACCGCCTGGAGCAGGCGCTGCGCGCGAGCGCCTCGGCATCGGCCGGCGGCGGCCCACCTGTCATCATGCTCTCGGGCGGCCACACTCCGCTGCCGGCCTATCGCGAGATCGCCCGCCGCCGCCCGCCGCATGGCGAGCGACTCACGATCATCTATTCCGATGACCGCTACGTCCCGCCCGATTCGGATGCCAGCAACTACCACTCGACCCGCCCACTCCTCGAAGCCCTCGCCCTGCCTGAGAATCAGGTGTTGCGCATCAGGACCGAGCTCCCTCTCGAGGAAGCGGCGCGCGATTACGAGCAGCGGCTGCGCGCCCTGTTGAATTCCGGCGCGCGGATCGGGCTCGCGCTCCTCGGCCTCGGCCCGGACGGGCATACCGCCTCGCTCTTTCGCCCCGAGCAGCTGCAGCAATCCCGCGACCGCCTCGCGATCGCCGTCGAGCGTCCCGATGGCATGCAGGGAATCAGCGTCACGCCCGAATTCCTCGCGCACGTCGCCGAGCCGCTGTTCGCAGTCGCCGGCGGCGGCAAACACGAGGCGATCGCGGCATTCATCCGCCAAGACTCCAGCCTCGTCGCTTTGCGCGCCGTGGCAGGCTGCTCCCGCGCGGCGCTCTGGTTCGAGCGCGCCGCGGAAGGCTAAGGCGCGAATTTCCCCATCGGCAGGTGCGCGGGCGCGCACGAGCGGGTCCACGCCTGCGGCTCGGCCCCCGGATTGTGCCAACTGCACGGACCGGTGAGCAGCCGCTCCGCCGCACTCGGCCCCCAGGTACCGCAGGTGTAGATATCGGGCGCTTCAGCCATTCCCAACACCGGATCCACGATCGCCCAAGCCGCCTCCACCTCATCCTGACGAGCAAAATGCGTCGTATCTCCAATGAGCGCCACGCTGATCAGCCGCTCGTAAGCGTCCATCGCATCCGCCTCATGCTGTGCGACGAAGAGCTCGACCTCCCGGCCCTGCATCGCCGCCCCTGCCTTCTTCGCATGTGCGCCCAGGGCGATGGCCACGTCCGGCCCCACGCGAAAGCGCACGAAGTTCGGATAATCCGGTCCCAGCTCGCCGAATACCTGCGCCGGAGGGGGCTTGAGATCCACGACCACCTCGGTCGCGGTTACCGGCAGACACTTGCCCGCACGCAGATAGAACGGCACCCCGCTCCAGCGCCAGGAGTCGATCTCGAGCCGCATGGCCGCGTAGGTCTCGACCTTCGAGTCGGGCGAAACTCCACGCTCCTGACGGTAGGTGTTGAACTGCCCGCGCACGAGCGCGCCCGGCGTCGCCGGCCGCACCGCCTTCAACACCTTCACCTTCTCGTCACGCAGCGACTCCCCCTCGGTGTTCACCGGCGGCTCGAGAGTCAGGAGCGCGAGGATCTGCAGCAGGTGATTCTGCATCACGTCACGGATGGCGCCGGTCTCCTCGTAGAATTTTCCCCGATCCGCCACCCCGATCGTCTCCGCCATCGTGATCTGCACGCTCGCCACGAAATTGCGGTTCCAGATCGGCTCGAGGAAGGAGTTGGCGAAACGGAAATAGAGCAGATTCTGCACTGCCTCCTTGCCGAGGTAGTGATCGATGCGAAAGATGCAGCTCTCCGGAAACTGCTTGTGCAGCACCTGGTTGAGTGCCTTCGCCGAGGCGAGATCGCGTCCGAAAGGCTTCTCGACCACCACCCGCGCGCCCTGGGCGGCGCCGGAAGTGCCCAGATGGTCGATCACCACCGGAAACATGCTCGGTGGGATGGCGAGATAATAGAGCGGACGCTGCGAGTCCCCGAGCGCCTTGCGCAGCGCGACGAAGGTCTCTCGATCGCGATAGTCGCCGTCGTGATAGCGCAGGAGCCCGATGAGGCGCGACACCGCCTCCTCATCCGGCGAGGTGACGAACGTCTTGATGCTGTCGCGTACCCGGTCGGCAAGCTGCTCGAGATTCCAACCCGCTCGCGCCACCCCGATCAGCGGCACGTGCAGCAGGCCACGGCGCACCAGGTTGTAGAGCGACGGAAATATCTTCCGGTAGCAGAGGTCACCGGTCGCTCCGAAGAGCACCAGGGTATCGCTGTCACGGCGCTCCATCAGCTCCTCCTGTCAGGTTTTTTTTTCGAGGTGCCCGCCGAACCCGAGCCGCATGGCCGAGAGCAGCTTGTCGGCGAACTCCGCCCGTCCACGGGACTCGAAGCGCGAGTAAAGAGCGGCGGAGAGCACGTGCGCCGGCACGCCCACCTCCACGGCGGCCTGCACCGTCCAGCGTCCTTCGCCGGAATCCGACACGCGGCCGCCGAAGCGCCCGAGCTCGGGGTCGGCCGCGAGCGCCTCGGCGGTAAGATCGAGGAGTCGGGAGGAGATGATGCTGCCGTGCCGCCAGACTTCCGCCACTGCAGCGGTGTCGAGGCGGTACTGGAAGAGGCGCGGGTTGGAAAGCGGCGCGGTCTCGGCGTCCGCTTGCTCGCGCTTCAGTCCCGCATCGGCGTGGTGCAGAAGGTTCAAACCCTCGGCATAGGCCGCCATCACGCCGTACTCGATGCCGTTGTGCACCATCTTCACGAAGTGACCGGCGCCATTCGGGCCGCAGTGCAGATATCCCATCTCGGCCGTGGCTCGAGCGGCGCTCTTGCCGCCGGGGCTCGGCGGCTCGCGGCCGCCCGGCGAGAGCGTCGCAAAGATCGGCTCCAGGGTCGCGAAAACCTCGGGCTCGGCGCCGATCATCAGGCAGTAGCCTTGCTCCAGCCCGAGCACGCCGCCGCTCGTACCCACATCGACATAGTGAATGCGTGCCGAGCGCAACTCCTCGGCTCTGCGGATGTCGTCCTGGTAATGGGAATTGCCGCCATCGATGAGGATGTCGCCGGCCCCGAGCCGCGGCCGCAGCTCCGCAATGACACCGTCGACGATTGCCGCCGGCACCATGATCCATACCGCCCGCGGCGGCTCGAGCGCGGCGGCAAGCTCCGCCAGCGAGTTGGCGGCAAGGGCGCCCTCGGACGCGACCGCCCGCACCGCCTCCGGCGACCTGTCGTAGGCGACGCATTGATGGCCGCCCTTCATGAGCCGCCGCACCATGTTGGCGCCCATGCGCCCGAGCCCCACCATGCCGATTCGCATAGGAACCTCCACACGTTGCCGCGAAGTGTATCCTACCGCGGTCCCGCCCCTCGTCCGGCCGAAGCGCGGACTCGAGCAGAGCCTTTCTGGCGCGCGCCAACCGGCGGGCTCACCGTTTGCTATGGCCTCGGTTGCGTTTTCCATCCCCAAGGGCTGGATCCCAAAGGTTGAGCGATGCCGAAGCAATCCGCCGAAGCGATGTGGCGAGCGTGAGGAGCCGGCGCGTTCTGGTAGTGACGCCTCAGCCTTTTTACCAGGCTCGAGGCACACCGATCGCTCTCCTCAACACGTGCCACGCGCTCGGTCAGCTCGGATACGAAGTGGACCTGCTCGCCTTTCCCATCGGGCAGGACATATTCATGCCGGCCGTCAATATCCATCGATGCGCCAACCCGTTCGGCATCCGTGCCGTGCCGATCGGCTTCTCTGCCGGCAAGGCATTGCTCGATGTGACGCTCGCCCGCTCTTTCTGGCATCTGCTCAGGACGCGCGATTACGCCGCCGTGCATGCGGTGGAAGAGGCCGCCTATCTCGCAGCCCTGCTCTGTCCAAGGCTCGGCAAGCCGTTCGTTTATGACATGGCATCGTCCATTCCGGTCGAGCTGCGCCACCACAAGGTGTTCGGCACGGCGCTCGCGCAACGCGCTCTCGGCGCATTGGAGCGGCTCGCGCTGCGGCGTGCGTCGCAGGTCGTTTGCAGCATGGGGCTCGCGGAGTACGTTCGCGCCGTCGCGCCGAAAGCCTCCTGCACCGAATGGCGTTTCCCGCCGCTGACCGAGGCGGCCGACGAGGCTGCCGTTCGGCAGCTGCGCAGCGAGCTCGACATTCCGGCGCAGGCGCGGGTGGTGGCGTACACCGGCAACTTCGCCGCCTATCAGCGGCTCGACCTGTTGTTCGAGGCGTTCACCCGCGCGCTCGCCGTCGATCCGAAACTGATGCTGGTGTGCGTCGGCGCGAGCGCCGAGGCGCGCGCCGCCGCGCTCGCGCAATTCGCCCCGCAGGTTCGCGCGCGCGTTCGCATTCTCGCGCCGGAGTCTCGAGACCGCATGCCCAGGTATCTCGCCATGGCCGATTGCCTCATTTCGCTTCGGCCATCGAGCGATAATCTGCCGCTCAAGGTGCTGGACTACATGGCCGCGGGCAGGCCGATCGTCGCCACCCGGGGACGCGCGCATGAGCCGCTGCTCAATGGCGAGCGGGCGTTTCTCTGCGAGCCGCGCACCGAGAGCGTGACGCAAACGATCCTCGAGGTATTCAGCTCGCCGCAGCGCGCCCGGGCTGTGGCAAGCGCGGCGCGCTCGCACGCGTTGCAACACTACGGCTGGGATCGCTTCGTTCAGCTGATCGACGGGGTTTACGGCGGCATCACCGGCTTGCGCCCGCGTCAGCGGCTGCCGAATTCTTCCGCGAGCCCTGCGCCGCGCGCCGCCTCCTTCTCGAGCACGATGCCCCGTCGCTAAGGTACGCGCTTGATCTGCGCGCCGAGCTGCGCCAGCTTCTCCTCGATCGCCTCGTAGCCGCGATCGATATGATAGATCCGCTCGACTTCCGTGCGTCCCTCGGCGACGAGCCCTGCCAGCACCAGACTCGCCGAAGCGCGCAGGTCGGTCGCCATGACGGGGGCGGCCGTGAGGCGGTCGACGCCGCGGATGATCGCGGTGTTGCCCTCGAGGCGGATCTCGGCCCCGAGGCGCCGCATCTCGAGCATGTGCATGAAGCGATTCTCGAAGATGGTCTCGATGATCGTGCCCACGCCTTCGGCCACCGTATTGAGCGCGGCAAACTGCGCCTGCATGTCGGTCGGAAAAGCCGGGTACGGCGCGGTTCGCACATCGACGGCCCGCGGCCGGCGCCCGCGCATGTCGACCTCCACCCAGCTCTCCCCCACGCCGACCTTGGCGCCCGCCTCCTGCAACTTCGCGAGCACCGCATCCAGGTGATCCGGCCGCGTATTCTTGATCCGCACGTTGCCGCGCGTGATCGCGCCGGCGACGAGATAGGTGCCGCTCTCGATGCGATCGGGTAGCACCTCGTACGAGGTGCCCCGCAGCCGCTCGACCCCCTCGACCACGATCTTGTCGGTGCCGGCGCCCCGAATCCTCGCCCCCATCGCGATGAGGAACTGCGCGAGATCGACCACCTCGGGCTCGCGCGCGGCGTTCTCGATGACGGTCTCGCCCTCGGCCAGCGTCGCCGCCATCATCAGGTTCTCCGTACCCGTGACCGTCACGGTATCGAGAACGAGCCGCGTGCCACGCAATCGCTCGGCGCGCGCCCGGATATAGCCGCCGTCGATCGTGATGTCGGCACCGAGGGCCTGCAGCCCGGCAACATGGATGTTGACCGGCCGGGCGCCGATGGCGCAGCCCCCGGGGAGCGACACGTCCGCCCGTCCGTGACGCGCCACGAGCGGGCCGAGCACGAGAATGGAGGCGCGCATGGTCTTCACGAGCTCATAGGGCGCGAAGCAGTCCCGCACCGTGGTCGGATCGACCTCGATGCGCATCCGCTCATCCACGGTGACCGTCGCGCCCATGCCTCCCAGCAGCTCGACCGTCGTGGTGACATCCTTCAGGTGCGGAACATTGCCGACCACCACCGGGCCGTCCGCGAGCAACGCGCCGGACAGGATCGGCAAGGTCGCGTTCTTGGCGCCGGAAATGCGCACCTCGCCCTGGAGAGGCACGCCTCCCTGGATCTGCAGCTTATCCACGTTACTCCCGTCCGGCTTCTGCTGGCGTCAGGGCCTCGATCGAAAGCGCGTGGATCTCACGCCCCATGCGCTCGCCCAGGGTCCGATACACGAGCTGGTGGCGCGCGACACCGCGCTTGCCGGCGAATTGCTCGGCCACGATCCGCGCCTGAAAGTGGGTGTCGTCATCGGACTGCACCCGAACGTCGGCTCCGGGCAGGCCGGCGCGGATCAACCGCGCAATCTCCTGTGAGTTCATGGCTCGGATATTATCATCCCCTGTCATGAGCTCCGCCGCCGCCCCCATCGATCACGGCCGCCTCCTCAACGCGGCCCGCCGCGCCCTCGCCATCGAGGCAAAGGCCGTGGAAGCGCTCATCGAGCGGCTCGATGGCCGCTTTGCGGCCGCCTGCCGGGTCTGCCTCGAATGCCAGGGCCGGGTGGTCGTCACGGGCATGGGCAAGTCCGGTCACATCGCCCACAAGATCGCCGCGACGCTCGCCAGCACGGGCACGCCGGCGTTTTTTCTACATCCCGCGGAAGCCGGTCACGGCGATCTCGGCATGATCACGCGTACCGACGCGGTCCTCGCGCTGTCGAACTCCGGCGAAACGCGCGAGCTGCTGCTGCTGCTGCCGCACCTGAAGCGCCTCGCAGTCCCGCTCATCCTGATGACCGGCAAGCCGGACTCGACTCTGGGCCGTGCCGCGACCGTGGCGCTCGACGTCAGTGTTGCGGAGGAGGCCTGCCCGCTCAACCTCGCGCCCACCGCGAGCACGACCGCATCTCTCGCCATGGGCGATGCGCTCGCGGTTGCGGTGCTCGAGGCGCGCGGCTTCACCCGCCAGGATTTCGCGCGCTCGCACCCCGGCGGCGCCCTCGGCCGCCAGCTCCTCCTGCACGTGGAAGAGATCATGCGCACCGGCGAGGCATTGCCGCGCGTGCGTCCCGAGGCGCGCCTCGGTGAAGGCTTGCTCGAGATGTCGCGCAAAGGGCTCGGAATGACGGTGATCGTCGATGGCGAAAATCGCATCCTCGGGGTCTTCACCGATGGCGATCTGCGCCGCGCGCTCGACCGTCAGGTCGATGTTCACGCGGCGAAGATGAGCGACGTGATGACCTCACCGTGCAAGACGATCTCGCCGCAGGAGCTTGCGGCCGAGGCGGTGCATCTGATGGAAGTGCATCGCATCACGGCGCTCCCCGTGGCCGATGAGCACGGCTGCCTCATCGGCGCGCTCAATGTGCACGATCTTTTCCGCGCGGACGTCGTTTGAGCGCCAACGCGACTGCATCTGCCGATGCGCTCGCCGACAGCGCGGCTCGAGTGCGCCTCCTGGTGCTCGACGTCGATGGAGTCCTGACGGACGGACGGCTCTACTACGGCGCACGCGGCGAGGCGCTCAAGGTCTTCCACGTGCGTGACGGTCTCGGGCTGAAGCTCCTCGCCGAGGCCGGCATCATCGTGGCCGTCATCTCGGGCCGGCGCTGCAGCATGAACCGCACGCGCTGCCGCGAGCTCGGCATCAAGCACCTCTTGCAGGGCGTGGCGGACAAGCTCGCCGCCTTTCAACGGCTGCGCGTCCGGCTCGGCGTGAGCCCCGGGATGTGCGCCTGCGTTGGCGATGACGTGACCGACGTAGCTCTCATGCGCGAGGTGGGCCTTTCCTTTGCCGTAGCCGATGCGCACCCGCAGGCCCGCGGCGCAGCGCAAGTGGTAACCCAACTGCCGGGCGGCGGCGGAGCGGTGCGCGAGATCTGCGACTTCCTCCTCGAGGCGCGCCGACGCGCCGGTGCGGCATGATTTTCCGCATCTTTGCCGTCCTTACCATCGTCGCGGTGATCGTCGCATCGCTGCTGCTCGGCGGCCAGCCTGGCGGCGCTCCGAGCGCGACCACGGTGCAGCGGACGGCCTGGGACGAGGGGTACTCGGCGCAGAACGCGCAGCTAGTGCAGACCGATGCCAACGGTCTGCCGCTCTACACTCTGGATGCCGCCAGCATCCGCCAGCTGCCGAACGAAGACCAGGTGCAGCTCACCCGGGTGCAGATGACCTTTCGCGATCCGAACGGCACGCCCTGGTCGGCTACCGCCGATCACGGGACGCTCGAGCAGGCCGCAGGACAGATCGCTCTCTCGGGCAACGTGCACGTCGTCGGCACCCCGCCCGAGTCGCAGGGGACGGCGCAGATCAGCACCGATGTCCTCTCCGTGGACCTGCACAAGGATCTCGTGAGCACGCGCGACCCGGTGACGCTCCTCTGGGCCGGCGCGGTGCTGAGCGCGACCGGCCTGGTCGCGGATTTGAAGGACTACCGCGTGGAATTACAATCTCAGGTGCATGGCACGTTCTCGAAGTAGCCTCCTCGTGCTCGGGCTCGCGCTGGCAGCGCGCGCGGCCGCCGTGCCCGACACCGCCGCTACGGGAAAGCAGCCGGCCGTCAGCAATCCGCAAGCGCAGATCACCCTCGATGCCGCCTCCTCCGAAGTGAACTACAAGACCGGCACCGTGAGTTTCATCGGCTCGCCCTCGCGCCCGGTCGTGCTGTCGCAGGGCAACACCCGAGTGCGCGCGGACCGGGCGAACACCACCTGCCTGAAGCAGGGCACCGTCGCGGTCACGCAATGCGCGAACAGCCGCTGGACGTTCCAGGGCAACGTCGAGATCGATGCGCCGCCGCGTGGCAATCTGCGCTCGGATCAGGCCGTCGTCGAGGTCAAGGACAACCGCATCGCGCGCGCGACGGTCAGCGGAAATCCGGCGGAATTCGAGCAGCAGCGCGCCGATGCGATGGGCGTCACCCGAGGTCACGCCGATCAGATCGTCTACGACGTGAGCGATGGCACGGTGCGCCTCACCAACGATGCCTGGGTGTCGCTCGCGGGGGGCAGCAACGACATCACCAGCCAGCAAATCGTCTACGACATCCGCTCCGAGAAAGTGCGGGCAACCTCTCCCGGCACCCAGGGCGTGCACATCACGCTCACGCCGCAGTCGGCGCCGAAGCAAGGCTCCCCGCACGCGCCGCCACACGGCCAGGAGCCGCCCGGCGCAACCCCGCCTGCGGCTTCCGGCCCGCCCGGTCATCATTCGGCCCTGCCGCGGTCCATTTCGCGATGACTTCCCTGCGCGCGAGCGGGCTCGAGAAGAGCTACAAGTCCCGCAAAGTCGTCAGCAACCTGAGCCTCGAAGTCTCCAACGGCGAGGTGGTGGGCCTTCTCGGGCCCAACGGCGCGGGTAAGACGACGGCCTTCTACATGATCGTCGGGCTCATCCCCTGCGATGCCGGCCGCATCCATCTTGGAGACACGGACCTGACGATGTTGCCGATGCATCGCCGAGCCCAGCTGGGAGTCGGGTACCTGCCGCAGGAGGCGTCCGTGTTCCGCAAGCTCTCGGTGGAGAACAATGTGCTCGCGGTGCTCGAGACGCGGGGCGATCTCGAGCGTGCCGCGCGCGAGCAGCGCCTGGAGGAGCTGCTCGAGGAGCTGCGAATTGGACATGTGCGCCGCAGCCTCGGGCTCTCGCTCTCGGGTGGTGAGCGGCGCCGCGTCGAGATCGCGCGGGCGCTCGCTGCCGAGCCGCGTTTCATGCTGCTCGATGAGCCCTTCGCCGGGGTGGATCCGCTCTCGGTACTCGACATCCAGCGCATCATCCGCGAGCTCACGAACCGCGGCATCGGCGTGCTGATCACCGACCATAATGTGCGCGAGACCCTCGGGGTCTGCGGGCGCGCCTACATCGTGAATCAGGGGACGGTAATCGGTCAGGGAACTGCGGAAGAAATCCTTGCCAACCCCCAAGTTCGTGAGGTGTACTTGGGCGAGTCGTTCCGGCTCTGAAATACTGCGAATGACGATAAAGACTTGCAAGATCATAGACTTATTCTAGGAAGGCTCAAGGCCACCCCCGTGCCGGCATGCTGAAACCCTCCCTGCAGCTCAAGCTGGGTCAGCAGCTGACGATGACCCCACAGCTGCAGCAGGCGATCCGGCTCCTGCAGCTGCCCGCCCTCGAGCTGCAAGCGCACATCCGCGAGCTGCTCGAGACCAACGTCATGCTCGAGCCGGTGGATGACGGCCACGATGAGGGCCTCGAGGGGATCACGGTCGAGCACTCGCAGGCCGCGGAACCGAGCGAGGCCCCCGAGGCCGCGCGCGAGAGCGCCGTCGAGGTGCTGGAGGAAGGTTGGGGCGAGCACAGCGTCGGGCCTGCCGAGACACCCTGGAGCGGCGATGACGATGACCGGCAGCAGGAGTTCGCGGACTCGGCGGGCCAGTCGTTGCAGGAATACCTGCTCTGGCAGCTCGAGCTCGCGCGACTCGAGCCGCGGGAGCTCGCGATCGCGCGCGCCATCGTGGATGCGATCAGCGACGATGGTTACCTGACCGAGCCGCTGGAGGAGATCGCGAGCACGCTGCGGCCGGAAATCCACTGCGAGGCGGCCGAGGTCGAGGCGGCTCTGGAGGACGTGCAGGGCCTCGATCCACCCGGAGTCGGCGCGCGCTCGGTGGGTGAATGCATCGAGCTGCAGCTGCGGCAGCTCGACCCGGCGATTCCGGGCTTCAACGCGGCGATCGAGATCGCCCGGCACCACCTGGAACGCATCGCCGGGCGCGAGCTCGCGGTCGTGAAGCGCGAGCTGCGCGCCAGCGACGAGGAGCTCGCCTGCGCTCTGGCGCTGGTGCGCTCCTGCCATCCCCGACCGGGCGCCACGGTGAGCGCGGGCGCAGCCGAGTACGTGGTGCCCGATGTCTTCGTGCGCCGCACCGAGCACGGCTGGGCGGTGGAAATCAACTCGGCGACCCTTCCACGGGTGCGCCTCAACCAAAGCTACGCGAGCCTCATCGGCCGCAATGCCAGCCACGCCACCATGCGTGCGCAGCTGCAGGAAGCGCGTTGGTTGCTGAAGAGCCTGGAGATCCGCCACGAGACCTTGATCAAGGTCGCACGCTCGATCGTCGAGCGTCAGACCGCCTTCCTCGAGCAGGGGGAGGAGCACATGCGGCCGATGATCCTCAAGGACATCGCCGAGGCCATCGGCATGCACGAGTCGACCATCTCGCGCGTCACTTCCGGCAAATACATGCACACCCCGCGCGGTGTGTTCGAGCTGCGGTATTTCTTCTCGAGCCACGTCGAGGGCGCCGATGGCTCGGGCACCTCCTCGACCGCCATCCGCGCCAAGATCAAGAAGCTCGTCAAGGACGAGAGCACGGACTCGCCGCTGAGCGACGGCCGGATCGCGGAGTTGCTCTCGGCGGAAGGCATTCCGGTCGCGCGCCGCACCGTCGCCAAGTACCGCGAGGCGATGGGCATTCCGCCCTCGAACGAGCGCCGACGGGCGGGGCTCGGGCAGATGTGATTCAAATGAATTCAGCACAACGTGAGAAGGAGACCGCTATGCAGCTCAACCTCACCGGCCACCACGTCGAAGTCACTCCCTCCCTGCGAGGCTATGTCGAAAAAAAACTGGAGCGCATCGGACGGCATTTCGAGCAGGTGATCGACGTGCACTGCGTGCTGACGGTTGAGAAGCTGCGACAGAAGGCCGAGGCCACCCTGCACGTGAGCGGCAACTCGATCCATGCGGACGCAACCGAGGAGGACATGTACGCCGCCATCGATCTGCTCGCCGACAAGCTCGATCGATGCATCAAGAAGCACAAGGAGAAGCTGACGGATCATCACGCCGTGGAGGGCCGGGCGCTGCGCGCCTGACATTCCTCCCCCCGAAGACGAGAGTCCGCTGCCGCAGTGCGCATCGTCGTTCTAAGCGGACTTTCCGGCTCGGGCAAGAGCGTGGCCCTGCACATGCTCGAGGACCTGGGCTTCTACTGCATCGATAACATTCCCGCGGCGCTGCTCAAGCCCTTCATCTCCCATGCGGTGCGTAGCCCCGAGAGCACCTACGAGCGCGCGGCGGTCGGGCTCGATGCCCGCAACACCGCGGCGGAAATCGCCACCGTCCCGCAGCTCATCGATGAGCTGCGCCGCAGCGGCATCGTCTGCGAGATCGTCTTCCTGACGGCCACCGACGAGGAGCTCCTGCGGCGCTTCGCCGAGACGCGGCGCAAGCATCCCATGAGCCGGGACGACATCGACCTGCGCGCCGCCATGGCCCTGGAGCGACAGCTGCTCGTGCCGATCGTCTACGCGGCGGATCTGGTCATCGACACCTCGCGCCTCGGCGTGCATGCGCTCAGGGAGCTGATCAGGCTGCGCATCGGCGAGCCGCACGCCGGCCGGCTCTCGCTCACCTTCGAATCCTTTGGCTTCAAGCACGGCATCCCCGGGGACGCCGACTTCGTGTTCGACGCTCGCTCCCTTCCCAACCCCTATTGGGAGCCGGCCCTGCGTGGACTCACGGGACGCGACCCCGAGGTCATAAGGTTCCTCGAAGGTCAGACCAACGTCGCGGCGCTGATTGCGGATATCGCGCAGTTCATCCGGGCGCGCATTCCCGAATACGTGGCGAGCAACCGCGGTTATCTCACGGTGGCGATCGGCTGCACCGGCGGACAGCATCGCTCGGTGTACATCGTCGACAAGCTGGTGGCGCAGTTCACCGGCGACGGCGCCGTGACGGCCCGTCACACCGTGCTCACGTCGCCTGCGCAACACCCGCCGCGGTCATGAGCGGCGGCAGGCGCTCGCCGCTCATGAAGGCGGCCAGGGCCGCTCTCGCCTCCATCGCATCGCGATAGCCGAGCTCGATGAGCGCGCGCGTGTAGCCCGCCTCGAAGGTGAGATAGCTCGCGAGCTGGTACCCCGACACGTCGCGTCCGCCGAGCACGCGCAGCAGCACACGCAGGCTCCGCGGTATGTCCTCGGTATAGCGCGCCGCGACCTCGCTCGGATCGATGCTCGGGGCGAGCATCAGCGTATCGACGTGCCTGAGACCGCGGGCCGCGAACGGCGCCTCCTGCACCAGCTGGTTGATGCGCGCGATCTGCTCGAGATCACCATAGACCTGATCGGTGAACAGCGTGTCGATCATGTAGCCGAGCACCTCGCCCGGAGTCGGCATGGTGCGGCTGGTGCCGCTGCCGGCGCCCACGCCGGCCGCCTGCCGCGCCCGTACACCGATGATCAGCAATCGGTCCGCGCCCAGGTGGATGGCGGGACTCAGCGGATTCAACTGGCGCATGGCGCCGTCGCCGAAATACTCGCGGCCGATGCACATCGGCGGGAAAAGCAGCGGGATCGCCGCGCTCGCCATCAGGTGATCGAGAGTGAGCTCGGTGCGCCGGCCGATGCGCTGCGATCGGGTCCATTCGGAAAGCGACTCGCGACCGTCGAAGAACGCGACCGACTGGCCCGTGGCGTAGCTCGTCGCGCAGAGTGCGAAGCCCCGCAGATGTCCACGCACGATGCTGCGGTGAATGCTCGCGCAGTCGACGTTGCTCGCCAGCAGTTGCCGCAGCGGGCTGTTATCGAGCAGGGCCTTGGGCGGCGAGAGCACGAGTCCGCCCGAGAGCAGGGCGAGCATCCAGTGCGTGCCGGCGCGCAGCATGTGCACCGGATCCACGTGAAAGACCTGGCCGGTGCGGAAGTTGGCCCAGACGCGCTCGAGTCCTGCCACCGCCCGTCGCCAGCGATGCGCCTCGGCCGCGAGCACGCAGGCGGCCACCGCGCCGGCGGAAGTGCCCACGATGACCGGAAAGGGGTTGCGCGCGCGGGGCAGGAGCTCCGCCAGAGCCAGCAGAACCCCCACCTGGTAAGCCGAGCGCGCGCCACCGCCGGTCAGCACCAGCCCGACGGTCGGCCGTGCCGGTGGTTTTCTCGCGATTTCGACGGGCGCATCCATCATCGTAGAGGGGGCTGCCGCCTAGATTACAACGCGGCGGCGCTGCCCCGCCTGCGCCCGCGCCCGATTGTGATCGAGGTCCCAGCAGAACTGCGGCTCTGCAGCCCGAAAGCCAGCAATGTAGCGGCCCAGCCCGTGCACCGCCCGTGTGCACGGCCCGACAGCGACCCGCCCGCCGGGTCAGGGCCGCTACGCCACCTGCAGGATCTGCATGGAGTTCGTACCGCCCTGCACGCCCGAGAGCTCCCCCTTGGTGAGGATCACCAGGTCCTTGCGCTTGACCAGATCGAGCTCGAGCAGGCGCGAGAAGAGCGAGCCGTAAAGGGCCTCCGTCGAGGTGGCGCGGGTCACATCGAAGACCACCGGATACACGCCGCGGTAGATGGTCACGCGGCGACGTGTCGGCTCGTGCCGGGTGAAGGCATAGATGGGGATGTCGGAACGGATACGCGACATCCACAGCGGTGTCGCGCCGGACTCGGTCAGCGCGACGATGGCACGCACCTTGAGGTGGTTGGCCGTGTACATCACGGCCATGGCGATCGCCTCTTCCGATCCCTTGAACTGCCCCTCGGTACGGTGACGGGTGCGGCTGTGGGTGAGCTGGTATTTCTCCGCGCCCTCGATGACCTCCGCCATCGCCTCCACCGCCTTGACGGGGTAGCGGCCGGCGGCAGTCTCCGCCGACAACATCACGGCATCGGTGCCGTCCATGACCGCGTTGGCGACGTCGCTGACCTCCGCGCGCGTCGGCACCGGGTTCTGGATCATCGACTCCATCATCTGCGTGGCGGTGATCACCACGCGATTCTTGCCGCGGGTCTGGTGGATGATGGTCTTCTGCAATCCCGTCAGCTCGGCGTAGCCCATCTCCACGCCGAGATCGCCCCGAGCCACCATGACGACATCCGCCGCTTCGATGATGCCCGGGAGGTTGGCGACGGCCTCGTGCCGCTCCACCTTGGCGACGATGCGCGCGTGGCCCCCGGATTGGCGGACGAGCGCCCGGGCCTGCTCGATGTCGGCGGCATCGCGCGCGAAGGAGACGGCGATGTAATCGACCTTCTCCTCGGCGCCGAAGCGGATGTCCTCGCGATCGCGATCCGAGAGGGCCGGCGCCGAGATGCCGCCGCCCTGGCGATTGAGGCCCTTGCGATCCGACAGCTCGCCGCCCACGCGCACCCGCGTCTCGATTCTCGTGCCCGCCACCTTCTCCACAGCGAGCACGATCTGTCCGTCGGCGAGCAGCAGCGTATCGCCGGCACTCACGTCCTTGGGCAGATCCTTGTAGGCGCAGCCCACTTCATCGACGGTGCCGGCCTTGGGATCCAGTGCCGTATCGAGCGTGAATGCGCGCCCTTCCTCGAGCATCACCTTCTTCTCGCGAAAGCTCTCGATGCGGATCTTCGGTCCGCCGAGATCGAGCAGCACACCCACGCACTTGTCGGTGCGATCGGCCGCCTCGCGCAGCATCGCGAGTCGGCGCCTGCGATCATCGACCGTTCCGTGCGAGGCGTTCAGCCGCGCCACATCCATTCCGGCGCGCATCATGCCCGTCAATATAGCGACGTCGTCGGTCGCCGGGCCGACAGTCGCCACGATTTTGGTTCGTCTCAGCATGAGTCAGCCGCTTGCGCGCTCCTCCAGGGCGGCGACGGCCGGCAGTTTCTTGCCCTCCACGAACTCGAGGAAGGCGCCGCCGCCCGTGGAGATGTAGGAAATCCCGTCCTCGACGCCGTACTTCTCGATCGCCGCCAGCGTATCGCCGCCGCCCGCGAGCGAGAATGCCTTGCTGCGCGCGATCGCCTGCGCAATGGCGCGCGTACCCTCGCCGAACTGATCGAACTCGAACACGCCCACCGGCCCGTTCCAGATGATGGTGCCCGCCGATTGCAACATGCCGCTCAAGCGGTCGGCGGTATCCGGACCGATGTCGAGAATTCGCTCGTCGGCACGAACCTCGTGTATGGAGCGCACGTCGGCGTGCGCGGTCGCGGCGAGCTCCTTGGCCACCACGACGTCGGTCGGCAGCGGAATCTCCGCGCCGCGCGCGCGCGCCTGCTCCATCAGCCGCCGCGCAACATCGAGCAGCTCGGACTCGTAGAGCGATTTGCCCACCGCGACGCCGGTGGCCGCCAGGAAGGTGTTGGCGATGCCGCCGCCCACGATCAGCTTGTCGACCTTGGCGAGGAGCGATTCGAGCACCGTGAGCTTGGTCGAGACCTTCGATCCGGCGACGATGGCGACCAGCGGTCGCGCGGGCTTCTCGAGCGCCCGCTCGAGCGCCTCGAGCTCGCCCACGAGCAGCGGACCTGCGCAGGCGCCCTTCGCGAAACGCACCACCCCGTGGGTGCTCGCCTCCGCCCGGTGGGCGGTGCCGAATGCGTCCATCACGAACACGTCGCAGAGGTCGGCCATCCTGCGCGCGAGCGCCGGGTCGTCCTTCTTCTCGCCCTTGTTGAAGCGCACGTTCTCGCAGAGCACCGCCGTTCCCGGCTCGCAATCGATCCCCTCGAGCCAGTCGCGCTTCAGCGGCACCGCCTTGCCGAGCAGCTCCGAGAGGCGCGCCGCAACCGGCTTCAGCGACAGCGCCTCATCGAATTGGCCCTCCTGAGGTCGGCCGAGATGCGAAAGGATGAAGACGCGCGCATGCTGCTCGAGCGCGTGGCGAATGGTGGGCAGCGCCGCGCGGATGCGCGCATCGCTGGTGACGACCCCATCCTGCACCGGAACGTTGAGATCTTCGCGAATCAGGACCCGCTTGCCACGCAGGTCGAGGTCCATCATGCGCAGGACCTTCATGACGCCCGCGCCCAGGCGAGCGTGGTGTCGATCATGCGGTTGGAGAAGCCCCACTCGTTGTCGTACCAGGCGCAGACCTTCACCAGGTTGCCACCGATCACCTTGGTGAGCGTGGCGTCGAACACCGATGAGTGCGCGTCGTGATTGAAATCGATCGAGACCAGCGGCGCCTCGTTGTAGGCGAGGATGCCGCGCATTGCGCCGCCCGCGGCCGAGCGCAATGCCTGATTGACTTCCTCCACCGTGGTCGCGCGCTTGGCGGTGAAGGTGAGATCGACCAGCGAGACGTTGATCGTCGGCACGCGCACCGCGAAACCATCGAGCCGGCCCTTGAGCTCCGGGAGCACCAGGCCGACGGCGGCCGCGGCGCCTGTCTTGGTCGGGATCTGCGACATCGTCGCCGAGCGGGCGCGTCTGAGGTCCTTGTGATAGACGTCGGTGAGCACCTGGTCGTTGGTGTAGGAGTGGATCGTGGTCATGATCCCGGCCGAGATGCCGATCGAATCGTTCAACACCTTCGCGACCGGAGCGAGGCAGTTGGTGGTGCAGGATGCGTTGGAGATCACCGTGTGCTTGCTCGAGAGCACCTGGGTGTTGACTCCGTAGACGATGGTGGCATCGACGTCCTCACCCCCCGGGGCGGAGATGACCACCCGCTTGGCGCCGCCGGTCAGATGCGCGCCAGCCTTCGCCTTGCTGGTGAAGAGCCCCGTGCACTCGAGCACGTACTCGACCCCGAGCGATCCCCAGGGAAGCTTTGCCGGGTCGCGCTCGGCGAGTACGCGGATGCGCTCGCCGTTGACGAGCATGGAATCGCCCTCGACCTTCACCTCGCCCGGAAAGCGCCCGTGCACGCTGTCGTACTGCGTCAGGTGCGCGTTGGTTTTGGCGTCACCGAGGTCGTTGAGCGCGACGATCTGCACTTCTGCCGTCCGCCGGCCCTCGTAGAGCGCGCGCAGCACGTTGCGGCCGATGCGGCCGTAGCCGTTGATTCCCACCTTGATTGCCATGACCCGTTTACCTCTGTTTACGGGGCCCCTGCCCCGATCTCTTCTGCGGATTGCGCAAGCCGCAACCCGCTGAGCGCAGCGGCGCTGCGCGCCGATAAGAAAACCTCTCTTCGCTATTCGGCGGCATCGAGCAGCTCACCCAGCGCTCGATGGACGTGCTCGGCGGTGAAGCCGAAGTGCGCGAGAACCTCGGCGCCCTTGCCGGAGGCGCCGAAGCGATCGATGCCGATGACGCGGCCCTCAGCGCCGACGTAGCGCCACCAGGATAGCGTAGCGCCCGCCTCGACCGCGAGACGGCGACGAACCGAACGGGGCAGCACGCTCTCACGGTAGAGCTCATCCTGGCCATCGAACACTTCGGTCGAGGGCATGGAGATCAGCCGCACGCGCCGCCCGGCCGCATTGAGCTCGTTCACCGCCTGCGCGGCGATCGCGACTTCGGACCCGGTGGCGAGAACCAGGCACTCGGGAGCGCCTTGGCAATCGATGAGCACATAGCCGCCGCGGCGGGCATTCGCCTGCTGCTCCGCTGTTCGCATCTGCTGCGGCAGCGCCTGACGCGTCAGCACGAGCGCGGTGGGGCCGGCGCGCTCCACCGCTGCCGTCCAGGCGACTGCGGTCTCGAAGGCATCGCACGGTCGCCACAGGCACATGTTAGGCATCGCCCGCAGACCCGCCAGCTGCTCGATGGGCTGGTGCGTCGGACCGTCCTCGCCGAGACCGACGGAGTCGTGGGTGTAGACCAGCACCACGCGCGTGTTCATCAGCGCGGCGAGACGCACCGCATTGCGCGCGTAGTCCGAGAAGACGAGGAAGGTGCCGCCGTAGGGCAGCAAACCGCCGTGAAGCGCCATGCCGTTCATGACTGCCGTCATGCCGAACTCGCGCACGCCGTAATGGATGTAATTGCCGGTCGCGTCCCTGGGGTCGAGCTCGCGCGCCGCCTTGAATCGGGTGTTGTTCGAGCCGGTGAGGTCCGCCGAGCCGCCGACGATCTCCGGAAGCATGGGCCCGATCACGTTCAGCACCGCCTGCGAAGACTGCCGGGTCGCCTGCGGCGCCTTCTGGGCGAGACCCGCAGCCAGCGCCTGCGCCGCGGTCTCCCTCCAGTTGAGCGGCAGCTCCCCGCTCATGCGCCTGCCGAACTCTCGGGCGAGCTCCGGATGCGCGATGCGATAGCGCTCGAGCAGCTCCCGCCAGGCGGACTCCGCGGCGGCGCCGCGGCTGCGATGATCCCAGGCGGCACGCAACTCCTCGGGGACGACGAACGGCTCGTAGGGCCAGCCGATCGCCTTGCGGGTCGCCGCGACCTCCTCCTCGCCCAATGCCTCCCCGTGCGTCTCCTGCGTGCCCTGCTTGTGCGGGGCGCCCCAGCCGATGATGGTCCGGCAACAGATCAGCGACGGCCGTGAGCTCTGCGCGCGCGCGGCGCGGAGCGCCGCGGCGATCGCTTCCGCGTCGTGACCGTCGACGCCCCTCATCACCTGCCAGCCATAAGCCTCGAATCGCCGCGCCGTGTCATCGGTGAACCAACCCTCCACCTTGCCGTCGATGGATATGCCGTTGTCGTCATAGAGGACGATGAGCTTGCCGAGACCGAGCGTGCCGGCAAGCGAGCAGGCTTCGTGGGAGACGCCTTCCATGAGACAGCCGTCGCCGCAGAACGCGTAGGTGTAGTGATCGACGATCGGAAATCCAGGGCGATTGAACTGCGCCGCCAGCATGCGCTCCGCGAGCGCGAGGCCCACCGCGTTGGCGAGCCCCTGGCCGAGAGGCCCGGTGGTGGTCTCGATGCCGAGCGCCGGCTCGTGCTCCGGGTGACCGGCCGTGCGGCTGCCGAGCTTGCGGAAATTCTTGATCTCCTCCAGCGAGAGCGGATAGCCGGTCAGGTGAAGCAGCGAATAGAGCAGCATCGAGCCGTGGCCGTTGGAGAGCAGGAAGCGGTCGCGGTCGAGCCACTGCGGGTTGCCGGGATTGTGCTTGAGGAAATCGCACCAGAGCACCTGGGCGATGTCCGCCATGCCCATCGGCATGCCGGGATGCCCGGAATTGGCGCGTTGCACGGCATCCATCGACAGAGCACGGATGCAGTTGGCGAGCTCGCGGCGTGTGGTCATACGGCCCTTGGGGGAATCCCGGGGTAACCCTGAAAGGGGCGCGCATTGTCCATCAGACGCCGCCGATGCTCAATCGTGTTGTGTGAAACGGTACCGGCCATCCGCCGCTCTGCGCCGGGCGCTCCGCATCCCTGCCTCGCTGCGAGACATCGTGCCGGGCCGGGAGCTGCACGGGCTGCGCTCCTCGCTCGCCCCTGCTCCTTCCTGGTGCGGCCGAGATATGTCAGCGTCGCGCCCGAGCACGAGCTGGCCGTCGCCGACGCCCGACAGCGCCTTATGTTCGGTAGCGCAGGGTCACAGTATTTGAGCGGCGATCAGCGCAATGCCGCAGATTTCCGGCATCGGCCGAGCCCCTCGCGACCCAGTTCACTGCAGGCTCGCACGGCCTCTCTGCTACCCTTCACTCCCATGACTGGCACGAGCAGCGTGGTGCGCCTGACTCATCTCACGGACCCTCACCTCTACGGCGGCGAGGGCGAGCTGCTGCGCGGAATTGCGACTCTGCCGGCGCTCGAGGCGACGCTTGCGCACGCGAAACAGCGCGACTGGCCGCCCGATGCGGTGCTGGTCACCGGTGATCTCGTGCAGGACGATCCGGCGGGGTATGCCCCGTTCCGGCGCGTGTTCGGGGCTCTGCGGCTGCCGGTGCTGTGTCTGCCCGGTAACCACGATGAGCCCGAGACGATGCGCCGGGAGCTCGATTGCGCGCCGTTCATCCTCGGCGGCTCGGTCGACATCGGGCTCTGGCGAATCGTGCTGCTCGACAGCACGATCCCGGGGTCGGCTTCCGGTCGGCTCGGCGCGGAGAATCTGGCCGCATTGCAGTCGGCGCTCGCCGGCGCGCCGCAGCGGCACGCGCTCGTATGTCTGCACCATCATCCGGTGCCGATGGCCAGCCGCTGGCTCGACCGTGTCGGGCTGCAGAATGCCGACGAGTTCTTCGACGTCATCGATCGGCATCCCAACGTTCGCGGCATCGTCTGGGGCCACGTGCATCAGAGCTACGATGCGCTGCGCAAAGGCGTGCGCCTGCTCGCGACACCGTCCACCTGCGCGCAGTTCCTGCCCCGCTCGGAGCAATTCGCCATCGACCGGCGCCCTCCGGGCTATCGGACGCTCGAGCTCAAGGCCGACGGATCCCTGCTGACGGAGGTCATCTGGATCGAAAGCGGCGCGGGAGGCGTCTCGAAATCGGCCGGGGCCGCCGCCTGAGCGGCGCTGCGGTCCAGTCGGCACCACGCCTCGAATACGGCCTCCACCGGTATTTGCTCCGCGCGCTCGAGCTCCGGTGGTCCGCCCACGCCGAGAACCGGCGCGCCCCCCGAGCCGCGCGGCAACCAGACCCGCGAGGACTGAGTGCCGTAAAGCACGACGAGCGGCACTCCGAGCGCTGCGGCGCAGTGCGCCGGGCCGGAATCGGCGGAGATCATGCTGTGGGCGAGCTCGCACAGCGCAAATAGCGGACGAAGCGCGGTAGTCGCGGCTCTGACGCAGGGCAGCGCCGCGGCCGAACGGATCTGCTCGAGCAGTGGCCTTTCGGCGGCTGCTCCTCTTACCAGGAGCATCGCCTCCGGAATCTGAGCGTGCAGCCGGTGCAGCAGCTGCGCCCAGCGCTCGACCGGCCACGCCTTGTCGTCGCGCCCTCGCCAGTTCCGCAGCCGTCGCCGGCCCATGGTGCGGTGGTTGCCGGGCTGAACGAGGATGAGCGGCTCACCGCGAAAGCCTTGCGCGCGAAGCCAATCGTCCCGCTCGGCCCGCTCGACTTCCAACACCCGAAGCCGCGCCGACCAGGCGGCATCGGGCGCTGCGGGCGTCGGGTACTCGGCTTCGCTCAGGGCGGGCGGTGTTCGCCGCGCGAAGCCGAGCAGCGTATCGAGCCAGGAACGCTCGCGGCCCGGCGCCTCATCGATGAAAAGGCAACGGCGTGGCTCGATGCCGCTCAGGCGAAGCAGACGGCGGATACGGCGAACTTGGCCGGGATGGTGCTCGAAGACGTAGACCGGGCCGGGCGCCGTATCGCGCAAAGCCCGCAAAATGGCGACCCAGGCCAATCCGAAAAAGGTGGGCGCCTTGCGCGGCAGCGACCAGCACTGCCGCACCTCCGCGAGACCGAGGTAGACATCGGGCGCCCAGGCCTGCGCGCCGACGACGTAACAGCTCCCGCCATATCGCGCATGCAGCAGCCTCAGCACTGCCGTCAGCATCACCATGTCGCCGATGCGGCCGAGCTTGATGGCAAACGGGTGCAGCGCTTGCCCCGCCATGGTCCTATGGTACTTGCAAATTCAGCGCGCCAACACCTCGCGCCAGCCTCGGGTCACTGCCGCGAGAGCAAAGCGCGGATCGGGCCCGGTCACCGGCCGCGCGCCGGCGCGCCAGGCGCGAATGCGCTCGATGTAGATGTCGAAGAGGCCGAGGGCGGCCGCCGCGCGCGCCGGCAAGCCGCGCCAGTGCGCCGGGCAGCCGCCGAGCAGCCCTTCGTAGACTCGCTTGGCGAGCGTGACCGGCAGCACCTGCGCGGGATCTGCCAGCACTTCGAGCGCCGCGCCGCAGTCGTGCGTGAGCACCGGGGTGCCGAGCGCCCGCGACTCGGCGAAGACGAGGCCGAAGGTCTCGGGGATGAGGAAGTTGGGAAAGAAGGTGCAGAGCGCCGTGCGCAGCTCCGCATGGATGCGATGCTGCGGCTGCGGGCCGAGATACTCGACGCCCGCGATCGGCGCGCTATCGAGCGCCTTGTAGCCGGGATTGCCGACGAGGAGCCGCATGTCCGGCATCGCTCTTTGCAAGGCGCGAAAGGCATCGAGCGCGAACTTCAGCCCCTTGTTGGGTGAGGAGAGAAAGACGAGCTTGCGATCATCGATCGGCGAGCCGTCCGGCTGCAGCTCATCGGGAACGGGGTTGTAGAGCGTGCATGCGGAAACGCGATCGTCCACCCGCATCCAACGCAGCGCCGCCTCGACCGCGTGCCGCTGCGTGTCAGACACGCAGATCACCTTCACCGCAAGATCGCGCAGGATGTCAGCATCGGCAGCGAGCCTCCTCGCGCGCTTGGAGCGCGGGCGCACGCGATCGTGCAGCCAGAGGTGAAGTCGCGCGTTGGGATAAAGATCGCGCACGGTGGAGAGCGCGCGCGAGTCGCGGTTGACGATCACGCGAGTGACGGCGGGATCGCGCCGCGGCGGCAGGTAACGGCCGCTCGCGCTCGTGCGGTTGTGCTGAACCACGAGCGCTTCCAGGGCATCGGCGATGCGCACCACGGTCGCTTCCGTGCCGCCCATCGCCCGGGTCCGCAGCGTCTCGGTGTCATATGGCCGCTCGCACGTCGGATCGAAGAAGAGAATGTCACTCATGGCAGTCATGATTGCCCATCGGGTATAACTCACGCAATGAGACTGTTGTTCGCAGAGTCGAGCACCCGGGGATACGGCACCGAGCAGCACATCGCCGCCCTGGCGAGCGCGATGGCCGCACGCGGACATGAGGTAGTGTGTCTCGCGATCGCAGGCAGTCCGGTGGAGGTCCTGCTGCGCGAGGCGCGCGTGCCGACGGTGTCGGTGCGCCCCGGGAGAAGCCGCGGCGTGCGGATCGCCGCCGCGCTGCTGCGGCTCGCCGCGCGACAGCGGCCGGACTGGATGATCTCGAACGATCCGCGGTTCTATCGGATGCTGCTTGCCCTTCGAAGCATCTACGGCGCGCGGGTGGCGCTCTTTCGGCATTGGCACGATGCGCCGGCCAAGGCTCGCGCGCGCGATCTACTTTCCCGGCGCGCCGACCGCTTCATTCTGGTATCGCGCTTCCATCGCGATGACTATCGACGTCAGGGAATGGACGTCGAGCGCGCCTCGGTGCTCTACAATCCGATCGACACGGCGCGCTTTCGCCCCTCGCCGGAGCTGCGGGCGGGTACCCGAGCGCGGCTCGGTGTCGGCGACTCGGAGGTGGTCGTCGGCTATCTCGGCAGGATCATCGCAGCCAAGGGCATCTTCACGCTGCTCGATGCCGCCGAGCAGTTCCTCGCGGCGGAAGCCTCGGCGAGCCTCTTGTGGGTGGGCGATGGCGAGGATGCGCCGGCGCTGCGCGCGCGCATCGCCTGCTCGGCGCACGCGAGCCGGCATCGCCTCCTCGGCTGGACGGCGGACGTGGCTGCGATTTATCCGGCCCTCGACATTCTCGCCGTGCCGTCACTCTATCCTGAGCCCTTCGGACGCGTCTCGGTCGAGGCGCAGGCCGCCGCGGTCGCGGTGGTGTCGAGCCGCGCGGGTGGCCTGCCGGAGACTTTCGTGGCCGAGAGCACCGGCATCGGCGTCGAGGCCGGCGACGCGGAGGCGCTCGCGCGCGCGATCGTCGCGCTCATCCGCGATCCGGAGCGGCGACGGCGGATGGGCGCGGCCGGACGCGAATGGGCGTGCGCGCGATACTCGCTCGAGCGCATCGCCGATGATTTCGAGCGCCTGCTCGCCGGCGGCTAGCGCCTGGGGGCGCCTGCCGCAGCCACGCGAGCGCCGATGAGGTAGAAGTTGCCCCGGTAGATGGGGCACTCGGCGTGCTGCCATTCGAACCCCGTCAGGGATTTCTCGAGCGACTGGAAGTACTGCACGTTGTCGTGCTCGCCGAAGCGGCGCTGGTAAGCGCAGAGGATGTGCGTGAATCCGGCGAGCGCCGGCGCGATCCGCTCGCGCACGGCGAGTGGCGTCTCGCTGAGTGACCAGGTGGCGAGGAAGAGCGCCGGCTGATGCTCCGCGCAGTGGCGGGCAACTGCCGCCGGCGCCGCGGCATCGCCGGAAATGAGCCACTCGAGGTTGCCCGGCGGCTGCCCTCCCGGGCCGGTCGGAAACACGTTCCGCAGATAAAACCGCTGCAGAGCGCACATCACCGGCAGGTCCCAGATGAGATAGCGCTCCCGATAGCCGAGATTGCGCAACAGCCGGAAGAAGCTGCCGTAGCCGGCGCCGAAATCGACCACCAGCCGAAGCGAGGAAAGATCGAGATCGGTGGCTTCCAACAGCCGCACGAGGTGATAGCCATGCTGCATGAGCAGCGGACTGCTCAGGGGATAGTACGGGTTGACGAGCGGCCGGCCGACGGGCGATTCGGTCAGGGCCCGCTGCAGCTCCGCCGAGAAGCGCCGCGAGGCGAGGAGATATCGAAGATACTCCCGCGAGCGGCTGCGGATGCGCGGATGCACGGTCTTCATCACCGGCGGCAGACGCAGAAAGCCGTCGGCGCCGGCCGCCTTCAGCGCGCGAGTGATGTCGGCCGCGAGCCCCGCCCACTCGCCGCTCACCGACTGACGGGCAAGGGCCCCCTCGAGCTCCGTCAACAGCTCCCGGGTGTGCTGCAATCGTGGCGGTGTGTACTCTCCGAGGAGCTTCGCCGCCATGCGCCGCAGCGCAGTCGAGGTCTCGTCTTTCAATGAGGCCAACGCTCTCCTCCCGCTCGCGGCGCTTGCCGTTCACCGGCCCCGCCCTGCAGCTGCTCGAGCAAGCCGCACCAGGCCTCGAACACCCTCTGCTCCGGAATCTCATCCAGGCGGCTCGAGAGCGGTGGCCCGCCGACACCGATGACGGCCGAGCCCACGGCGCTTCGCGGCTGCCAGATCGCTGCCGGGTAGGCACCGAAGAGCACGACCAGCGGCAACCCCACGGCTGCCGCGGCGTGCGCCGGGCCGGTATCGACGGAAATCATGCTGTGGGACAGCGCGCAAAGCGCAAAGAGCCGTGTCAGGGACAGCACCGCGGTGTTGACCACGGGCAGCCGCGCCTCGCTGCGAATCCGCTCGAGGAATGCCTCCTCCGGCGGCGCGCCCACCAGAAGGATCAGTGCCTGCGGCATTCTCGCGTGCACGTGCTGCAAGAGCGCAGCCCAGCGCTCGAGCGGCCACGCCTTGTGATCCTCGGGTGATGGGCCGGCGCGGGCGCCGCCGCGCATGGTGCGTTGATTCCCGGGCTGCACCAGCACCAGCGGCCGCCCGAGCCAACCCTGGGTCCCGAGCCAGGCCTCGCACTGCGCGCGGTCCTGCGGGGCAACCGTCAATCGCGGCGCCCCCTGCGGCGCGGGCTCCGGCCAGGGGAAGTCGGCCGCGCGAACTGCCGGCGGCGTGCATCGCCCGAGCGCCACCAGCCGGTCCACCCAATGCTCCGGAGCGGAGGCGCCCGCGCTCGCGAGCATGTCCGTCATGAAAACGCAGCGGCTTGCCGCCGTGCCGCTCATCCGAAGCAGACGTCGGATGCGGCGCAGCTTGCCGGGAAAGCTCTCGCACACGTACACCGGCGAAGTGCGGTCGCTGCGCAGGATCCTCAGCGCGCGCCACCACTCGGGGTCGAGAAAGAAGGCCGTGTGCCGTCCGAGACATCGCACTTCCAAGACATCGCGGTGCGAGCCGTAGATCTCCGCGGTCCACGCGCCGGCACCGATGATGCGGCACGGTCCGCCGTAGCGGCGGTGCAGGATCTCGAGCAGCGCGCTCAGCATGATCATGTCGCCGACTCTGCCGAACCAGATGACGACCGGGTGTAAAGGAGCTTGCGACACAGGCTGGGGAAAGCGGGGCAGCGCTGCACCCTCGTGCGCGCGAGTATACCGCCGCGAGCAGCGGGCTCGCCGATTTGCGCACGCCGGCGCTTGCCCGTACATTGCCCGCCCGATCCACGATTCGCATGGCATGCGCGCCTTCGCCTGGTTTCTGCTCCTGATCGCGGCCAGCCTGGCGGCCATGGCCGCGCTCACCTACCCCGCGTGGCTGTTGCTGCATCCGCATTTCGACTTCCCGTTCCATCGGATCGGGGAGCGAATCGGGATGCTGGCCTTCCTCGTCGGCTTCCTGCTGGTGGCACGGCGACTTCGGCTCGCGGACCGCGTCAGCCTCGGCTACGGGGCGCCGCGCGGCATTTTCCTGCGCGAGTTGTGCATCGGGCTCCTGCTCGGAGTGATCACCATGGCGGCCGTGGCGGCCTCCATGGTGGGCCTCGGGCTGCTCGATTTCCGGCAGACTGCGAGCTACGACGCCGCATCGCTGGCGGCACTCATCGCCAAGCGGCTCGCGAGCGCTCTCGCGGTGGGCCTGATCGAGGAGACGGCGCTGCGCGGCGCGATGTACGCCGGCATCCAGCGGGAGTCGGGCACCGCGCTCGCGATCGCGCTCACCTCCATCGTGTATGCCTGGACGCACTTCCTCGGCAGCTTCCACATCCCCGCCGCGCAGGTTTCCGCGTGGAGCGGCCTGGCGCTCCTTCGAGGCACGCTGCAGTCCTTCGCCCAACCTCTCGCCATCGCCGATGCCTTCCTCTGCCTGACGGCGGTCGGCGTGGTGCTCGCGCTCGTGCGCGCCATCACCGGTAACATCGCGGCGAGCATGGGCTTGCATGCCGGATGGGTGTGGGTGATGTTGGTCGTGCACGGACTCTCGCAGCCGAATCGCTCCTCGCCGCTCGAATTCCTCCTCAGCCGGCACGATGGCTTCACCGGCTGGCTGGTGCTCGGCTGGACGGTGGTGCTCGGCGTCGGCCTGACCTGGTTCTACAGGATCAGCGGGCGAGCTCCGCCAGCAGCTTCTCGTGCAGTCCGCCGAAGCCGCCGTTGCTCATGATGAGCGCGTGGTCGCCGGGCCGCAGCGTCTGCGCGAGATCGCGCGCGAGCAGACTCACATCGCCGCGTCCGTGCCCGCGGCCGCCTAACGCGGCAAGCACGGCGCCGGCGTCCCAGCCGAGATCGGCGGGGGTGTACAGCCACACCTCATCGGCCCCGGCGAGGGAGCCCGCGAGCTCATCGCGATGCACGCCCATGCGCATGGTGTTGGAACGGGGTTCCAACACGGCGATGATCCGCGCCGTTCCGACGCGCCGCCGCAGCCCATCGATCGTCGTCGCGATGGCGGTCGGGTGGTGCGCGAAGTCATCGTAAACCCGCACTCCGTTCATCTCGCCGCGAAGCTGCATGCGCCGCGCCACGCCCGCGAACGCGTGCAGCGCCTCGATGGCATGCTCTACGGCAACGCCGGCGTGGCGCGCGGCCGCGATCGCCGCGAGCGCATTCTCCATGTTGTGGGCGCCCATCAGCCCCCACTGCACGGTCCCGCGGGGCCGGCCCTGCTCGAGAACCTCGAAGCAGGAGAAATCCTCGACGGCGCCTGCGGCGCGGGCCGTCCAATGCGCGTGCGCGCCGGGGCGGCTGGAGAACCCCTCGCGCGGCGTCCAGCATCCCATCGCCAGAGTCTCCTTCAGCCGCTCATCCGCAGCGTTCCAGAGGATGCGGCCGCCGCCCGGCACCGTCCTCACCAGGTGATGAAACTGCCGCTCGATCGCGGCCACGTCCGGGTAGATGTCGGCGTGGTCGTACTCGAGATTGTTCAGGATGAGCGTGCGCGGGTGGTAGTGAACGAACTTCGCGCGCTTGTCGAAGAAGGCGGTGTCGTACTCGTCCGCTTCGATCACGAAGAAGGGCTTGGCGCCGAGACGCGCGCTGGTCTCGAAGTTCGCCGGCACGCCGCCGATCAGGAACCCGGGCTCGAGTCCCGCGTGCTCGAGAATCCAGGCAAGGAGCGAGGAAGTCGTGGTCTTGCCGTGAGTGCCCGCCACCGCGAGCACCCAACGGCCGCGCAGCACTTCGCGTGACAGCCACTCCGGGCCCGATGCATAGGGAATGCCGCGATCGAGCAGCGCCTCGATCACCGGTTGGCCGCGCGTCATGACATTGCCCACGAGGACCACATCGGGCGCGGGATCGAGCTGCGCCGCCTCGTAGCCTTCGATGAGCTCGATGCCGAGCGCCTCGAGCTGCGTGCTCATCGGCGGATAAACGTTGCGGTCGGAGCCGGTCACGCGATGCCCATCGGCGCGTGCGATCGCGGCGATGCCGCCCATGAAGGTCCCGCAAACTCCGAGAATGTGCACGTGCATAATAGGCGCGGATTCTACAGATCATCGTTGGTCCCGTTGCAGCACATCGCCGACACTGCCGACGCCGTCACCGAACTCGCAGCGCGCCTCGCCACGCAGACGACCATCGGTCTCGATACCGAATTTCTCCGCGAACGCACCTATCGCGCGCAGCTCTGCCTGCTGCAGCTCTCGGCCGGCGCGGAGGCGACGTGCGTCGACCCGATCGCGGTAAGGAGCCTGAGTGCGCTCGCCGGCCCCCTCACCGCGGTCGGTGTTGTGAAGGTCATGCACGCATCACGCCAGGACCTGGAAGTGCTCCTGCCGGCCCTCGGCCTGGTGCGGCCGGTGTTTGACACGCAGATCGCCGCCGCGCTTGCGGGTTTCGCGGCGCAGGTGGGCTACGCCGAGCTCGTGCGCCGACTGCTCGGCATCGAGCTGCCGAAGGCGCACACCCGCACCGACTGGTCACGCCGGCCGCTGTCCGCGGAGCAGATCGAGTACGCGCTGGATGACGTGCGGCACCTGGTGCCGCTCAAGCTCTCTCTCGAGGAGCGGCTCGATAAGCTCGGCCGATCGGTCTGGCTCGCCGAGGAATTGGTGGCTCTTGCCGACCCGCGCAGCCTGGCGACGGACCCGGAGGAGGCCTGGCGGCGCCTGAAGGGCTTGGGCAGCCTCGACCCGGATCGCGAGCGTCTCGCGCGCGAGCTTGCCGCATGGCGCGAGCGCCGCGCGATGGAGCGCAACCGGCCGCGAGGTTGGATTCTCGACGATGCGGGATTGCGGGAGGTGATCGCGCGCGTGCCGCGTTCGCTGGCGGCACTCGAAGCGATCGCCGAAGTGCCGGCGGGAGTGGTGCGGCATTGCGGCCAGGAGCTTCTCGCCTGCATCGCCGCGGCGAAGGTTCCCGACCCGCCGCCGGCCCTTGCCACGCGGCAGCGGCCGGATCCGCTGAAGAGCGCGCTCGCGAGGAAGCTCGGCGCCGTGAATCAGGCGGTGGCGCGGGAGCTCGGCATCAGCCCCGAGGTGCTCGCCACGCGGCGCGATCTCGAGCGGCTCGCCGAGGGCTCGCAGGACATCGCGGCGCTGACGGGCTGGCGCCGCGACGTCGTCGGCGAGCAGCTGCTGGCCGCGATCTAGCTCGGGCCGAGAGCGCTCTCCAACCGCTGCTCGACCTCCGCCACCGAGCCTTCGGCATTTATCGTGCGCAGCAGCCCCTGCTCCCGGTAGTAATCGACCAGCGGACGAGTTTGCTGCTCGTAGACCTTCAGCCGCTCGGCGACCGTCGCCTCGTTATCGTCCGGCCGCTGGAAGAGGCGATGGGGCTTGGCGGTCTTGGGGCAGAGCTCGCGCTCGGCCTCGCCGGGCGGAGAGGTGAGGAGATTGACGACCCGGCCGCAATCGGCGCAGGTGCGCCGGCCGGAGATGCGGCGGGACAGCTCGCCGTAGTCGACCTCCATCTGCACGACCGCATCCAGCGGTTGTCCAACATCACGCAGCAGCACATCGAGGGCGCGGGCCTGCGCCAGGTTTCGTGGAAAGCCGTCGAGGATGAAACCCCGCTGCGCGTCGGGGTCGGCAAGCCGCTCGCGGATCATCCCGAGGACGATCGGGTCTTCAACCAGGCGGCCGGCGGCCATGGCCTCCTTGGCCTTCAGTCCGAGCGGCGTGCCCTTGGCCACGGCGGCGCGCAACAGGTCGCCCGTGGACACCTGCGGTATGCCGTGCCGCTCGACCAGACGCTGAGATTGCGTGCCCTTCCCCGATCCCGGGGCCCCCAAAAGGACGATGCGCATGAAGCTTGACGAGACCTGCTGACGCGAAAGGCTCGCCAAGTTACCGGCCGTCGGGAGCGAGGTCAAACCGCACCCGCTTCCTCACCCACCCGCCGCATCGCGATTGCGGGGCTTGGAGGCGCCCGCGTATTCTTCGGGGCTGCCCCGGCACTGCAACCCACTGACCGATCGATATGAAAAAGGCGACCTCCAGGAAGAACGCTTTCTATGCCCAATCCGGCGGTGTCTCGGCCGTGATCAATGCCTCCGCCTGCGGGGTGATCGAGACGGCGATGAGGCGCTCGCGGCACATCGGCAAGATCTACGCAGGCCGCGACGGCATCGTGGGGGCGCTGACGGAGGACCTGATCGATCTGAGCCGGGAGAGCCCCGCGATCATCCGTGGACTCAAGCACACCCCGGCGGGCGCATTCGGATCGGCCCGGTTCAAGCTGAAGGGTATCGAGCAGAACCGGGCGGAATACGAGCGGCTGATCGAGGTCTTCCGCGCCCACGATATCGGCTACTTCTTCTACAACGGCGGCAACGATTCGATGGACACCGCGCTCAAGGTCTCGCAGATCGGCGAGTCGCTGGGCTATCCCATCACCTGCGTGGGCGTGCCGAAGACGGTGGACAACGATCTGCCGCATACCGACTGCTGCCCGGGATTCGGGTCGGTCGCCAAATACATCGCCGTGTCCACCCGCGAGGCGGCACTCGATGTCGCTTCCATGGCGCGCACCTCGACCAAGGTATTCGTGTTCGAGGTGATGGGACGGCATGCGGGCTGGATCGCCGCGGCCGCGGGACTCGCCGGCAGGAAAGCGGGCGAGCCGCCGCACATCATCCTCTTTCCGGAGATCCCGTTCGACAAGGACCGCTTCCTCGAGCGAGTCAAGCAGTGCGTGACCGCCTACGGCTACTGTGTCGTGGTGGTGTCCGAGGGCAGCGCCTATCCGGACGGCAAGTTTCTCGCCGAGGCTGGCACCCGCGATGCCTTCGGCCACAGCCAGCTGGGCGGGGTCGGCCCGGTGGTGGCGGACATGATCCGCCAGGCGCATGGCTACAAGTACCACTGGGCCGTGGCGGACTACCTGCAGCGCTCCGCGCGCCACATCGCCTCCAAGGTCGATGTCGAGCAGGCGTACGCGGTCGGCAAGGCGGCGGTCGAGCTGGCCATCAAGGGCGTCAATGCGGTGATGCCGGTCATCGTCCGCAAGTCCTCTCGACCGTACAGATGGACCATCGGCCACGTCCCCCTCGCCGAGGTGGCGAATCGGGAGAAGAAACTGCCGCGCGACTACATCAGCGAGGACGGCTTCGCCATCACGGACGCCTGCCGCCGCTACCTCGAGCCGCTCGTCGCCGGCGAGGCCTACCCGCCCTATCGCGACGGCCTGCCCGAATACGTCCGCATCAAGGGGGCATCGGTGCGCAAGCGGCTGCGCACGGAATTCAAGCTATAGCGGGCGTCAAAGGCGCAACGGCCGCCCGAAGTGCCGCAGGCGTTTTCGGGCCAATCTGATAAACTTCGCCGCCTTTTTTCCAGCTGTCTCGGGGAGATCCTGATGGATGCCACCACGTGGCTCTGGGCCGCGATTGCGGCCGGTGTGCTCGCCGTGCTCTACGGCATCGTCTCGACGACCGCCATCCTGCGACTGCCGGCAGGCAATGCCCGCATGCAGGAGATTGCCGCCGCCGTACAGGCGGGCGCGAAGGCGTATCTCAACCGCCAGTACAGCACCATTCTCATCGTGGGTATCGTGCTCTTCTTGATCTTGGGCTTTCGCCTGAGCTGGCCCACCGCCGGCGGCTTCGCCATCGGCGCGCTGCTCTCCGGTGCAACCGGCTATATCGGCATGAACATCTCGGTGCGTGCCAACGTGCGCACGGCCGAGGCTGCCACCCGCGGGCTCAATGCCGCCCTGGCGGTGGCCTTCCGCGGTGGTGCGATCACCGGCATGCTGGTGGTCGGACTGGCGCTGCTCGGGGTCGCCGGCTACTTCGCTTTCCTGCGCCATCTCATCGGCATGGAGCCGGCGCTGCACGCTCTGGTGGGCCTCGCTTTCGGCGGCTCGCTCATCTCGATCTTCGCGCGCTTAGGTGGCGGCATCTTCACCAAGGGCGCGGACGTCGGTGCCGACCTCGTCGGCAAGGTGGAAGCCGGCATTCCCGAGGATGACCCGCGCAATCCCGCGGTGATCGCCGACAACGTCGGTGACAACGTGGGCGACTGTGCCGGCATGGCGGCGGATCTCTTCGAGACCTACGCGGTCACCGTCGTGGCCACCATGTTGCTCGGCGGTCTTCTTTTCGGCAAGCAAAGCGAAGCCCGCGGTTTGAGCGCCGCGATCTATCCGCTCGCCCTCGGCGCGATCTCGATCGTTTCCTCGATCATCGGTACCTTCTTCGTATCGACGCGCGAGGGTGGCAAGATCATGAATGCCCTTTACAAGGGCGTGATCGTCTCCGGCATCGTCTCGGCGATCGGCTTCTACTTCATCACGCATGCGCTCATGCCGGCTGAGGGCAACTCGCTCTTCGGCTGCTCGCTGATCGGCCTCGGCCTCACCGCCGCGCTCATCGTCATCACCGAGTATTACACCGCCACCGAGTACAGCCCGGTCCGCAAAGTCTCCGCCGCCTCACAGACCGGCCATGCGACCAACATCATCGCGGGCCTGGGCGTCTCCATGAAGGCGACCGCGCTGCCGGTGATCGCGGTGTGCCTCGCGATCTGGGGCTCGTTCAGGCTGGGCGAGGCGAGTGGCGCGGGCCTCTACGGCATCGCCATCGCCGCGACCGCCATGCTGTCGATGACCGGTATGATCGTCGCGCTCGATGCGTATGGCCCGATTACCGACAACGCCGGCGGCATCGCCGAGATGGCGGGTCTGCCGCGACAGGTGCGCGACATCACCGATCCGCTCGATGCGGTCGGCAACACGACCAAGGCGGTGACCAAGGGTTACGCCATCGGCTCGGCGGCGCTTGCGGCGCTGGTGCTCTTCGCCGATTACACCCACAACCTGCAGTCGGTGGGCAAGCTCGTCACGTTCTCGCTCGCCGACCCGGCGGTCATCATCGGCCTGTTCATCGGCGGCCTCGTACCCTATCTCTTCGGCGCCCTCGCCATGGAGGCGGTCGGACGCGCGGCCGGCTCGGTGGTGACCGAGGTCCGGCGCCAGTTCCGCGAGATCAAAGGCATCATGGAAGGCACCGCCAAGCCCGATTACTCGCGGGCCGTCGACATGCTCACCCGCGCCGCCATCGGCGAGATGATCATCCCCTCGCTCCTGCCGATCGTGGTGCCCATCGTGCTGGTCGTCGTAATGAACTACCTGCTGGGCCCCGGCGCAGGCGTCAAGGCGCTGGGTGGCCTGCTGATCGGTACCATCATCACCGGCTTCTTCGTGGCGGTCTCCATGACCACCGGCGGCGGTGCCTGGGACAACGCCAAAAAGTACATCGAGGAAGGCAACTACGGTGGCAAGGGTTCCGACGCGCACAAGGCTGCGGTAACCGGCGATACGGTCGGCGATCCGTACAAGGACACCGCGGGCCCCGCCATCAACCCGCTCATCAAGATCATCAACATCGTCGCGCTCTTGATGATCCCGCTGCTGTAGATCGATCCCGCGGCGCAGAGAGCGGCTCTGCGCCGCTTTATCACTCGCTTTCTGACGGCGCAGGGATTCAGCGCCGGCGCCATTCCGGGCGTCGTTCGAAAGCAAGTGAGCAAGCAGCCCGAGGCCGACCTCGGGCTGCGGGTTGCAGCATAGTGAAAGGGCTGGCTGCGCCAAGCGGCAGGACGCCGCCTTGGCGCCAATGAATCAAGCGTGGTGGATGGCGCTGAGCAGTCGGTGAAGGATCGCGGGTGAGGCGGGCTTGACCACGTGATGGTCGATGCTCGCCTCGCGGGAGCGGCGCCGGTCGGCCTCGTGGCCGAGGCCGGTAAGAGCAATGATCGTGGTCGAGGTGCCCTCGGGCATCGAGCGGATGCGGGCCGCGGTTTCGAGCCCGCTCAGCTCCGGCATGCTGATGTCCATGAAGACCACTTCCGGATGCACTCGGCGGTAGGTCTCGAGCGCCTCGTGCGGCCCGTAAGCCGTATGTACCTCGTGGCCCATCATGGAGAGCAGGCAGGCCACGGCGTCTGCGGAATCCACCTGATCGTCGACGACCAGCACCTTGAGCGGCACGTCCGCGTGCGGCAAGTCTTCCACGACAGTCTCTCCCGCAAGACTCACGCGTCCCACAGCAGTGTGTTCCTCGGCACTCACGCAGCCCAAGCTGAGCAAGAATCGTGCGAGCCGCTGTAATGACTGCGTTTTTTTGCTTAAGCCTGGCCTGAGCGGGACTCGGTCAGCATGGCCCCGACCAGACGGTTGAGGCGCGCGCAGTAGGCGGCGACGGGGGCCTCCGACTGCGCCTGCTTGCTTGCGAGCGCGTCGCTGATCTCGGCGAGGCGGCGGTGGATGCGCTCATCCACGGTCATCGACCGGCAGATGAGCGCGCTCACGCAGGCCGTGATCTCGGCATCCAGCATACGCGCATCGCTCCCGGCGATCTCGACTCCGGCGAGCTCGCGGGGACAACCTGCGGCGAGGTGCTCACGCCATAAACGGGCAAGCTGCATAAGACGGGCGCCTCCGTGCTGCTTACTCTCGTGCATGGATCGGGCGCCCTTCTTACCACGCCCGCGGACAACTTGCACCGTTAGTTTGCGGGCTCGATCGGCTGTTGGTTGTTGGCGAGAGCCTACAGCTGGTGCCGGACAATTTCCAGGAATGGGCGCAACTTCTTGATTCCTCAAGCACTACGCTTTCACCCCCGGGCTGTTGCTTTCCCGTCGGGGCGGCATCCCGCCGTTGCGACTGCGCTTGCTGCCAGGCGCTTGACGAGATCGCAGCCGACCTGTTGGACTCGTGCTCTCAAGGCAGCATGGCGGAGGTCCCGGGCGTGGAACCGAAAGAGCAGTTTCCCGTAGAGAAGACCGATGAGGAATGGCGCGCCACGCTGAGTCCCGAGCAATACCGTGTGCTTCGCCGCCACGGCACCGAGCGCTCAGGCACGAGCAACCTCAATGACGAGCACCGCCCGGGCATGTTCCGTTGCGCCGGCTGTGGCGAGCCTTTGTATGAGTCGCAGGCGAAGTTCGAAAGCGGCACCGGCTGGCCGAGCTTCTTCCAACCTCTTCCGGGCGCCGTGGCCACGCGCGAGGATCACGGCCATTTGATGAAGCGAACCGAGGTTCATTGTGCGCGCTGCGGCGGACATCTCGGTCACGTCTTCCCCGACGGCCCGAAACCAACAGGCCTGCGGTACTGCATGAACGGCGCGGCCCTGACCTTCGAGCCGAGGAAGATCAAAAGCAGGTGACTGAGGCTCAGGCTGCCAGCAGCAGCGGTTGCGGGCGCGCGATCGCGTAGCCCTGCACGAAGTCGACCCCCATGCGCCGTGCCGCATCGAGCGCCGCGCTGTCCTCGACCTGCTCCGCGATCACCTTGAAATTCAGTGTGCGCGCGAGTTTGATCATCGCGGTGACCATCGCCTGGTTCACCGAATCGCGTCCCAGGTTGCGGATGAACGAGCCGTCGATCTTGAGGTAATCCATCGGCAGGCTCTTGAGGTTGGAGAAGGACCCCACTCCCGAGCCGAAGTCATCGAGGGCGAACTGACACCCCATGCCGTGCAGCACTCCGACGAAGCGGCGGGCGTGCTCGAGGTTGGCGACCACCGCCGTTTCGCTGATCTCGAAGCAAACCTGCGCCGGCATCACGCCGGTGCTGTCCAGACACTCGACCACGAACTCGAGGAACTGCGAGTCCGCCAGCGTCTGTCCGGAGACGTTGATGGCGACGCAGCGATCGCTCGATACCGGTATGGCGCCCCGGCCCAAGGCGGCGAGGGTCGTCTGCACGACCCAGCGATCGACCAGGCCCATCAGCCGGTAGCGCTCCGCCGCCCGCACGAATTCTGCCGGCGGCACCTGATGGCCGCCTTCGTCCTGAAGCCGCACCAGCACCTCCATTGCGGGTCCCCCGCCATCGGTGCCGTATGCCGGCACGATCGGCTGATAGAAGAGCTGGAAGCGGGTCTCCTTGAGCGCGCTCTGCAGTTTCTGCAGCCACTGGATCTCACCGGTGTGGCGGGCGAGCGCTTCGTCCCGGGCCGAGTACACCGCCACCCGTCCCGAGCCCTGCTTCTTGGCGACATAACAGGCGGAATCGGCGGCCGTCAGCAGCTCCTCGAGCGTCCCGCTCTCGCGCGAGATCTCCACCAGGCCCACCGACACTCCGATGTTGAATATCTTGTCCCGCCATACGAAGCGGTGCTCACCGACCGAGCGACAGACATCGTCGGCGATCTGCCGCGCCTTCTCGAGCGGACAGCCGACGAGCAGCATGCCGAACTCATCGCCGCCGAGGCGGCCGACCGTGTCGCTGTCGCGAACCGCATCGCGCAACAGCTTCGCGACCTCCCGCAACATGCTGTCGCCGGCGAGGTGCCCGCTCGTATCGTTCACCACCTTGAAATGATCGAGGTCGAGATAACACAGTACGTGCTGGCCGTCGCCGCGGTGTCCGCGCTCGATCGCCTCCTCCAGCCGCCGCTCGAACTCGCGCCGGTTGACGAGGCCGGTGAGCGCATCGTGAGTCGCCTGATAGGACATCTGGCGGGCGAGCCCGCGCTGCTCGGAGACATCATGAAGCAGCACCACCGCGCCCACCAGCTCGCCGGCGGCATTGCGCATCGGGGTGGCCGACAGCTCGATCGAGTGCTCGCTGGAGTCGTGGCGGGAGATCAGCAACGCTCGCCGGCCGAGGCTCACCGGCACGCCGCTCGCGAGCGCCTGGCGCACCGGATCCGAGAGCAGGCGGCGGTCGGTCTCATCGACCAGTCCGACGATCTCCTCCAGCGTCTTGCCGGCCGCTTCGGCGGCGGCGGTCGCGGTGAGCCGCTCCGCCGCGGGGTTCAGATAGGTGATTCGGCCGTCGACATCGGTGGCGAGCACGGCCTCCCCGAGCGAGTTCAGGGCCAGAAGCGAGGCACCCGAGTCGCCCTCGGATTTGAGGCGCAGGGCCTCGACCGTCTGTGTCGGCAGTATCTCGACACCGGTCATGAGCAATGCGCTGCCGCCGTCGTAGTCGACGCGAGCGGACGAGATCTCGAGCCGGCTCACCTGACCCTCGCGGCCGAGCACCTCGACTTCGTAGCGCTCCGCGGCCGGCTCGCCGGCGAGGCGTCGCTGGATGTTCTCGTGCACGAGCTCCGCGTACTCCGGAGCCACGAGGTCGCTCAATCGGCGGCCGGCAAGATCGGCGCGATCTGCGCCCACGAGCGCGGCGAATTGCCGGTTCGCGTACAGAATCACCTCGCGATGCACCAGTACCGCCTCGTGGATGCGCTCGCCGAGCTCGGCAAAGAGCTTCGGCGTCACGCGCCCGCCATCGCGCTCGGCGGCGGCGCGGGTGAGGAGATGGTTGACGGCGGTGACGAGCGCGGAGAGCTCGGGCTTCGTGCTCGCGGACTCGACTCTGCCGGCGAGCGGGCCTCCAATGACGATGCGCTGCAGCTGCTGCGACAGCCGGCTCACGCTCGCGAGCTCGCGGCGCTGGCTGACAAAGAGCCACAGCAGTATCGCGGCGGCAAGCGCCAGCAGGATGCACAACAGTGCGATTGCGGACATCTAGTCCGTCCCGCCGGCGAGCAAGGATTGCCCGCCCACTCGAGCGCTGGGTGTGGGAGTCATGCGGTAACGGCTCGCAGGCAGTCCGGGGTTGCTCTCATTATTCTGGGTGCCCGGTGTGCGGACGACGAAAGCATAACGTAGGTGTCCGGCGTCCCGTCGGCATTTCACCATATCTCACCGCAAACCGGCTTGGCAGGAGGCGCGAAAACCCGTAATTTCACGAGCCCGCCACGGGGATGCAATAAGTCCAATCGGAGGGCCACCGGCCATGTCCACGGTCCAAGCACGCGAGCAGATGATCGAGCAGCAGGTACGTGCCTGGGATGTGCTCGATGCGCGAGTGCTCGAGACGCTGCGCAAGGTGCCGCGCGAGGCGTTCGTTTCGCCGCAGCATCGATTTCTCGCGTTTGCAGACGTGGAGATTCCCCTGCCCTGCGCCCAGCACATGCTGCGGCCGAGCGTCGTCGGCAGACTCCTGCAGGCCCTTGCGCTGGGCGGCAACGAGCGGGTGCTCGAAGTGGGCGCCGGCTCGGGATTCGTAACGGCATGCCTGCGGGCGGGCAGCGCCTCGGTGCGCTCGCTCGAGATCTTCCCCGAGCTCGCGCAGCTCGCCCGCCGCAACATCGCCGTGCTCGGCCTGAGGGAGGTGGAAATCGTCACCCAGGATGCGATGCAGATCGATGCGGAAACCCGCTACGACGCGATTGCGATCACGGCCTCCCTGCCCGTCCCGGACGAGCGCTTTCAGCGACAGCTCGCGATCGGCGGCCGGCTTTTCGTGGTGGTGGGCGAGCCTCCGGTCATGGAGGCCCGGCTCATCCGCCGCATCTCGGAGGACGCCTGGGGAACGGAGAGCCTGTTCGAAACGGTGATCGATCCGCTCGTACATGCAACTCGGCCGCAGGGTTTTGTGTTCTAAGAGCTCTCTCCAAGCCTCAAGAGACTCGCCAAATTATGCACCGCGCCGTACGGACATCGAGCCTGGCCTTCCTCTGCGCCGGCTTCACCCTTGCCCTCGCCCCCGCCGCTTCGGCTGCGGACTTCGCCCAGGTCTATCAGGATGCCCTGGCGAACGATGCGACGTTCCAGCAGGCGAACGCCAACTACATGGCCGCCCGGGAGGCCCGGCCGGAAGCCTGGGCGCTCCTGCTGCCGCAGATCTCGGCGGCGGCGGGCAAGACCTGGACGCATTCCTCCGGCCAGATTACCCAGCCCCAGGTGTCCCCCACCCCCCCGTTCCAGCCGCAGCCGTTTTCCATCTACAGCACCGACAGCATCGGCGCGAAGCAGTGGAGCCTCAACCTCTCCGAGGAGCTCTTCTCCTGGACCGACTGGATGAACCTGAAGGCGGCGAACAGCCAGGTGGCCGAGGCGCAGGCGACTTATGAGGCGGCGGCGCAGAACCTGATCCTGCGGGTCGCGACGGCTTACTTCAATGTGCTCTCGGCCCTCGACACTCTGCAGGCGCAGCAGTCCTCGCTCCAGGCGTTCGATCTGCAGCTCGAGCAGGCCAACAAGCGCTTTCAGGTGGGACTCATCGCCATCACCGATGTCGAGCAGGCCCGCGCCGCGCGCGACAATGCGGCGGCGCTGGTGATCGCCGCCAAGCAGTCGCTGGCGGCTGCCGAAGATCAGCTGCAGGTGATCACCGGCCGCCAGTACGACAACCTGTCGGAGCCCGGCGCCGACATGCCGCTCGTGATGCCGACCCCGGCCAGCCAGAACCAGTGGGTGCAGACCTCACTGCAGCAGAATCTATCGCTCATCGCGAGCCGGCTCGCGGCGGATGTGGCCCGGGAGAACGTACGCATCGCTTTCGGCGGCCATCTTCCGACGCTCAGCCTCATTGCCAGCCGCACCTTCAACAGCTCGACCACGAACGAGTCGATCATCGGCGTCAACGGCGCTTTCCAAGGGCTGCCCGCATGGTCGAACGACCGCGAGATCGGTCTTCAGGTCACCGTTCCGATCTTCAGCGGCGGGGGCACGCAAGCGCGCGTGCATCAGGCGCAATATCAATGGATCGCGGCGAAGGATGCCTTTCAGCAGGCCTCGCGCACCACCGAGCAGCAGGCGCGGGATGCCTACCTCGGCGTCATCAGCGGCATCGCGCACGTACAGGCGCTCCAGCAGGCGCTGACCTCCAGCCAAACCGCCTACAAGGCGACCGAGGCCGGCTATCGGGTCGGCACGCAGACCGAGGTCGACGTGCTCAATGCTCTTAGCACGCTCGTGGCCGCGAAGACCAACTACGCCTCCAGCCGTTACGCCTACATCACGAGCGTCGTGCAGCTGCGCTTTGCGGCCGGCACGCTCGATGCCAACGAGGTGCAGGCGATCAACCACTGGCTCACCGCGCCGGTATCGGTCTCCCCAGGTGCGATCACCCCGGAGGCAATGACGCCTCCGGCTCCGGCGCCGACTCCGCAGCCGCCGCCTCCTCCGCCACCCCAGCCGTGACGCCTAATAGCTCTGGTAAGACTTCTCTTCCACCAGACGCGAGCCCAGCGCCAGGTTGATGCGCTTCTTGATTGCCGCGCGCTCGTCGTTCGAGTGGTAAACGGCGCGCGCAAGCTCGATGAACTCGCGGTCGAAGGTCTGACGGGCTTCCTTGTCGCGGATCCGATCCTCGATGTCCCACAGCCGCTCGTTGACTTGCTGCAGGGCGTGCTCGTCGCGGGCGATGTCGACGCCCGAGAAGCGCGACTCGCGCCACGTTTGCTCGAGCAGCTCGAGCTCGAGACGCACGTTGGCGAGCTTCGCCGGGTCGAGAATGCGCGCCGCCTTGATCCGGAGGATGGTGATCTTGTCGAGCAGCTCACCGGGGGAGACGGGCACGAGAATGTCGCTCATGGCCGGGATGCTAACAATTCATCGAGCTTCGCGGTGACCTGCGGCACCTCGATGAGGTCCATCACCCCGGGCTCCTCGATCTTCTCGGTCCAGGGCAGCTGCTCGGGTGGGCGGCCGCGGAAGCGAAGCGCCGCCTGGGGATAGGCGTTCACGCACCAGCCGCGCGAAAGATACGGGCCGCTGCGCGCGGGATTGGTGGCCGCGTAGAGGCCGATCACCGGCGTGCCCACCAGGGTCGCCATGTGCGCAGGTCCGGAATCGGGAGACAGCAGCGCGGTTGCTCGCGAGAGCAGCGCGAGCAACTGCGGCAGCGTGTCGCGTCCGATCTGATTCACCAGCGGCACGGACGCAGACTTCTCGATGGCGGCTCCCGCCGCCCGCTCTTGCGCGCTGGGCCCGCCCGCGAGGATCACCCGCATGCGGTGCCGGGAGGCGGCGTGATCGGCCACCGCTGCGTAAAACTCCGGGCGCCAGTTGCGCAGCGGATGACTCGAGCAGGGACTGATCACCAGCGTCGGTTGCGCATCCGGGATCAGCCTTTCGGCGTACTCGAGCGCCGCGGGCGGCAGCGGGATGTCCCAGCGCAGTGTTCGATCCTGGATGCCCAGCGCCTCGAGAAAGCCGAAGAAGCTGTCGAGGACATGCTCGCGCGAGCGCGGAGCGATCCTCGCATTGGTGAAGAGCCACTGCAGCTCCCGCGCGCGAGCGCGGTCGAAGCCGAGCCGGATGGTTGCCGGAACGAGCCGGGAGACGAGACTTGCGCGAAAGGAGAGCTGCATGTGCAGCAGCACGTCGAAGCGGCGGCCGCGCAGGCGCGTGCGCAGATTGCGACGCGCGGCAAAACCGGCGCGCTTGTCGACGATGATAAACTCCACGCCATCGATGAGCTCCATCAGGCGCGACTCCGCTTTGCCGATGATCCATGTCAGCTTCGTTTGCGGCCATGCACGCTGCAGCGCTCGCAGCATCGGGACGACGTGGCAGGTATCTCCCAGCGAGGAGAGTCTCAATATGCAGACACTGGCGGGCGGTGAATCGAGCGGCAGTTTCCTGGGGTCCATCGTTACGCGCACGCGGGACTCGGAAGGGTGCTCGCGATGAGTGGGCGCTGGCCGCTGGGATCGGAGGTTAAGCGTGCGGTCATCGAGGGAGGCGCCATGCTATACGACGCCTCCCGGGCCCGCAATTTGACCGCTGCCTGGTTCGATCCGGGCTACTGGAGCTCGCGCGGCGAGCTCGACGGCGCTGCACGCGGCCGCGGCACTACCCATTTCGTGCACACCCGGGATCGACGGCTGGTGTTGCGTCATTATCATCGCGGCGGGATCGTCTCCCGGCTCTCCTCCGACCGATACCTCTGGCGTGGTGAAGAGCAGACACGGCCCTTCACGGAGTGGTCGATCACCTACCGGCTGCACCGCGCCGGCCTGCCGGTGCCGGCGCCGATTGCCGCGCGCTACGTGCGCAACGGGCATACTTACCGGGGCGACCTCATCACCGAGCGGCTGGCCACGGTCGGCTCGCTGGCCGAGTGCCTCAGCTGCGGCGCGCTCTCCATCGTCACCTGGATCTCGATCGGCCGCTGCATCCGGCGCTTCCATGATTTCGGCGTCTGCCACGCCGATCTCAACGCGCACAATGTGCTGCTCAGCGAAGAATCCGTCTACCTGATCGACTTCGATCGCTGCCAGCTCCGCCGGGCAGGGCTGTGGCGCGACGCGAATCTCGTGCGGCTGCGGCGATCGCTGGAGAAGATCACCTACGGTCTGCCGGCCGATCGCTTCTCCGAGGCCGATTGGCACGCGCTCCTCGATGGCTATCGTCAATCGACCGGCCAGCCATCCGCGAGCCGCGAGCCGGTACCCGGCTGAGCCCGGCCACCATGCGACTCATCTACCTCGCGGCCGTGTACCTTGCCGCGCCGATCATCTCGGTGTTGCTCGCCGCGCGCGGCTTGCGGGATCGCAGCTACTGGCGCAACTTCGGTGAGCGCTTCGGCCTGGGGCCGCCGCTAGCGACCGCGCCCATCTGGATTCATGCCGTATCGGTCGGAGAGGTGCAGGCGGCTGCGGCGCTCGTAGTCGCCCTGCGGGAGCGCTATCCGCAAACACCCGTGCTGGTGACGACCTTCACGCCAACGGGGGCAGCCCGCGCCCGCGCGTCATTGCAAGAGAAAGCCGAGGTGCGTTATCTGCCGTTCGACCTCCCGGGTTCGGTCCGTCGCTTTCTCGATCGCGCCCGTCCGCGGCTTGCGGTCATCATGGAGACCGAGCTCTGGCCCAACCTCTACCGCGCCTGCCGGCGCCGCCGCATACCGCTCGTCATCGCCAGTGCGCGGCTGTCGCGGCGCTCGACAGAGCGCTACCGGCGTCTCGGGGCACTCTTTCGGGAGACCGTTGCGGGCGGGGTGGTGGTGGCCGCGCAAGGAGAGGGAGACGCCGAGCGCTTTCGTACGCTCGGCGCGGCCGCGGAGCGCACCTACGTCACCGGCAATCTCAAGTTCGATTTCGCTCTGCCGCCTGATATCGCCGCGCGAGGTGCGAAACTGCGCGCGCAATACTCCCCCGGACGCCCCGTCTGGGTAGCGGGCAGCACGCACGGCGGCGTGGAGGAGGAGGCGGTGCTCGAGGCCCATCGGCGCATCCTCACCGTCCATCCCGGAGCGCTGCTGGTGCTTGCTCCTCGACATGCGAACCGCTTCGCGGAGGTGGCGGGGTGGCTCGAGCGGCAGGGCATCCCCTTCAGGCGCCGCTCGGCATCGCTTTCCGCGGCAACCCCCTCGGACCGGGGCGAGGTGCTGCTGCTCGATACCTTGGGGGAGCTGCTCGATTTCTACGCGGCCGCCGATGTCGCCTTCGTCGGCGGCAGTCTGGCGCCCGTTGGCGGGCACAACCTGCTCGAGCCGGCGGCGCTCGGGCTGCCCGTGCTGACCGGTCCCAACAACTCCAACGGCGAGGAGGTCGCGCAGCTGCTGCTCGATTGCGGCGCCGCAAAGCTCGTGCGCAACGGCGCCGAGCTCGCCGCGAGCGTGAGCGAGCTGCTGTCAGATCCGGCGCTGCGGGCCGGCATGGGTCAGCACGGCCGCGAGGCCATCGAGCGCAACCGCGGCGCGCTCGAGAAGCTCCTGCACCTGATCACGCCGCTGTTGGAAGACTGGGGCTAGCGGCGCAGAGTGTATTCGGCGCCGCAATACGGACACTTCGCCCAGCCGGTCTTCTCGATGGGCAGGTACACGCGCGGATGGGAATTCCACAGCATCATCTGCGGCATCGGACACGAGAGCGGCACGTCCTCGGCCGTGATCTCGTATTGATTCTGCGCGTTCGGCTGGATGAGCGGGCTTGCGCCTGCACTGGAAGCGGATCTGAGAGGGGGTCGTGCGGCCATGGCCCATTATACCTCGCCCATGACCTCATCCCAGATCGCGCTCACCGCGGCGCGCTCGGCCACGAACTCCGCTGCGGAAATCACCGCCCCTTCGCCGGCGAGGGACAGATGGTGCATGCGAGTGCGGTACGCGCGATAGGCGGCCGTGAGGATGTCGACCGTCGTCTGTGGCACGAGATCCGCCGAGGCCACGGACTCGAGCTGCCGGATGGTGTCGGAAAACATCGCCACGGGCGGATAGTCCCGTGCCCATCTGAGCGCCCAGTACTGCGCCAGGAACTCGATATCGGCAATGCCGCCGGCATCCTGCTTGAGATCCAGCCGGTCATCCCCACCCTTGCTCAGCTCCCGACGCATGCGCTCGCGCATCGCTCTCACCTCATCCCGCAGGTTCTCGCGCCGCACCGCGCAGCGCAGCACCTCGAGGCGCGTGCGCTCGAACTGCGCGCAAAGCTGCGGCGCGCCCGCGACGGCGCGCGCGTGCAGCAGCGCCTGATGCTCCCAGGTCCACGCCTCGCGCCGCTGGTAGTCCGCGAACGCATCGATCTGCGTGACGAGCAACCCGCCCTTACCGCTCGGCCGCAGCCGCACATCCACCTCGTAGAGCCGTCCCGCCGCCGAGTGCATGGTGAGCAGGTGCACCATCCGCTGCGCGAGCCGCACGAAGAAAAGCGCATTGTCGATGGGACGGCTGCCGTCGGTCTCCTGCCGCTCACCGCGTGAGTCGTGCAGGAACACGAGGTCGAGATCCGAGGCGTAGCCGAGCTCGAGGCCGCCGAGCTTGCCGTAGCCCACTGCGCAGATGCTCACCGGCCGCCGCTGCGCGCCATCCTCGCAATACGGCACGCCGAAAAGTGCCGTGATCTGCAGCCAGGCGAGCTCCATGGCGCGGGCCACGATGAGCTCGGCGAGCTCCGTCAGCCGATCGCTCACCTGCATGACGGGCAGCCGCCCGGTCAGATCCGCCACCGCGATGCGGAAAACGGCGGCCCGCTGGAAGTGGCAGAGCGCCTCGACCTGATGCTCGGGGTCCTCCTCCTGCAGCTGCTGCATGACGAGCTGCAGCTCGCGGGCGAGCCCCTCGCGCCCGGGAATCTCCGACAGCAGTCGCTCGTCGACGAGCTCATCGAGCAGCAGCGGGTAGGAGGCGATCTGGCGGACGAGGAAATCGCCGTGACGGCAGATCTCGATGAGCCGCGAGCGCGCGGGCTGACTCTCGCGCAGCAGCGCGAAATACGCCGATCGCTTGCCGGTCGCCTCGAGGATGGAAATGATCCGGCGCAGGACCGCATGCTGCTCCTGCGCGCCCGCGAGCTGGGCGGCGCCGATGTCCTCGAGCAGCGGCGGCAGCAGGGCCTGCAGGCGCCGCCGCCCCGGCTCATCGAGCTTGCGCACCAGCGCCGAAGCGCGCAGATCCAACAGCATCTGGGTTGCCTGCGCGGGCTCGGCAAAGCCGATCCGGCCGAGCGATTCGGCGAGCGCTGCGCTCTCGGCTCGCTCATCCCAGAACCTGCCGAGATCGATCCTGACGCCCGGGCCCTGCGAGCTCGATGCGCCGAACACGAAGCGGTGAAAGTGACTGCTGACGCGCGCCCGGTGGCTCGCGAGCTCGGAGCGCAGCGCCGGCCAGCCGGGAGCGCGCATCGCGAGCGCGATGCGCTCCTGCGAGAGCTCATCGGCGGGAAGCTGGTGGGTCTGACGGTCGGAGAGCATCTGCAGGCTGTTCTCGAGCCGCCGCAGATAAAGATACGCCGCGCGCAGCTCCGCCACCGCTTCGCTCGGCATGAGCTGCATCTCCCCGAGTGTGGCGAGCGCCTGCAAAAGGGAAGTCGTCTGCAACCGCCGCTCGCGTCCGCCGCGGATGAGCTGGAACGCCTGCACGATGAACTCGATCTCGCGAATCCCCCCCGGCCCGAGCTTGATGTGCTCGGCCAGCTCGCGCCGCTCGACCTCGCGCTCGATGAGCGCCTTCATCTCCCGCAGGCTCTCGAACACGCCGTAGTCGAGGTAGCGGCGGTACACGAACGGACCGAGCGCCGAGGCGCGAATCTCGGCGTAGCGCTCCGCCGCAGTCACGGGACGGGCCTTCACGTACGCATAGCGCTCCCAGTCGCGGCCGTGCAGCGGCAGGTAATCCTCCAGGGAGGCGAAGCTCGTGACCAGCGGTCCGCTATCGCCGAAGGGGCGCAGCCGCAGATCGACTCGCAGCGCAAACCCGTCCTGGGTTGCCGTTTCCAGGAGCCTGATGAGGCTCTGTCCGAGACGCGTGAAGAACTCCTCGTTCGCGATCGGGCGCGAGCCGTCGGTCTCGCCGTGCTCCGGGAAGAGGAGCACCAGATCGACGTCGGAGGAGAAATTGAGCTCGCGCCCCCCGAGCTTGCCCATGGCGAGGATGACGAGCGGCTGCACCGCGCCCGAGGGCGAGCGCGGCTCGCCGTAGCGCGCGGTGAGCGACTGCCGCGCATGCTCCAGGGACACTCGGATAGCCGCGTCGGCGAAGTCGGAAAGCTCGGCGAGGCTCTCTTCGACCTCGGCCCAACCGGCCAGCGCGCGCCAGGCGATCCGCACCATTTCCCGCCGGCGCCAGCGCCGCAGCGCGCGCAGCATGTCTGTCTCGGGGCCGTGGCCCGCCGGCGCTCGGGCCGCATAATCCGCGGGAAGGGAGCGCTGGAGAAGGCCGAAGCGGCCGAGCAGATCGGGCAGCAGATCGATGTCGCCGGCGCACGCCTGTGCCACGAAATCACTGGCGGCGAAAACGAGCGGCAGCGAGTCGCGGACCGCGGCGGGGAGTGAGCTCAGCCGGCCCGGTGACGCTGACTCGAGCGCATCCAGCTGCCTTTGCAGGCAGCCGCTCAGCGCGGCGCTGGCGGGAAAGGGCTCAATCAATCGTGCCAGACGTTGTTGCCGAGATCATGGATCGAGGCCTGGCCCACGCGGCGTGCTGCGCCCTTGAAGCTCGATGCCTCGGCGTAGATCTGAGCCCCGCCGGTGGCGTCTATGGAGGCCTGGCCTCCGTCGATCTCGCTGTTCTCGATGTGAACGTTGGCATCTCGTGCGCGGATGGCAATGCCGCCGGCACTGATGCGGCTGTTGGTGATGTGGACCTCGCACCCATCCTCGGCGGTGATCGCATTGCCATCGAAGCGGATATCGCGATTATCGATGTGCAGCACCCGCTCGCCCTGGCAGACGATCGGCTCGTGCAGGCTCTCGAGGGGAGCGTCCGTGACCTTCGTTTGCCCCGCCTGTGCCTTGCCCGCAGGCGAGGTCGCGACGATGCTGTAGCCCGGACCCTTGGCGATGACACGGCCGCCCGCCGCCGGCGCCGCCGGCTCGGGATGCGCCGTCGGCGCGGGATTCGCCGTCTGGCCGGCCGCGAGGCCGACGAGCCCGAGAGCCACACCGAGGGCAGCCACGGCCGACCCCGCTTTGACGGCACGCCTGGAAAGTACGTTCATCGGACGCTCCTGCAGCCTCGCATAGGCTTTCGATTATGCGCCAGCAAGTTACCGGCCCCAAACCGTCGCCGTCCGACAAAAAAAAAAGCCCCGCATGAGCGGGGCTTCGAGGATTGCGCGGAATAGGGGGTCTTGCTCCGCGTCTTTCAGGGTGGACCCGATTTGGGATCGGGTGCCGCCCCTAATCACTGCCGACAAGGTTATCGGCTCATTCTTTCAGAATCGATACCTCTTTCGAGGGGGCGTTACATATCCATTCCGCCCATGCCGCCCGGGGGCATGCCACCGTGGCTGTGCTCCTCTTCCTTCGGCGCCTCGGCCACCATGACCTCGGTCGTGAGCAGCAGGCCCGCCACCGATGCCGCATTCTGCAGCGCCAGGCGCGTGACCTTGGTCGGATCGAGAATGCCCTGCTCGATCAGATCGCCGAACTCGCCCGTGGCGGCGTTGTAGCCGTAGTTGCCCTTGCCTTCCTTGACCTTGTTGAGGACCACGGCGGCATCCTCGCCGGCGTTGTCGACGATCTGGCGCAGGGGCTCCTCGATGGAGCGGGCAAGGATGCGAATGCCGACCGTCTGGTCTTCGTTCGCGCCCTCGAGCTTGTCGAGCGACCTCAGCGCGCGGATGAGGGCGACACCGCCGCCCGGCACCACGCCTTCCTCGACGGCCGCGCGAGTGGCATGCAGCGCATCCTCCACACGGGCCTTCTTCTCCTTCATCTCGATCTCGGTGGCCGCGCCGACCTTGATGACGGCGACGCCGCCGGAGAGCTTCGCAACGCGCTCCTGCAGCTTCTCCTTGTCGTAGTCGGAGGTAGCCTCCTCGATCTGCTGGCGGATCGACTCGATGCGAGCCTTGATGTCGGCCTGCTTGCCGGCGCCGTCGATGATGGTGGTGTTCTCCTTCTCCACCACGATCTTCTTCGCCTCGTCGAGATCATTGAGCGTCGCCTTCTCGAGCGACAGGCCGACCTCGTCGGAGATCACGGTGCCACCGGTGAGCACGGCGATATCCTGCAGCATGGCCTTGCGGCGATCGCCGAAGCCCGGGGCCTTGACGGATGCCACCTTGAGGATGCCGCGGATGTTATTGACCACCAGCGTGGCGAGCGCCTCGCCCTCGACGTCCTCGGCCACGACCAGCAGCGGCCGGCCGGACTTGGCGACGCCCTCGAGCAGCGGCAGGAGCTCGCGGATGTTGGAGATCTTCTTGTCGACCAGCAGGATCACGGGCTTGTCGAGCTCCGCGGTCTGGTTCTGCTGGTTGTTGATGAAGTACGGGGAGAGATAGCCGCGGTCGAACTGCATGCCCTCGACCACTTCGAGCTCGTTCTCGAGGCCCGAGCCCTCCTCGACCGTGATCACCCCTTCCTTGCCGACCTTCTCCATCGCATCGGCAATGGTCTTGCCGATCGACTCATCGGAGTTCGCCGAGATCGTGCCGACCTGGGCGATCGAGCGGGAGTCCTTGCAGGGCTTGGAGTGCTTCTTCAGCTCCTCCACGGCGGTCGCCACCGCCTTGTCGATGCCGCGCTTGATGTCCATCGGGTTGCGGCCCGAGGAGACGGCCTTCAGGCCCTCGCGGATGATCGCCTGCGCGAGCACGGTCGCCGTGGTGGTGCCATCGCCCGCCTCATCGGAGGTGTTGGACGCGACTTCCTTCACCATCTGCGCGCCCATGTTCTCGAACTTGTCCTTGAGCTCGATCTCCTTCGCGACCGAGACGCCGTCCTTGGTGACCGTGGGGGCGCCGAAGCTCTTCTCGAGCACGGCATTGCGGCCCTTGGGGCCGAGAGTCGCCTTGACGGCGTTCGCGAGCACGTTGACGCCGCGGAACATGCGCGAGCGGGCGTCATCGCTGAATCTGACTTCTTTGGCTGCCATTGTCTTAGCTCCTCGCTTACTTGCTCTCGATCACGGCCATGACGTCCTCTTCGCGCATCACCAGCAGCTCCTCGCCGTCGACTTTGACTTCCGTGCCGCTGTACTTGCCGAAGAGGATCTTGTCGCCGACCTTGATGTCGAGCGGACGGACCTTGCCGTCTTCGAGAATCTTGCCGTTGCCGACCGCGACGATCTTTCCCTGAATCGGCTTCTCAGCCGCCGTGTCGGGAATGACGATGCCGCCCGGGGAGGTACGCTCCTCCTCGAGACGCTTGACGATCACGCGGTCATGAAGAGGACGAATCTTCATGGTGGACGCTCCTGGGATGCTGTTTATGGTAAATGGACGCGGGAGGGTTATTAGCACTCTCCTCACGCGGCTGCTAATGATAGGCGGCGAAGCTCGGATTTCAAGTCCGGCGAGGAGAATTTTTGCTTACGGGATTATGATCGTGAGGCCCGTCCCGACCCCTGATGCCTCGAATGGCGCCCCGCGCAGAACCCGCCGAACCCATCGTGGTACTGACGACCTGCCCCGACGAGGCGGCCGCCTCGAGAATTGCTCGTGACCTGGTGGAATCGGGACAGTCGCGGTCGGATCCGCGACGTGCGGCCTGCGTGAGCCGGGTGGGGTCGGTACACTCGACTTATCGCTGGCAGGGGGCGGTTCAGGATGAACCGGAAGTGCTGCTGGTCATCAAAACCGTCATTCCCCGCTACTCGGAGCTCGAAATGCGGCTGAAATCGCTCCACCCCTACGAGGTGCCGGAGATCATCGCCCTGAGCGTGACATCCGGCTCGGCGGAGTATCTCGGCTGGCTACGAGGAGCGGTCGCTTGAGGATCGCGTCGGCCTTGCGAGGAATCGTCCTGGCTGCAGCGGCCGGGCTCCTGCTGCCGGCCGTGGCGGCGTCGGCGCCGGCTTCGAATCCGGCCGCGGCTCTCGCCGCTCTGGCCAATCAGCCGAAGTTCCTGCCGGTGGACCAGGTCTTCCACGTGAGCGGAACCGCTGCCGGCGCGGATGCGGTGCGGCTCGCCTGGAGCATTCGCAAGGGCTACTACCTCTATCGCAGTCGGCTCGAGGTCAGCGCCGCGAACGGCCTCGAGGTCGGAGCGCTGCAGCTGCCCCGCGGCGAGATCAAGATGGATCCTTACTTCGGCCGGGAGGAGATCTATCGCCTCGGCGTCACGGGCCTCTTGCCGCTCGAGCGCAGCCCGAGCGCCGGCGCGAGCGATGTCACGCTGCGCGTGACTTACCAGGGCTGCGCCGACGCCGGGCTCTGCTATCCCCCTGTCACCAAGACCCTCAGCGTGAGCTTGCCGCCCCCTGGAGCAAGCGGCGGCGTCGCCGGGACCGGGTCAGTCAACGCCGTGGTAACGGCGAGCTCCTCGAGCCAGCCCACTCAGTTCCGATTCGAGGCGCTCGCGCGCTCGGGCAGCCTGCTGGCCATGATCGGTTGGTTCTATCTCGCCGGGCTCGCTCTCGCCTTCACCCCCTGTGTCCTGCCGACCATCCCGATCCTCTCGGGCATCATCGTCGGCCAGGGGAGGAAGGTCACGGCGGCCCGAGGTTTCGTGCTTTCGCTCGCCTACGTGCTCGGAATGGCCCTGACCTACACGGCGGCCGGGGCAGCCTTCGCGGCCGCCGGCGGGCAGGTCCAAGCGGCCTTCCAGACCCCATGGATCATCGGAGTTTTCGCCGCGCTCTTCGTGGCGATGGCGCTTTCCATGCTGGGCCTTTTCACCGTGCAGATGCCGGCGGGGCTGCAAACGCGCATCGCCCAGCTCAGCAATCGGCAAACCGCGGGCCGGCTGGGCGGCGTCGCCGTGATGGGTGCGCTCTCGGCGCTGCTCGTGACGACGTGCGTGGGACCGGCGCTCGTCGGAGCGCTGGCGGTCATCAGCCAGACCGGTGAGGTCGCTCGCGGGGCGGCCGCGCTTTTCGCGATGAGCATGGGCATGGGCACACCGCTGCTCGTCGTGGGCGCCTCCGCGGGGCGCCTGCTGCCGAAATCGGGCGCCTGGATGGACACGGTGAAGAAGCTCTTCGCGGCCGTGATGCTGGGGGTTGCCGTGTGGATGCTCGCCCGGTTCCTGCCGGCCCGGATTGCGCTCGCCCTTTGGGCCGTGCCCGCCGCCACGCTCGCCGTGGTCCTCTGGATGGCCAGGGGTCGGCGCTCGAGCTCGCGCGCATGGCCGGTGCGCGTTGCGGGACTCGCCGCGGGAGCATATGCAATGGCGCTCCTCACGGGCGCCGCGCTGGGCGGCACCGATCCGCTCGAGCCGATTCCCGCCTGGGCGGCGGTGCGGCAGCCCTTGGTTTTCGCCCCCATCCGCAGCGTGTCCGACCTGAACGGGGCGTTGGCGCGGGCAACGCGCGAGGGCCGCCCGATCATGATCGACTTCACCGCTGCCTGGTGCACCTCGTGCAAAGAGATGGAGGCGACGACGTTCCTCGATCCCGCGGTTCGCCAGGCGCTCTCCGGCGTCGTGCTGCTGCGGGCGGACGTGACGGCCAACGACGAGGACGACAAGGCGCTGCTCAAACGCCTGAGCGTCATCGGCCCGCCGACGATCGCCTTCTATGGTCGCAACGGGCAGGAGCGCGCGAGCCACCGCGTGGTCGGCTATCTGGACGGCCCGCAATTTGCGGCGGCGGTGCACGCGGCCTTCAGTTCGCAGCCTTCCTCCTGACCTGGCGATGCGCACCTTGGTGACCCGGGCGCTCCCCGCTGCGGCGGTGATCGTCGCGGCGGGCCTCGGAGGCTTCTTCGCTTACGGCTGGCTCGCGAGGCTCGACGCACCGCTCGGCCCGCCCATGCCGGCAGCAGCGGCCCCGCCGCTCGCGAGCGCCGGCACACCCGCCACCCAAGCCATTCCCGACACCCTTCCGGACCTCGCCTTTGCGGACCGCTCGGGCGTCATGCGCCGGCTGTCGGACTGGAAGGGCCAGGCTCTGCTCGTCAATTTCTGGGCGACCTGGTGCGGCCCCTGCCGGGAAGAGACCCCACTCCTTGAGCGCCTGAGCCGCGAGCGCGCCCGGGACGGGCTCCAGGTCATCGGGATTGCAGTCGACTCGCGGCCCGCGGTGCTCGAGTACGCCCGGCGGGCGGCCATTCCGTATCCTTTGCTCATCGGGGAGCAGCCTGGGCTCAAGCTCATCCATGACCTTGGCATGCAGGCGGTGTTCCCCTTCTCGGTCTTCGTGGATCAGCGGGGTGAGATCGTGGCCGTAAAGGTCGGAGTCCTGCGCGCCGACCAGGCGCAGCTCATCCTGGAGCGCGTCCAGGAGCTCGACCAAGGCCACATCGACCTGCCGACCGCACGGCGAGAGATCGCCGATGGCATTGCCGAGCTGGGGGTCGCGCGCGCCCAGACCCACTTGAGCCCGAGGCTGTGAGCCGTAGCCCGCGAGTTTCGCGGCATTCGCAACAAAAACCCCTCGGTTCCTTGTAATTGGGGTAAATTTCCCCGCACGTCGCCCCCGATCGCTTGCGGAACCCCAGCCCGATGACCCGTCTGCTGTTGCTGAACGGCCCGAACCTGAATCTGCTCGGCAATCGGGAGCCGCAGATCTACGGCGCGGAGACGCTGGAAGCCATCGAACGGCGGGCGGCAGAGATCGCCCGCGAACAAGGCCATGAGATGCTCTGCTTTCAGAGCAACGCCGAACATGAGCTCATCGCGCGCATTCAGCGGGCTTCTGCCGAGAACGTCGCGTTTCTGATCTTCAACCCAGGCGCATTCACGCACACCAGCATCGCCCTGCGCGATGCGGTGCTCGCGGTGCGGCTGCCGCTGATCGAGGTGCATCTCTCGAACCCGCAGGCACGCGAGGAATTCAGGCGCAAATCTTATTTCTCCGACATCGCCGTTGGAGTGATTGCGGGCTTCGGCGCCTTCGGATACGAGCTCGCGGTGCGCGCGGCCTGCCGGCAGATCGGCGGCGGCGCGCTGCGAGCCCAACCCGGCCCGGCCGGCCCGTCCTGACCCGCGACGCCAACTCAACCAACAGACCCAGGGGGAGCATTCCCGGCATGGACATTCGAAAAATCAAAAAACTCATCGAGCTGCTGGAGGAGTCCGGCATCGCGGAAATCGAGATCAAGGAGGGCGAGGAGGCGGTGCGGATCAGCCGCGTGCACGGCGCGGTCATGCATTCACTGCCGCCACAGGCCTGGGCGGAGCCCGCCCGCACCGCACCGATGCCGCTCGCGCCGCCGTCCGAGGCGGGCGGTCAGGGCGCCGGCGCGGGCGAAACCCCGGTCAAGCCGAAACCCAACGAGCATGTGATCACGGCGCCGATGGTGGGCACCTTCTACGCCAGCTCCTCGCCCGGCGCCAAGGCCTTCGTGGAGATCGGCGATGAGGTGAAAGTCGGCCAGGTGCTCTGCATCATCGAGGCAATGAAGATGATGAATCAGATCGAGGCCGACCGGGCGGGCCGGATTACCTCCATCATGGCTCGCAATGGCGATCCGGTCGAGTTCGGCCAACCCCTCTTCGTAGTCGAATAAGCGGCCATGCTCGAGAAGGTCGTCATCGCCAACCGCGGCGAGATTGCTCTGCGCATCCTGCGCGCCTGCCGCGAGCTCGGTATCAAGACCGTCGCGGTGCATTCCACTGCCGACTACAGCCTGAAGCACGTGCTGCTTGCGGACGAATCGGTCTGCATCGGGCCGCCGCCCTCGGCGGCGAGCTATCTGAACATGCCGGCGATCATCAGCGCCGCCGAAGTCACCGACTCGGTGGCGATTCATCCCGGCTATGGATTTCTCTCCGAGAACGCCGATTTCGCCGAGCGCGTCGAGAACAGCGGTTTCGTCTACGTGGGGCCGCGGGCGGAGACCATCCGCACCATGGGCGACAAGGTGTCGGCGATCCGGGTGATGAAGAGCCATGGGGTGCCGTGCGTGCCGGGCTCGGACGGACCGTTGGGGGAGGATCCCGAGGAGAACCTGCGCATCGGCCGCGACATCGGCTATCCGGTGATCATCAAAGCCTCGGGCGGGGGCGGCGGACGCGGCATGCGCGTGGTGCACAGCGAGGCCTCGCTCCTCAATTCCATCGGCATCACGCGCGCGGAGGCGCGCGCGGCCTTCGGCAACGATCAGGTGTACATGGAGAAGTTTCTGGAGCGGCCGCGGCACATCGAGTTTCAGGTGCTGGCCGACAGCCACGGCAACGTGATTCACCTGGGCGAGCGCGACTGCTCCATGCAGCGCCGCCACCAGAAGGTGTTGGAGGAGGCGCCCGCGCCCGGCATCACCGCCCGGCAGCGACGGATCATGGGCGAGCGCTGCGTCGAGGCCTGCCGCGCCGTCGGCTACCGCAGCGCCGGCACGCTGGAGTTCCTCTATCAGGACGGCGAGTTCTACTTCATCGAGATGAATACGCGCATCCAGGTCGAGCACCCGGTCACCGAGCTCATCACGGGAATCGATCTGGTCAAGTCGCAGCTTCTCATCGCCGCCGGTGAGCGCCTGCCTTACGTGCAGAGCGACATTCAGATCCGTGGCCACGCGATCGAGTGCCGCATCAACGCCGAGGACGCCAAGACCTTCATGCCCTCGCCGGGTCCGATCCGTCTCTGGCATGCGCCCGGCGGACCCGGCATCCGCGTCGACAGTCACATCTACTCCGGATACCACGTGCCGCCCAACTACGACTCGCTCATCGGCAAGATCATTGCCCTCGGCGATACGCGCGAGACCGCCATCGCGCGCATGAAAAATGCCCTGGCGGAGATGGTGATCGAAGGGATCAAGACCAACGTGCCGCTGCACCAGGAGATCTGCAATCACGGCGCGTTCCAGAAAGGCGGCACCGACATCCACTACCTGGAGAGGCGCCTCGGGCTGAGGTAATGGTGGCTCGCCAAGGCCCTGAGATCCGTGGTCGCGCGAGCGAGCGCGGCGGGAAATGCTTCCTCGAGGTGAGCTGCGATCTCGACGGTCTATCGGCGGCGGACGCCGAGGCGGCGTGCTTTGCCTGTGGCGCAAGCGCCGTCACCTTCGTCGATGCGGACGACCGCGACAGCTCGCCGGTGCTCGAGCCGGCGCCGGGCGAATTTCGGCTGTGGCCGGCCGCGCGGATCAACGCCCTCTTCGCGGCGGATACGGATGGCGATGCCACCGTGCTCGCCTTGAGCCGCGCGCTCGGGATCGATGCGGCCCGGCTACACGCGCGGGAGGTGGCCGATCGCGCCTGGGAGCGCGAGTGGCTGCGCGATTTCCATGCGATGCGCTTCGGCAGGCGGCTCTGGGTCTGTCCGCAGCACGAGCAGGTCGATGAGCCGGCGGCAGCAGTGGTGCGAATGGATCCGGGGCTGGCGTTCGGCACCGGCACTCACCCGACCACGGCGTTGTGTCTCGAGTGGCTCGATGCGCACCCGCCCGAAGGCAGTGATATCGTCGACTTTGGTTGCGGCTCGGGCTTGTTGGCGCTGGCGGCCTTGCGGCTCGGCGCCCGATCGGCGAGCTGTTTCGACATCGATCCTCAGGCGCTGATCGCCACAGGCGACAATGCGGCGACGAATGGACTCTCCGCTCAGGTGCGCCTCTGCAGCTCGATCGAGGCGATTCCGCGAAGAGCGGACCTGCTGCTTGCGAACATCCTCGCCGGGCCGCTCATCGAGCTCTCAGCAAGCTTCGCCGAGATCCTCCGGCCCGGCGGCACACTGGTGCTCTCGGGGCTCCTGGAGGCCGATGTGCGCGAGGTGACACACGCCTATGACGCGTGGTTTGATATGCGCGCCCACGGAGTTCGCGAGAGTTGGGTCTGTCTTTGGGGACGGCGCAACGGCCGTCCGCGCGACTGAATGTTCACGGTCTGCCCCAAATGCGCTCTGACCCTGGTGGTCACCGCGGCGGATCTGCGCATTGCGCAGGGTTACGTCCGCTGCGGTCGCTGTCTCAACGTCTTCAATGCGCTGGCGCGACTCTCGGAAGAGCGACCGGGCGCCGCACCACCGCCGCCGCAGGCCGCTGCCGCTGCCGATGCGGATGTGGCTTCACAGCCCGAGGCGCCCTCTGCGAGCTTCGCGGCTGAGGACACTGGCGAAATCGAAATCGAGCTCGATGCGAGCATTCTCGTGACGGCGACGCGCCCTCCGGCCGCGCCGCAGGAGGACACCGAGCACGAGACGCAGCCGAGCGAGCCCGAATCACAGGCCGAGCCCGAATCACAGGCCGAGCCCGAATCACAGCCCGAGCCCGAATCACAGCCCGAGCCCGAGCCGAAGCCTCCCGCGCCGCCGCCACGGCACTCGCCGCCCGCCGGGCTCACGCCATCCTCCGCAGCCCCCTCGGCATCGTCGGAGCGGGTGGAGCTGCGCGCGCAGCCTGCATCCGACGGTGCCGCCGCCGACGCCAGCCCGCCGACCAACATCGCGCCGGAGCAAAGCGAGGAGCCTTTCGAGCTCGTGACGGCGCGCTCACGCGCGAGTCTTGCCTGGAGGCTCGGGGCCGGGGCGCTGGTGCTCGTGCTCGCGCTTCAGATCATCAACCACCATCGTGACGAGTTGGCGGCGAAGCCCGCGCTCAGCGGCCCGTTGCGCGCCATCTATTCCGCGTTCGACGTGAAGCTTGCTCCACGCTGGAACATCCGCGCCTACGACGTGCGTCAGCTCGGCGCCTCGGTCGGTGGCGCCACGCCCGGGGAGATCGTCGTGCACGCAAGCGTCAAGAATGGGGCCAGCCGTCCACAGCCGCTGCCGCTGCTCAGAGTGACGCTGCAGGACAGATTCGGCAATCGCATTGCCGCGCGCGACGTGCCGCCCCGCGACTATCTGCCCTCGTCGGTGGCGCCGGGCTCGCTGCTCGCCGCCGGCAGCCGCGTGGATGCGACCATGGTGTTCGTGGATCCGGGGCCGCAAGCGGTCGGCTTCGAGATCGATGCATGCCTGCCGATTGCCGGCGCGCAAAGCGCGGCCCAGCCGAGTCTCGGCGAGACTCGCGCCGTAGCGTGCGCGCACGGACCTTGAGCGGTGATATGATCGCGCGCTCCCAGGAGAGGCCACCATGACAGAGAGCAAGAGGGGTCGGCAGCGGGACGCCTCTGGCGCCAGATTCAACGGGCGCACACTGAATGATCCGCTGCCGCAACGGCCCCTGCTGCCGTTACGCAGCCACGCCGAGCGCGCGCTCAGTGATTACTTCACGAGCTTGAACGGCTCACGTCCCGCGGATCTCTACGAGCTGGTGCTGCGTGAGGTCGAGGAGCCGCTCTTTCGCGTGGTGCTCGACTATGCGGAGGGCAACCAGAGCCGGGCCGCCGGAATTCTCGGCATCAATCGCGCCACTCTGCGCAAGAAGCTCAAGCAGCTCGGCCTCGCCCATTGAGCGCGAACACGCTGCCCGTGCGGCGGGCGTTGCTCTCGGTCTCCGACAAGAGCGGCCTGGTGGAGCTCGCACGCGCGCTGGCGGCGCGTAACGTCGAGCTCCTCTCCACGGGAGGCACGGCCCGACTGCTCGCGGAGAGCGGCCTGCACGTGCGCGAGGTGTCGAGCTACACGGGGTTCCCGGAGATCATGGATGGGCGCGTGAAGACGCTGCATCCGAAGATCCACGGCGGTCTTCTGGGCCGGCGCGGCATCGACGATGCGGTGATGGCGCTGCACGGGATCCAGCCCATCGATCTGCTGGTGGTCAATCTCTATCCCTTCGCCGAGACGGTCTCGCGGCCCAACTGCCGCTACGCCGAGGCCATCGAGAACATCGATATCGGCGGCCCGGCCATGCTGCGCGCGGCAGCGAAGAACCACGAATCGGTCGCCGTCACCGTCGACCCGGCCGACTACCCCGCGCTCATGGCCGAGCTCGTAGCGCGCGAGGGCTGCACGACGGCGGCGACTCGCGCGCGCCTCGCCGCCAAGGTGTTCGCGCATACGGCGCGCTACGACACCATGGTCGCAAGTTATCTCGCGACTGGCGCCGACGGAGGCGGCACCGCTGCGGAGCGCTTTCCCTCGATTCTGCCGCTCGTCTTCGACAAGGTGCAGGACCTGCGCTACGGCGAGAATCCGCACCAGCAGGCGGCTCTCTATCGCAAGCCGATGGCCAGGGAGCCGAGTGTGGCCACGGCGCGGCTGCTGCAGGGCAAGGACCTCTCGTTCAACAACATTGCCGATGCGGATACGGCGATCGAGTGCGTGCGGCAATTCGCGGAGCCCGCCTGCGTCATCGTGAAGCACGCCAACCCCTGCGGGGTGGCGGTGGCAGCCTCGGCGCGCGAAGCCTACGATCGGGCGCATCGCACCGATCCAACCTCCGCCTTCGGCGGCATCATCGCGCTCAACCGCGAGCTCGACGCCGCGCTCGCCGCGCTCATCCTCGAGCGCCAGTTCGTCGAGGTGCTGGCCGCGTCCGCCGTCACGGCGGATGCGCTGAGGACGCTCGCGGGCAAGCCCAATGTGCGCGTGCTCGCCGTCGGCGATCTCAGCCGCGCGGCGACCGGTGAGCTCGAGTATCGCAGCATCACCGGCGGACTACTCTTGCAGACGCGCGATGAGGCCCAGGTGAGCGCGGCGGATCTCGCCGTGGTCACCCGGCGCAAGCCCTCGGAGCAGGAGATTGCCGATCTGCTTTTCGCCTGGCGGGTGTGCAAGTTCGTGAAGTCGAACGCCATCGTCATGGCCCGGGACGGCGCGACGGTGGGTATCGGGGCGGGGCAGATGAGCCGCGTCTACTCGATCCGGCTCGCGGCGCAGAAGGCGGCCGACGAGAAGCTGGCAGTCGCGGGTGCCGTAATGGCCTCCGACGCCTACTCCCCCTTCCGCGACAACATGGACGTCGCCGCGGGATACGGCATTCTCGCGGTCATTCAGCCGGGCGGCTCCAAGCGGGACGCCGAGGTCATTGCCGCCGCCGACGAGCACGGGATGGCGATGGCGCTCACCGGCGTGCGCCATTTCCGACATTGATGAAGGTTCTCATCGTCGGCTCCGGTGGCCGCGAGCACGCGCTTGCCTGGAAGTGCGCCGCCTCGCCTCGTGTCAGCGAGGTGCTGGTGGCGCCGGGCAATGCCGGCACTGCGCGCGAGCCCAAGGTGCGCAACGTCGCGTTGCCGGCGACCGACATCGAAGGTCTGGTCGAGCTTGCGCACAGCGAGCATGTCGACCTCACCATCATCGGCCCGGAAGCCCCGCTGGTCGCCGGCATCGTCGATGCCTTCGAGCGCAACCGGCTGCGCTGCTTCGGACCTCGCCAGGCGCCGGCGCGGCTCGAAGGCTCGAAGGCGTTCGCCAAGGAATTCCTGCGCCGCCACCGGATTCCCACTGCGGCTTCGATCACCGTCACCCGGGAAAGCTTCGATCCCGAGCTGGTGAGGCAACAGCGCACGCCGATCGTGATCAAGGCGAGCGGTCTGGCATCGGGCAAGGGCGTGGTGATCGCCGAATCGGCCGCCGAGGCGGTCGAAATCGCGCAAGCCATGCTGGCCGGCCGCTTCGGCGAGGCCGGGCGCGAGGTGGTGATCGAGGAGTTCCTCGAAGGCGAGGAAGCAAGCTTCATCGTCATGGCGGATGGCTTGCACGTGCTGCCGCTTGCGACCTCGCAGGATCACAAGCGGCTCGAGGACGGCGATCGCGGACCTAACACCGGGGGAATGGGCGCGTACTCGCCGGCACCCGTGGTCACGCCGGCCATTCACGCGCGCATCATGAGCGAGGTGATCGAGCCGACGATCCGCGGCCTGGCGTCGGAGGGAATGCCCTACACCGGATTTCTGTACGCCGGAATCATGATCGGACGCGATGGCACGCCCAAGGTTCTGGAATTCAACTGCCGCTTCGGAGATCCGGAAACGCAGCCGATTCTGCTGCGTCTGCAATCGGACCTGACGGTGCTCTGCGAAGCGGCCCTGGACGGCCGACTCGACCAGGTCCGAGCCACCTGGGACTCGCGCGCAGCGCTGGGCGTAGTCCTGGCGGCGGCCGGATACCCGGATGCTCCGCGATTGGGGGACGCCGTTCCCGGACTCGATCGTGCCGCGAAGCTTCCGGGCAAGGTCTTCCACGCCGGCACGCGCCTCAGCGGTGATCAGGTGCTCGTGAGCGGCGGTCGGGTGCTCTGCGCCACCGCCGTGGGCGCAACCGTGGCCGAGGCGCAGCGCGCCGCCTATGCCCTGACCGATGCCGTGCGCTGGCCCGGGGCGATCTACCGCCGCGACATCGGCTATCGGGCCATCGCGCGGCATTTGTAAATTGGCGTTGCGCTGCCCGCGCTATTTCGCCGTTGGACAGCCCGGAGCGCTGACCGGCGAGCGTCCTGCTCGAGTGGCGAGCAAGCGCAGGGTGGCCGCTGAATCAGTCTTTTGGAGGCTGCCGATCGCAGCTCGAGGCGCGCGATCCTCTCGCTGGTACGGTCATTGCATGATCCCGTCCGGGACCGGAAAGACGGGAGAGGCACTGACAATGACCATGACTCATGCATCGGACCGTTTCGCGTCCTGGCTCGAGAGCGAGTATTGCGCCTCCGTCGCGGCGACGATGCTCGCGCGCAATGAGTACTTCGAGCTGTTGGAGGACGCGATGGTCTCGCCGGCGCGTCTCGCGCAAGCGCTCAGCAGCTGGCGAGAGCACGCCAGCCACACCGAGGTGCTCGGCGGGCTGGTAGGAACCGCGTAAGCGAAACCGCCGAGACCGACGCGCAGCGCGCGCAATCAGGGTCAGCGCGCCGGCGCGCATGCCAATTCCACGCGGCGGTTGTGTGCGCGGCCCTCCACGGTCGCGTTGGTATCCACGGGTCGCGTGAAGCCAAATCCCTTGGAGGTCAGTTTCCCGGGTGGGATCCCGAACTGCGACACCAGTGCCTGACGTACCGCCTCGGCCCGCTGCTGCGACAGCTCCTGGTTGAACTGCGCGCTGCCGATGTTGTCGGTGTGCCCCTGGACCTCGAGCACCGGCACTTTGGATTGCCGCACCAACAGCGCGATCTGCAGCAGTGCCGGCTGCGACTCCGGCAACAGAAGGGCGCTGCCGGTGTTGAAGTAGATCCCCGAGAGCTCGAGGCGACACGATCGGCGCAGCTCATCGGCCATCGCGCCGCTTGCGGCGGCTGCCGACGGCAGGTCGATCTTCGTGATCTGCTGGCTCGCCACATGACCGCCGGCCGCCAACGTCCACTTCAAGGCGAGCGGCCATCTCGGGCTGTCGAGCCACCAGAACTGTAGCTGCAGGACTTTATCGCCATTGACGACCGTCCCCTGGGCGTGGAGAGTCGGCAGGTCGACGGGGGCGCCGTCCAGCAGCACCCGCAGCATCACCGGCGCCGTCTCCACCCGCCGCAGGTTGCCGCGGTAGTAGGTATGAGCTCCCGCAGCTGAGAAGAGAGACATGAAGCCCGCCAGTGGCGTGGCTCCCGATTTGCCGTTGACGGACTGAGCGCCGACCTGCCGGATCAAGGCCCCGATGCCACCCAACGGATCCTCACCGGTGATGACCCCGATCACGTAGGGAACGTCCGCGCCCGACTTGAGCCGCCCCAGCGCCTTCACGGAGGTTTCCATGAAGGTCTGACCGGCGAACATCTCCGGGTCCTGTGACGAGTAAAAGAGGTTGATCCGCGTCGCCTGCGCGATGTCCTCCCGGCGCACGCGGCGGTGCAGCACGAAGCGGCCCAGGTCGGAGTTGGCGCTCGCGTTCGCCGGGGCGCTGACGCGGATCCGATAATCGACCGCATCGCTGCCGGCATCCGCCACCGAGTCCCACTCCTCGACGTCCATGCCGGAGTAGGATCGGGCGCCACCCCCGGCGGCCACCACATAGGTAGCGCGCACGGTGCTGGAGAGCACCAGCCCCTTCACCGGCAGGATGGATGCGACGTCCGCGCTGGCCGCATCCGCGCCGGTGCAGAAAGACACCACTGCAAGGGCCGCTGCGGCGCCAATGCGCAGCCACGTCGCAACGCCCCGCATGTTATTCCCCTCACCCTCCGCCATCGCGCGCGCGCTGAGCGATCGAACGGCGGACGTGCGCCAGGCGGGCCCGCAGCGCCGGCGCCGCGGAAGCGGCGGCCGGACTGCGCGCCATCACATCGATGGAGTGACTGATGGCATCGAGGCCGAGGCTCAACCCCGTGCGCACCCCCACCTGCTTGAGCGCCGACTGGAATCCAGGGTCGGACTGCAGCTCGGTCTCGCCGAGCACCTGTGCCTTGGACAGGAGGTCGGTGAGCACCCGGACGGCGCGCGCGACATTCGCGGGCGAGGTGAAATCGCCGCTGCGAGTGAACTGCTCGACCTCCGGCAGGCTGCTGGCGAAGTTGCGCAGCGCCGCCGCCTGGGCGGCGTTGCGGGGATGGTTCTGATGCATGACCGCCTGCGCCGCGCCCATGATGGCGAACGGTGCGAGTGCCGCATGTGTCAGCATCGGTGCGCCCGAGACCACCCCGGTCGCCGGCAAAGCGATCAGACCGAGCCCGCCGACGACGTGAGCCAAGTGCATCACGCCCCGCTCGATGCTGAATACCCGGTGCACCAACCCCTTCAGCGGATTCAGCGCCAACAGCCCCGCGCCGGCCAGACAGGCGTAGGCCGGCATCGCCTGTCCGTTTACTTTCAGGTGCTCGTAGCCCACGAAGAGCGCCGCGGAGCCAGCGAGCGCCAGCACCCAATGGAGCAGATGCCGCGCGAGCGCTGCGCCGCCGGCCGGGGGCCGTGGCGCCTGGGCGGCCGCGGAGGCAGCCTGCAGGAGCGCATTGGTGCTCAGTCGGTTCTCGATCATGACTAGACCTCGCAGCCCTTGACCGGTGGATAGAGAATTTCACGGTGGTGCTCGAACACCTGCTTGCGCGTCGTGAGCTTCTTGCTCACCGCGTCCTCCACGAAGGGGATGGGCAGCGGCATCACGTGCGTGTCGATGCCGACGCTGCCGACGGCGGAGTACGTGGTGCGCCTGCAGGGGGGCGTCAGCATCAGCCCGGTCGACACCGAGGCCGCGTTCGTCATCGTGACCACGTTCACGACGTCGACGTAGGCGACCGAGGAGGCGCCGAACACACCCACGCCGACGCCGACGCGCGGCGCCTGGATGGCGAGCACCAGACCCGAGACGCCCGGGCTCTGAGCCTCGGCGGTCCCGACCTCGGGCTCATCGCCGCTGATGCTGGCCTCATCCTGCGCGCCGGAACGGGTCGCCTTGAAGCCCTCGGAGCCTGAGAATTCGTACGTACCGGAGAACTGCTGGGTGGCGTGATGTCCGGCGAGGAAGACCGTGGCGCTGAAATCCGTGCCCAGCTGGATCACCAGCGGGAAGCCGCCGATGGGAAAGGGAATGTTGAACACGTAGGGCAATCCCACCACCGGCACCTTCACCACGCCGTTGCCGGCCTCGCCCATGCGCGCGACGTAATCGAGATGAATGCGGCCTTTGAGATTCTTGAACTGCGCCGAGGCGCTATCCATGTCGCCGTCGACGACCTTGAGTGCCCCGGCGACCGAGAAGCTGTCCACGTCCGCACGAATCCGGAACCTGAAGTCGAGATTATCGGAGACGATCTCGAACAGCGATTTGAGCTTCTCGCCCGCCTCGGCCAGCTTCTTCAGCCGCTCCTCGTCCTGCGCTTTGATCTCGCTGACGGAGTCGCGCACCTTGTCGAGCGCATTGATCTGATCCTGCAGCTGGCCGCGGCTTCGCTGGTACTGTTGGGTCAGATTCTGCTGCGCGCGCGCGTTGCCCTTCTGCTGCGCCATCTGCCGCTCGTACTCCGACTCGAGATCGTTCAGCGACGCCTCATCCGTCAACCGCTTGCCTTTGAGCTCGGCGAGCTCGTGAAGCTGCTTCTGCAGTTCGGCCTGCACCTTCGCCGCCTCCTTCTCGCTTTCCTCGATCTTCTTCTCGCTCTCGTTGGCGGGGTCGTCGTCCTCCTTCTTGCGCGCCTCCAGCATCAGCGACACGTCATCCGCACTCGTGGTGTAGGCAACGGAGTATTCGAATCCCTTGAGCTCACCGCTCACCGCGTGCCCGAGCGGCCGCGTCTCCCCGTAGTCGCCGTCCGGCTCATCGCCCTGATCCGGGGGCGTCGAGTCCGGCGGTGGCGGCTCATCCGCCACGCGCACCAGCGCGGCTTCGTCCCCGCCGCGCCAGAGCGCCGGCATCACCCCCGGCGCGCGGGCGATCGCCGCCGATGCGGTGGGCGCGCGATGGGGGCGGAAACCCGCATAGAGGTCCGGCAGGTTGGGCGTGGCGTCGAACTCGATGTCGGCGCGGGTGAACGCCTGCGTCAGGCTCGCGGGCGAGGTGTGCACCACCACGATATCGCCGGCGGCCTCGATGCGATCCACATGGCTGACCGCGAGGTCGTAGATCCAGAGGATGCTGCCCGGTTTGATGCGGGCCACCACCGGCTCGGCACGCGCGAAGCGGAACGTGCTGCCGTCGCGACTGACACCGAGGAGCGAACGCATGGCCTCCTCCTTGCTCACCGCCACCGTATCGGGGCTCCACTGCACGTCGAACTTGGCCGGCGTGATCTCCTTCACCGTCTGAAGATAAGCACGGATCTGCTCGGGGTCGCTGCCATTGAAGAGCGTACCGGCGATGGCTACGGTGGCGCCCCGCGGCCCGCCCGGCTGAGCAGATACCGTAGCGCCGCCCGCCCCCGTGGTCTGCGCCGATCCCGCCCCCTCGGCGGCATGCCGGCTGCAACCGCACAGGAGTAGCACCGTCAACGTCGCGAGAGCACCGCAGCGGGCGCAAGGGCTGCCGCGCCTGCCGCTGCGGCATGATTTCCTGTCACTCACCTGCCGCGCCCAGCGTCGTCTGGGTGAAGCCCTTCGGGATCGCGAACGTGTCGGCCGGCAGGCGCTGGGTCTTGATCGAGGAGACGGTCTCCTCGTCATCGGGCGTGCTGCCATCGAGGTGGCGAGTGCGTACGGGGAAACCATCGCTCTTGCCGTACATTGCCATGCGCTCTTGGGCCACCCGTGCGGCGGGAAGCGATCCCAGAACGTCGGCTGCGATATTCGCCGCCTGATGGACGGATTCCACGAGCTCATCGCCGCCGGTGAGCTCACCGCGCGCGGCGATGCAGACCTCGCTTGTAGGCCTGCCGTTGAGCTTTAGCCGCCACACCTCGCAGGTCCAGGATCCCACCCGGTCCGAGTGCCCGGTGTCGGTGAGGGACATGTCGGAGTGCTGTGCGTGCTGCATGAAACCCTGCATGCGCGCCTGCATCGCGGCACGCTGCTCCGGCGGAAGCCGCTGCAGCATGGACTGCCACTGCCCCTGCATCGATGTCTGCTGGTTTTCGAGCGCTGTCTTGTCGAAGAGGTAGAACGTGCGCTTGGTCACGTCCACCTGCCAGATGTTGCCATCGCGCACCAGCACGAAGTCCTGCACGTGGCCGTCCTCGTCCAGCGAATCCATGCGGAACTCTCCGTCCTGCGCGTAGATGACGGTGTGCGGCCGGGATTTGCCGTCCGGCAGCGAGCGCCACTCGGTGTGCACGACGGTTCCCGCCTGCGCGGCGGCTGCCCCCATGGAGGCGAGACCCAGGATAAGCCATCGCTTGTTCATCACTCTTGCTCCCAATAATGGGCCCGCGTAGGGCCACGCCTTCGAGATCTAGAATTTTGTCATCGCCGCCGCCAGCAGCGCTCGCGCGCGGCCCTTGTCAACCCCGTACAGACTGGTCTTCACCAACACGTCCTTCCTGACAGCCTCGAATCCGGGGCCGATGGTCGCTATCCGTTCCCAGGGGCCCGGGACTGCCGCGTCCTGCTCGCCCGTCAGATGAGTGGCCTGCGAGAAGGTCTCACCGGTCATCCTTCTCGAGGCCTCATCCACGGAAACGGTTTCCGTCACCTCTTTGGTTTGCTTGGCCGGTCCACCGGCCGGACTTGAAACCCGCACCTCTGTTTGCGTTTGGATGGTCATCCCGCCGAGTGCCGCTCCGGCGATCCCTGCGGTATGCAGGTCCGACCTGAACCGGTCGTTGCCGCCAGACCAGAAGAATTCCAGATCGTAGATGCGAGGTGGATAGCCCGGCCGCTGCGGCAGCTCGTAGGAGCAGATGTCGCTCTGTGCCTTCGGCGCTGCGGCCAGCTTGCCCACGATGGCCTCGACCTCGGCCTGCGTGAGCACGCTGCAAGGGTCTTTCGGTTGCGGCCGGGTCGCAAGGAAGGCCTTGGCCGCAGCCGCGTTCGCTCCCCCGTCCAGTGACAGTGGCTTACCGAGACGCTTGAAAGCCGCATCCACCAGGCTCGCTGCCTGCTTCAACGTCATGGTCGAGCCGGTGAAATCGATGGTGATCATCCGATCCGCAAGCAGGGCATTGAAGATGCAGCAGTTGAAAGGAGTCAGCTTGGCCTCATCCCACTCCCCTGCGATCTCCGAGCCGTCCTCGGACACGATGGCCTTCTTCGCCTTGTCGGCCATCACGCCATTGCTGCCCTTGATCATGCCGCCGAGGAAATCGCCGATGTGGTACGCCTGCTGGCCCCCCGAGAAGGTCACACTCAGCGTGACGTTCTGGAAATTCGCCGTCTCGTAGATGCAGTCGCTCCCCCCGGGATCCGGAGTGATGCCGGAGCCGCGGTACGGGGGGGTTCCAAGCCGGGCGCCGAGCGCCGCCTCGACTTCCGCAGAGGTCAGCAGTGAGCAGGGATCGTCGTAGTCGAACTCGGCGCTGTCCGACTGCGCCATGGGCGGCCGCGCGGCGGCGGAAGAGGTCTGCCGGTGACCCTGCTGCCGACTCCCGCAGCCAGCGAGCAGCGCGCAGATCGCGACAGCCAGTGCCCCAGCGAGCTGCCGACAGGTCTGCGAATGCCCGCTGCCCGGAAGGAATCGAGCCTCTCGCTGCTGCGGCGAGGGCGTTACGATCGCGCTCATCCCCGTTCTCCGATGGCGTTTGCAGAAGAAGAGACGGGAATGCGCGGCCAGACCGGACAGCGCGTCTTGAGATCAGATGCTGGCGGCGCTGAGCGCGCTCTGGGCCCTGAGCGTTTGCGGGTGTTGGGGTCCGAGCTGCTCTCGCAGCGTGTCGAGGGCCTGCCGGAGCAGCGCTCGTCCCCGAGGATCGTGTTCCTCCAGCAGCGCCTGACCGAGACCGGCACGCGCGACCGCCAGCTCCCAGCTTCGCCCCCAGAGCAGCCGTTCCCGAAGCTGAACGGCCTCGGTGAGCGGCGGGATCGCGGCGGCGACTCGCGACTGCGCCAGCAGAGCCTCGCCTTCGATGAGCAATGCCTGCGCGAGCGCCGGAGCAGCCGGTGCTCCCAGCCCGCGCAGTGCCGGAATCAGTTGCGTGACTTGCGCTTGCGCGTCGCGGGCGCGACCCGCGGACTCGGCAAACCGAGCTCGCGCCACCGCCAGATCGAGCGTGAGCAGATCGGCGCTACCGTATTTGCGCGCCGTGACCCCGAGGGTCTGCTGCAAGAGCGTCTCGGCATCGCCACGCCGTCCGGCATCCCAGAGCGCCTCCGCCAGAAATCCGCGATCGCGGATGGAGAGGGGGCTATCCGCCCCTGTGAAGCGCTCGGCGAGCGCGGCCGCCTGGCGGAGGGTCGCTACCGCCTGCTCGTAGTGGCCGTAGGCGCTCATCACCCACCCGTAGTAGCCCATGGCGGCACCGAGGGCTGCGGAGTCTCCGGAAGTCGCGCGTTCCTTCGCGACGGCTGTCCCGAGCAGCTGCTCGGCTCGCGCGAGTTGGCCGTAACGTGCCGCGAGCGTGCCTGTATTGCCGAGCATGATCAGCGCGTCGAGCTCGTCGGACTGGCCGAGCGCCGCGTAGATTGCCAGCGCCTGGTTGTAGGCCTCGAGCGCCTCCGGTACGCGATTGAGCTGGCTCAGGGTGATCCCGAGCGAGTTGTAGAGCACGGCGGTCTCGCGGTTGCGCAGACCGAAGAGCGCGAGCCGCTCGCGGATCGCCTCCTCGCTGGTGCGCACGGAACCCTCGAGGTCGCCCTGCGCGCGCTGCACCCGCGCCCGGATGGCGAGACCCTCCAGGCGCTCCTCGCGATAGCGGCGGGGATCGCGCGCCCAGAACGGCTGGGCCAGCGCGAGAAGCTCAGCCGCTCGGGGCGTATTGCCGCGCAGCAGCTCGATGTTGGCGAGCTTCTGACGCGCATCGGCCACCGCCTCCGGGTCGCCTGTCGTCCCCGCCTGCGCCAGGAATCGCTCGAGCAGCGGCTTCTGGCCATCGACGTCCTCGAGCGCGCCGTAGAGGTCCGACAGCGTCTCGACGACCTTGCCGGCGAGGTAGGGGTCGTTGCGGTACTCGCGCAGTACGCGTTGGGCGCTGAGATCGAGCATCGCCTTCGCCGTCGTCGCCTCGGAGCCCCGCCGGCTCGCCTCGACCGAGGAGCGGAACATGCTCGTCAGGTAATAGCGGATCGCCTCCTCGCGAGCCGCCGAATTGCGAGCGATGTCGCGCTCGAGGGCGATGCGGTGCGCGTCCCAGCTGACGGCCGCGAGTCCGAGCACCAGCGCGCCCACCACGCCGGCGGCGCCCGCCACGGCGATCTTGTTGCGGCCGACGAATTTGCGAGCTCGATACCACGCACCGGCGGGACGCGCCCGTACCGGCTCGCCCTGCAAGTACCGCTCGAGATCGTCCGCGAGCTCGCCGACCGTCGCATAGCGCTCGGCAGGCGCCTTGCGCAGCGCCTTGAGCACGATGGTATCCAGGTCACCTTGCAGGGCTTTCCGGCCGGCCCGGTCCTTGGCCATCGAGCTCGGCGGGGGGATCGCCATCGTCTCGATGGCACGCGAGAGAGCCAGCTGATCGGCGCCCTCGAGCTGATAGGGACGCTGGCCCGCGAGCAGCTGGTAGAGCACGAGCCCGAGAGAATAGACATCCGAGGCGGTGCTCACCGGCTCACCGCGGATCTGCTCCGGCGAGGCATATTGAGGGGTGAGCGCGACGCCGAGCTGCCGGGTGAGGCCACTGTCGGGGCGCTCGCCCGTGCCACTGCGCGGATCGAGCAGTGTCGCAATGCCAAAGTCGAGCAGATGAACGACGCCGTCGTTGTCAACGAGGATGTTCGATGGCTTGAGATCGCGATGGATGACGAGGTGCGCGTGGGCGTAAGCGACCGCGCGCGCTACCTGCACGAAGAGCGCGATGCATTCGCGCCTGCCGAGCCCGTGAACGGCGCAGTACCGATCGATCGGATCGCCCGCGACGAATTCCAGGGCCAGGTACGGACGACCGTCACTGGCAACTCCGGCGTCATAGAGTCGCGCGATGTTGGGATGCTGCAGCGTGGCCAGGATGTTGCGCTCGCGGTGCATGCGCTCCGCCAACCCGGCCGTCTCCCGCGCAACATGCGGCAGCTTGAGAGCGACCTTGCGTTTGAGCAGACCGTCGCTGCGCTCTGCGAGCCAGACGGAACCCATCCCGCCGGTCCCGAGCATCCGCTCGAGGCGATAGGCTCCGATGAGTTGGCCTGGCGCGGCCTCGGGATGTACCGGGCCGGGGTTGGCCGAAAGCTGGGGATTCGAGTCGAGCTTCGGCAACGAGGCGAGAAATCCGCCACTCTCGGCGAGATCGCTCCGGGCGAGGAGTTCTTCGAGAAGCCCCTTCAGAGGCTCCCGTTCGGCATCGAGGCGTTGGAGCCAAGCTGCGCGCTCGGCTGCAGGCAGAGAAAGGGCGGTATCGAGCAGTCGGCTCAGCGCCCCCCAGTCACGATCTGACCTGCTCACGAAGATCGCGGGATCGCCCCCGTACCGGAAGAATCGGGATTCTACTATACGGCCGGATGCGGACGACTCCCTTCACAGAGACAATCCCCGAGCCGACAATCGCAGGCCATGGCTCCATTGGACGGCCCGACGCCGATGAGCGAAGTGACCTTACTCATCCGCCGTGCCCAGCAAGGTGATCGCGAGGCAGCTGAGCGCGCGTTCGCGCTGCTGTATGCGGACCTGCGGGTGCTCGCGCGCCGCCGGCTTTCCCGCAGCCGGCGGAACGCCGTTCTCGAGACGACCGAATTGGTGAATGAGGTCTATCTGCGCCTCGCCCGCGCGGAAAGCATCCGGGCGCAGGACCGGGCGGGCTACCTCGCCTATGCGAGTCGGGCGATGCGCTCCGTGATCGTCGATCTCGTCCGCGCTCGTCTGACCGCGCGGCGCGGCGGTGGCGCCCATTGCCTCACCCTGAGCACCTCGGTGTCAAACCACGTAGCGAGCGGAGAAGACGAGATCATCCGCGTCCACGAAGCGCTCGAGGAGCTCGCCGCAGTCGATGCCCGAGTCGTGCGCGTGGTCGAGATGCGGTACTTCGCCGGGCTGTCGCAGGAGGAGGTCGCGGCCGCGCTTGGGGTGACGGAAAGGACCGTGCGGCGGGATTGGGAGAAGGCGCGCATGCTCCTCGCCGCAGCGCTCAAATGACCGGGTATGCACCCCACAGGCAGGACCCTGCCTGCCTGTCTGTCTAGCGCTTCATCGCCTCGAAAAACTCGCTGTTCGACTTCGTGTCCTTCATCTTGTCGAGCAGGAACTCGATGGCGGCGAGCTCGTCCATGGGATGCAGGAGCTTGCGCAGGATCCACATCTTGGCGAGCTCTCCCTGATCGGTGATGAGCTCTTCCTTGCGGGTGCCGGAGCGGTTGATGTTCACCGCCGGGAACACGCGCTTCTCGGAGATGCGCCGGTCGAGATGGATCTCGCTGTTGCCGGTGCCCTTGAACTCCTCGTAGATCACGTCGTCCATCTTCGAGCCGGTATCGATGAGCGCGGTGGCGAGGATGGTGAGACTGCCGCCCTCCTCGATGTTGCGCGCCGCGCCGAAGAAGCGCTTCGGCCGCTGCAGCGCGTTGGCATCGACGCCGCCGGTGAGCACCTTGCCCGATGAGGGCACGACGGTGTTGTAGGCGCGCGCGAGGCGGGTGATCGAGTCGAGCAGGATGACCACGTCCTTCTTGTGCTCGACCAGGCGCTTCGCCTTCTCGATCACCATCTCGGCGACCTGCACGTGACGGGCCGCGGGCTCATCGAAAGTGCTGGAGACGACCTCGCCCTTGACGGTGCGCTGCATCTCGGTGACTTCCTCCGGCCGCTCGTCGATGAGCAGCACGATGAGGTAGACCTCGGGATGATTGGCGGTGATGGCCGTGGCGATGTTCTGCAGCAGCATCGTCTTGCCGGCCTTGGGCGGTGAGACGATGAGGCCGCGCTGGCCCTTGCCGATCGGCGCGACGAGATCGATGGTACGCGCGGTCAGATCCTCGGTGGAGCCGTTGCCGCGCTCGAGCTTCAATCGCTTGGTGGGGTGAAACGGCGTCAGGTTCTCGAACAGAACCTTGGTGCGCGAGCTGTCGGGGGAGTCGAAGTTGATCTCGCCGACCTTGAGCAGCGCGAAGTAACGCTCGCCGTCCTTCGGCGGGCGGATGAGCCCGGAGAGGGTGTCGCCGGTGCGCAGGTTGAAACGGCGGATCTGGCTCGGGCTGACATAGATATCGTCCGGGCCGGCGAGGTACGAGCCGTCGGCGGAGCGCAGGAAACCGAAGCCGTCCTGCAGGATCTCGAGCACGCCGTCGCCGTAGATGTTCTCCCCGTTGCGCGCGTGCGCCTTGAGGATGGAGAAGATGATGTCCTGCTTGCGCGAGCGGGCGAGGCTCTCGAGCCCCATGGACTCTGCGACCTTCACCAGCTCGTGGATGGGCTTGGCCTTGAGCTCCGTGAGGTTCATCGAGGCCCGCGACTGGATGAGCTCCGCGGGACTGATGATCTCGGAGTCGTCGTGATCGAAGACCTCCGCCTCGTGCATCAGGTCATCGGGGCGGCCGCCGCCGTTGCCGTTGGCGCGATTGCCGTCGCGGTTGCCGTCGCGGTCACGATTGCCGTGGCGCGGACCCTTGGGCCGGTTGCGACCCTGATTGCCGAGATAGCCTCTCATTTCTGTGCCCGCGCACCTGCGGCGGCGTCCAGGTTGCTCTCCAGGAACGCCGCCAGCTGCGATTTGGACAAGGCCCCGACCTTCTGGGCCTCGACCGTGCCGTTCTTGAAGAGGATGAGCGTGGGAATGCCGCGGATGCCGTACTTCGGCGGGGTATGCGGATTCTCGTCGATGTTGAGCTTAGCGATCTTCAGTCGATCCTGGTATTCGCTCGCGATTTCATCCAGGATCGGCGCGATCATCTTGCAGGGACCGCACCACTCCGCCCAGAAATCGAGGAGCACGGGCTTGTCGGACTTGAGGACGTCCTGGGAAAAGGTGGCATCACTGGTATGCACGATGTGCGGATTGCTCACGCGGTTCAACCTCCGTCGGATGCAGAGTGCGAAAGAGTTGTCTTCTTCGTCTTGCGAAGGATTTGATTGCAGGACGGGCGGGGGACCGGGAAAGTCCGTGCCAGAAGCGCCCGTCAAACGGTTACACTAACTCGTGAAATGAGTATCGAGCTTGAGCCTATTAGGAAAGCCTGCTGGGAAGAAACCAGAGCCGGCAGGTGGGGGCCGTTGGCCCGCCGTCTTGATACGCTTTGTAGCGCTTCCGGGCCGATTTTGCAAGGCCCACCGACCCATTGGTGCAACAATATAAGCCTTTCTTGATGACTGATCCACACTCTCCGACCTTCGACAGCCTCGGCCTCGCCCCGCCGGTCCTGCAGGGCGTTCGCGACGCCGGTTTCGCTCACTGCACGCCGATCCAGGCGCAGACGCTGCCGATCGCGCTCGCCGGCCACGACGTCGCCGGCCAGGCGCAGACCGGCACGGGAAAGACTGCCGCGTTCCTGGTAGCCCTGTATCACACGCTACTCACGCACCCGGCGCCGTCGAGCCGCAGCCGCACATCGATCCGCGCGCTCATCGTCGCCCCGACCCGCGAGCTCGCGGTGCAGATCCACCGGGATGCGGAAATGCTCGGCCGACACACGGGCCTCGCGCACGCGGTGGTGTACGGCGGCATCGACTACGAGAAGCAGCGGCGCCAGCTGGCCGAGGGCATCGATGTGCTCATCGGCACGCCCGGACGCCTGATCGACTACTACAAACAGCACGTGTTCGATCTGAAACACGTGCAGGTGCTGGTGCTCGATGAGGCCGACCGCATGTTCGATCTCGGTTTCATCGCCGACATCCGCTACATTCTGCGCCGGCTGCCGCCGCCGCAGCGGCGCCAATCGATGCTGTTCTCGGCAACGCTCTCGTACCGGGTGCTGGAGCTTGCCTACGAGCACATGAACAACCCCGAGCTGGTGCGCATCGAGCCCGACAAGATGACGGTCGATCAGGTTCGCCAGATCATGTACTACCCCTCGATGGAGGAGAAGGTTCCGCTGCTCGTGGGACTGCTGCGCCAGAGCGAGGCCCGGCGCACCATGATCTTCGTCAATACCAAGCGCATGGCGGAGCGGCTCGAGAGCGTGCTCAAGGCCAACGGCTTTCATGCGCAGGCGCTCTCGGGCGATGTGCCGCAGGCCAAGCGGCTGCGCTTTCTGCGCGACTTCCACAACGGCGATCTGGCGGTGCTGATCGCCACGGATGTCGCCTCGCGCGGCCTGCACATTCCGGATGTGACTCACGTGTTCAATTTCGACCTGCCGCAGGATGCCGCCGACTACGTCCATCGCATCGGACGCACGGCGCGCGCCGGCGCCGAGGGTGATGCCATCAGTTTCGCCTGCGAGGAGTTCGCGGTGTCGCTGCCGGACATCGAGGGCTACATCGGCCACAAGGTCCCATCCGCGCCGATCGCCCCGGAGATGCTGGCCGCGGGACTGGCCGAAGGGGAACCGGCGCCACGGCATCGGCGCCGCCCGCGCGCCGGCGAGCGGCGGCCCGGGCATTCGGCGGGACATTCCGGCGGCCATGGGAGCCATGCGGACCGCCAGCGGCGGTCGGGGCACTCCCGCCGCAAGCCTCAGGGAGGCCCCCGCCGAGGGGGTTGACCACGGGTGGCGCCGGCCTTGACTCGAAAAGCGGCACCACGATCTAAATGGCATGCGAAAACGGCTTTTCAAGCCCCTCCCGGGCGTGCAGGCGTATGATGATCGGCGGCTGGCTTGGCCTCCGCTCTGAGACCCGCACCTCCATGGCGGAAATCGAAGACAACGTCGACCGCGAGCTCTTCCGCAACATGGAGAAGCTGCGCCAGCTTCGCATCGAGCATCGGGACCTCGACGAGGTGATCATGCGTCTGGCGCTCGACGCGCGCATCGATGAGCTGCAGCTGAAGCGGCTGAAGAAGCGCAAGCTCATGCTCAAGGATCAGATCACCCGGCTCGAAAGCGAGCTCATCCCGGACCTCAACGCCTGAAGTGCGAACAGGCGGCATCTCGCTTCCGGACAACGACCTCTCCTGGTCCTTTGTCCGTGCTTCAGGCCCCGGCGGCCAGAACGTCAACAAAGTGGCGACGGCCGTGCAGCTCCGATTCGATCTCGCCGGCACGCGCGCGCTCGAGCCGGCGGTGAAGGCCCGGCTCCGATCGCTCGCCGGGCGGCGGGTCACGGCGGAGGGGGCGCTCGTCATCATCGCGCGCAACCAGCGCACGCAGGAGGCCAATCGGCGCGAGGCACTGCAGCGTCTCACCGAGCTCGTGGCGAGGGCCATGGTGGTGCCCAAGGTGCGCCGCGCCACACAGCCCACGCGCGCCTCGAAGGAGCGGCGGCTGGAGGGGAAAACCCGGCGACAGACGACCAAGCGGCTGCGGAGCAGGATGCGCTGGGAAGACTGAGCGTGCCAACACGATCAGGCGCGGGCGACCCCGGTCGAATCCAGCGCGAACCGCATGACGGAGTGACGGATCTGCTCGCTCAGCACGAATTGCGCATCGGCCGCGACGCGCAACAGCACGTCGTCGAATTCGAGCCTGCCGCCGGAGCTTAAGCGGATCACGCCACGACGGCGCAGCAGGTCGATGAAGTTCTCGAACAGCGAGCGGTCGAAGAACTCCGGGGAGTTGAGGCCATAGAGCATGGCGATGCGCTGGGCATTGAGCTGACAGCGCTCCTCGAGCACGGATTGCGTGATCTCGCCGCTGCCGGCGGCGACGAGCTGCGCAATGACGAGGTAGTAGCGCTCGATCGTCTGGATGGTGGCCTGCGCGAGCACGGAGAGCTGCATCGCCTCGCTGGAGGAGGGAGGCGGGCGCCGGCAGAGGGTGCGCGCGGCGTCGATCTCGATGAGGCCGTGGTCCTGCAGACAATCGAGCACGCGGTCGACGACCGCAGGCAGCTCCTCCTCGGTCCATGGAAGGAAGAGCTCGGCGGCGATGTAGGGATAGATGCGCCAGGCGAGCCGCTGGATGTCCTCGTGCCGCACTTCCGCATTGCTGGAAAAGACGCAGGCCAGGAGAGAGGGCATGGCGAAGAGGTGCAGTACGTTGTTGCGGAAGTAGGTGGCGAGCACCGCGCTCTCATCGCTCATGCGCACGATGTCGCCGAGCGCGTGCTTCTGCCGTTGCACCACCTTCATAGCTTCGCCGTAGGCGATGATCCCGGCGCCGCTCAGGTCGGTGATGGTGATGCGATCGCCGTAGGGTGAGCCGCGCAGCAACGCCCGATAGAGCTCGATCTGGCGCTCGAGATCGGCTGCGGGGAGAGCCTGCCGCGGCATCGCGAGCAGGATGATGGCGAGCAGGTTGATCGGAGTCACCGCAGCGGCCGCGTTGATGTTGCGCATGATCTGCCCGGCGAGCGTCTCGACGGCCGCGGCGATCCATGGGGCGCGGATCTCATCCTCGAAAGCCCGGCTCCGCCAGTCGCTGTCGTAGCGCTCGAGAACCTGCTCGAGGGCGATCGGCTCGCCGAGATTGACGTGCACCCGTCCGAAGCGCTCCCGGAGCTTGCGCAATGAGCGCAGGAGTCCGAGCACGCTCTCCTTCTCCTTCGGTTTGCCGGAGAGCTCGCCCACGTAAGTGGCGCCTTCGACGATGCGCTCGTAGCCGAAGTACACCGGCAGGAAAATGACCGGCCGCGCCGGGTCGCGCAGGAAGCTGCGCACCGTCATCGAGAGCATGCCGGTCTTCGGCTGCAGCAGACGGCCGGTGCGGCTGCGGCCGCCTTCGATGAAGTACTCGATCGAGTGGCCGCGCTCCATGATGGCGGCGAGGTAGTTCATGAAAACGACGGTGTAGAGCCCGTTGCCGCGAAACTTGCGGCGGATGAAGAAGGCGCCGCCCATGCGCAGCAGCCGCCCGACGATCGGCAGGTTGAGATTGATGCCGGCCGCGATGTGCGGCACCGGGTGACCGTTGACGTAAATGACGTAGGAGAGCAGCAGGTAGTCCATGTGACTGCGGTGGCAGGGGACATAGACGATCTCGTGGCCCTGCGCGGCGCGCTCGAGCGTCTCCAGGTGCGCGACCGCAACCCCGTCGTAGAGTCGATTCCACAGCCAGGTGAGCAGGCGCTCGAGGAAGCGGACGAACGCGTGCGAGTAGTTCGCGGCGATCTCCTCCGCATACCGCCGTGCCTGCAGCATCGCCGCGCGGCGCGTGATCGCCTTATCGCGCGCTTCCTGGGCCACCTCGGCGCGCACGGCGCGGGTGCGCAGCACGCGAGTGACGACGGTGCGCCGGTGAGACAGATCCGGGCCGATGCGCGCCGCCCGTTGCTGGGCATAAAGAGCGCGCAAGTAGCGCGCGACTCGGCGCCCGCGAACCGCCACCCCGGTCTCCTCGCCGAGGAGGCTGCGCAGCGAGATCGGCTCCTCGAGCTCGACGAGCGTGTTGCGGCCGTTGAAGAGTACCTGCAGGAACTTGCGCGCGCGGCTGGTGAGCGCCCAGTTCTCCACCAACAGCAGGCGGATCCACGAGCGTTCGCGCTGCGGCGCCCGACCCCAATACACCGCCACGGGCACGAGGTCGATGTCCAGCTGCGGATTGGCGTCCAATGCCGCCAGCATCTGCTCGAGCTGCGGCGGCGGTCGCCGGTCGAGCCGCTCGTCCCAGAAGCCGCGCGGGCGGCTGAGGTAGAAATACGAGCGCAGGTCCGGGGATCCCTCGAGCAGACGCTTGCGCGGGCGGGGGAGCTTCAACTGCACGCAGGCGCGCTGCAGGATGGCAAGATCGGTGAGACTGCGCCGCTCCAGCACGTAGCAGGCGGCGGCCGAGCGGCTCTGCATCCGGGCGGCAACATCCTCGGGCAGGACCCGGTATCGCACCCACAGCGCGAGCACGCGATGCAACAGCCAGTTCATTCCGCCCCTCGGGTCAACCGGAAAAACTGGCCTACGGCCGTTTTTCGGACATCAGCTACTCGAAAGCCAGCGCCGGAAGATCGAGCGCAATCAGAAAGTACTCGAAGAGATACTGGATGACGCGGATCTGATTGTGCAGCTGGTGGTCGCTTTCGAGCAGGTGAAGCGCGGCACGATGGGCTTGTGAGAAGCGCACGCTGTGCTCGAACGGAACGACATCATCGCGCCATCCGTGTACCACCGTCGCGGGACAATCGAGGGCCCCCTGCCGCAGCTCCGGCAGCCCCGGCAAGTAGAGCGCGGGCGTCATCAGGAAAACGCCACGAGCGTGCAGGAGCGATGCGGACGCTACCGCGACGTATCCACCGAGGCTCGACCCGACGAGCACCAGATCACCCGCCAGCTCCTTGCAGAAATCGACCAGCCGGGCGACCCGCTGTCGCGGGTCATCGAGACCGCTATAGTCGACCGAGTGCGCCTCGTAGCCTTCGCTGCGCGCCACCTCGGCGAGCGCGGAGATCTTCCGCCCCCAGGGCCCACTTTCCTTGCCGTGGGAGAAGACCACGTGCCGGCCGGCCACGACCGCCTCCGCGGTGGCTGCCGCGCTCGGATCGGCTGCAGGACTGGCTTCGCCCGGGCTCATCGGGCGAATCATACAATCGGCGCCGTGCGCCAGCGCTAGAAATGAAACCCGTAGCCGAAGAAGACCGTCTGGATGCCCATCAGCGACAGGCTGCCGAGCGCCACACCGATGATGATGAGGGCGAGCGGCAGCTGGATGGCGGCCTGCACCGGCAGCCAGTCCCAGCGAGCGTGGTGTAGAACGGGCAGCATGAGATAGCCCAGGGCGAGGCCGAGGAAGGGTAGTTGCACGGTGGCGCAGGCGAGCGAGACCAGAACGGCCCCGCAGACGACCTCAATGCCTTGCACCAGAGGATCATCGGGGTGGCTGCGCCGCGCGAACTCCAGAAGGGAGCGACGCAGGCGGCCTGCGAGGCCACCTCTCGGGGCCCGCAGGCGGACCCGGTCCGCGGTCACGTGGAAAACGGCGCGCCGGGTCAGCGCGAAGAGCACCACGCCGATCGAGGACAACGGCCCCAACGCGCCGTAGAGCGCGGTGCTGCGGGCAAGGAACGACCACAGACGCCGCGGCTGACGTGCCATGTCGATGACGAAGCAGAGGACCGGCGAGATGAGCGCGATGAGGGTGACGACGTAGAGGTCGCGGCGATTGAGAACCTGAAACGCCGGGTTGAGGCGCAGCACGGGCACCAGCCAGGGCTTGCCGGCAATGACCCAGGTCATGGTCGCGACGTTGCCGTAGAGACTGGTCAGCACGAGATTGGCATCGAGCACGAACAGGAAGAACAGGAACGACAACGGCAGGTTCAGCGTCGGTAGGAGGATGTCGAGCTTCTCGACCCACGTGATGCGCCGCGAGCGCAGCAGCCGTCCGGTCTCCCGCAGCAGGAACTCGCAGGTGCCGCGCGTCCATTTCATGTGGCGGATGCGGAAGGCGCGCACGTCCTGCGGGAATTCCTCGTAGCAGACCACGTCCTCGGCGAAGCGCCCTCGCCAGCCGGCCTCGCGCGCGCGCAGCGCGAACGCGAGGTCCTCGCTCACCAGCTCCGGAAAGCCGCCCGCATCGCACCAGGTCTCACGCCTCACGAGGGCGCCGTGGCCGAGCAGCATGACGAAGCCGTAGTCGTTGCGCAGCGGGTGATACCAGCGCCAGTGACTGTCCACGCCCGGACCGACATCCCGGGCGAGCGAGCTCATCGTGTGCGGATTGCAGCGGTGGGTGGCCTGCACGAAGCCGCAGTCGGGCTGCGAGAGAAGCCGCGGTACGAGCGACTCGAGGAAATGGGGCGGCAGGATCTCATCGGCGTCGACCAGGGCAAAGAGCGGCTCCCGAGCCACGTTCGCGATGGCATGGTTGAGGTTGCCCGCTTTGTACGCCCTGCGGTCGGGTCGTCTGATCACGCGAACGCGGCGCGGGTGCGCGGCCGCGAACCGATCGATCCGCGCGCGGCAGTCGGGGTCCGTGCCGTCATCGAGGATGTACACCCGGTGATCCGGATAATCCTGCTCGATGCAGGAGCGCGCCGAGCGCTCGACGAAGTCATTGCACGTGGTATAGAGGAGTGCCACCGGGGGGCGGTCGCCGATCGTCGGGCCTACCGTCGATGGCTCTCGCGGCATCCTGCGCGAGCGATGCGCATACCACGCACCGAAGACGATCACACCGACGTTGTAGGCGGCATAGCCCCAGGCGATGTCGATGAAGAGGACGAAGAACCAGAGCGCGCCCTTGGACCAGAGGCTCTTGCCAAGGGACGGCAGGGTCGCAAGCTGCGGGTGGAACCAGACCACGGCGAGCGCCCAAAGTGCCAGGACGGTGAAGTAGAAGTAGGGCTTCGGGCGCCAATTGGCGACTCGCAGCGCGGCCGGCGCGCTCTGCGCGCGCTGCGCCGGCTCGTTGACCGCCGTCGCCACCTCGATCCTGCGCGACAGCGCGGTAGCAGGTTCCCCCGGCATGGTCGATCAGAGATAGGCCTGGAAGCCCGCCGCCACGACCGTCTCCCCGGGCAGGCCCTGGGTGACTTCCCGCCACGCATACAGCAGGAAGGTGAAGCGCGAGCCGATGGGAACGGAAATGTTGGTGTACACGCGCGTGACGCTCAAATTTCCCTGGGCGGACTGCTTGCTGCCGAGCGCGAGACCCAGCCCGAACTGCGCGAGCTGCGGGGTGGTGTAGGTCGCCAGCACGGCGCCGCGGGTCTCGTGGTAGGTGCCGTCGGAGGCGTAATACACCGTCGGCTCCAGGGAGAACCGGTCGTTGAGTCGGTGGTAGAAGCTGCCGTAGGCGATCCACTGCGAGTTGGCCGGTGTATGGGTCCACCAGAAGCCGACTTTGGGCACGTTGTCGCCGAGAAAGAAGACTTGCTCGCCGTCGATGACCGGGTCGTTCTCTCCCGGCAATTGCCGCTCGCCTGCATCGAACTGCACCGCAAGATGCGGCGTGTAGTTATAGAACCCGCCGGCGGTGATCGTTTGTGCATTGAGCAGGCGGCGGTCGGGGGTGAAGAGATCAATGCCGAGCCCGCGGTCGTCGGTGACCCAGAGGCGCAGGTCATGGTTCAGCTGCAGCGACAGCTGCGCGAATCGCAGCCCCGTGTGGCTCTCACCCCCCTCGGCGCTGCGCCCTCCGAGGAGCATCACGGCGGGGTTGCTCTGCACCTGCGCCCGCGCCACCGCCGCGAGGCCGGAGCGGGCCGCGCCGAGATCCGGGTTGAGCCTCAGCGCCTTCTCGAACGCCGCCTGAGCGGCGACCAGATCGCCCTGCTGCAGAGCCGCCTGACCGATGGCGAGCGCATAGTCCGGGTTGGCGGGGTCCTGGCGGGCGAGCGCCTCGAACTGGCTACGCGCCTCGCCCGCATGGCCGCGCCAGAGCGCCACGTAGGCGAGCCCCTTGCGCGGGTCGAGGTCGTAGGGCTGCAGTCGCACCAGGCGCTGGAAGACCTCGACGGCCATGTCGAACCGGTGGCTCCAGGCGTATGTCCAGCCGAGGCCGCTCAGAGCCTCCGCGTTCTGCGGCTCGCGCTGCAAGCCCGCGCGATAATCCTCGATCGCCTCGTTGAATTTTCCGAGCCAGGAGCGCATGCGGGCGCGCCCGAAGAGTGCTCGGGTGTTGGCAGGGTCGCTGGTGTAGGCCTCGCCGTAAAGCGCTTCCGCGCTGGCATACTGACCGTGAGCTTCCGCGCGCTGCGCCTGGATGAAGGCGGGCGAGGCAGCCTGCTGGGCCTGCGCGTGCAGTGACAGGCCGGCGGCGAGCAGCAGAAATCGGGCACAGGTGGTGGCTCCCCGGGCGGCGCGCGGGACGCTTATTATTGGCATACCGCGAGCTGAGCAGGAATCGTGCCCGTGTTGGCTCAGCGAGCGGCCCCGAGCTGCCCCCTCACTTGCATTTGAACAGCGCGCGGGCCGAAGTCAGCGCAGCCGAGCGCGGCCAATGAGGCCTGCTCAGGCCTCTTTGGACGGAGGCTCCGGGTAGGCGATCGGGTAGTCCATCTTTTTCAAAATCGTGGTCTCGATCTCCCACTCCACGCGCTGGCGCGAAGTCGCTTGCCGGTTGACGCTGACGGCACGCACACGGCTCGCCGCGGGATGATGGCTCACCAGCCAGCTGTCGAATTCGCCCGGCCGGCTGCTCGCAAAGCCGAACAACAGATTGACCCGTCCCTCGGCGATGGTGTCGGGTCGGTTGACGCGCTCGTCGCAGATGACGAAGTAGCGATCGTCGGCACCGGCACCGGCGAACGCGCCCTGCTCCGCCAACACTTCGAGAAAGCTCTCGACCAGTGAGCGCGCTCGTGCCCAGGTGGCCGGGACGTTCTGCTCGAGCAGCACCCAGCGCGTGCCGCGCTCGACGCTCGCTGCGATCCACAGCGCGAGTCGTCTGGCCGAGAGGTACTTCCAGTCGCTGAATCCGCTGCCACCCGCCGCCAGCGTGCGCAGGGCGAGGCGGCCAGCGCCTGCCCCTCCGTTCGTGCGCGGCGCGGACAATGTGTTGATTCCCGCCTGCGCAAGCCGCAGGCGGTCGGCGTCCGAGACGGCCACCGCCGGCCGCGTGCCGGGCCTGAGAGCCGCCTCGTCACTATCGACGGCCGACCAGAGGGGGGAGAGCTCATCCGAGCGCGCCAGCATCCCGGCGACCGCGCCGCAGGAGGCGAAGGTCTCCAGTCGCCCGCGCAGTCTGTCGAGCGCCTGCACGCGGGGGTAGTACATGAGCGCGCTGTCGCTGCGAAACGGCCAGGTGCGCATGCCCTCGAGGGCCTCCCGCGCGCTCGTCCACGACGAGGGCGGATCCACGATCAGCATCGCGTGGCGCTCACGACAGAAGCGCGCGGCGACGAGAAGCGCACTGAGACCGACGTCGCGCTCGCGCGATAGCGGCGGGATGCAGAGGAAGTTGAAGCCATCGACCGCGCTGAGCGCGAATAGGCCGGTGCCTGCCGCTGCCGACCCGATGATGTCGTAGTCGGTCAGCGGCCCGCCATCATCGCCGTCCGGATTGGAGAAGGCATAGCCGATGGCCGAGCCTCCCGGGCCGGGCGCGGAGCGGTCGGGGCGGTGTGCCGGAAGAGGTTCGACGATGCGCGCCAGACGGGATTGCAACAGCAGATCGACCAGGCAGCGCCCGGAGTCCGGCCGCAGCGTCACTCGACGGAAGATCTCCTGGTCCTCGATGAGCTCGGAGGCCGCCGAGCGAACTCGCTGGATGACGAGGTTGAAGCGCTCGGCGTCGCCCTCGGGAATGCCGTCGTAGTCCACCGAGGCGCGCAGAAACTCCCTCGAGCCGGGATTGACGCCCATGAGGCGCAGTGTGCCGGTGCCGGCGGGCAGCGTGATGGTGGGCGGCCGCGCGCCGTTGGCGACGCGCACGATGATGGCGCGGCCGCCGCCGTGATCGAAGAATTGCTCGACGGCGTAGGAAAGCGTCGCGGGCTGCCACAAGCCGCCGAATACCTGTTGAAACTGCGCGAAGCTCGCGACCGTCACCGGCCGGTTGACCGGCCCCTTCAGAGTACGGCCGACGAAAGCTGCCAGGGCCGTCGGCAGGCGCGCGATGATCGGCTCGCTGCGGCTTCGAGCGAGCTCGAGATCAGACGCAGCGCGTTCGACCACTAACCTGAATCCCCGCCGTGTTCTTCTTGTGGCGGGAACTCTATCACAGCTGGGTGAGCGAATCCTTACGTGCCGGCGGGACTCGCTGCAGCCGCGGCCGCCGTGCCATGGCCGGCATCGGTGCCGGCGGCGGCCGGCGCTTTCTGCGACGGAGCGGTGCCGGAGAACATCTTGTCGAATTCGGCATCCGTCATCGGCAGATCCGTCTTGCCGTCCCAGGTGGAGCCTGCGGGGAGAGTGTTTTGCACCAGCCTCGCGCTCGCAACCACCTGCGCGACACCGTCGCCCGCTTCGCCGCCGGCGCTTTCCTCCATGCCCGAGACCGGCACCGGCACGTCCGCCGGCGAATCGACCAGTTGCGCGACGCGGCTCCAGTCGATTTTTTCGTGATGGCGCCTGAGCTCCTTGCGCTGGGCACGAGTGAGCGTGCGGACGAGGAGGCTGCGCGCCGCCGTCTTCCACGGACGCTTGTCATCCTGCAGAGGTCCGGGCGACTGCAGGTAGAGCTTGCCGTCATTCCAGCCGAAGACATACGGCTGGTTGACGACGCGCACCTCGGTGCCGTTGGGGACCATCCGGTAAATCTGCGCGATGTCCTCGGGAAACAGGTGCACGCAGCCGTGACTGACGCGCAGTCCGACACTCACCGGTTTGTTGGTCCCATGAATCAGGTAGCCGGACCAGCCGAGGTGCAGGGCGTAATCGCCGAGCGGATTGTCGGGACCGGGACCCACGACGGGCGGCAAAGGCTCGCCCTCCTGGCGATGCTCGGCGAGGATCGAAGGCGGCACGCGCCAGACGGGGTTCTTCTCGTGCCAGAGCACGTGGGTCATCCCCTGAGGCGTTTTCCAACCCCGACGGCCGATGCCTACAGGGTGAGTAATGAGGACCTGCGGCTCGCCGCGCTTGTGCGGAGGAAAATAGAAGAGTCGCATCGCGGCGAGATTGACGACGATGCCGACGTGCGGGGCATCCGGCAGGATGTACTGCGTCGGCACGACGACCGGTGTACCGGGCTTGGGCAACCAGGGATCGACGTTGGGGTTGGCGCGGGTCATCTCGCCGAAACCCACGTTGAAGCGCCTGCCGATGTCGCTGAGCGTCTCGTCCTTGCCGATCTTGACGATCTGCACGGCGCCCACCATCTCCTGCCCCGGCGCGAGCACGAACCGCTCAGTTTGCACGGGAAGCGGCGCGGGCGGCTCCTGCGGTACCTGCTTCGGCACCGCCGCGACGGGGTGCACGGGGGCGCGCAGCAGTGCGCACGCCCCGACGGCCGCGCACAGGCAGGCCGCCACGACGCCACGGACGGGGGAGGACTTCATCGTTGCAGGATTATGGCATTCCGCTTGCGGCCCCGCTCGCCTGTCGTTTTTTGAAGACATAAAAAAACCCCCGGACCGTGAGGACCGGGGGTTCGAAATGCGGACTTTCGATGAAGGGAAGGAAGTCCGCTAGGGGATACCGACTCTCAGTGCAAACGCGCCCAGTGCAAAATCTTGATCTCGTCCGATTCCAGATCGAAGCTCTGTGCGAGCAGAGATCGAAGCTCGCGCGTGCCGCCGCCGCTTTCCAGCGGATGCCGCAGCTCCACTACACCGCTCCACTCGTTCGAGGCCATGGCGGCTGGCGCTCGAGGGCTGCCCGTCACGAAGTGCGTGTAGTACTTGGTAGCCACGGCGACAGCGTAGTTAGGCGCTCGCGCGCCGTCCGTGATCGGTTCCACAGAACCCCGGTGTTTTGACAAAATCGCCGCCATGGGACGATTCCGGGCACCCGCGCCGGCGGCTTCACAATACATCACACCCGATGGGGCGCTGCGGCTGCGGGAGGAGCTCGAGCAGCTCTGGCGACTCGAGCGTCCGAAAGTGACGCAGGCGGTAGCGGAGGCGGCAGCTCAGGGGGACCGCTCCGAGAACGCCGAATACACTTATGGTAAACGGCGGCTGCGGGAGATCGATCGGCGCGTGCGTTTTCTGCGCAAGCGCCTCGACGGCATGGTGGTCGTCGACCAACCGCCTGCGGATCGGAACAGGGTGTTCTTCGGCGCCTGGGTGACGTTGGAATCGCAGGACGGGGCGCAATGCCGTTATCGCATCGTGGGGCCCGATGAGTTCGACCGCGAGCCTGGCTATATCAGCATGGACTCGCCGCTCGGACGCGCGCTGCTGCGGCGGGCGCTCGATGATGAAGTGACGGTGGAGCTGCCAGGCGGCAGCCGCACCTTCGTCATCGTGGGGATCGACTACGCATCGCCTACCACGCGACGCGAACGTTCTTGAACTGCCACGGATCGGTTTTGTCGAGATCCTCGGGAAACAACCGCTCGCGCTCGTGCAGCGGCGTCCAGTCCGTGTAGCGGCCGACCACCGGCCCCAGGTAAGGCATGCAGATCTCGAGATTGCGACGAAAATCGATCTCGTCGGGCTCGACGATGCCGCAATTCGGGTTCTCCATCGCCCAGATGACGCCCGAGAGCACCGCCACCGTGACCTGAAGGCTGGTCGCATTGTTGTAGGGGGCGAGCTTGCGCGCCTCATCGATCGAAAGCTGCGACCCGTACCAGTAGGCGTTTTTCTTGTGTCCCGCGAGCAGCACTCCGAGCTCGTCGATGCCGCTCGTGATGTCATCCATCAGAATGCGCTGGCGCTCCTGCTGCACGTAGTTGCGGCCGGCCAGCTCGTGCACCGACATGACGGCCGAATCGCACGGGTGATAGGCATAATGGACCGTCGGGCGGTAGACGACCTGCGCTCCGTCACGGACCGTCAGGTAGTCGGCAATCGAGATCGACTCGCCGTGGGTGATGCAGAAGCCGTGAAAGTGACCTGCTCGCGGTGTCCAGGTGCGCACGCGAGTCCCGGCGCCGGGCTGCATGAGGTAGATGGCGGCCATGCAACCGAAATCGTGCCGCTTGCCGTCGCGGGGGAAGTTGCGCTCATGAGTTCCCCAGCCCATCTCGCTCGGCTGGGAGCCCTCGCCCACGAAACCGTCGATGGACCAGGTGTTGACGAATTCACCGGGCTCCTTCGGCACGCGCGAGACCTGGGTGTCGCGCTCCGCGACGTGAATCACCTTGACGCCGAGCTGGTGCGCGAGCTCGCCCCAATCGGCGCGCGAGGCGGGTTTTCCCGCATCCACCTGGGTATCGGCGGCGATCTCGAGCAGCGCCTGCTTGACGAAGTGCGACACGAGACCGGGGTTGGCTCCGTGCGTGAGCACCGCGGTCGGCGCGCGCGCGTTTCCCGGCCGCAGGGCCAGCGCTTCCTCGCGCAGCGCATAGTTGGTGCGCCGGCCGGCGGGAACGGTCGGGTCGGTATAGCCGCCGGGCCAGGGCTCGATGCAGGTATCGAGGTACATGGCCCCCTTCTCCCAGCAGAGTCTGATGAGAGCGATGCTGGAGACTTCCACGGAGACGTTGAGGAGAAAATCGCCGCGTCCGAGGAGCGGGTTGAGCACCCTGCGGTAGTTCTCGCGCGTCAGGCGCTCCTTGACGAAGCGGATGCCGTACTTGACCGCCTCCGCATTACCCTTGTCCTCCGCGGTCACGATGGTGATGCGCTCGGGCGCAATGCCGATGTGCCGGAGAATGAGGGGCAGCACGCCCTGTCCGATGCTGCCGAAGCCGACGATGAGGATGCGGCCGGGAAACTCTACGTGGATCTTGTGCTCGGTCATGGTGCGCATAGCCTACCAATCTAGGCATGACCCGTGCACTCCTCTCGCTCGATGCACCGAGAGGCTCAAAGCGTCGCAGACGGCTTTGAGATCCAATGCGGCGGATACGTCCGCTCATAACCCGGGAGAGACTCGATGCGCGCCACCCAGCGGCCGACTGCCGGATAATGCACCTCCACGGGCATGAAGCGCGAAGCCAGCTCGCGCGCCTCGGGCCGCTCGAGCGCGCGCTTCAGAAGCTGAAATCCGGGGAAGATCACCATGTCGACCGCCGAGAAGCTCTCGCCCACCACCCAGTCGGATTTGGACAGACGGCGCTCGATGGTGCGCGCCTCGCTCGCGGCCGCGTGCATCGCGCGCGTGATCTCGTCGCTGCGCAGGTCGGCGGACTTGGTGAACACAGCGTCGGTGATCCGCGAGAGGTGCGGCTCGATGTACGCTTGGTACTCGCAAATGACCCGCATGATGGTGCCGGCCTCCTCGGGACTGCGTCCGAAGATGGGCGGGTCGGGATATTTGAGGTCGAGGTAGTAAAGTATGGCAAGCGACTCGAAGCAGACGTACTCGCCGTCCTTGAGGACCGGGACACGACCCCGCGGATTCATCTGCAGCATCTGCGGCGACTTGTGCTCCTGCTTGGAGAATTGCAGCAGGTGACTCGTGTAGGGCAAGCGCTTGTATTCGAGCGCGAGCAGCACCCGCCAGGCGTACGGGCTGCCGCTACCCCAGTAGATGTCGATCGCCATCGTCTGAATTGTAGCCAAACGCGCGACTTAGACCTATGCCCGACACGCTCATGACTCCGCGGCAGCTCGCGGCGCGGCTCGAAGATGCGGATCTCGCCATCTTCGATTGCCGCTTTGATCTCGCCCGCCCGCAGTGGGGTAGCGAGGCCTACGCGGCTGCGCGCATTCCACACGCGCTCTATGCGCATCTCGATCGCGACCTCTCCGGGCCACCCTCCCCCGCCACCGGCCGACATCCGCTGCCGGAGGTGAGCGAGCTCGCGGCGCGGCTCGGGCGCTGGGGTGTCGATGCGCAGGTGCAGGTCGTTGCGTACGATCAGGGATCGGGAGCCTACGCGGCGCGGCTCTGGTGGCTGCTGCGCTGGCTCGGGCACGCCCGCGTCGCGGTGCTCGACGGGGGCATGAGCGCCTGGCAGCAGGAGAAGCTGCCGCTCGACACGCGACCTATCGCCGAATCTCGGGACGTGGCGCAGTCGGCGCGGACCCCCCGGCAGTTCGAGCCGCGGCCTGATCCGGCGATGGTGGTGAGCACTACCGAGCTCGAGCGCATCGTCGCGGCGGGACAGATCGCCGGCGCGGCGCACGTGTTGGTCGACGCCCGCAGCGCCGACCGGTTCGCCGGCCGCAACGAGACGATCGACACGATCGCCGGTCACATCCCGGGTGCGCGCAATCACCCCTTCACCGAGAACTTGGACACCACGGGACGATTCCGCGATCGCGGCACGCTGCGCGAGCGCTTCGCCCGGACACTCGAGGGCGTGCCGCCGGATGAGGCGATCTTCATGTGCGGCTCGGGCGTGACCGCATGCCACGATCTGCTGGCGATGGAGGTGGCGGGGCTGAAGGGCGCGCGCCTTTATGCCGGCTCCTGGAGCGAGTGGATCAGGGACCCGCAGCGGCCGATCGCCACTAACGACACTGAATAGCGGCCCAGGGCCGCCTGCTGGCGTTGGCGGGTCTCAGAGGGCCGCGGTGAAATGCGTAGGGTCTCGCGAAAATCGCGTCAATCGGTTGGCAATGCATAGCCGGCCAGGGCCGTTCCCTGGCCGGCGGCGAAAGTCGTAGGGTCTCGCGGAAATCGTCTCGACGATTTCCGCCAATGGACGAGAGCGCGCGCGCATGGCACCTAGTTTTGCTATCTTCCGCGCCGAGTGAACTCCATGAGAACCGCAGCGGATCCTCGCACGTGGCAGTAGACCCGAAGAGCGCCCTCAACGGCGCTCGTAAATTCAACCCCGCCCAGCCCTGGCGGGTCGAGGATTCCCTGGAGCTCTATCACGTCAATGCCTGGGGCAAGGGTTACTTCGGCATCAATGCGGCCGGCCACGTGGTGGTCCGGCCCGACGCACAGCCCGGCCGCGACATCGACCTTTACGAGGTGGTCGAGGGTCTCGAGGCGCGCGATCTCACCACCCCCGTAGTGGTGCGCTTCTCCGATATCCTGGCGCATCGCCTGAGACATCTGCACGCCGCGTTCGCGCAGGCGATCGCCGAGAACGATTACAAGAGCCGCTACACCGCGGTCTATCCGATCAAGGTGAACCAGCAGCGTCTGGTCGTGGAAGAGGTCTACCGGTACGGCAAGGAGTTCGGGTTCGGACTCGAGGTCGGCTCCAAACCGGAGCTCCTCGCCGTGATGGCGATGACCGAGAACGCTCCCGAGCGTCTCATCGTCTGCAACGGCTTCAAGGACGACAGCTACATCGAGGCGGTGACGCTCGCCACCAAGCTCGGGCGCACCATCATCCCGGTGGTGGAGAACTTCGACGAGCTCGGGCTCATCCTCAAGCACGCCGAGCGTTACCAGGTGCGGCCGCGGCTCGGCGTCCGCGTGAAGCTCTTCACCGAAGGCTCGGGCCGCTGGCGCGAGTCGGCGGGCGAGAAGTCGAAGTTCGGCCTCTTCATCACCGAGATCGTGGAGCTCTTCGGGACGCTGAAGGCGCGGGGAATGCTCGATTGCCTGCAGCTCGTGCACTGCCACCCCGGCAGCCAGCTGCAGGATATCCGCCGGGTGAAGGACGCCATCAACGAGCTGGCGCACGTCTACGCGGAACTGAAGCTCATGGGGGCGGGCCTGCAGTACATCGATGTCGGCGGCGGGCTCGGCGTCGATTACGACGGCAGCGGTACGAATTACTCCTCCTCGATGAACTACACGCTCAACGAATACGCGAGCGACGTGGTCTACCGGATCGCGAGCGTCTGCGACGCGCGCGACATCCCGCACCCGATGATCATCAGTGAGTCCGGCAGAGCCATCGCGGCCTACCACAGCGTGCTGGTGTTCGATGCCCTCGGCTCCTCGGCTCTCGACAAATTCCGGGTGACGGGCCGGGAGGATGAGGACTACGAGGGCGACGAGGAGCTGCCGCAGCCGGTGCGGGACCTGTTCGAGGCCTTCCGCTCCGTCAGCGAGCGGCGGCTGGTCGAGTGCTACCACGACGCCCTGACCGCGCGCGACCAGGTGCTGCAGATGTTCAACCTGGGATTGCTGTCGCTGGAATTTCGGGCGCTGGCAGAGCGGCTGTTCTGGGCAACCTGTGCCCGGGTGCGGGACTGCTGCCGCCGGCTCGAGCGGCTGCCGGAGGAGCTCGAAGGCCTGGAGTCGATCCTCTCGGATACCTACTTCTGCAATTTCTCGGTTTTCCAGTCCCTGCCCGACAGCTGGGCGATCGATCAGCTCTTCCCGATCATGCCCATCCACCGGCTGGACGAGCGACCCTCACGGACCGGGGTGCTGGCGGACATCACCTGCGACTCGGACGGCAAGATCGATCATTTCGTGTCGCTGCGGGACGTGAAGCGCACCCTCGAGCTGCATGAGCTCAAGCCGGGAGAAAAGTATTACCTGGCCGCCTTCCTGGTGGGCGCTTACCAGGAGACCCTCGGGGACCTGCACAACCTGTTCGGCGATACGCACGTGGTGCACGTGCGGCTCCATGACGAGGGGGGCTGGTGGATCGAGGAAATCGTGAAGGGCGATACGGCCAACAAGGTACTCGAGTACATGGAATACGACGTGGCGGAGCTCTACCCCGCTCTGGCGCGCGACTGCGAGCGGGCCATCCGGGACGGGCGCATGACCCTCGCGGAAAGCCAGATGCTGAAGCGCTTCTACGAGAGCGAGCTCGATGGATACGCCTATCTGGAGCCGGCCGGGGACGGCGTCACCCTCGCGCGAGCGCCATCGGACAGCAAGGGATAGGGCTCGCCAACCCTGTTGCAGGATTGCTACAGGGGGTGTTTGCCAAGCGCAAAAACCGGGAGTAGCATGCTGTCGCGTTGGTATCCCCCAGGGATGAGTACGCTTTGAGTTCCGCTGTTTCGTTCGAATCCCCTCCCCGTCACCTAATCCATGATCACGCAGCACATGCGACCGCTTCGTGCGGCTCGCCGCTGTGCGCATTGCGAAGAGAGACCTCCGGATGACGACGATCTACGTGGGCAATCTGCCCTTCAATGCCACCGAGCAGGATGTGAAAGCGCTGTTCGAGCGTCACGGCAAGGTGGAATCGGTCAAGCTCATCAACGACCGCGAAACCGGCAGGCCGCGCGGCTTCGGCTTCGTCGAGATGTCGCAAGGCGAGGCCCAGGGGGCCATCCAGGCCCTGAACGGCTTTCAGATGAACGGTCGGGCATTGCGGGTCAATGAAGCCCAGGAGCGCGCACCGCGCGCGCGGCAGGGCGGCGGCCCCTTCCGTCGCTGAAATCAGCGTCCATCGCAGCTTTTGGCAACCCCGCTACGGCGGGGTTTTTTTTGCCGGCGGCAGGTGGCGCGGCGCTGCGGGAAACGGCCGCCAATCGGCTGCTTTCGGTTCGATAGAATAGTCACATCATGCGCCTGCTGAGAAACCTGGCTCCGATCCTCGTGCTGGCGTGCCTGCTCGCCGGCACGGCGCTGATCGCCGGCTGCGTCACGACGAGCGGCCGAGAGACGACGGCCCGTGCGCTCGATGGGGTTCTGGCAGGCAGCCAGCGCACGGTGGCGGATCGCGCGCGCGACCGCTATCGCCACCCGAAGGAGACCCTGCTTTTCTTCGGGATCCGCCCCCAGACGCGGGTCCTGCAGTCATGGCCTGAGTCGGGCTGGTATACGAAGATCATCGCGCCGCTGGTCAGTGCGCAAGGCCAATACTACGCAGGGGTGATCTCGCCCGACCCGAAGAGCCGTTTCATCCAGGCGCGGCTCGCCAACTACCAACGCTTGCTCGCCTCGCGTCCGGATCTCTACGGCCGGGTGAAAGTGGTGACCTTTCCGCTCGACGGGCGCGATGTGGTACCCCCGGGCTCGGTGGACATGGTGCTGAGCTTCCGCGATCTGCACGAATGGATGTCCCTGGGGGATGCGCAGCAGGCGCTCGTGACCGTCTATCGCGCGCTCGCCCCGGGCGGGGTGTTCGGGGTGGTGGACAATCGCGGCGATCCGGCGCTGCCGCAGGACCCGCGGGCGAAGAATGGCTACGTCCGGCAGGACTATGCGATCCGGCTGATCGAGTCGGCGGGGTTCAGGCTGGTCGCCACCTCGGAGGTCAACGCCAACCCGAGGGATACCAAGAATTATCCCTGCGGCGTCTGGGCGCTGCCGCCCGAGTATCGGCTGGGGAACATCGATCGCGCCAGGTACGAGGCCATCGGCGAGAGCGATCGGTTCACGCTGAAGTTCGTGAAGCCCGAGCACTAGAGCTCCCCTGCGCTACCACATCTCCTTGAGACGCGCGCCGACGTCGACGGCGGCGTCCTCGCTCTGCGGCTTGAGGGCGGTCTCACCGGTGGCGCTCGAGCCGTGGAAAGTGACCGCCTCGAGCGCCTTCAGCACTTTCTCGGTCAGGAAGCGACTGCGGCCACCATAAACGTGCGCATCGCCGAGGCGATGTTGGTTAGTCAGGTGGAACTTCAGAGGAGCGAGCAGCAAGAGCTCGTTCTGCGCGCGAGTCAGGCCGACGTAGAGCAGCCGGCGCTCCTCCTCGATGAGCTCCGGCTTTCCGGTGGAGAACTCCGAGGGGTAGCTGCCGTCGACCACGTTAAGAAGATAGACGGTGTCCCACTCCATGCCCTTCGCGGAGTGGATGGTGGAGAGGACGAGATAATCCTCATCGAGCCCCGGCCGGCCCGCAAGATCGCCGGTCGCGTTCGGCGGGTCGAGGGTGAGCTCGGTGAGGAACCGCTCGCGCGAGGGATATTGGCTGGAAAGCAGCTCGAGCTGGTCGAGATCGCCGAGGCGGGTGTGTGAATGCTCGTACTGACGCTCGAAGTGCGGGCGATACCACTCGCGCGCGAGATGCACCTGCCCCGTCCACGGGCGCTGCGGGTCGCCGATTGCGACCAGGAGCTCGACCAGCCTGCGCCAGTCCGGGGCCGTGAGGCCGGTCGGCAGGGCGAAGCTCTGCAATGAGCCGAAAGAGCAGCCGCTCGCCTCGAAATGCTCGAGCGCACGCCGGGCGTTGCCGGGCCCCATGCCCGGCAGGAGCTGCAGGGTACGGAAGGCCGCGAGGCTGTTGCGCGGGTTGTCGGCCCAGCGCAGCACCGCGAGCAGATCCTTGATGTGACCGGCCTCGAGGAACTTCAGGCCGCCGTACTTCACGAAGGGAATCTGACGCCGTCCGAGCTCGACCTCGAGAACGTCGCTGTGGCTCGAGGAGCGAAAGAGCACGGCCTGCTTTCTCAAGGGTACGCTGGCTTCGCGGCGCTTCAGTATCTCGCTGCACACGCACTCCGCCTGAACCTGCAGGTCCTCCACCGTCACGAGGCGCGGACGCGGCCCTTCGCCGCGGGTGGATAACAGGTGCTTGCGGTGCTGGCGGGGCGCATCGGCGAGCAGCGCGTTGGCGACATCGAGCACCTGCTGGGTGGAGCGGTAGTTCTGAGCGAGCGTGACCACCTCGGCGCGGGGGGTGAAGCGGTCGGGGAACCCGAGAATGTTCTCGACCGCGGCGGCGCGGAAGGAGTAGATGGCCTGCGCATCGTCGCCGACGACGGCGAGCCCGGCGCCATCGGGCTTCAAGGCATGGAGGATTTCCGCCTGCACCTTGTTGGTATCCTGGTATTCGTCCACCAGCACGTGATCGAAGTGGCTGCCCACGTGCTCGGCGAGCCGCGGGTGCGACATCATGATGTGCCAGTAGAGCAGCAGATCATCGTAGTCGAGCAGGCTCGCGCGCTGCTTGCGCTCGACGTAGGCGCGATACAGGCGCGTGAGGTCGGATTCCCACTGCACGCACCAGGGGAACTGCGCCTCGAGCGAGTCCTTCAGCGAACGCTGGGTGTTCACCCGATGGGAGTAGATCTGCAGGCAGGTGTCCTTGCGCGGGAAGCGCTGCTCCTTTTGCGCAAGGCCGAGCTCCTGGCGCACATCATCCATGAGATCGGCCGAGTCGCCTCGGTCGAGGACGCTGAACTGCGGGTCGAGCTTCAGATGCCGCGCGTAATGACGCACCAGGCGGTTGCCGATGGAGTGGAAGGTTCCCGCCCAACTCATGCGTTGCAGGATGCTCTGGCTCACCCCGCCAAGGCTCTCGTTGAGCGCCGACTTGGCGAGCTCGAAAGCGCGCCGGCGCATCTCCGTCGCGGCCCGCCGGGTGAAAGTCAGCATCAGGATGCGCGCCGGATCCACCCCGTGGATGACGAGATGCGCCACGCGATGGGCCAGGGTGTCGGTCTTGCCGGTGCCCGCGCCCGCGACAATCAGCAGCGGTCCGGATTTGAAGCCCTTGGGTTGGCCGGCGCCCTCCGGCAACGGCTCGCCATAGGTCACGGCCCGGCGTTGCGGGCCGTTGAGCTTCGCCAAATGTGACGCCGTCGACATGACGTCGGGGAACTATACGAAATCGGGTGACCCGATGTCATTGATTGGCGTCACGCGCGCGACGTACAGCCCGTGACGAGCGCAACTACTGGACACGGCGGCCTCGGGCGCGGGCGGCGTGATAGGCTCTCGGCCCATGAAGCCGGAGAAGCAGATCGAGCAGTTTCGTGGGCGCATCATCAGCGTCACGACCGACGAGGTCCGGCTGCCGAACGGGCACCTCGCAGCGCTCGAGGTCGTTCACCATCCCGGCGGAGCGGCGGCGGTGGCGATCGATGCCCGCGAGCGTGTTTGCCTGCTGAAGCAGTATCGCTACGTTGCGGACGGCTGGCTCTGGGAGCTGCCCGCCGGCAAACTCGAGCCGAACGAGCCGCCGCTCGTCACCGCACAGCGCGAGCTCATCGAGGAAGCCGGTGTCAGCGCCCGCAGTTGGCGCAGTCTCGGCTCGTATCTGAGCTCACCGGGTATTTTCACCGAGGTGTTGCACCTCTTTCTCGCAGCCGACATCGATCCGGCCGCCACCGCGCACGAACGGGCCGAGGTCATCGAGGTGCATTGGGTGCCATTCGCCGAAGCCTGCGAGTGGGCACTCAGCGGCGAGATTCGCGACGGCAAGACGGCCATGGGGCTGCTGCGGGCGCGTTATGTCCGCGAGAGCGGTCACTGAGGGCCATCTCGCCCGATCCGTGATGGAACTCTCAGCGACCTGCGGACCGCACTGTTAAGGTGCGGGCATCCGCAAGCTGCGGATTGTTGCTTTCACCTTAATCCTTGGACGCCCACAGAAAAAAGATCGACGGCGGGGAGGACCGGAGTGAGGACTGCACCGGCGAGCGCCGCCGACTCTCCCGTGTTCGCCACGACGATCGCGGAAACGCCTACGTCGAGTGGGTCGATGCGCCCGCGGAAATGGTCAAGCGTCCCAAGCTCGAGATCGAGGGCGAGCCCGGTGAGCTCGAGCTGGAAACGGAGCGCAAAGCGTACAACCCGTACGCGAACGAATCCGGGGTCGCGCGCAAGACCGGCAACACGACCCGCACGGACCTGCGCAAGCTCTCCGAGTGGATCAAGATGATGCGCGAGCTCGAGGAGCGAAAGCGCAGCGGCGAAGGCGAATAGCGGCTCTCGCGGACGAAATCGCCTGGAACTCGTCGCGACGATTTCCGCCTATGGAGTAGTCCGCTCGATGTGCGCGAGCTTGCGCGCGTTGCTGAGGCGATAGAAGCGGCGCAGCTCGCTCAGCACTTCCCCTTCCGTCCCGCGCCCCGCCCGGCGCAGCGACTGCTCCAGACGGCGACAGAACTTCTCCGCATAACGGCTCGCTGCCCGGTACAGGTCCTCGCGACCCTCCGCCAGGCCGGGATCGATGCGCGTGCGCTCGAAAAGAATGCGGCGCAGCTCCGCGGGGAAGCGGCTCGGCAGCTGGCGGCGCAGCAACCAGTAGCTCGCGACGTACTTGTCGACTTCCGCCTGCATCTCGAGCTCCAGGATCGACACCGGCCGATCGTGGCCGGCGTGCCAGGCGAGGTAGAGGAAGTGGCTCACGCCCTCGAGGGCGGTCCAACAGTCCGCAACGTTGCCGTCGTGGAGCCGCACCATGGGGTCCTCGCGACGCAATCTCTCCAACAGATCCGGATCGAGATAGAGCGAGATTGCCGCCTCCTCCGCGCTCGGCACGGGCTGCTCGACGATGAGATCCTCCGCCGAGGCGCGGCCGCGGACCGAAGCCGGCAGGCGCCCGCGGTCGGTGACCAGAAAATCATAGACGTCGTGAGCGATGCTCACATCGTAGATGCTGCCGATGAGCTGCTGCAGCTGCCTCAGAATCATGGGCTCAGTGCGCGAACTGGGTGCCGCCGGCGGCCGTCGGATCGACGCCGAGACGCTTCAGCAGCGCGTAGCTGCGCCGGCTCCCGGTCTTCAGCCAGAGCTCGTAGAGGCGCAGGATGTCCTTGTCGGAGTGCGTGTAGGCGCTCTCGGCGAGCTCGTTGAGCGCATCGACCATGGGTTGGAATTTCTCCGAGAGCTCCGCAAACACGTTGCCGAGCACCCTCGCCTTGCCGCGGCACAGCGACTCGGCGAGAACACCGTAGGCGCGTCCGCCCATGGCGATGTGATAGTCGACATCGATCAGTTTGCGCGCGAAGCTCTGCGCGAAAAAGCCGGCGATGAAGAGCGAGACATCCCCCAGCCGTTGCAGATTGCGGTTGCGGTGGTCGGCGGAGCGCGCCTCGAGCGCCTCCGAGAGCATGACCACGAGCGGCTTGAGGCGGATTCCCTCCGCAGTGTGCTCGAAGAGAGCCTCGGAGCGGGAGAACAAGGTCAGTAGATTGACGACGTAGTGTTCGGTCTGATCCTCGACCGAGAGCTGCTGGCTCGCGAGCGCCCCGTGCAGGGCATCCTTGAAGTATTCCTTCAGGTTGACGACCGGTTGTACCCGTGTGGATGAGTGAATGTCAGACATGGCTGTGACAGACCTCCTGAGCACATCTCCTATGGAATGAAACGGCAGCACACGCCCAAAGTTCACCTCACATAATGGTTGAGTTCCGTGACGCACTGCTCCGATGCAGCGCACCGAGCAGGGACTCGATCGTATCTATTCGCCGTTCAGCTTCGCAAGCGCGCTGTTAGCACTCTTAGGGGGGCGCTGCCAAAGCCTCGAGTTGTTCGGCCAGTTGCATGCAGTCGCTGACATCGAGGTCGGCGGGCTCGAGCTCCGGCGGCCAGGACGCCTGGCTGCGGTTCATCCACGCGGTGGACAGTCCCGCGCCGCGGGCGGCAGCGACGTCGAGGAAAGGATCGTCGCCGACGTAGAGGATTTCCCACGGGTCGAGTCGCAGACCGCGCGCCAGGTGCTCGAAGCAGCGCGGATGGGGTTTTGCGACACCGATCTGGCGGGCGTTGAGCGATACGCTGAAGAGCGGGGCGAGCCCGATGAGCGCCAGATCCGCGTTGCCGTTGCTGAGCGAGGCCAGCGCGTAGCGGGTACGCAGGCACTCGAGCGCGGGCTGAACGTCGGCATAGGGCTCGAGCTCGTTGCGCGCGGCGAAGAAGACCTCGAACGCGCGCGCGGCCACTTCTTCCTCGTAGCCGCAATCGCGCGCATGCGCCGCGAGCGCGGTGATGCGCAGGTAGGTGAAATCGTGGGCATGGTGAGGCTCGGCACGCGCGAGCCGCTCGCGCGCGGCGCGCATCTCCTCGACCGATACCCGCTCGGTGATCCGCGGACAGTGCTCGCGCAGCCACTCGTGCACGGCCTGCTCCGCGCGCAGGATCACCGGACCAACATCCCACAGTGTATTATCGAGATCGAAGGCGATTGCGCGGATGGCTCGAGGCAGGGCTGCCCCGGGTGCGGCGCGGCCCGAGCTCGAGGTTGCGAGCGACATCCTGCGAAGGTTACCACTCCACGAAGGTCATCACCTCATGTCGGATCTGACCCTGGTCATCGGCAACAGGAACTACTCTTCCTGGTCGTTGCGCGCCTGGATACTGATGAAGCGCCTCGGCGTCGAGTTCCGCGAAGTGCTGATCCGCTTGGACACCCCGACGACCAAGGACGAGGTCGAGCGTTACAGTCCGAGCGGGCGGGTGCCCGTGCTGCTTCACGGGGACCTTTGCGTATGGGATTCCCTGGCGATCTGCGAATACGTGGCGGAGCTCACCGGGCGCGGTTGGCCGCAGGACAGCCGCGCCCGCGCCGTCGCGCGCTCGGCGTGCGCGGAGATGCATTCCGGCTTCGTCAACCTGCGCCTGGAATGGCCGATGAATGCTCGCGCGCGCAACCGCCGCACCGTGCTCACACCCGGGCTGGAGGCCGACATCGACCGGGTCGATGAGATCTGGAACGACTGCCGGCGGCGATTCGGCGCGGCGGGCCCGTGGCTCTTCGGTGAGTACTCGATCGCCGATGCGATGTATGCGCCGGTGGTCCTGCGGTTCAACACCTACGGCGCCCGCATTTCCGAGACGGCGCGCTGGTACATGGCGGCGGCGCTGGAGGATGCAACACTGCAGTCGTGGCTGGCCGCCGCCAAGGCGGAGCCGTGGGTGATCCAGCGGGAGGAAGTAGGGTGAGCCGTGCCACTGACCATCCCTGGTGGCGGGGCACCCGGCCCGGCCGATCCCGGGCCGGGCGTTCGGGCGGACCGACGACACGTTAAGTGTCGTCGTCAAAGACACCGCCCTCACCCATAGGTCGCGCGCCACTCCGCCCGATAGGACATGCCGAGCGACATCAGGCGCTCGAGCAGCTCCGGATAATCGATGCCCGCGGCGCGCGCGGACTCGGCGAAGTCCTCGGCCGCCTCGAGGTTGGGATTGGCGTTGGCTTCGAGCGCGTAGACCTCGCCCTGGGGGGTGGCCCTGAAGTCCATGCGCGCGCAGCCCGAAAGCCCGAGCGCCCGGTAAATGCGGCGCGAGAGCTTATCCAGCCGCGCGAGCACTGCCGGAGCGAGATCCTCCGCGGCGCGGGTGGTGATGCCGTACTTCGTCTGATAGCGCTTGTCCCATTTGACCTTGCGGGTGGCGATCGCGGCAAGCGTATCGGGCATCGAGCCGAACACCATCTCCCAGACGGGCAGGCGGGTGAGCCGATCGTTGCCCATGACCCCGACGTAGAGCTCCCGGCCCTCGATGTATTCCTCGACCAGAGCGTCGGAGCCGATCTGCTCATGGACGAATTCGATGCGCTCCTTGAGGCGCGCGGCGTCCTCGACCACCGAAGCCTGAGCGATGCCGAGCGAGGCGTCCTCGACGGTCGACTTCACGAAGAGCGGAAAGCGCAGCTTTCGCGGCACGTGGATGCGGCGGCCACGCTGAAAGACGGCGAACTGCGGTGTCGGAATGCGATGGAAGGCGAGCAGCTGCTTGCAAAGAGGCTTGTCGCGCGAGAGCAGGAGGCCGCGCGGATTGCAGCCGGTGTAGGGCTGACGCAGCAGCTCGAGGAAGGCGACGACGTGCTGATCGTAGGTGACGATGCCGTTGAATTCCTCCAGCAGGTTGAAGACGATGTCGGGCTTCCATTCGGCGATGCTGCTGCGCATCTCGGTCAGGCTGTCGAGCACGCCGAGGCAGCGCACATCGTGGCCCCGCGCGCGCAGCGTGCTCGTGACGTCGTATTCGGTGCGCCAGTCCTCGATCTCCTTGTCGCTATGGCCGTCGAGGGATTCCGGTGGCACCAGGCTCGCGTGCACGACGACGAGCGTGCGCAGTCTTCTCATAGACGCAGGTGCGGGGTCTCACCTTGAGCATAGAGGCTCGCGAGCCGCTCGAGCAGCCAACGGGCGCTGCGCAGCGCATCGCGACGATTGCCGCGGACGTAGAGCTTCAAGGCCTCACTGCGCTCGATGAGCATGCGGACGATCTGCTGCACACTATAACGCTCGAGGCCGAGCTCGCGCGATACCGATGCGATCAGCGACTTGCGGTGGGCGCGCAGCAGCGTCGCGGCGCGCGTGGTGCCCCGGCGCATCGGCGGGGGCGCGAACAGTCTGCGCAGGAATTCGTCGGCGAGCCCGCGTCGGTAGAGCTGTTGCCGCGCGAGCTTGCGGCGATAGTGCTGGGCGAGGGTGCGGGTGTTGGTCTCGAGAGGCTCGATGCGCGTGCGGTTGCGGACCGCGGGTCGGCGGCCCCGCACCTGAGCGAGCAACTCATCGACGGCGCTCAGCTTCTGGAATGCGGGCCAATCGGCGTAGCTCTTGCGCCAGCCCGAGCGCGGCGTCAGCCAGACGGCGAAAGTCTCGGCGAAATCCTCCGTCGGGTGCGACTGCGCGTACCACTCTCCCAGGTGATGCACGTAGCGGCGGCTGCCCGGCCGGGCCTTGTAGCGCGCCGGATACTGAAGCGATGCCGGACCGAAGACCTCGCGCCAGCGCTTGCGGCGGCGCAGCCGATAGGCGTTATCGAGCGCGTGTCCCGCCTCGTGACGCAGGATGCGCATGAACCAGCGTGAATTGCCGCCTTCCGCCTCGCGCATGATCCGGCGCTCGAGGCGCTCGAGCCGCGGGTGGGCAAGGTAAAAGGGTGCCGCGATGCCCGGCACTCCGTCGGGCGAGAACCACTCCTCCGACAGCCACACGTGGGGGTGGAAGCGGATGCCGCGAGCTTCGAGCTCGGCGTAGAGCCGCCGGACGCGCCGCTCGATCCGCGAGCCCGGCACTCGCAGGCCGAGGTCGCAGAAGCGCATGGCAAGGAGATCTTCGTCAGCGAGATGGGTCCAGGCGAGGTTCTTCTTCACGGGCCGCAAGCGTACCCGTTTCGCGGCGGGTTTCCCACGGCTCGCCGAGCTCGAGAGGCGGCTCTCGGAGGCCCCTCCGGTTTCGGCTCAGCCGATCTTCAGCAGGAAGTGCTCGAGCAACTTGTCGGCGTAGGCTTCGATGAGCTCGCGCTTGAGCAGACCCTGCCGCCAGGGCGCGGGGATCGCGGCTGCACCGTAGAGGGCGCCGGCAAGCTGCCCGCAGGCGGCGGCCGCGACGTCCGAATTGCCGCCCTGATTGGCGGCATGCAGCACCGCATCCCGAAAGCTGTCGGTCGCCGCGAGAGCCTCGAGCGCGATCGCCAGAGCCTCGCGCGCCGAGCCTTTGAGGCGGCCCTCGGGGGCCGGACGGCCCTCGGCCGCCGAGACCGCGGCGAGGACGCGCTCCTTCGGCTGGCCGCAGAACGCCAGAAACAGGGCCCGCGCGAGGTCACGACAGGCGCCGAGGACGGGAGGTGCCTGGCAGGTGGTGCGGGCGGCATCGCTGGCGAGCTGCACCGCCTCCTCTTCCGAGGCGAGGTAGAACATGACCACGGGAGCGACTCGCGAGAGCGGCTCCGGATCGAGCTGGTCGGGCGCGTGCGAACCGGAGAAAAGCTGGCGCCGCCACTGGGCTCGGGCGAGGGCTCGGGCGGTGCTCGCGGTGATGCCGAGGCACTGATCGGTCGCGGAAAGGTAACCCTCGCGCTGCCACAACCGGTAACGCTCGACCTGGTCGCGAGCATCGAAGCCGTTGACAGCCAGTAGGCTGTCGGCCAGGCACAGGGCCATGGCGGTGTCATCGCTCCAGCCGCCTCTCGGCAGGGCAAACGGACCGCCACCGATCAGATCCCCCACGGGCGTGAAAGTCCCGGGCCGCCGGTACTGGGTCGCGGCGGCAACGGCATCACCGATTGCAAGGCCGAGCAGAGCGCCGAGGAACCGCTCCCTCAGGCTCCTGGCAGCGGCGAGAGTACGGGGATCCAACAGCGGGTCGGCGCCAGGGGCTTCACGGGTGACATCGCCCGGTGCTTCACGAGTGGTTTCACGGAGGGCTTCCCCGGCTTTCGCCCGGGGCAGCGCCGCCGGAGGTGCCCCGCGCACGGCGGCCGACGGTCGGGACCACTGGCGCACGTACTCGGTCTGGGCTTCGGTCTCGGGAACGCTCGGCCAGAAATGCGAGCGCTCGCACTGCTGCCACACCCGGGCGAGCTCATCGAGCGCCTGCTCGCCGGTGAGGCCGCGCTCGACCAGGAGGCAGCCGACCACCATCCCGGTGCGGCCGATGCCGGCGCGGCAGTGCACGTAGGCCTTTCTTCCCGATTGCAGCGCATCGTGCAGGCAATCGAGGATCTCCATCATGTGCTCGCGCTTTTCCGGGAGTCCGTGATCGCGGATGGGCTTGCGCAGGTACTCGATGTGAAAAGGCAGCTCCTGATCGTAGGAATCGGTCTCGCTCGGATGGGTGAGATCGAGGAAGCACTCGATGCCGCTGGCGAGGAGCTGCGACAGCCGTTGCCGGGTGGCCTCAGGCGAGAGCCCCGAGGGGTGCTCGCCGGCAAGGAGCAGACCGGGGAGAGCCCAGTAGGTGTTGGGAAGCGGCGGCGCCACAGCCATGGCCGATTATGCGTTGCCGGCCGCGGCCTCGATCAAGATGTCCTCTTCGTCCAGGGTCATCGCGGCGATCCGGGGGGATGCGCCGCGCGCGGAGGGTCTGTCGACCCGCCGCTCATCGAGGGCGGCGAAGTCGAAATGCCGTGGGTCGGCGAGGTGCTCGATCTCGACGTGGCGCAGAGCGGAGAAGATGCTCTCGGTGCGGCCAGGGTGGGCCCGCTCCCAGGCGGCGAGCATTTTCTTGATGGCAACGCGTTGCAGGTTGTCCTGCGAGCCGCAGAGCTTGCAGGGGATGATGGGAAATCGGCGGCCGCGGGCGTAGCGCTCGATGTCGCGCTCGGCGATGTAGGCGAGCGGCCGGATGACGATGTGGCGGCCGTCCTCTGAGAGGAGCTTCGGGGCCATGGCCTTCAGGCGCCCGCCAAAGAAGAGGTTGAGGAAGAGCGTCTCGACGATGTCGTCGCGATGATGGCCGAGGGCGATCTTGGTGATGCCGTTCTCGGCGGCAAAGCGGTAAAGCGCGCCGCGGCGCATTCGCGAGCAGAGTCCGCAGAGCGTGCGACCTTCGGGAATGACCCGTTTGACCACGCTGTAGGTGTCCTGCTCGAGGATGCGGAAAGGTACGCCGAGGGCACTCAGGTACTCGGGCAGGACGTGCTCGGGGAAGCCGGGCTGCTTCTGATCGAGGTTGACCGCGAGCAGCTCGAATTCGACCGGGGCGCTGCGCCTGAGCGAGAGGAGAATATCGAGCAGGGTGTAGGAGTCCTTCCCCCCCGATAGGCAGACCATGACGCGATCGCCGGGCGCGATCATGCGAAAGTCCTGGATGGCCTTGCCGGCGGCGCCGCGCAGGCGCGCCTGCAGCCGCGCGAGCGTACGCGAGTTTCCCGGTTGGAGTTCCGTCTTCGGAGATGCGGCTCTCGGGCCGAGGCCGTCTCGCGACTCAGCGGAATCGGGCACTACGCGGCAGCCTCGCTGGGCGCGGCTTCCAGGTACTTCGCCTCGACGTAGCGGATGAAGTAGGAGGCGGAAAGGGGCTTGCCGGTGGCTGCGCGAAGCAGGTCCTGCACCGGAACCTTGGCGCCGAGCCCGTGCACGTGGGTCCGCAGCCAGCCGAGAAGACCGGAGAATTCACCGCGCGCGAGCTGCTCATCGAGCGCGGGCACGTCGTTACGCAGGCTCTCGTAGAGCTGCGCGGCAATGACGGCACCCAGGGCGTAGGAGGGGAAATAACCGAAGGAGCCGACGGCCCAGTGCACGTCCTGGAGGCAGCCTTCGCTGTCGTTGCCGGGCCGGATGCCCAGACGCTCCTCGATTCCCTTCTTCCAGGCTTCCGGCAGATCCCGAACCGCGAGCGCGCCGCTCAACAGCTGTTTCTCGAGCTCGTAGCGCAACATGATGTGTAGCGGATAGGTGAGCTCGTCGGCATCCACGCGAATCAGACCGCGCTGCACCCGAGTGAGGTGAGCGTAGATGTTCTCGACGTCCCATTCCGGGCCGCCCACGCCGAAGTGCTTGACGATGAGCGGCTGCACGTAGCGCACGAACGGGCGGTTGCGGCAGATGATCATCTCGGTGAGCAGAGACTGGCTTTCTTCGAGCGCCATGCCCCGATCGCGGCCGACGGGCTGGTCGCGCCAGTCCTGCGGCAGGCCGAGGTCGTACATGGCGTGGCCGGTCTCGTGAAGAGCGCCGAGAAGACCGGAGAAAAGATCGTTGGGATCGAGGCGGGTCGTCACGCGCATGTCACCCGGCACGCCCTCGGTGAAGGGGTGCTCGCTCTCATCGAGGCGGCCGCGATCGAACGGGAAGCCGATCTGCTTCATCACTTCCACGATGAGCGCTCGCTGCTTGCCCGGCGGGAATTTGCCGCTCAGCGGGGCGGGTGGCCGGCTCTCCTGCGCCGCTATCGCCTCGCGAATGAGGGAGGGGAGCCGGCGTGAGAGCGCCTTGAACATGGCGTCGATGTCGGCGGTCGTGATCCCGGGGCTGAACTCATCGACGAGCGCATCGTAAGGCGCGAGGTTAAGGGCCTGCCCGAGGAGCGCCGCCTTGTCGCGGACGAGGTGGACGACCTCTTCCAGGTGCGGCGCGAAGAGCTCGAACTTGCCCTGTTGGCGGGCTTCGAGCCAGCGGACCTCGGCACGGGACGTGGCTCGGGCGAGGCGCGAAATCAGCGAGACCGGCGTGGCGATGGCGTGATCGCGCTGGCGGCGCATCTCGCGCAGATTCGCCACTTGCCAGTCCTGCAGACCCTGGGTATTCGCCTGCGCGCGATCCAGCAGACGGGTGATGCGCGGCGCGGTAAGCAGAGCGTGGTGCTCCGTCTCGAGCGCGGCAAGCTGCTCACCGCGGACATCGGCGCTGCCGCGGGGCATCATCACGGCCGCATCCCAGCGAAGCAGCGACAGGGCGCCGCGAAAGGCGTGGAGTCGCTTGAACTCCTGCTCTAGTTGTTTGTATGGCGAGGCTGACATGATCTTGATCGTCCGTCCGCTCGTGCCAGGCCAAAGCGGCCCTGAAGGTGCCCCAGAAGGTGCGCATCGACGCCCGGGTGGGGTGGCCGAAAGCGGGAGAATGGCGATAGTTTACCAGGGAGCGGCGCCCGCGCCGGGGGCGATGGACAAGGAACCCTTTAAAATCAGATACTTGGGTTTTCCCAGGGGCGATTGACACTCCGGCGAGGGGGTCTCGGGGATCCGTGGGTCGAGACGGGGGCATGAGAGCCCTGCACCTCGAGGTGCCGCCACTTCGGCCAGCGGGCGACAGCGATACCGATGCCGATCGAGACGATGAGCAACAAGGTGAGCGTGAGCGCAATGAAGAAGCGTCGCATTGACTCCATGATAGCCCGCTGGATTGCGGTATGAATTTGGGTAATTTGGGTGTCTGCCTGCTCTCCTCGGAGGTGGCGCCGTTTTCCAAGACGGGCGGCCTCGCCGACGTGGCGGGCGCGCTGGCGAAGTATCTGGCCGGAGCCGGCCACGACGTGCGGCTCTTCACGCCGCTCTACGCCTCGATCGATCGCGCGCGATTCCCGATGCGGCCGGTCGAGGAGCTGCAGCACCTGCCGCTACAGGTCGGGCCGCATGATTATGTCTTCTCGGTGGCCACGACGCCGCTTCCAGGCTCGGACGCACAGACCTACCTCATCGACTGTCCGGCGCTGTTCGCGCGGCCGACCCTCTACACCACCGACCCCGACGAGCACCTGAGATTCATCGCCTTCACCCGCGCGGTGCTGGCGAGCTGCCAGCGGATGCAATGGCCGCCGCAGATCCTGCACTGCAACGACTGGCATACGGCCTTCGGCCCGCTCTTTCTCAGGACGCAGCTCGAGAGCGAGCCCTTCTTCGCGCGCACTCGCTCGATGCTGACCATCCACAACATCGGATATCAGGGCATCTTCAGCTCCGCGGCCATCGGCGATCTGGAGCTGGGCCCCAAGGCCTATCTGCTGCACCAGGATGATCTGCGCGCCGGAAGGATCAATCCGCTGCGCCACGGCATTCTGTACGCGGACGCCATCACGACCGTAAGTCCCACTCACGCCAAGGAGATCTGCACCGATCAGTACGGGATGGGTCTTCAGGACTCGCTGCGCATGCGCGAAGATGCGCTGACGGGCATCCTCAACGGTGTCGATTACCACATCTGGGATCCCCGCAACGACCGCTATCTGCCCGAGCATTTCGATGCGGACCGTCTCTCGATCAAGGCAGCGATCAAAAACGCCTTCATCCAGCGGCTCGGGCTCTCCCTGCCCGTGACCATGCCGCTGGCCGGAATGGTGAGCCGCCTCGCCTCACAGAAAGGGATCGAGCTCATGTTCGAGTCGCTGCCGCAGGTGTTGCAGTGGCGGGATCTCGGCTTCGTCGCGCTGGGGAGCGGCGAGCCGCAGTACGAGCGCTTCCTGGCCGAGCTCGAGCGCAGCTTCCCCGGGCGGGTGGTGTTCCGCCAGGGCTATGACGATGAGCTCTCGCACTGGATCGAGGCGGCGAGCGACATGTTCCTCATGCCTTCGCTCTATGAGCCCTGCGGGCTCAACCAGATGTACAGCCTGCGATACGGCACCGTGCCCATCGTGCGCCGTACCGGTGGGCTCGCGGACTCGGTCGATCTCTACGACCCGGACACGGGCGAGGGCACGGGAATTGTGTTCGATCATTTCGACTCCGAGGCGCTCGAGTGGGCGCTCAATACGGCGCTCGATCTGCACGCGCAGCCCGCGCACTGGCGGCGCATGGTGCGCAACGGAATGGCGAAGGATTTCTCGTGGGAGCGGCAGGGCGAGAAATACGTGGAGCTTTATCGAGGTCTTCTGACCTAGACGGCCGCCGCGCGATGCATCCAGGCGCCGATCCGCACCGACACGTTCTCACGGACGTTCATGTAGAACAGGGCGTAGTCGAAGTCGTGGTAAACGCCGGTGAGCGTCAGTACGTCATGGAAGTGGCGGCGCTCCCGGAAAGGAATGCTCACCCCGAGCAGCCCGTCGTCACATGACGCGCCGGTCAGGCGAGGGATCGGCGCCGGAATCGGCGCATCGCGGCCGGCGCTGTAGACGGCACCGAGGTTGTCATCGGACGGGGCGTCGGCGTCCTGACGCCAATTGAGCGGGTTGACGCAAACGAGCGGGCGCCCTGCGATGGGCTGATACCGGCCCTGCCACCAGATGACCGCGGTCTCATGGCGGCGGCGATCGTCATGCCCTCGGCGGACGGTGTTCCACGTGACGATGCAGCCGGTCGCATCCGGACCCTGACAGACCGGCAGGCCGAGCGATGTGATCTTCGTCGGGAGCGCTACTCCGACGACATAGGCGATCACGAGACGGCGTTGCAGCGCTCTGCCGATCACTTCCTCCTGAAGCAGCCGCAGCGCGTGAATGGACCCTTGGCTGTGGCTCGCGATGATGAATGGACCGGCGGGGTTGAGCTCGAGGAAGCGGGCGAATGCCCGGGCGATATCGCCGTAAGCGAGATCGTCGGCGGCGTAAGCGGCCGCAGTGTTGGTCGTGATCGCTTTCAGCGAGGCTTGCCGGTATCGAGGCGCGAAGATGCGGCAGCAGCCGTTGAAGATGCTCGCCTGAAATCGCAACACCGCCTGGTCCATGCGCGCGCCCAGCATACCCTCGTCATCGAACGCCGCATTGCCGATCTCGGCAGCGATGTACGTCGTCGGGTGGATGAAGAATACCGGGACTCGCGCGTTCGAGGACTTCGCCACCCCGCGCGGAAGGTCGTCCGCGCCACTCGGCCGGCCTGGGTATGCGGCCCAAGCCGAGGGCTTGGAGTAGTCCGGCGCAGCGGGATGCTCACCGGCGGCGGCGAGGCCTGCGCGCAGCCATGCCGCCGCCACGATGAGCGCGAGCGGTACGAGGCGCGTGAGGTTTCGGACGGGCGGGTGACTCACGGTTACTTCATCGCGGCCGGCGCTGCGGTGCTGCTCGGCATCATGCCACTTGCGCGATCTCCCGGGCCACTCGCTGCGCCGAGCGGATGCAGGATTCCATGCCGCGGCTGAGAAGATCGGCGTACGTTCCGGCGAAATAGATTCTCCCCTCGGGCTGGAGGATTTCCGGCCAGAAGCGGCGCATCTGCCCCAGCGGAAACGGCAGCATTTCACAGCTCGGGGCAAGCGCGTCCTGCGTCCAGTCCTTGGTCAGCGCCTGCACGATCGTGTCGCGCCTTCCAGGGTATACCTGCCGAAAGGCGGCCAACACCCGCTGCGGCGACAGCCCTCCAGGACCGTAGGCTTTGAGAATGACCCGCGTGGTTCTCACTTCCGCAGGCACCTCCCAGATTGCGGAAATGAGCGGATGGTCGAGCTCCATGTTGATGCTTTTGAAGCCATCCTCGAGCCAGAACCTGGAGCTCGCCTCGAACACGTAGAAGGGGTGGGAGGTGTAGGTGAGATTGTCCACCACGTAGCGCTTGGCCGCGGAGAGCGCAGGGGCAATGGGAATGTTTCTGAAGACCGTCAGGCTCATGCAGTTCACGAAAAAATCCGCATCCAGGGTCTGCTCGCCGTCATAACCGTATTCGCGGTAGCTCACGGTAACGCCCCGCTCGCTTTGCCGTAGCGCGGTGATGGGGTGGGCGAGCTTCACCCGCGCGCCGAGCCGCCGGGCAAAGGCCAGGGGGAGCTGCTCGTTGCCCCCTTGGAGGCGAAACATCTCTCCTTCGGAAGGAGGGATGCGCCGTGATCGCCTCGCGGCCAATCTCCAGATGCGGTAAAGCGCGCTCGTGGCTTCCTCGCCGAGATACTCGATGGCCGCCGGCGAGGCGCCTTCTCTCTTATAGATCTCGCGCACGGGTATGTCGTCGAGGTCATCCAGGCCGACGCCAAAGGGGCGGTAGGGATCTTTGATCTTGTCGATGTAAGGCTGCAGATAGAACGGCTCGAGCTCGTACCAGGGGTGCTTCGTCAGAAATCGGACCTCACGTGCATTGAAGCCCAGACGGGTGAGCGTCGCCGCGTCGGCCAACATCCTGTTGGTATAGAGCTTGCCGCCGATCATCCTCAGGTCATCGTCGTTGTACGGCAGCCAGGCGCCTTCGGCGTTGGGATAGGGCAGCACCGGGATGGCGAATTCCTCGGCGTATTGCAGCAGCCGCTCATAGCCGGGCCTGGTGATGTGGTCGGCGCCGAAATCGGCGTAGAGCCCATCCGATAGGCCGTCCCTGCCGGTAAAGACGTGACCGCCGTACCTTCCCGAAGCCTCGAGAACGGTCACATCGAAGCCGGCCCTCATGAGCTCGTAGCCGCAACAAAGGCCGGTGATCCCGGCGCCGCCGATCACGACCTTGCCGTGTCTCGAGCGCCTGGCAGCGGGAGTTCTCGCATCCGCGTCCGCCGTCGGCAGGCCTGACTCGATGATGGCGGCGCCCGCGCCGGCCAGCACCGACTTCAGGAAGGATCTGCGGATCATCTGCCGGTGGCCAGCGCCTTTAGGCTCTGGGCGTCAAGTGGAGCCCCGCCGAGCCGCGCTGCCTGGATCGCCGCTCCAACATCGGGCGGCAGCAGCGCCTCGACGAACCGGTACTGAGCCGAGCGCTGCTGCAACGCCGAGCTCAGTGCCTCGCGCAGACCGTTGCCGGGCTGGAACATGCCCCCGGAAGAAGACACCGTGATGGATACGTCGCTTGGGATCTTAAGCTGCGCGCGCACGGCATCGATGAGTTCGGCGAGCTCCCGCGCAGCGCTTTCCAGAAGTCCGAGAGCTCCCCCGTCCCCCTCCCCCGCCGATGCGATCACCAACCTCGAAAGCTGGGCGAAGTGGCTCCGCTGGGCAATGTCCTGGCCGTAGATCGCGGCGCAGAGATCGAGGTCTCCCGCCAGGGCGAAATGCCGTCGTACTTGCTCGTAGAGTGGCCCTCGGGGGGAGCGGCCGTCGCTCATGCGCGAGAAGAGTCGCAGCCCTTCGCGTGCGAGCCAGTAGGAGGAGCCCTCGTCGCCGAAGAGCTCGCCCCAGCCGCCCGCGCGTGCCTTGCGGCCGGCGTATTCCCCGTAGGCGATCGAGCCGGTACCGGAGACGATGTTGATGCCGTCGGCGCCCGCGAGAGCTCCCGCCCACCCGCACACCATGTCGTTGTCGCACTGGTAGCGCCCATGGGGGAGCGCCTGCGAGGGGGCGGAGTCCAGGGCCGGCAGCAGCTTCGAGTCTTCGCCGTACGCGGGAAGACCGAGAAACGCGTAGCCGAGCTCTTCCTCGCGCACCCCACCCTGCCGGAGCGTCTGCTCGATGCCGCGCGCGAGCATCCGCCGAAGCTCCTCGAGCCCGATCTCGAGGTAGTAGGCCGGACCTTCGAGGTGCGAGGCCAGCACCCGGCCGGTCTCGTCGATCAGCAGGAAGCGCGTCTTGGTGCCTCCGCCGTCGACGCCGAGGAAGGTCTTCACGAGCGGAAAGGAAACGGATGGATGGACACTCCCTGGACCACGCGATTGACCGTCCCGGCCGCGTTGGGACGGTCCGCTGACAATCCGAGCGAGATCGAGCGCAGGAGCGCCAGCGTCTGCGCGAAGGCCACGTAGGGCAGGCAGAGCTCGAGATCCGACAGCGTTCCCGAGACGCCTGCCGCCGCGCCGAGCGCCACGGTGTCGGCAATCCCCCGCTCATCCGCTCGAGCCGTGAGCGCGATCACGCGCCCGGCGACGGCATCGCTCCTCAACTCCCGTACGAGATCGAGGCCGTATTGGCGCGTGTAGGCGTCGTTGCTCAGGAATGCCACCGCCAGGGTGCTGCCGTTGACGATGGTCTTCGGGCCGTGTCGAAAGCCCAGCGGCGACTCCCCTATGCTCACCACCCGGCCGTCGGTGAGCTCGAGCATCTTCAGAGCCGCCTCGAGCGCGAGCCCCTTGAGCTCGTTGCTGCCCACGAAGACCACGCGCTCGAACTGCGCGCGCACCAGATCGGCAGCAAGTGGCACGTGCGCCGTGAGCATCTCGGTTCCGAGCGCGGCGAGGGCTTCGATCCGGCCCGCATCCGCCCTAACGGCCCCGAGCGCCAGCGCCGCCGCCAACAACATGCCGGTGAAACTCGAGGTCATGGCGAAGCCCTGATCATTGCACGCCGGCGGCAGCACGATCGAATAAGCGCGCCGAAGATCCCGGGCGCGGCGGCTGAGCGCACCGTCCGCATTGCACGTCACGATCAGATGATCGCATTGCTCGATCTGCCGCTCCGCGAGCTCGAGAGCGGCCACACTCTCGGGGCTGTTGCCCGAGCGCGCGAAATGCACCATCAGGGTCGGCATCTTCGGTCCGAGCGTGCTCGGCGGACTCGCGACGATATCCGTCGTCGGGATCGCTTCGGCCTGCCGGCCGGCCTTCGAGAGTGCGGGCGCCAGACATTTGCCGATGTAGGCCGACGTGCCGGCGCCGGTGAGCACGATCCGCAACGCCGGATTGCCGAGCCGCGGCGCGAGGTACGCCGTGAGGCCGCCATCGGCGCTCACCTGCCGCGCGATCTGCGGCCAGAGCGTCGGCTGCTGAGCGATCTCGGCCGCGGTCCACTGCGCGCCGCCGGCGCGGATCTGCGCCGCGCTCAAGCCGAGTGCTGCGATGGAGTCGTTCACCTTGTCATCCGTCCTCAATAACGCCAGGCAACTCCGAGTACGTATGTGCGGCCGTAGGCACTGTAGCCCGAGCCGACGCCGCTCTCGCTGCCGCCGACGTTCTGTCCGGGCGCCCAAGGCAGGAGCGGATTGCCGTTGAGATAGGAGCGGGCGATGGAGTTGCTGAGGTTCTTCCCTTCCCAGTACACCTCGAAGCCGGGACCGAAGCGATAGTGCACGCTCGCCGTGACCCAGTCGAAAGCCTCGGTGATGGCCGGCCATCCGGGGATATCCGTGCACTGCGAGCAGGCGGACGTGAAGCTCGACTGATGGTCCCAATTGACATCCGCGCTGATCGGACCCTTGTCGTAGAAGAAGCCGACGGTGAAGGTGGTCGGAGGCGCGGCATTGATCGCGCCCACGAAAAGGCCATTCTGATCGTAGCTGCGGGTCCGCTCGGCGGTGAACTGCATGCGCGTGCCGAAGCCGTCGGTGAGGATCTCCTGCCAGGAGAGCTCCACGCCCGAGTAGGTGCTCTCCGCGCCGTTCGCGGGCGCCGTCACCGTCCAGTGGAAGGGGGTGCAGACGCCCGTACCGGGCGGCCCGCCGACGCACTGCTGGGTCCCCAGGTCGACGTTGAACGCGACGCCATCGTAGATGTCGTCCTTGACCTTCTTCGCGAAAACGTCCGCCGTCAGCGCCGAATGCGCCGAGTAATACCACTCGAGCGACAGGTCGACCTGATTCGCGCGAATGGGCTTCAATCCCGCGGTACCGTTGTAATAAAGCTGCGGCGTGCCGTTCTCGGCGTTGTTGCCCGAGGTCGGCGCGAGCTCGTCCAGGTTGGGCCGCGCCATGGTCTGGGCCAGGGCGAGACGGGCCTGCAGCCGATCCGGGATCGCCCAGTAGGCGAGATTCAACGAGGGCAGCGCCATCGTGTAGCTGCCCTTGGCGCCGAGCGCCTGTCCGGTCCCGTAGTGCACGTTCCAGGTCTGGGTGCTGCTCGCCGTATTGGATGGGGTCCAGATGTACGTCGGCACGGCGGAGGCGGTGTCGGCGCTGGTGGTGGTGTGCACGATTCGGACGCCCACGTTGCCCGACCAGCGGGAGGCGCCGAAGTCGGCCTCGAGATAACCCGAGAGCGTCTTCTCCGTCACCGCGTAGGAGTTATACGGATTCACCTGCGGCAGGGTGAGCGCGAAGTCGAACGGGTTCGCACAGGGCAGCGTGCTGCAGTAAAAGGGATTGGGCTTGCCGTTGAGGCTCTGCAGGAAGCCGAGCAGCTGCCCGGCATTGAGCTCCGGCAGCACCACAGGGTAGGAGCCGCCTGCGCCCTGCATGAAGTTGGGCAGCGAGATCATCGACACCACGTCGTATCCCTGCGAGGCAAACGAGTACGGATTGCATTGCACCGGACAGCCGGCGGTCTGATAGAGCGTGCCGTATTGGCCGGAACCGTTGGTCCAGTCGTTGCTCGAGTCGACCTGCTCCTTGGCGCGGTCGGTGCCGCTCACTCCGAAGAGCAGCTGCTCGAACACGCCCATGTTCGCCTGCCACGCGCCGCTCAGGGTGAGACCCGTGATCTTGTCGTGCACCGAGTAGCCGTTCAAGCCCACGTAATGGGTCGACCAGTATTTGTTGTTGTTGAGGAACCCGGAATCCATGAGCGCGGTGTAGGAGCAATAGCCGGCGTTGGTCGCGCTCGCCGTCCCCGCGGGGCAGGTCGTGAGCCCGAGCTGACTCGGCGGCACGACCACGTTGATATTCGGCAAGCTATTCGGCTCGTCGGTGAAGTTGAGGATGTCCTCGGCGGTCGGCTGATCGTTCACAAGACCCGCGGTCACGAACGTGTCGGCCCCGGCCTCGGGTCGGCTCGCGGTGGAGCGATAAAGATCCGCGTCGAAGGTGAGGCTGTCGGCGGGCTTCCACTCTCCGTTGAGCCCGTAGAGGAACGTGTCGACCTTGCGGTTCATGGTGTTGTTCACCATCTCGGGCTGAAACTGGTCCACCGAGACGGAGGTGATGACTCCGTTCTGCACTACCGCGTTATTCTCGAACGGCGTGCCGTCCGGGTTGGCGGCGAAATAGTACGACTCGTTATAGCCGATCTGCGGGTCGTTCAAGTGGGTCCACAGCCCGTCGGCCTTGAGCCGGAAGGTATCGGTCGGCCGCCATTCGAGGTTGCCCATCACGCCGTAACGCTTCTTCTCGTCGAAGATCGAGCCGAAGGTGATGCAGCAGGGCGTCGCGATGAGCGGTATGGACCCGGGGGGCGGCGTGACCCCGTCGGGCGGGTACGGATAGCTGATCGGTCCATAGTTGCTCTGGTTATAGGCGTTGAGCGAGTCGGTACGGTCCTTGAGATCCGAGTCCACCGCGCCCAACACGAACCCGAGCGTGCGCGCCGCGTTGGTATCGGCGATGAACGCCGAGAACTTCCTGCTGGTCAGGCGCGACATGTCGTTCCAGTTGCCTTCGGCGTGGGCATCCGCGTGGAAGCCGTGGAAATCGAAGGCACTGGCGGTATGTAGATTCACGGTGCCGCCGATGCTGCCCTCCACCGCGGAAGCCTGCGGGGACTTCAGCACATCGGCGCCGGTGATGAGCTCGGCCGGCAGCACATCGAAGGCGATGTCGCGCCCGCTGTCATCGCTCGCGAGGATCCGGTTGTCCATGGTGACGATGTTGTACTCGGAGCTCAGGCCCTGCACGGTGATCTTCTGACCCTCGCCGCCGGTCGTGCGCGTGATGCTGATGCCGGGCAGGTGCTCGAGGGAATCGGCGACGTCGGCGTCCGGGAAGCGGCCGAGCTCGGTCGAATCGATCGAGTCGAGCTGCACGGACGCGAACTCCTTGGTGGTGAGCGCCTTCTCGAGATCGGCGCGGATGCCGGTGACGACCACCTCCTGGAGCTGCTCGTTCTTGTTGGCGGGCGTCGGATCCGCCGGCGCAGCCGCCGCTGCCGCATCGGCCGGGGAGTTGGCGTCGGACGCGTGCGCCAGCGCGGGAACCGCCAGCTGCAGAGCGAGCAGGAGGCTGCAGGCGCGGAGAGCGGCCGCAGAATCGGAGGACATCTTCATGCTACGGTTCCTTCTTCTGGTTGCGCATCGCAGGCCCGCGAATAACGGGAGAGAACCTGTCGGATGTGATGGATGGTGAGCTCGGGCACCCGTGCCGGGATCGCTCCGGCGCGCACGGCCGCGTAGGCGGCGGGCAGATACTGTGAGATGAGCGCGAGCGGCGGCGCGTGATGCTCGAACGCCGCTCGCAGCCGCTCGAGCGCGGCGACGACCGCCGCATCCGGCCAGTAGTAACGAATGCGATCGCTCAGGCTGTACTCGAGCTGCAGTTCGAGCGCGTGTCCGCTTTGATGGTAGTACTTGCGCCAGTGCCGCGGATCGGCACGCATGACCTCGAGAATGCTCGCGCGCACGTTGGCCGAGCGCGCTTCGCCCCGCCATTCACGCTCGATGCGATCGAGCGCCCAGAGCGCCTCGCGCAGGGCAAACGTGAGGGCGGGTCCCACCTTGAGAATCGCAAAGTGATCGCGCACGAGAGCCCGCAGCGCCCGTTCGGTCTGATAGTCGGTCGAGTGCGCCTCGAACACGAGACTCGGCAGCTCCTCGAGGCAGCGGCTGAGGCGTTGCGCCCTCTCGGGCCGATAGTCGATGACGCGCTCGTGGTCGAATTCCACCCCGGGTTGCACCACGAGACCGATGACCCGGTCCCAGGCCGCGGCCAAGCCGCTCCTCGAGAAGGCCAAGCGGTGCGCCGCGACCGTGGCAAGTGCGGCGCGGGGCTCGGTGACGGCGAGCTCGCTCATATCCTCCTGGGCTCCCCCCGGCACCGGCACCTCCGTGCCGACGATATAGACCGGTGGCTCGCCGCCCGAGTCCCTCCAGGCCTCCTCGGCGCGCGCGCAGAGTGCCGCGGTGCGCTCAGCCACGGTATCATCCGAGAGCACCGGCGGATCGTCGGCGCAGGACATCGAGCAATCGAGATGAATCTTGCGATAACCCGCGCCGACGTACTCGCCGACCAGGACGCCGGCGCGGCCGAGCGCCTCCTGCGCCGGCAGTGACTGCCAGGCGTTGGGACCCAGGTGATCGCCGCCGAGAAGGACGCGCTCGCGCGGCAGGCCACTCGCATCCGCAAGTCCCAACACCCGATCGCGAAACTGCGCTGGCCGCAATCCCGTGTAGCCACCCTCCTGGTTGACCTGATTCGAGGTGGCCTCGATCAGCGCATGGCCGCCGCTGGAGCGCGCGTGCTCGAGCGCGGCGCGCAACACCAGGGGATGCGCCGAGCAGACCGAGTAGATCCCGACCGGCTCGCCGCGGCGATGGCGCCGCACCAGCTCGAGGAGCGCCTTCACGGGACCTCCTCGGGCTCGATGGCAAGCAGGGCCGCCGCGATGAAGGCGAGCACGATGCCCGCGATCTTGAGCGGCTGGGGAACGAGGCCCAAGAGCGCAAGCGCGAGCAGCGCGGTGATCAGAGGCGCGCCGGCGTTGGTGAGGGGAGAGACGACGATCGCTTTGCCGTAACGGAAGGCATACACCAGGGTGAGCGCGCCCACCGAGTTCAGGATCTGGGTGGCGGCGGCGAGATAGGGGCCCTGCAGCCCAAAGTTGATGGGCCGCGAGAAATCCGTCATCCAGAGCGCCACGGGCACGAGCGCCAGCCCCATGAGCATCATGTAGAAGAAGATTCCTTCGGCGCTCATGGTGCGATTGGCGAGCTTGATGAAGAACGCCTGCACGCCCCAGGCGGCGAGGATGATGAGCGAGTAGAGAAACCAGGCGACGCCGTGGCCGCTCAGGTTCTCACTCAGGCCCCGGCCCGGCTGGTAGTCGAAGAGCGGCAGAGCGGCAAGAGCAATCACGATCCCGAGCGTACCGATGCGCGTCGCGCGCTCGCGCAGCCACAGGAGCGACATCCCGATGGTCACGACCGGTGACAGTGCGATCAGCGGAAAGATCAGATAGGTGGGACCGGTATGGACGGCGTGAAATAACAGCATCTGCCCGCCCGCGCCGGTGAGCCCGATGAGCGCGCCGAGGAGCACCGAACGTCCATCGAGGGGGAGCTGCTTCCAGCCGCTGCGCCCGAGCGCGAAGAGCGCCGGAGGAATCATCGTGAGCGCCCATACGACATAGATGAGCGTCTCGGGAAAGCCGTGCTCGGCGGGCAGTCCCGCGAATGCGCCCCAGACGCCCCAGAAGGCGGTGGTGATGAGCGCGTACATGAGGCCCGCACGGCGATTCACCGGCAGGCTCTGCCTGGAGGCGGCGGCCTCATCCGCAAGGCGCCGCGCGGCCATCGGCTCATGTTCTCCCTTAATCACAAGTAACCGAAAGTGCAGCTAAGGCTCTACTTATTATTTCGAAAGCTTACGTATCCGTCAATGTACTTGGGATGACCCGAGAGGTCGAAAGCGACAGGCGGCATATTGAAAGATATCGAAAGCTCTAGGAGCCTTGATTTGCCGCCAAGGTGATCCCTTATGTACCTTTACGCATGGGGCGCCATCGAAAGATCTATGCACGACCCGAATCCTCGCAGTGAGGCGGACGCGGAGCTGCGCGCGGCGGATAACGCGGTGGAGCGAGGGCTGCTCGTCGAAGAGCGGCGGCGACGGATCTGTGACCTGCTGCAGGAGCGCGGACGCGTCACGGTGGTGGCGCTCGCGAGGCGATTCGCCACCTCCGCCGTCACGATTCGAGCGGACCTGGCGGCGCTCGAGCGCGTCGGCATGCTCGTCAGGAGCCACGGCGGAGCTCTCCTGCCGCGCGAGGGTCTCGATCAGCCGCTCACGGTCAAAGAGACACTGCATCACGCCGAAAAAGTGCGCATCGCGCGCCTCGCCGTTGCGCTCATCCGCGACGGCGAAACGATCATCCTCGACTCCGGGACCACGACCGCTGAGATCGCCAAGCAGATCCGCGAGGCGCCGTTACAGTCGATCAACGTGATCACCAACGCGCTCAACGTCGCCATGCTGCTCGCCAGCGCGCCGATGGTGCGGCTGATCATGCCGGGCGGGATATTGCGGCGCGAGTCCAACTCGCTATCCGGCCACATCGGCGAGGCCGCGCTCGCGGAGCTCAGGGCCGACCGGCTGTTTCTCGGCGCCGATGCCATCGATCCGAAGCTCGGAGTCATGACGCCGCACCTGCCGGAAGCGCAGCTCAATCTGAAGATGATCGAGATCGCGCGTCAGGTCATCGTGGTCGCGGATTCCTCCAAGCTGCTGCGCAGAAACATCTCGGTCATCGCCCACGTGGAGCAGCTCGATACGCTGATCACCGACTCCGCGGCGCCACCGGCGGTGATCGAGGAGCTGCGCCGCCGCGGTGTGGAGGTCGTTCTCGCCTAGCCTAGGTTGCGCAGTTAGACCCTGAGTCTGCCTGTTTTTGAACGCGGCTGCTGAGTGCATTCAGGCACTTGGGGGCGCGCGGGAGCGGTTTGGGCGGCGTAGTGCCGACCTTGCCCCTTTTCTTTGCGCGCGGCAT
>DATFCZ010000031.1:0-89635 GCA_035252605.1 Steroidobacteraceae bacterium
AACAGCAATCCACGATCGTGAACACCGCGCCACGAGCGGCGCCAAAGTGCTCACGATCCCATGGAACGCTGTTCACGTTGCCGTGGAATCCGTGTTCACCATCCCGTGGAAACCCTGTTCACGATCGCGTGGAATACGCAAGATTCATCCTCGAGCCTCTCAGTTTCCGTCCGAGCCGGAGGGAAGTCTCGCGCGAAGTGCCGGAACTCGCCAGCCAATGGAAACCTCGCCCGTATCGGTCTAGCCTCTCAGCGATCGTCATGCATCGCTTCGGGTACCGGTTTCCGCTCCGTGCTATCCCACCTCATCGCAGAGCTGAAGAAATCGAGGAAAACTACCACCGCATTTGGAAAGACATCCCTGAATCTCCTGCATCTGAATTCCGAGGCGATAGCGCCCCTGGTTCCCCGAGCCTTGATACGAAGTCTCTTTTAAAATTCCGTGCTTCAGCAGAGCTGGGAGCACACTCTTGAAAAAGAAATTCGCCCTCGTCCCCATTCGCTGCCTCAGCACGAGCTCGTTAACATGGTTGGCACGAAGAAAAATCCGCAACACCTTTTCAACAAGCTCCAGCTCCGGATCGGGAATATTTGCCTCCCCCGCACCGATCTCGCCTTCTTCTGGTAGCTGCATGCCGTATTCTTTGAGTGCCCGGAGAATAGCGCTCGGATCGTAAAGTTGCTGATCCTTCTCAGCCAGGTACAAACTTCCGATTTCACACTCCTCAAGAGTGCCCCCAAGTCGGGGCGCGCCTTTGACCTCCAAGCGGTCAAACTTACAGCGCGAAAATCGACACTCCGCGAAGTCCGCATCGGCGATGTCAGTTGCCTGAAAGTAACAGGATTCAAATGTTACCGATCGAAGCTTTCGCCCCGAGAGCGCCTCCACGGGAAACAGCATGTTCGTTAGGAGTACGCCAGAGAGCCCTGCGTGGTGAATTAGAGATACTGCAATAGCGGCGCAGTTATCACGCAGAAAAGATGCAGTCCTCTCCGAATCATTGATCATTTGAAGTATGATCAGTAGTTCTTTGGCATCTGCCCCCTTCCGAATGACGTAAAGCACGGCGTGCTCGCACGTATCCAGGGGAATCTGCCCCATGCCAAGAAAATCGCCGATGACATCACGTGATTTGCCGAGCAAGGCAGCGCCGGCTGCCTGTCCCAAGTAGAATTGTTGGAAGTCCTCGTGATCGAAGGACAACGCGTCTCTCGGTTGCCCTGCCGACACCAGTAGAGGATGATCCGCTATTCGCTCCTGAATCTGCCTGGCGACATTTGGCATCTTACGCTTTGATTCAGCGAAGACTTCGGCGACCACCAAAAGAACGTCAGCGCGGAGCGAGTTCGCTGATGACATCCACATCTCATTCGCAATCATGGCGAGCAGCTCGTGATGCTCGTCGACCGTGAGTAAGGGCGCGCCCGCGTCTCCCGTCTTATCGAGCCATTTTTGTCCCGCTTCTCGTTCCACAATGGCGTTAACGAACTGAAAGAAGTAATCCTGAGGAGTGCTACCAACCTTGGTCAAGAGGCTTCCAAGATCATCTTCTGCTGATGCAACATCAAGCAAGCGTCGGACTAGCACAGCCCGCGTCAATATGGGGTGGTTACTGCCGAGTCTTGCCGAAATCCTTTCAAAAAGGCTCTCCGCATTCCTGTACCCACGATGCCTAGCGTACTGAGTGAACTGGGTCTCGGTCCATCTCTGCAAGCCCAATCGGGCGAAGGACACGGAGTCAGCGCCAACGGCGTCAAAAAGCTTCGCTTGAGTTCTGAAGCTACGATACTCAAAGAAGGCCTTGCGAGCGGCTACAAGAACGGCTCCGGAAGACCGCAGACTCTTTACCAGATGTCCCAGTGCCGATACCGCTTCACCGGAGGATCCTTCTACAAACATTTCTTCAAATCCATCAAATGCCGGCACCAATACGCCGAGTCGAACCAACTCGACAAATGCTTCATAATAGAAGAATTGGAATCGCAGTCTGTTAACTAGTGCGGCTATGGTCACGTCATCAAAGCGAAGGAAGCCACGTCCTCCCAGCGGGATGGGCACAAGCAGCCAATCAGCCGCCTTCATCTTGTATAGCTCGGCCTGCTGCCGCGCTAAGTGATTAATCAAGGAGGTCTTCCCCTCCCCGGCATGGGACGTCAAGTACAACACGCTAGTCGTTCCGGGCGGGCGCCGCGCTAGGATCTTAAGCGCTGTGGCAGCTGCGTTACCGACGGAAACCTCTTCAGTCGTCTTGCTTTCCTCCAACTGGTCCGTCAGCAACCCTTCCGGTACAACAAAATTTGGGACTGGTTGTACCAGGGAGATAATGCGATCCGCAAGTAGTGGCAGGCGCGCAACTCGTTGTATCAGCCAACGGGTCGCAGAGAGGCGTTCTCCATTTTCTTCTACGTAGACATCTCCGTGTTCGCTGTACAGAGTAACTTCGATAATCTCTTCTCGAATCTGAGCTGTCAGAATCCCTCGGCCGGCATCTAGATCGGCAGGGGAATCCGCGAAGGCGGTAAGAATCCGCTTCAGTTCATCGAAAGTCATATAACACTTCGAAATGCAGCAGTTCTGTAGGCGGTGGTGGTCAATGTGTGGCTGTAGTGCGGCGAGGGTGCTCTTCCTGGGATTGGGCAAATGTGGTGAATTACTCCGCCCGAGAGCAGCCCGGTGTGTATTGCAGGGACCAGGTCTTCATCCGCACTGACGACTATGACGTCCCGTGATGGAAACCGCGAGTAGTAGACGATGTCCAAAATCATCATTGCATCAACCAATTTCTGTTCGGTACGGGTGAGAATGTCATCGAGAGATACTGTACATGCGGTATGAAGGCATTTGTACTCGTTTATTGCACGGGCAAAGTCAATCATCCGGCACGCGGTAGTGTTTGCGCATCCGATGAAGGGCGTTGAGGAACTCTTCAGGTTACCTGCAAGACTTCTCTCTCGGTAGGTGTGAGTAAAGATTGTTCGTGGGTCCTGCGCTATGCCTTTGGCCAGCTCTACGTCGACAATGGCGCGAGCGCCAGTGCCTCCTCCTTCTGTTGAAGGGAAGGATTTGGGAATTTCAGCCGACAACTCTTGTGCTCTGCGAGAAACGGCGGCTTCGCTGAACCAGCCGCCGTAGAGCCTGACTCTAATCCTGGATAGTCCATCATAGGCAGGAAGTTTTGCGACGGCGAGGGATTCGCTGACGACGTGCTTTACTCCTCTGCGCTTCCAGAGTGGGTGAACGTTGTCCCAGTCGATCAGCACGTTGACTTGCCGTGGGGGCTTTGTCGGCTTCATGTTGTAAGCGGCAATTGACTCTGCACTTGCGGTGGAAGCGGCACGATCGGTAGCTGGGCCGTGCGTCTCGACCCACTCAAGACGGGGCGTTCAAGGCATCTATTGGGAAATTGTACCGCTTGCTGGCTGGGCTCGCATCCCAGGCTTTGGTTCGGCAGGCGCTGCGGGCTCTTACGTATTTGCTCATTTAGCGTCCATGCTTGCTCGGGGAGGTAGAGGGGTGCAGTAAGCGTGGGTATGGAAATCGGTGGGCATAGGAAGTGATATTGGAAACCGCTACTGTCTTCGAATGCTCGACGTCATTGATATATACGCCTGACCGGGCTGCAATGAACCGGAGTGCTCATCGGATAGGTGGATCGCGATCGCGCGGTTCGCGCTCCCATATTGGTGTCCTCCTGGATCTCGTCACGTGACGGACGAAGTTGGCTGCAAGCCTTTCGGTATCCGTGCGAACCGGAGGCAAGCGCTTCGCGAAATGCCGCACCTCGTCGGCCAGTCCGACTTCTCCTTGCCGTTCGAGCCTGTCCGCGATGCTCATCCAATTGGCCGCCACGGCTCTTCGTGTCTCAGCGAGCTTTTCATGAGTGGGCTCACCGAAATAGCCCTTCGTGTTCAGCTCTGTCGCCATCACCATCACGTTCTTGCGGAGAGCGTATGACTCACCGTGCCGGTGGGCGCGGAAGATCCCCTCGTGCTTCTTTCCCGTGTTCCTGCCGCGAACGACGCGTGGGGTGGCGTTGGCAGCGATCCCCTGATCTCTCATCATCCGGGCGAATTCTTCGCGCCATTCCCGGAGCATTGGCTTGTCGATATAGAGGCGCTTTCCGTTCTCGCCTTCTGCCTTCACGACCAGGTGGACATGGGGGTGGGCTTGGTCCGTGTGGAGCACCATCGCATATCGGTGCTGAGCTCCGAATTTCTCCCGGGCGAATACCCGGGCTGCGGCCAGGACCTTCCCCGGCGGGGTAGGTGCCGGCATTGAGAGGACGACGTTGTGGACGAGCCGGGTCACGCGAGCCGCCGTGCGCCCGTCACGCGGACCACGATACTGGCCGGCGGAGAGATCGAGGTGCCACTCATGCAGTAGCGCTTTCTGCGCTTCCTTGCCGGTGCTGCGCTCGCCCTCGTCCGTCTCGATCTCGAGCTTCCCCCGTCGGCTGATGTACGCGAAATGCGCGGCGACCGCGCCGGCCTTCGTCCCGCCGCCCGTGACCTTAACCATCACTTCGGGGGTTCGGGTCACGGTGCGCCGGATCTGCTCGATCTGCGCAGCGCTGAGCCATTGTCCGGTGGGACCCGTCCGCCCGAGGCACGCGAGCTCAAGGAATGGGCGTCCTTCCGTCGGCAGCCGGAATGGTCTTCTACTCATAGCGCGACTCCCAGCTCTTGAGTGCCGCCCGCGCGAGCTTGCAGGTGCGATCTTCGACGGTGGCGAGGAGCGTCCGGGTCTGCGCCAGGGCTTGGCGTAATTCGGGCGGGAAGTACTCGACGTGGTCACAATAGCGGGTCATGCGAGAGAGGGTCCGCCCTATCCCCGTCAGTAGGACGATGCACTGCTTGACGGCGTGGAGTTCCTCGGCCGTGAGAACCCTCTCTGCGCCGATATGGGAGCGCACCAGTGCCGCGAGGTAGGTGGAGGTCTTGATCCGCCGCGCCGCCGCACGGGCATTGAGAGCGGCGCCGTCGCCGGGTCGCAGACGTACCGTAATCCGATCCGTCGCCCACTCACGGTGCGGCAGATTGGCGAGGGTTGGCGGGGAGGCTGCCTCGAGCGCTAGGGCGTCACGCAGAATCTTGGCCGCCAATGCCGCTTCCGAGAGTCCTCGGCTTACCGCGAGCTGAGCGAACCGCAGCTTCTCATCCGGCCAGAGGCGCACGGTGATGGTTGCAAAACGCGAGCTGGCGCTGAACTCGCTCACGAGAGACACTCCTCTCGTATTGCGTCATGCTGACACGCCACTATCCTGCCATACAACAGCAAACAGTGATCAACTTCGAGTGCGTGTCCGCATCCGACCGTCAGTACGCCGATCATACACCCTCTCCTCGAGTTAGCGCCTGCCGACCGTCTTGCTCGAGCGCATCGCTCATGGCTCACCTTCTGATGCATGGACAGCACTGTAGCGATGCCGGCGCAAAAGAGAAAATCGCATTTAGGTTGCGTTCGCCCGGAAATGCGAGGAGCTCCTCTAGCGGGATCTGCAGCGGACATGACGCTGCGGCTTTCGAACACAACCAACACCGCCATGGACACTGTTGGACACGCCGCCGCAGAAATGCGAAATCGTGAATCTTGCGCAGCAACAGAAGCTTAAGGGCGGATCGGAAGGGCCGTGTCTTCGAAATCACCAGAAATGCGAGTCCGCTCTCCTCCGCTTGAGTTGCCCCACGGCCGCTATGTTGGTATACTCAACGTCGTGAGAACGCCTCTCTCTTCACATGTTGGTTGTACTCGGGGAGCATCTGGGGAAACATCAGAGCTAACAACTAACACTAAGTTGAATCTAATCAATCGCTTGATTCTAACTCAACCTCCGGCCCCGGGACTACTCTGCACCTTCGTATGCGGCGAGACGCCATTCCGGTCGCGTGCCTGAGAAACTATTCGAGCTGACACTGTTTACTAACGGCGCGCGACAGGAGCTTATGGCATCGAGCAATCTGCTCTTGCTCGATGAATTCGTCGGCCTTATGTGCTTGCGCGATTTCACCGGGCCCACAGACGACGGTAGACCACCCCTCACGCTGAAACTGTCCCCCCTCTGTACCGAACGGTACCGCCATAGGTTCCGAGGCGCCATCCAGGCTGTCCCGAACGAGTCGCTCTGCTGTACCCTGTTCGGGCCTCAATGCAGGAGCATCGGCGAGCAGTGTTGTTTCGATCGTGCATGGCCTGCCTTCCCCGGAAAGCTGCGCAAGTCGGTACTCGGCATATTGCGACAGGCGCTGTAGAATCGCGTCTGGATGATCGCCCGGCAGCGTGCGGATGTCCCAATCAAATTCGCATTCGGCTGCAAGGATGTTGAAAGCCGTACCACCGTTAATGCGATTGACGCTCAGCGTAGTGTATGGCGGTTCGAACTCTGCCACATGCACCCCGGTCTTCCGCGCCCGCTCGACCGAGGCTAGTTGCGCGATCAGTTCAGAAGCCAGCATCACCGCACTCATTCCCTTGCTCGTTAAGCTGGAGTGGGCAGCAACACCACGGACACGAGTTCGCAATGCGCAAAGCCCCTTGTGCTGGTTGGCCAATTGCATTCCCGTCGGCTCCCCGACAATCACCGCCCCAGGCGGCGGAAGTTTCGAGCGGGCAGCTGCAATCATTGCAGGTGCGCCGAGGCATCCGACTTCTTCGTCGTAAGAGAACATCAGATGTATCGGCCGCCGCAGCTCCATACCCTTCCAGCCAGGCGTGGCGGCCAGCACCGTAGCAATGAACCCCTTCATGTCACACGTACCGCGTCCATATAGGCGACTCCCCTTGGCGGTAAGCGTAAAGGGATCGCTACTCCATTGCTGGCCATCCACGGGCACCACATCCGTATGACCTGAGAGCGCAAGACCACCCGCCTCCGCGGGTCCGATACTGGCGAGAAGGTTCGATTTGCGTCCAGTCGAGTCCGGTATAAGTTGCGAGTCGATACCCAAGTCGTTCAGGTAATTGCGTACCCAGTCAATCAGCGGCCGGTTCGTATCGCGGGAGACAGTCGGAAATGCGACCAGCTGACTCAGAATTTCAAGCGCGGTGAGTTTCACGACAACCTCCTCAATCGCTGCAATGGCTCAATCTTCGTACTGACATCAAAGCTGTTCAAAGCGACTTACGCGCTGAGCCAGCGCGTCCCACCCGGCGTTGCGATCAGTCTCGCGAATTGGTGAATTCGTTCGTTTGCGACAAACCGTGCCCGAGTCACTGTTGCAGTGAAATGTGCTTCTTCTGGTTGAGTCAATTAACGGTGCCAGCAGCACATCTCCGTAGGATCCGGCCTGCTCGCGTTCCGGTACGCTGGCCCTCATCAAGTGCCACTTGACCGTTAACAAGGACATACCGGATACCTACTGATGGTCGGGTCGGTTCCTCATAAGTCGCAGCGTCATGAATCAGTCGCGGATCGAAAATACACAAATCCGCATAATTCCCGGACTTGATCTCCCCACGGCGGTCGATCTTAAATTGTGTCGCAGGGAGTCCCGTCATTCGGTTAACGGCATCCTCTAGGCTCAAAACACCGCGCTCCCGAACGTAGCGTCCCAAGATCCGCGGGAACGTACCCCAAAGGCGTGGGTGCGGGTGAGTGTCCTCCGGCAGACCATCCGAACCAATCATGGTCATCGGGAAACGCATGATCCGGGTAACGTCTTCTTCATCCATCATAAAATACAAGGCTCCCGCAGGCTGCAGTTTAGCAACTGTTTCCACGGGTCGGCATTTCCACTCGCGAGCAATATCGGCGAGATCTCGCCCACAGTAATCCGGATATGGCTCGCACCACGTGATGAGCGTTTGACTCGATTGAGCCACAAACTCCTCGGCCAATATGCTGGACCCAGCCGTATACGGATAGAGATCCAGCGCCAACGGTTGGTTACTTCTGGAGTCCTCAAGTAAAGCCAAGGTCTGGACGCTCCGACCAAAGTTCCGTCGCCCCATGCATTTATGATGCGAGATGATTACGGGGACGCGCAGGGCTCGACCAATCTCGAGCGTCTCCTGTACGCTCTCCATGACCTTGTCGGCTTCGTCACGCATGTGCGTCACGTAGACCCCGGAATACGCAGCCAACGGTTCACCCAACCTGATGATTTCCTCTGTGGGCGCCGCTCGGGCGGGCGGATAGAAAAGCCCCGTCGATAGACCAAGACTCCCTGCCTCGAGACACTCAACTAGCAAACCTCGCATCTGCGCAATTTCTTCCGCTGATGCGCCGCGGTCGAGTTCCTTTCCCATCACTTGCATCCGAAGCGTCGAGTGGCCGGTCAGGAATCCCGCATTGATGCTCGGGCCGGCATCGCTCACCTTACCAGCATATTCGGCAAAGCTGGGCGCCACGAACCGATCGGATTTGAATAGAAGCCTTAGAAGCCCAGGAGGGTTGCCGGGGGAGCTGTATGGAGCACCGCTGATTCCACAATTTCCACAAATCACGGTTGTCACGCCCTGGGTCAGCTTGGGTGCCATTTCCGGGCGCGCGATGAGGGCAGCATCATCGTGCGAATGAACGTCAATAAACCCTGGGGCGACCATAAGACCTCGTGCATCGATCTCCCGTATGGATGGCATCGCTCCAATGTCACCAACCTTGGTAATCCGAGTACCGCTGATCGCCACATCGCCGACAAATCGCGGTGCGCCGCTACCGTCGATGATGGTGCCATTCCTCACCACCAAATCACACTGATCATCGTTCATTGCGTAGTCGCACGCGGTGGTCACGTGATTCCACTAGTTCCAGGTTCTCAGTTTCGAAGTATGCCCGATGCCCGGGTTAAAGGAATTGCTTGGATCCAGCGTCCGATAATGACGGGCAAGCGCGGGTTTGGCCTCGTAGAGATGCCCGACGTTGTGTTCTGCCGGATACTCTGCACCCCGTGTGTCCAGAATCCTCCTCATCTCCTGTTCGAGCTCCATTGGATCGCACCCCTTCCTCACGAGATAATCCTGGTGAAACACATGGCAGAAGAAGTGTCCGTAATAAATCTTATGGAGCAACTTTGATTCGAGCTGATGTGGCAGGCGCTCAAGCCAGTCGGTGCAATCTCGCGGGAGGGCCACATCGAGCGCCAAAATGTCCTCAACTGACTGACGGTGGACGGCCCGATAGCGAATAGCCGCCCCGGCCGTCGCAAAGCGATGCAGGAAAGCCTTTCTGCCCTCCTCCGGGGTACATTCAAAGAATGCCCCACGCGCCGACGGGAACAACGAGTTCAGGTAGGCACGTGCTTCATCAATTCCGTCATCAGCCATCCTCAGCAGCAGGTGGTGCTCGAAACGGCGGTGGTACTCGTACATGCGCTTCGGCAAATGTCGCGGAAAAAGGGAGCTTGCAGCTTGCAGGATGTGGTCATAGAGATGCGTCGGCAGGAACTTGACACGCAAGCAGAGTGATTCGAACCATCTTTGGACCGCAAACATCGTGGGCAGCCGATCGGTGCCGAGGTACTGGATAGCTAGAAAGGTATCTTTGCCGTATTTCTCTGCGATAGCGAACGCCTCGCGGTGCAAGTACTCGCCCTGGATCGGCAATGCCGTGAAATGCTCGAGAATATACCGACGAATCTCGGTAAATGCAGACGGGTCGTTCGTCCCTAGGTAGAAGTCGGTGGTCTGTCGCTCCTTGGGGAACGTGTCGAGTCGAACGGCGAACACCATGATCTTGCCGGCACTTCCGGATGCCTCGAAAAGACGTCGTGGGTCAGCGTTGAATCTCGCAGGCGTAGGGGCATCGATCTGGCGAACATGCCGTTCGTAGTCACTGTCGGAGCAGGCTCGCCCTCCGGGCAGGGCAACGTCCGCCTCGGTAAAGTCCCCCCTCTCGAGTTTGGTTAGGATTTCCTCCGGCTCCGAGCCAAGGTTAATTCCCAAGTGATTGACGAGGTGGATGTTGCCACTCTCATCGAGCCGTGCATACAGCGCCATTTCCGTGTAGGCGGGGCCGCGACGGATGAGGGAGCCGCCCGAGTTATTGCAAATCCCGCCAAGTACCGATGCGCCGATACATGATGACCCGATCACCGAGTGAGGGTTGCGACCTAATGGCCGTAGTAGCTTCTCGAGGCTGAAAAGGGTCGCTCCCGGAAGGCAAACGACCTGTCGCCCATCCGCCAACAGGTAAATCTTGGACAGACGCATCGTATTGACGATCACGATCTCGCGGTCGTACCCTTGCCCACTTGGAGTCGAGCCTCCCGTAAGGCCGGTGTTGGCTGCCTGCACAATTACAATCTTCCCGGCGGCCGCGCACAGCTTGAGCACGTCCCACTGTTCGAGAAGCGAACCCGGCCGTACGACCGCTAGAGCTGCGCCTTCGCCGAACCGAAACCCCTTTCGATATCTAAGAGTACTCCCAGGCCTGGTGCGCACGAAACGAGCACCTACTGCGGACTTTAGCGCTTCAAGAAGGGAAGCGTTGTCCTTTACGTTGTCTGGAGAAGGTCTTCCTCGAGGGAGGCGTCGTGAGAATGTAACCATGGGTCAGTTCAAGTTGCGGACTTCGACGCCGTGCCTTGAACCTGCTCCTCGCCACCCGGAGCCGACGATGTATGAGGAAGATGCAGGAGGTTCCATAATGCGGCCATCACTGAGCAGGTTGCGAATCTCTTGCATCAGTGACTGTGCCGCGGGGTCCCCTGAGTCTGCGCGAGACGCTGATACTTTATGGCCGATTCGAGCACTGCACCGCCCTGCAACTGTCCGACATCCGCGCGTTGCATTTCCTGCCACGGGGTCTGGCTCGGCGGATAGCGATAGCCGCCATTCCTTTGCAACTCTTCGCGCCGCCGCACCAGCTCGTCAGGGTCCACGAGCATATTGGCCGTGCCTTGACGCAAATCGATGCGAATGCGGTCCCCTGTGCGCAGGAGCGCCAGACCCCCGCCAATTGCCGCCTCGGGCGAGGCGTTCAATATAGACGGGGAGCCGGAGGTTCCGGACTGACGACCATCACCCATACAAGGCAGCTCATGGACCCCGGCTTCGATCAGCGCTACCGGCGGCTGCATGTTTACGACCTCTGCGGCTCCGGGATATCCAACGGGTCCTGCTCCTCGAATCACCAGCAGGGTGTGCTCATCGATCCCGAGGTTGGGATCCTCAATCCGTGCCCGGTAGTCTTCCGGACCGTCGAATACGACGGCGCGCCCCTCGAAGGCCTCAGGATCAGCCGGATTGGACAGGTAGCGTGACCTAAAGGAGTCCGATATCACGCTCGTCTTAAGGATCGCCGAATCGAAGAGGTTGCCCCGCAGTACGCGAAAACCGGCGACGGGCTTGAGGGGCCGCGTCCAAGGCCGAATGACACGTTCGTCCATACTGTGGGACTCCCGGCAGTTATCTCCAATCGAGCGCCCGTTAGCAGTAACCGCTTCCGTCTGGATCAATCCTGCCTTCATCAGCTCGCCCACGACCGCCGGGACGCCGCCGGCCTGGAAAAAGTCCTCGCCAAGGTACTCCCCGGCAGGCTGCAGATTGACGAGAAGGGGAACCTCATAGCCATAGGTCTCCCAATCCTGTATCGACAAATCAACCCCCACATGGCGAGCGAGCGCAATGAGGTGTATCGGAGCGTTGGTCGAGCCACCGAGCGCGGTATTTACGCGAATTGCATTTATGAATGCTTCTCGCCTCAGGATGTCCGACGGCTTGCGATCTTCCCTTACCATCTCGACAATCTGCTTTCCCGTCAGGTAGGCACATTCCTGGCGATCACGGTGCGGCGCTGGGATGGCCGCCGACCCCGGCAAGGACATGCCGAGCACCTCGGTGAGGGCATTCATGGTCGTCGCGGTACCCATCGTGTTGCAATAGCCGGTCGATGGTGTGGCCGCGGTCACCATGCGCGTAAAGGCTTGTGCGTCAATCTGGCCTGTAGCCAAAAGCTCGCGCGCCTTCCAGATGATTGACCCGGAGCCTATCCGTCTACCCTCGTACCAGCCATTGAGCATAGGTCCAACCGAGAGGGCAATCGCTGGAATGTTGACGGTAGCCGCGGCCATCAGGCAGGCAGGAACAGTCTTGTCGCAGCCAACCGTCAGTACCACACCGTCGAGCGGATAGCCGAACAGCAATTCGACGAGCCCGAGGTAGGCAAGGTTGCGGTCAAGTCCGGGCGTAGGGCGCTTGCCGGTTTCCTGAATCGGATGCACGGGGAACTCGAGCGGAATGCCACCCTCCTCTCTTATACCCTCCTTGATACGCTGAGCTAGCGTCAAGTGGTGTCGATTGCAGGGGGCCAAGTCGCTCCCGGTCTGCGCGATTCCGATTATCGGGCGATTCGATTGCAGCTCTGCAACCGATAGCCCGAAGTTGGTGTAGCGCTCCAGATAAAGGGCGCTCATGTCGGCGTGAGTCGGATCGTCGAACCAGCTGCGCGAACGCAGGCGCGCGCGGCGGCGAACTCCTTCGGCTCCATTTGCGGCAGTCTTTTCGGGGGGCTTCGACATCTTGATCTCTCCGGGGCGGGTCGGTGGCTCGCGTTCCGGCCCTATGAAATACCTATCTTTCCGCTATTCCTCGGCCAGAAATCGCCCGAACGTTGCCGATCCGCATTGGCACTGCAACTCGGACCGCTTACCTGTATGTACTTCGCATGCTCTCCCGTGTGTTAAGTTCGTGGGCTTTCCACTGCGACTTCCGCGGAGGCGCGACTTCCGGTACAGTCTGCTCCCACATCTGAACTTGTCACTGGCGGATGGCACATCTTGTGAAAAAGTCGCGTAGTCTTCAGACCAGCCGTGACAACCCGCAATCAATAGCCGGAACCCGCGCGATCCGCCGCACCTGTATGGTCCTGAGAGAGGTCGCCGGCGCTCCGAATTCAGGTGCATCATTGCAGCAACTGGTGACTGCCACCAAGATGCCGAAGAGTTCCGTGCATCGGTACCTTGAGGTACTGGTTCAAGAGCAGTTCCTTGAGCGTGATTCGCGCGCAGGCACGTATCGGCTCGGCGCCAGTTTTGTCACTCTCGCGAGTAACGAGAGCCAACTCCTGGTGCTCAGAGCGCGCCCGTATCTGGAGCGTCTTCGGGATCGTTTCGATGAGACAGTGAATCTCGGAACCTTGTCGGGTGACAACGTCGTATATCTGGACATCGTCGAAAGCCCTAGGACGGTGCGCCTAGCCGCCAGAATTGGGGACCGCGACATGGTTCATTCCACCGCTCTCGGTAAGGCGATCGCGGCTGGGCTTCCGGAAAACCAGTTGCGCTCGTTACTACAGCGGACCGGCCTACCGCGACGTACGGCCAATACCGCTACACATATTTCGGCATTCATGAAACAGCTGGAATTGGTACGTCGCCACGGATTCGCGCTCGACGATCAGGAGAATGACGTCGAGGGACGTTGCGTCGCCGTCGCAATGCCCGCGCCCTGGACAAAGTACGCGATCAGTATCAGTGGCATCACTTCGCGATTCCCCATGTCAAAGACGATCGAAGCAGCACGCGAAATCCGCCAAGCGATTTCTGCGCTTACGGAATCTCCGGTACCACCGGTCAAAGCCTATCCATGATGATTGCCCAGGCGCGCTGATTATCGGACCTTTGCCTCACACCTGGCGCCCGGCTCGAGCAGCGACTTCCCGCCTCCAGAACGATCCCATCTCATCCAATGTGAGTCCCTTGGTCTCCGGGAGCATGCGCCATACAAATATGGCGCAGGATGTGCAGATCAGGGCGAAGACCACGTACATGGCCGCTGGTGTCCCTGTCTTCTGGCGCAACCATTCCATAGCCATGGGGAACAGCTGCGCCGTCAGGAAGGAGGAGCCAAACAGGAACGCGCACACGATGGCCAGAGCGGCGCTGCGCACCCTGTTTGGAAAGATCTCCGAGACTATGATCCAACTAAGAGGCGCCAGCCCGAATGTGAAGGTTCCCGCGCCGAGCATCATGGGCAGAATCACAGAGACAGCAGGCGCATGGAACGCGAGGAGCGCAGACATCAACAGGTGACTTCCCGCCATGCCGAGGGTGCTTGCTATGAGGATTCCCCGCCGGCTATAGCGATGGATTAACGGAAACGAAATGAGCGTGGCTACAAAGATTACGGCATAGATCGGTAACGCGGACAGGACGGAGTTAGACCCGAACGATATACCGGCCGCGTGCAGAATCGTCGGCGCGTACAGGAGCATCATATTGACGCCGTTCACTTGCGAGAACACCATGAGGATGATGCTGAGCTGGAGCGGCTTGCGGCAATAAGGACGTAATACTTCCGCGACTCCTGAGATGCTCGTGTTGACGTCCTGTTGAATCTCCGCCAATTCCTCGCTGGCGCGCTCGCGGCCGTTGATGCGCTCAAGCACGGCTAGTGCGCGTTTCGTGCGGCCCTTGGCGGCTAACCATCGCGGACTCTCCGGGACGATCAGAAGCCCTAGAATCAGAAAAGCGACTGGCACGCCCTGCGATCCGAACATGAGGCGCCATCCCGCATCGTATGCTGCAACCCAGTAGCTTACGAGCACAGCCAGGTTGATGCCGACTACACCCACGAGCTGATTGACGTTCACCAGCACGCCTCGCAATCTTGCCGGCGAAAGCTCCGCGATGTAGATGGGGCAGGATATCATGGCGAGTCCGACGCCCATTCCTCCGATCAGCCGATAGATCACGAACTCGCCTATGGTTGCGGCGGTTGCACATCCGATTGTAGATGCGAGAAACGTAGCCGCCGAAAGCATCATGGTGCGCCGGCGACCAATCGCTTCCGCGAACCAGAGTCCTGCCAGGGGTCCGAGGATTGCTCCTAGGATTGCACTGCTAGTGGCCCAACCGGAGAGTGCCGGGGAAAGCGCGAATTCACGAGTGAGGAAGGGTAACGCGCCAGCGATGATCACCAGATCGTAGCCAAAGAGGAAGCCTCCGGCAGACGCTACGAACGCGACCCCCGCGACATACCAGTGGTTATAGCTGCGCTTATCTGCGGCCAGCATCCCCGGTCCGGTGGGCACGTTGCGCTCAGTCATCGCACACTGTAGAGCACGCTTCCCCATGTTCTCGCATGCGGACCCTCACCCTTACGCCCCCTTGCCTCGAGAACCCGCGATGCGCCTGTCTTTCGACACCGCGTCCATCGCGATAGCCTACGCTCAAGCGCGTTCGATCATTGCCTCCGGGAAGCCCTAAGGTCAGCCAGATCGCTGTCAACTCTCCCCTCACTGGGTGACACGGGCCCCTCATTGAACGTGATATGTGAATTCCGCCCCGATCGTCCGCGGCGGGATCGAGTACGCCCCTGTCGTGATATCGATCAGATCGCGGTTCCAATTCAATATCGGATGCGAGTCAAAGAGGTTATCGACGTAGACTGCTGCCTCGATGCCGTTGTTGAACATCAGGCCGACTCGGCCCAGCATCACATCATAGGCTGGATTTTTCACAATGCCCGGATCGTACGACTCAGTGGTGGGGTCTTCCGCCGGCGTAACGCGATTGTTCCGACTGTTGTACTGATTCTGAAGGTAGATGTACCAGTCCGTGTTTTCCGTTACCGGGTGCTGATACTGCAGGTCGACGACAACGTTCCACGGCGCGATGTCCGAGATAGCCTCGCCCGCTCGTGACACAACGCCACCAAAGATCTCCGTGGTACTGGTGTAACGGGCATTCGTGTAGCCCAAAGACACGCCTACGCGCCAGTTCGCGGTCGGGAGCATATTTACCGAGAGGTCGAATCCATCGCTCTTGGCGTCGCCGAGATTGTACGCGATGTGCGTCGCGCACAGCGGCAGCTGAATCGCGCTAATGATGTTCGTCCAGTTAATATGATAGACGCTGCCGGCAATCAAGAACCGTCCGTCGTCCAGCCGACTCTTGTCGCCCAGCCTGTAGCTCCACAAGGAGTCCCCATTGTAAGCCGTCGGCTTACCTAGCAGCGCCAACTCCGCCTGACAGCCGCTTGAGTTCAGGGTGACCGGCACATTACCGCCTCCGGCGCGAAAGCCCTTGCTTGCGGAGGCGTACACCAGATTGCGATCATTTGGAGTCCAGTTTATCCCGAATTGCGGCACCGTCGCACTGCTGCTGGACGGTGCATATGCGCTGCTGGGACCACCGGCCAGCGGTCCATCACTGACGGTGTACAACGTCTGGTTGTCAGTCTCGTGACGAACGCCCACGAGGAGCGCAAGATGCTTAACGAACTCATACTGCACATGAGCATAGATGGCCTTGTCCTCATCGCGCATGAGTTGGTCGGAAATATAGGTGTTGCCCGTCGTTCCATCGCCGTTAACGAGCCCCTCCCCCAGAAACTGTTCGATGGTCTGCCCCGTGTTCTGCAGGATCTCCTGCGGAAAGCCCGGGGCTGAGACCGTTTCCCAATCGTGCTGGCGGAGGCTGGCATAGTACGCGCCCACTATCCAGCTGAGCTTCTCGCCACGATCCGGGGATTGCAGCCGAACTTCCTGAGTAAAGTTGTTCTGCCCAGTCCCCACGATCGTCGGCTCTGCGAAATCCAGTGTCGTGGGAATCCCAAACCCAAATGCCGGCGGCAGCACAGAGGTATAGTCGTAGGCCCGGGGGCTATATCGATGGAGATAGCTCGAGAGGATCTTGAGCTGGCTCCACCCGAAGTCAAAATCCAGTGCGAGCGAGGGCGCAGCTATCTGATCAGAGCTCGGCTGCAGTAACGCGCGCGTCGAGACAAAGTCTCCGTTGCTCGGATCACCCGCACCAACGGGATTCAAAGTCGTGGGTGGCTGGAATAGTCCAATGCTGTTCTGGTTAAAATTCTGATAGTAGATGCGAAAGAGCGCAGAAAATATACCGGCCGGCTTCCAGAGCATTGCGCCCTGAAGGACGTACGAACTTGCTCTATTCACATTCTCCTGATTCACACCGCCGAAAATCGCACTTTCGTTCTTGACATAGCCCGGAGTCTCTTGCGTCCACGCGCTCGCCCGAAACCCAAGGGTGTCTTTCACTATCGGCCCGCCGTACGCGACGCCAAACTGGGACCCGCGCCCCCCATAGCCAATGATGTCCGAAAGTCCACCGATAGCGTAACCGGAGTACTGTGTGAGCGAGGGGGTGCTGGTAATCAACCGTATTGCGCCGCCCTCCGCGCTCGCACCAAATAGCGTGCCCTGAGGCCCGCGCAGAACCTCGATGTGATCCACATCGAAGATTAACGGATTAGCGCTCGAAACTGCCGCGTTCTGGTAGCGAGTCTGAATGGGCACGTCATTGACGTAAATGGCAACGGTGTTTGGACCGATACCCGCCACACTGCCCCCTGCGTCCTGGGTGATTCCATCAATCGCGATGAAGCTTGTCGCGCCAAACTCCCGGTAGTTGATCCCCGGAGTCTGCGCAGCGATGTTATTGAGGTTCGAGACGTTGCGCCGGATGAGATCTGAATTCGTATATGCCGCCATGCTGATCGGCACGTTGTAGATATTTTGACTTCGCCGCTGTGCGGTGACTACGACCTCGCTAAGCGTGAGCCCACCCGATGTGGTAGAGCTTGAAGTCGCATCGGAGCTCTGGGTCGCAGCTGAATCAGCAGGCGGACCGGCCGTCGAATCCCCGGCGGCGCTCGTAGCCCAAAGGGCCTCTGGGAAGGCTAGTGCGGTCAATAGGACCAAGCAAAGTGATGGCAGGACCCGGCGATATAGGCTTGTCATGTGCTCCCCCGGACTCTCGTCGGCTGTTCGGCGTCCCATAAGGTGGAACTCCGATTTCGTTGCATGGTAGCCGGAGCCCAGAGGGAACGCAACTGCTGCAATGAGGTGGGAAACCGTGGCGCGCGGGCTTTCCCGATAGGGCTATATCGGCGATTTCTTGGGGTAATGGCTAACCAGAGGGGACCGGCTTCCCCCCGGGGTAAAGGCCCGCAACTGCGGACTGTTGCCGTCGCTCCGGCGTTTGCATTGTTCCATATGGTGAGATACTGTTTCTTAGCCGGCGGGACCTCGGGTGGTAACCAGCGCTCGAAGATCCTCCCCGCAGAGCGCTCAAAAGGGGGTCCGCGTGTCGAGACGTAAAGAGGAGGGGGTAGGTGTGCTGAAGACCTTACAGTCACAGCGCTACCTCGAACTGGCAAAAGCACACATAGCGGGGGGCGTGAACAGCAATGTGCGTCTCCGGGCCGTACCGCCTATCTGCTTCGCCAAGGGCGAGGGTGCACACCTCACCGACCTTGATGGCAACGTCTACCTCGATTACGCGCTGGGCATGGGTCCAAACATCCTGGGTCATGCACCCGCGACCGTCATCGAAGAGGTGGCGCGCACCTTGACCATGGGTCAGCTCTTCGCGGGTCAACATACGCTCGAGCTAAATCTAGCCGAGAGACTGAGCCAGTTGATCGATTCCGCGGAACTGGTGCGATTCGGATTGAGCGGCTCAGAGATGGTGCAGGCGGCGATGCGAGTGGCGCGGGCACACACCGGTCGCTCGGAAATCATAAAGTTCGAGGGCCATTATCACGGCTGGTTCGACAACATATTGGTGAACGTGGGCGGTCCCGTGGCGCCGGAGGGAGCCCCGATACCGAGACCGCATCAGATGCAGTCCGTGGGGCAGTCCCCGCACGCCTCAGACGATGTCGCAGTCTTGCCTTGGAATGACTTTGACGCCATCGAAGGCTACGTGAGCGCCAATGCGGCGAATATCGCGGCCATCATTACCGAGCCGGTGATGTTTAACACCGGAGGTATACTGCCGAAGGAGGGCTATCTGCAGCACCTGCGAAAGGTGGCCACCGCACATGGAGTGGTATTGATTTTCGATGAGGTAATCACTGGATTCCGGGTGGGGCTCGGAGGAGCACAGGAGCTTTATAAGGTCACCCCGGATCTCTCGGTTTTCGCAAAGGCGCTCGGCGCTGGATTCCCCGTTTCTGCCCTTGTCGGCCGACGTGACATCATGGAGCTCTTTGCTTCGGGAGGAGTCAATCACTCTGGCACCTATAATGCCAATGTCATGAGCATCTCTGCCGCCCTGGCAGCGCTCGAGACGTTGTCTGCTTCCGGGGGGGCAGCGTATGAGCGCATGAACGCGCAGGGTCGTGCGTTGATGGACGGAATCAGCCGCGCGGCACGCCAGCGGGGCATAGATCTGCAGGTCAGCGGTTTTCCCACGGTGTTCCATACCTGCTTCGCGAAACATCCGATCCATGACTACACGAGCTATATGCGCGCCGACCAACAGCGTCTGAGCGCGTTTTTGCTCGCACTTCTTAAGTGCCGCGTCAGACCGACTGCGCGCGGCACCTGGTTTCTCTCGACCGCGCACACCGAGCGCGACATAGAAATGACGCTTGAGGCTGTCGAACGGGCCCTGCGGAATCTCATCTGATGGTCCTGGTGATCACTGGCGCAAGCGGAAACCTTGGCGGAAAGTTGATGGCGGCTCTGCGCCAAGACTTCACGCTGCGCTGCCTGGACTTGCATGACTGCGACGGCTGCTTGGGCGCTGATTTGAGCGTGTTTGAAGACCGGTGGGCGCAGCAGTTCGAGGGCGCGGACACGGTGCTGCATTTCGCAGGCGAGCCGCGACCCACCGCTTCATGGGCGAAAGTCCTGCGAGGCAACATAGTGGCGACCTGCAACGTGCTGCGCGCTGCACGAAGGCATAAGGTCCGCCGCATAGTTTTCGCGAGTACGAACCAGGTGATGGCGGGCTACCGGTTTCAGAAGACGCCGATCACGACCGAAATGCCACCCGCGCCGCTCAACCCCTATGGGGTCAGCAAACTATTCTGTGAGGAGGCGGGGCGCGCGTTCGCGTCCGAAACAGGAACCTCCTTCATTGCCTTCCGGATCGGCAACATCCAGCCAGGTGCGAATATCCCACGTCCAGGGATGGGCCTGGGTCTTTGGGGACAGCAGATGTGGCTATCCAATCGTGACTTCATCGATGGAGTGCGAGCGGCAATTCTAGTGGCTGAAGTGCCCTTCGCAATCCTAAACCTCGTGTCCAACAACCCTGGAATGCCCTGGGATCTGGCGCACACGCAGAAGATTCTGGGCTTTTCGCCACGCGATGGCTTTACGCCGGAGCTCTCGCCCGAAGATCGTACGGAAGAAGAACTGGCAAGCCGTGCTCGCCTGGTTCCGGGAGAGTGGCTCGACCAAAGGTTCTTGCCTCTGAAAGGATGAAGTGCGGTAGATGTTCGTGTCCTTCACACCAAGCTGTTAAGCCCCAATGCGCATCGCTATCGGCCAGTTTTGCCAGGAGAGTAATACCTATTCTCCGAAACCGACCACCGTCGAGACCTTCCGATCTGTGTACCTCAGGCGCGGTGACGAGCTGCTCACGGGGTTCGGCGACTCGCGAGTCGAGGTTCCCGCATTTCTTGCCACGCTCAAAGGCGCTGGCGTGGAGGCTGTCCCACTGCTTGCTACGGCCGCGTTCGCCGGCGGCCCTGTGACCCGCGCGGCTTTCGAAAGCATCATGAGCGAGCTCGAAGCGCGGCTCGCGGGCGCTGGCCGGGTGGACGCTCTACTACTCTCCTTGCATGGCGCCATGTGCATCGAGGATGAGCCGGATGCGGAGTCCGAGATCATCGAGCGCGTGGCGCGGGTATTGCCGCCAGGTACTCCGATCGGCGTCACACTCGATCTGCACGGACACATCACGCCACGCATGCTGAAGCCGAACGTGTTTTACGTCGGCTACCGCGAATACCCGCACATTGACATGTACGAGACGGGAACGCGTGTCGCCGAGACAATGCTGGAGACCTTGCAGGGGAACATCCAGCCTCGCATGGCGCTCACCAAACTTCCTCTGATCGTCAGTCCGTCAAAGGCGCGCACCGTCGATGAACCCCTGCGGAGCATCGTGCCCGTGGCACGACAGATGGAGGCGGCTGGAGAGATCCTGCACGCGTCGTTTTTTCCGGTGCAACCTTGGCTCGACATACCCGATCTCGGCTTCGCGGTCCTCGTATGCGCGAACGGAGATGAAGCGGTCGCGCAACGTGCTGCCGATCGGCTTGCAAGTCACGTCTGGGAGCGGCGCCGGGAGTTCGACCCCGATCTGATCAGCCTTAAGGAGGCCATCGAGACGGGTCTCAAGAGTGAAGGTACCACGGTCGTAGCCGACTCGGGAGATGCACCGAGCGGGGGCTCAGCGGCCGATAACGTGAGCGTTCTCGAGGCTCTCCTCGCTGCGCGGAGTGACCGGTCCGGCCGCCTGAGTTATCTGACGCTCTGTGACGCTGAAGCCGCCGAGGCGTGTGCCAGGGCCGGAGTGGGTTCAACGCTGACCCTGGATGTGGGCCATAAGGTTTCGCGCAACGACGGCAGGCCCCTGCACATTACCTGCCGCGTGCACACGATCAGCGATGGAGCGTTCGTCATGCTCGGGGCTGGAGCGCAAGGAACGCGCTTGGAGCAGGGGCTGACCGCAGTGGTGTCAATTGGCGATGTTCGACTCGTCATCCGCTCCCTGCCGGCGATGGAGTGGGACACGGGAATCTATACCGCCTTCGGCTTACGCCTTGAGGCAGCCGCACTGGTGTTCGTCAAATCCCCATCGCATTTTCGGGTAGCCTTCGCACCTTACGCTCGCCGCATCCTCAGCGCCGACACCCCGGGGCCAACCTGTCCGAATATGCGTCGCCTGGTTTTCCGGAATGTGACGCGGCCGCTCTACCCTCTAGATGATGCACACTGGAAAGCGCGGGCATGAGGCTCGTGCGCTGGGGTGTGCCGGGCGCCGAAAAGCCAGGCGTCCTGGATGCGCAAGGACGTATTCGAGACTTGTCATCCGTGGTGGCCGATATCAACGGCGCTGCGCTTGAGAGGCTAAGCGGCTTCGGCAACATCGAAGCGCTGCCTCTGGTGCAAGGAACACCGAGACTCGGCCCCTGTATCACGGGGGTGGGGAAGCTCATCTGTATCGGCCTCAATTACGCCGACCATGCTGCAGAGTCGGGTGCCGCGATCCCCACTGAGCCCATCGTCTTCTTCAAGGCTCCGTCTGCGATCGCAGGCCCGAACGACGACCTAGTCCTGCCCCGCGATTCGCTGAAGGTCGACTGGGAGGTAGAGCTTTGCGTGATCATCGGGAAGCGCGTCGCATACGCCGACGAGGCAACGGCGCGCACCGCGATCGCAGGCTACTGCCTCATCAACGACCTCTCTGAGCGAGCCTGGCAGCTCGAGCGTGGGGGTCAGTGGGTGAAGGGCAAATCAGCCGATGGCTTTGCTCCTCTTGGACCCTGGCTGGTGACAGCAGAGAGCATCGAAGACCCCACGGCTCTGCATCTGTGGCTCGAAGTGGACGGCCACCGTTACCAGGACAGCACCACGGCTCAGATGATCTTCAAACCAGCCTTCCTGGTCAGCTATCTCAGCCAATTCATGTCACTTCAGGCTGGCGATCTCATCGCCACGGGCACCCCGCCTGGCGTAGGACTTGGACAGAAGCCGCCAGTGTACCTGCGGCCCGGACAAACGATCCGACTCGGCATCGATGGCCTCGGTACGCAAACGCAGCGGGTCCTCGCGCATGCCTGAGGCCACTGGGTACTCTGCTGCGCAGAGACCAGTCGCCGCAGAGTACCTCGGGCTCGCCTGGCGGTATGGATTACTGAGCCTGCAGCGGCGCGGCGGCATGCTGGGCCCGCTCACGTTCATCGTCGCAGGTGACCGCCAGGTGTCGCCGCTCTACCTTGCTCCGTGGGCCGCGCAGGAATCCCGCCCTGCCCTCCCCGAAGTGTTGAGGTCGCTGCGCGGGGAGTGGCCCTGTGTTCCTTTCGGATCTTATCGAGCGCAGGAGGGATTTCCCCCGGATTGGGCAGCCGTGATCGGCAGTAACCAGGGCGAGAAATACCAGCACGGCTTCAGCTCGAACGTAGATTGGAACTGGAGCAAGATCACGCCCGCAGAGATCGAGCTCACATGCCGCTACCCTGAGGAGAGCGACATCGAGGAATTGATCCGACGGGTAATGCCGTTGCCCGATCGCGCCGCCGTAGATCTCGAGCTCATCGTCAAGGCACGACGCCGAACCCGGCTTCCCATCGGGCTACATTTCACCTGCTGCAAGCCCCGCACAGTCGCCACGCTTCGACCCGGGACATTCCGGGACGCATGGACGTCTCCGGGCCCACCGTACGAATCGATTCAGGCGTTTGCACCGAATCGCCGATTCCACGACTTGCAGCGCGCGCCCGCGCGAGGCGGCGGGCATCTCGATGCCACAAGGTTTCCTTTGGCGGTGGAAGCCGAAGACCTGATCCAGTTGAATGGGGTGAGCGGCCGCTTTGATCTTGATCTACAGGGGGATCATTGCCGCGTGACCCTCGAGTGGAACCCTGAACACTTCCCGAGTGTCCTTTTGTGGATCTCCAATCGCGGGCTACGCACACCCCCATGGAACGGGCAGCATGTCGCCCTCGGGATAGAGCCAGTGTGCTCGGCCTTCGGATTGGGCTTCGAGGCGACGCGGAACGACAATCCTCTGTCGCGCAGCGGCGTCAAGACCGCCATCGACTTCGAGCCGCGAATGCCGTTTCGAACCAGATACCGAATTTCGGCATCCGACCACAACGCAGAAACCTGAGCGTTCTGCTCGTCGTCGCGCCTACCAGACGGTCCAGCCGCCATCGACGACAAGGCATTGGCCCGTGTAGAACGAAGCCCCCGGGGAGGCCAGATAGACAATCGCTGCGCGCAGATCATCGTCGTTTCCGACGCGTTTCACGGGCGTGCGAGCCTCAAGCCCCGCCACAAGTCCGCTCGCGTTAGCGGCATTCTGCTCAGTATTGGGAAACATACCGGGACACAGTGCATTCACCGTGACTCCGGTATTTCCGAGCATTACGGCCAAGTGCTTGGTGAGGCCGATAAGCCCATGCTTGCTTGCGACGTAGGACGCGAGATCCACGCCCCACTCCCCATACAACGCCGGGTCACCGGCAATGAGCCCGTAAATCGAGGAGACGTTAATGAGGCGCCCCCACTTTCGTGCCACCATGGAGGGGACGAATATTTGGGAGAGCCTAAACGGGGCCTCGAGGTTCAGAGTGAGGATGGCGCGCCACTCCTCCAGCGTAACTGTCAGCCAGGGCTTGCGCTCACCGAGGGCCGCGTTGTTGACCAGTATGTCGACGTCCCCCGCATCGGCACGCAGCCGCTGCCGGTCGGCCTCATCGGTGACATCCGCAACCACATAACGCGCATCGCCCCCTGCGTCAGTGATCGAGGCGCATACCTTTTTCAGGGGATGCTCTCGTCGCCCGCAGATCGTCACCCGTGCTCCGGCCTCGGCCAAAGCCTCGGTCATGCATCGCCCGAGACCGGTACCCCCTCCGGTTATGAGGGCGTGCTTGCCGGACAGATCCAGGCCGTTTCTACGCGTCGCTCGCGGCGGCATATTGCTCATATTCACCCCCCAACTGACCGAAATTACCGAGGCCCCTTATCTGCTCTCTTTGCGAGCGTCCCAGATCCCGGGCACTCTTCTGGTGCCGTCATGAAAAGTACCCAAGAGTCTGTCAAGGGGGATTAGGAGCGGATCGCCAAAATTGACCCGGAAGAATTTGTGATGCAGATAGTGATAGTAGTTGTCGGTCGTGAGGCTCGATCGACCCAGGAGCATCTTGCCGAAGCCACAGTGCCCCTCCGCCGGAGCAAGCGCGACCAGCGTAACGAAGTACAAGACGTGCAGCGGCGTCGCAGGAATCACCCACAGCAGCAGTGCGCCGGAGAAGTACAGCAAGTGCTCCACCGGATGCATCGCGAGCCCGGACCAAGGGCCGGGATTGATGTTCTGATGGTGCAGATAGTGAACGTTTCGGTAGAGCGGCTTCACGTGTAGGAGACGATGAAATACGTAGAAGTGCACCGCGTGAAAGAACACGAGCACCAACATCAGTATCGAGCAGTACGCGGGCGAACTGTGCCAGGTGGTCACCGGGGCAATTCCGGTAGCCTGCGCCCACAGAGTCAAGATCATGTAGACCGATGCAATGGGGACGCCGGAGGTCAACGCCCAGAAGACATTCGATCGAGTCTGTTGGGAGAATAGGAACCTATCATCGCGCTCCTTGGGCCAGTTTGGATTGTATTTGAACTGGGTCCCCTGCGCGCGGCGCGAGTAGAGGCGGTTATGCCAGGCGCCATAAAACACCGCCGCGATTAGTTCGTTGCAGGCGAGCAGCAGCAGCGGCCATCCAGCCAAGAGATGCCTGAAGTCGGCGTGCAGGAGTTGCAGCATCAGCCACAATCCCAGGGAGATGAGCGCAAAGAGACTGAGCCACGGAAAGTACAAGCCCGGGAAGCCGAAGAGGTACGTCAGCACCTTCAGCGGACGCGGCGGCCAAAGCAGCGGCGCGGGAACGGTAATCGGCAACTCGGGGTGCCACCCGGCAGCTGCGGATTCTACGATATCGTCTGGCGAACTCATGCGCCTTTCCTGACCGAGCAGAGGAAAACTGGCCGCGACGGGCGCGAGGCCCGTGCGCCGTTCATGCGAACTTCGCCATTTTACGCCCGCTCTATTCCATGTGCAAAAACGTATGTCCCACTCTATGGTACGAGCCGCCCTCCTCTAGCCGGATCTTGCCGCCTGCGGCACAGAGGAGGTCGACGCTTGTGGTGACGCGGGGGCTCCCGAGCGCAGGAGGGTCATCGCGCGATCCGCTAGGGCCATGGTCGGCGCGTTGGTGTTCGCGCCAACGATGTTCGGCATCACGGATGCGTCGATTACGCGTAGGCCTTCTACGCCCAAGACACGCAGGTACGGATCGACCACGCTCATTGGATCGGCGCTGCGACCCATACGGCAGGTACCTACGGGATGCCAGTCGGTCCGCACCGTCCTGCGAATGTACGCAGCGAGTTCTACATCCGTTCGAGCCTCGGCTCCTGGTAAGAGCTCTCCCGAGAGCGCTCGATTCAGGGGCGCCGCAGCAGCGATCTCCCGCGCAACCCTTATGCCACCCAAGAGCTGCTGCAGATCCAAAGCGTCACCGAGATAGCAGGGATCGACCAGCGGCGGATCGGCCGGGTCGGCAGAGCGCAGCATCACCGAGCCGCGCGAGTGAGGGTGCAGCAGAGTTACATGTAGCTTGATGCCGTCGATGGCCGGCACGGCATCGGCTCCCGTATTGGCGTAGCCGAGCGTCGGCACGCAGTAAATCTGGACCGTTGCAGGGCCCGAGGACGTATCGACTACGTGAAAGGAGGTGGCTTCGCCACCCACCGTAGTCAGTCGGCCGCGCCGGAACAAGCCGTACTCGAGGAGGTTCCACGCGAGTCGCCAACCGCGATCCTGGCGGAAATAACCATGACCCCGCGCGTTGCCTCGCAGGACCAGGGGCGAGCCGCAATGGTCCTGAAGATTGTGACCGACGCCGGCAAGATTGACCCGAACGGGGATCTGCAATTGCCGCAGGTGCTCTGCAGGGCCGATGCCGGAAAGCATCAAGAGCTTTGGGGAGCCGAAGGCGCCGGCCGCGAGCAATACTTCGGCATCGCATCGGAGCGCATGGCGCTGCCCTGCCTGCGCGTATTCGACGGCTACGGCCCGCTGCTGCTCAAATATGATCCGATTAACCTGCGCGCCCGTAACGATGCGCAGTCGAGAACTTGATCGGACTCGAGAGAGGAAGGCGTCCACGGCACTGCAGCGGCGTCCTCCCATCGCAGTGAATTGAAGGTAACCAGTGCCAGTAGGCGCCCCGACGTTGAAGTCCGAAGTGAACGGCAGTCCCAAAGACTGCGCCGCCTTGACGTACAGTTGGCTGTACTCACAAATGAACCCCGGATCGGCCACCCGCAAGGGCCCGTCGCTGCCGTGAAACTGACCGCTAAGCCTTTGATTCCCCTCCAGCATTCGGAAATGGGGTAACAGCGCATCCCACGACCATAAGTCACTGCCTGCGCTAATACCCCACTGATCGTAATCGCTCCGGTAGCCGCGCATGTACACCTGCGCATTGACACTGCTGCCACCACCGAGGACGCGCCCGGTCGCAATCTCGAGGATCCTGCCGCCAAGATGGGTCTGGGGAACTGTGCGATGAAGCGTACAGTGAATCCCCTTCGGGACCAGGCGGGAAAAGCCGGGGCTGAGCTTGAGAGCCGGCCCTCGGTAATCGTTACCGAGCTCCAGCAGAACGACACGCGCGTTTGTTTCGGAGATTAATCGCCACGCCGCGACGCACCCTGCGGACCCCCCGCCGACGATGATGTAGTCGCAGCCCGAATCACCCGATGGTGATCCGGAGGTGGACTTCAGTGCCTTCACGCCGCCTCCCACCGTACGGAACTAATATCTCATATTCTGAAGAGATGCTAACCTGTGGCCATGGAACCCGGCAATTGATGCGCGGGAAGAGTTGAGAAATGATGGAACAGGGCGTTCCATAACTCTCTTGCCAGATAGATGGGCTCCCGCCCCAGGGGTGGCATCTCTTGAAGATCAATGCGCTCGAGACCATCCGGCTCGGCGAGTTTCCGAATCTGCTCTGGATCCGGATCTTCACGGACCAGGGCTATACGGGTATCGGCGAAACCTTTTATGGTGCGCAGGCCGTCGAAGCGCACATCCATGAGACGCTGGCGCCTCGTCTGCTCGGCCAGGATCCATTACGCATTGAATATCTCAATGCCTCGATGACTGCCCTCCCGATGGCGCAGGCGTCCACCGGGGTCGAATACCGCGCGGCCTCGGCTCTTGACCTCGCCCTTTGGGACCTGTTCGGGAAGTATTGTGATCAGCCCGTCCATCAGCTACTCGGTGGGCTTTGCTTCGATCGTCTGCGCGTCTACAACACGTGCGCCGGCTATCGCTACGTGCGCGCAGGCGATTTCAGAGCGCTAGCGAACTGGGCAGCGGACCACGGGGAGGGACCGTACGAGGACCTCGACGCCTTTACTCACCGTGCGGATGCCCTGGCGGAGAGCCTACTGGAGAGCGGTATCACGGCCATGAAGATCTGGCCATTTGACACCGCAGCCCGCGAGACGGGTGGCCGCTATATTACGAGTGAGCAGCTGCGCGTTGGCCTTGAGCCCTTCGAGAAGATACGAAAGCGCGTGGGCGACCGCATGGACATCATGGTGGAATTCCATAGTCTGTGGAATCTTCCGACTGCCCTGCAGATCGCGCGCGAGCTGGAGCCCTATAAACCGCTATGGTTTGAAGATCCGATAGCCATGAACTCCCCCCAGGCTCTGGCTGAATACGCGCGCTCGACGAAGGTCTGGGTATGCGCGAGCGAAACCCTGGGCACTCGCTGGGCATACAAGGATTATCTAGACCGGGATGCGCTGCACGTCGCAATGGTCGATCTCTCATGGACTGGAGGGCTCACGGAGGGCCGCAAGATCGCCAACATGGCTGCAACCTACCACCGGCCGTTTGCGCCCCATGACTGCATTGGGCCCATTAGCTTTGCAGCGGCAGTACATGCCGCATTTAGTCAACCGAACACGCTCATACAGGAGACCGTCCGAGCTTTCTATACCGGCTACTATCGAGAGCTCGTGACCGTGGTGCCTGAGATCGTTGATGGCTTCATTCGGCCAATGGAAGGCGCCGGACTCGGCACAGAACTGCTCCCCGAGGTTGATGAAAGAACCGATCTCTGCAGGCGCCGCACCGCGTTGTAGGATGGCCATTTGGGACGCTGACGCGAAACCAGTATCGAGGGGCGGTGACTGCTCGACACACAAAATAATCCCGCAGGAACCGGCACAGAGTTGAATGAAACGTGACCTGATGCGCTGGTCCGTCGTGAATGGTGTGCGCACCGAACTCGGGGAGGGTCCGCTTTGGTCGCCGCGCCGCGGCTCGCTATTCTGGGTTGATATCCTGAAACATACGATCCATGAATGGACACCCGGATTAACCAAGGTCCGGAATTACCCGATGCCCGATCTTGTCGCGTGGATAATCGAATGTCGCAGCGACGATCGGTTCATCATCGGACTTGGAAACGGAGTGGCCGATCTTCAACTGCAACCCCAACAGGTCAATCCCCTCCTCCACCTGGAAAGCCCAGGAACGCCTACCCGCGTTAATGACGCGAAGGCAGACATGCACGGTAGCATCTTCGCCGGGACAATGGCGATCGCTGCTGACGCACCCATTGGCAATCTGTACCGTCTGGTTCCTACCGGTGAGATTGTATTGCTCGATTCGGGCTACACGATTCCCAACGGGCCCGCGTTCAGCAATGATGGGCGCCTGCTGTACCATACCGACAGCGCTCGCGGGCTGATTTTCCGTTTCCCCGTAAACGATGACGGAACCCTTGGGCCCCGGACTGTTTTTCTCGAGTTCCCCGGATCCTGGGGGAAGCCTGACGGCATGACCGTCGACGCGGAGGACCATTTGTGGGTGGCACAGTGGGGGTGTTCTTGCGTCAGCCGCATATCCCCGAGCGCGAAACGCGTAGACGCCGTGATATTACCAACCCCGCAGATTACGAGCTGCGCCTTCGGGGGCACCGCGCTAAACCGATTATTCGTAACTTCGGCAGCGGTCGGCAGACCCGAGGATCCCCTCGCTGGGGCCCTCTTTGAGCTCGACGTCGGCGTGCACGGACCGCCCCCCTTTAGATTCGGCCGCTAGCGATTCGCCGCAAAGTCGTTCTCGCGCCCAGCGCAAGACCGTCCAACGAGCGTACCGGTGGTGACCGGCATACCACCCGCTCGCACGCAGCCTAGCTTCTTGGCTTACGGCTGCGCACTGCGCGCCGGCCACTCGTTCCACCATCGATTGAACCGTTGCCATGCCGATTCGGCAAACGCGCGCTGAGAGTCGGTGAGCGCGTCGTCCGGATTTACGTGCTCGGCATACTCAGGGCTACCTGCAAGTACCATCAGGTGTTTGTAGTAGAGCACCAGATCCGGTCCCTCATCGAACGACGAAAGCACGGACAAAGCCGCGTCTAATTCCAGCGCATCACGAAGCGACCGTGGATCACTCGCCGCTGCTTGCTTGCACAGAGCTATCAATCGCAGCACCGGCAGCGGTAACGCATTGCCGACGCCGGTGATTGCCCCGCGCGCTCCGCAACGCACGAATCCGTGCACCACCTGAGTGTCGACGCCGACCATGAGTGCGATATCGGGGTTGCCGCTCGTGATGTGTTCGGCGGCGTAGGTGAGTGCCGCTGCGCCTCCAAACTCCTTGAACCCCACCAGATTCGGATAAACTCCTCGCAGTTCGAAGAACAGCTCCTGCCGCGTTTCAAAACCGTAGTATGGGCTGTTGTAAATGACCGCTGGCAGCCCATCTGCTGCTGCCAGTACAGTGGCGAAGTGACTTCGCTGAGCTGCGGGCGAGCTGCCGCGTGAAAGCACACGGGGAATAACCATCAGGCCCTGCGCTCCGCATCGCCGCGCGTGCGCGGCGAGCGCCGCGGCACGTGCGGTACTCTGCGCGCCAGTCCCAACGATGACTGGCACGTTCTTCCTGACCAGGGCTTCGACCCCTTGCATACGCTCTTCGTCGGAAAGTAGCGGCCAATCTCCCATCGAGCCGCAGTAAACGACGGCCCGCATGCCCAAGCTAATGAGCTCACTCGCTTTTGCCGCTAGCGCATCGAATTGAGGTTTCCGCGTACGCCCAACGGGAGTCATTAGGGCTGGGATGCAACCGGAGAACAGTTGTTCAGTCATGGGATTTTCGCTTGCAATGGATGAATTCCGCGACGCCGTGCGGCGGTTGCTGTGCTGTCTCAGCATCGATTGCCACGAAACTACATCAGACATTCGCGACTTCGCGCACCGTGGTCCTACTTTGGTTGCGCTGGAAGCGTCTTATCATTGATCATCCGGTAAATAAGCGCTCGTGACAATCCGCCTGCGGGAGTGGAGAGCACTCGCCTTTGGGCTCGAGGCAAGATAGTGGCGCACAGAGGTTTGGGAGTAAAGGTATGACCCTTGGCAAGCTTGCGTGCCTATTTTTGGGCTCGATATGCATGGCAACGACCGCTCCTGCGGCGGTGTCGAGGCTCTCCTCGCCATTTAGGCTCGTGGACAACCGAGTGTTCCTTCCCGGGACGCTGAACGGAAAGGGACCGTATTCGTTTCTGCTGGATACCGGAGCCGATGGTTGGGCGGTTTCGACGACCCTCGCTCATCGCTTGGCGATCCCGCAGGGGAAGGCCGAGCGGATAGCGGGCGCAGGCGAGGCCAAGGAGACCTTGCACCATTTGAAGCTCCAACGGGTGGATCTCGCCGGACTCTCCTTCTCGGATCAGCGGGCCCTCTCCGCCGATTTTTCAGATCTCGATGCCGTGATTGGATTCCAGCATTTCGATGGCATCGCGGGCAAACCGGTGTTCGACGCCTATGTGGTCGATCTGGATTTCGGACGAGCGCGCGTGCGTTTCTTCTCTCCGGCGGAATACTCCCCTCCCGCGGACGCCAAGGTCATGCCGTTCGAGCTCTACCAGACGATTCCGGTGATCGATGGCGAGATTGCCGGGATAAAGGGGCGATTCCTGGTTGACCTGGGCGACCGCTCGTCACTGACGCTCTTCGGTCCCTTCTGGCGCGCCCACCATCTCGACCGGGTGTTCGGACCGGGAATCATCGCGATTACGGGTTACGGGCTGGGCGGGCCTGTCAAAGGTGAGCTCGTCCGAGTGCCCGAGTTCACCATGGCCGGTATTCGCGTGGCCGGCATCGTCGCCCGGCTTTCCCTGCAGAAGGCCGGCGTCTTCAATACGAGTGCGATAGCCGGAAGCATCGGCACCGGAATTCTGAAGCGCTTCAACGTGACGTTTGATTATCCCGGGCGCCGAATATTCCTGCAGGAGGCGCCAAGCCAGGACGTGCCGGATGAGGCGGATCGGTCGGGCCTGTGGCTCGGGCGAAGCGGCGATGACTTTGAGGTGTTTGGCGTCGTCTCGAATAGTCGCGCGGCCCGCAGCGGCATCAAAAAAGGCGATATCGTAACGGCGATCGATGGCGTGCCGACCAAGCGATTGGATCTTTTCGCCATACGCGAGCAGTTGAAGTCTCCCGGAAGGAAGTCCGATTCGTTCACCATCAAGGAAGGGAGCCACAGCAAAGTCGTGACGGTCGCATTGCACGACCTCATTCCGAGGAACTGAATTGTCGAGGATAGTGCGCGAGCGCGATTCGGGAGATTCCCATGCCGAATCTGAGTGCGAGGGACATTCGGTGACCACTATCGATCCGAAGTTCGGTTCGCCCTGGCTGCCGCCGCCTGGGTCTGCTGGAACATATGGACATCGCCGGCGGCACGCAGCATGAGATCGTAAATCGCCTCGTGAACCAGCACATCGGTTCGCCCGACCAACTTTTCGCTAACGAAGGAACGGCCGTTCGAGACGGGGCCCGAGTCGTAATCCTTCTCGAGCAGGACGCGCCCGATAGGGTCCAGCAGGGTGATTCTCATCACGACCCGCACTTGGGGAGTGACTTCGATTCCCAGATGCTTGGGATGAGTGAAGCCGTAGTCTATGTTCTCGATCTGGGGGCGAAATATGATCGCGTAGCGACTGGTGTTCGCGAGGTCGTGACTCTCATCGGCGCCATCTGCGACCCTGGAGAAGACGCTGACGGCAATCTCCCTGGCCATGATGCCGGCCTGCACGTTCATTTTGAACGCTGTAACGCTGGTCGCCCCGGGTATGATCGATCGGTTGTCGTCGGTCAGGGTCGTGAAGACCAGGACCCGCCCTCTGACGTGATCGACCGGAGGGGTTGGGCCACCGGGCACATAGGCGGCCCGATAGCCGATCGATGCGGCACAACCCCCAAGAAACAGTGTCGCGAGCGCGGCAGCCGTTACCCAGAGGCTCCGCATATCCTTCACGGCCATACTGCTGAGCAGCAAACCCCGATCCCTGTGCAGCTGAAGATCGCGCAGGGTATCGGCTGCGCCGGCGTGCAGCCGCATCTTGCCGGTGGCCGTCTAGAGCTCGACCACGGGCGCTACTAATCCGATTCGACAAACCTGGCCAGGTTCTCCAAGGTCGATCGCAAGCCGATGTCGTGATCCTCCGGGCGTATCCCTTCGGGAACGTTCTCGCAGGTGATGGAGACTGCCGTGCCGTCGGCAACAGCAGCCAGGGACCAAGTCATTCTCATCTCTCCAGCGAATGCTGGATCGTCGGATTCGAAGGTGACGAGCTGGACAATTTGCTCGTTCGGGATCAACTCCACGAATCGACCCTGCACCATGTCGGTATCACCGGAGAATTTGCCGGCGTTCGGGTGATCTTCGTCACGATAGATTAATGCCATCCTGTAAGCTCCGCCGGGACGCGCATCAAACTGATATATGCGTCCGCTCATCCCCTGTGGTGGCAGCCACTGAATCCATGCGTCAGGATCCACGAAGGCTCGATAGATGGTGTGCGCTGATGCGGCGATCACCCGCGTGGCCGAGTCGGTCCTTCGCGAAATGGATCTCTGGGGCATAACGTCAGTTCTTCACGGGAATTGCGCCGAATGGCAGAGGACTCCGACTGCTCTAGGGGTGGGTCTCAAGGTAAAGGGCAAGCCAGTGCCCTGCCCCATCGATCGCGGCGTAGCCGAGGAGGCCTGCGAGGAAGAGGAAGGTTCCTGCGATACCGCGTGAGAAGCCTCTCGTTCGGAAGAGGTAGTACGGCAGCGTGACGATCGCCGTGGCCATCATCATGACGTTCAATCCCAATGAGCGTCGATAGCCGCGCTCGTTGGCATCGCGCCTGTACCAGGCAAATATCATTGCGAGTGCAATGAGACCGACCGGGATGCCCGACTGAAGAAGAGGAGACGGAGTGCGCAACGCGAACTGTTGAACCACGCCGCCGAAAAAGGCGATCGCTGCGAACACACTGAGAAAGGCGATATTTCGGCTATTCATGGCAGCCATCCGCTAGCAGTCGACCATCGCTCCTTTAGGTGAGCGTGCCCGCTATGCGGCCGTGCGCACGGCGACTACCGCCGGTCGAGCGCGAGCGGCCCAATCGATTTGCGCGATGGGGCCGATGCCGAATATCCACGCGATTGTGCCCCCGACGCAGAAAGCGGCGGTGATGGCGAATGCCAGCCCGAAATGTCCGGTGCGGTCCACCAGAATTCCGGTGAGGAGCGGTGCGATCAGGCCCGCGACGTTGCCGATGCAGTTCTGAATGCCAACCCAACGGCCTGCCGCCCTCTCGCCGGCAAGCACTTGCGCCACGGCGTAGATGGTCGGTGAGACCAACCCCATTGCCGCGCACGCGAGGCAGAAGAGGAGCACCGAGGTGCCGGCGCTCGCGACCGCGCAGCCGAGGATGGTGACGGCGGTTATGGCCGAGCCGATCCCGAAAAAGAATTTGTAAGTCCTCGTGACGGAGGCGCCGGCTGCGATTCGGCGGTCTATGAGCCAACCGGTGATCATGCTAGTGAGCGCCATCAGAAGATAGGCCACTCCGCCGATCGTCGCCATCTGCCTCATGGACCAGCCGCGCTCGTGCACGAGATAGTAAGGAAGCCAGGAGAGGGCGAAATACCAAACATAGTTGGCGCAGAAGTGGCCCAGGCTTGCGCCCCACAGGGAGCGCTCGCGCAGAATGGTCCGCATGCTGAGCCCGTCCCGGCTTTGCGCGATGTGATGTTGAACCAGGCGGGGGTGCACCGTGGTCGTCCAAGGGATGACCCACGCGAGGCTGAGGAGTCCAAAGCCGATGAAAAAGGGGCGCCAGCCGAACTCGGCGATGAGGAGCCCGCCGAAGAAGATCCCGAACGCCGGGCCACAGGCCATACCGGACATGATCACGGCATTGGCGGTGCCTCGATCGCTTTCGGGCAGGCAGTGCGCCACGATACTCGATGAGGCTGGAAAGTACACGGACTCGCCGAGGCCGAGGAGTACGCGCAGCGCCACGAATAGCGCGAGGCCGTGCACGAGCCCGGAGAACGACATCGCCGCCGACCAGACGACAAAACCGATGAGGAGCACGCGGCTGGCGCCGAAGCGATCGGTCAGCCAGCCGACCCAGACCTGCATCGGCACGTAGGCGATGAAGAACGCCGTGAGCAGAAAGCCAAGCTGTGTTGCAGAAAGATCGAGCTCGGACTTGATGAGCGGCGCGGCTGTCGCGAGATTGCCGCGATCGATGTAGTTGATGAAGACGGCAATGCCGAGGAGAGTCAGGGTCGCGATGAGCCACAGGGGCTTGCCGGCCCGCGGGCCCGGAGGAGCGACGGTGCGCATGAAAGCCCCCAACCCACGCGGAATACGGCTGACTCGCGGGCACGCTACACCCGCCCGATCTTGGCTGTCAAACCACCTCGCGTTGGATCCGAAGGTGGCGGAAACCCCGGCGATCCGGGGTTTCCACGATGCAGTCACTCCGCAGTCGATGGATCGATCACGGTCATCACGGGAGAGATCTTGTTGGCCGGGAATCCACCCAGCTCCGCATGGCGCCGGACGAGCGATTCATCGGTCGCGTAGTAGACGCAGTAGAGCTTGTCCGGGGTCACGTAACTCTCTATCCACTGAACACTCGGCCCGAGGCTGCTCAGGACTCCACACGATTTCTTCGAGATGCTCTTGAGGTCGGCGGCGGTCATTTTTCCGGCCCCCGGAACCTCGCGTTCGATGACGAATTTCGGCATGGCTCTTCCCCTTCGATCTGGTGTGCTTGTGGCTCTGCCCGCGGGCGCGCCGCGCGCGCGGCACTGCCCGCGGATCAAGTGTCCCGCGGCCTGCGACTCGCGTCTTGAAGCGTGCATGAAGAATTTCTGAAATCAGGCAGGGTCGCTCGCTTTCCACTGCTTTAACCCCAAAAATTCAAATACTTACCTCCTTATGCTCAGTGGGCACTGAAGTGCATCGCTACCGCGGATGGCTCCGAGGGTACATACCCCCTGGCTGCGGCGACTATGGGCACGGTGCAGCCGGAAAGAACGCAGCAGAAGGTAACGATCATGATCAGCTTGCGCACGACAATCTCCCGTTCATGGCATGTGAGTAGGGCTTCTCGCTCACCGCTCCCGAGTGGACAGCGGCTGACCGCAAGCATCGGCCCAGAGGCGGCGGCAGTCTTGAATGTGGCCTGCAGGCTGCCTGAAACGTCGCTGAAATCGCGCCACCTCCTCGGCTATAGTGCTGTTTGCGCCGTTCGGCGCGCACCGGCTGCTTAGGCGCGGACATGAACCGCATCCGCCTCGGCGAATTCGAGCTGCTCCCATCGGAGCGGACGTTGTTGTCCGGTGGCAGGCCGCTCGAGCTCGGCGCGCGCGCATTCGACCTGCTGCTGGCGCTCATCGAGACCCCGGGGCGGCTGGTTTCCAAGACGACGCTGATCGAGCGCGTCTGGCCGAGCGTGATCGTCGATGAGAACAATCTGCCGGCGCAGATCGCGAACCTCAGGCGAGTGCTCGGCGCGGGAGCGATCCGCACGGTGCCGGGATTCGGCTATCGACTCGAGCTGGCGGTGAGCACCGAGGATGCGCCGCAGGTACCCGAAGAGAGTGCTGAGCGTGAGGAGCCGCCCGTCACCTCGCGCCGCGCCTGGCCGGTTGAGCTCGCCCCACTCGTAGGTCGCGAGCACGAGCTCATGGAGGTTGACGCGGCTCTAAAGGACAGCCGTCTCGTGACGATCGTCGGTATGGGAGGGGTGGGCAAGACGCGCCTCGCGCAGGCTGTCCTCACCCGCGAGGCCGCAAGATCGAATGGAGCGGTGGCCTGGGTGCCGCTCGGGGCCGTGCAGGACGTTCGGCACGTCCCTTCGGCGATCGCGCTCGTGCTCGGCGTTTCGCTGCCGGAACAGCTCGATGGCTTCACGGCGCTCGCGCAGGCGCTCGATAGCGTTCCGCTTCTACTGATCCTCGACTGCGTCGAGCACTTGAGCGGCGCTCTTGCGGGACGACTATCGGAGCTCCTCCTGCAGACGCGCTCGGTCCGCGCCCTGGTCACGAGTCAGGTTCCACTCGGCCTCGCGGGCGAGGTGGTCTACAGGTTAGGTGTCCTCCCCGTTCCGGACCGCAATGCCTCCTGCGAGGAGGCAGCGCACTGCGCCGCGGTCGAGCTCTTTGCCCAGCGCGCGGCGGCGGCCGATCGGCATTTCGAGCTGACGCGCGCGAACGCCCCGCTCATCGCCGAGATCGTGCGGCGTCTCGATGGCATTCCGCTGGCGCTCGAGCTCGCGGCCGCCCGCATCGCGGCGCTGGGACCTGACTCCTTGCTGCAGAATCTCGAGGATCGTTTCCGTCTGCTGCGACTCGCATCCGCAGTCGACCCGCGCCACGGCGCGCTGCAGGCGGCGTTCGATTGGAGCTACGGTCTCCTGAGCGCCCGCGAGCGGCAAGTGCTTCGTGGACTCAGCGCCTTCCCGGGGCGGTTCTCCCTGGGTGCCGCCGCGCATTGTGTCGAGGATGCGACGAGCGGCAGAACGGAGGCGATCGATGTGATCGCCTGCTTGGTTGATCGCTCGCTGATCAGTGTGATCGCGGTCGATCCGCCGCGTTACGAGCTGCTCGAGACCGTGCGCCAGTTCGCGCGCGCGAAGCTCAACGCCATGAACGAGATGCGCGGCGCGCAAGAGCGCATGGCGGTGAGCGTGCTCGATGTGCTCGAGCAGGCGTATCGGGAATACTGGTCGCTCGATGAAACCCTGTGGCTGCACCGCTATGGAGCCGAGGTGGAGAATCTTCGGGCCGCGTTGGACTGGGCCGCCGCGAACGATCCCGGATTGGCGGTGTCGCTTTTCGGCTCGGCCTGGCCGCTGTGGCTCGAGGCCGACCTCTGCGGCGAAGGCCGCCGATACTACGACCAGCTGCTTTCGCTCCTCTCGGACGCCTTGCCGCGCGAGCGGCTGGGCCGCTTCTGGGAAGCCATCGCGGTCTGCGACTCCACGCGCCAGTGCGATCGAGCGCGTTATGCGGCCGAGCTCGCCGCGCGGATGCACGCCGAGAGCGGCGATGCGCGGGCGCGCTATCACGCCCTCATGCTGCTCGCGCTCAACTGGCGCACGGATTCCACGATCGCGCGCGAGTCGTTCGCGAGTGCCCGCGAGTTGGAGGAGGCGAGCTGGCCCGCTCGCCTGCTGGCTTGCGGCGCCATGGCCGAGGGGGCGCTACACACGGGCGCCGGGCGGTACTCGGAGGCGCGCTGCGCCTACGAACGCGCCGTGCGCATCGCCCTGACGGCGGGCGAGCGTCAGGCGTTCGCGGCGAGCGTTGGGATCGTCGAGTTGGACATCGCCTGCGGCCGCACCGGCCAAGCCCTGCAGTTGGCACGTCCGCTCATTGCGAGCCTGCGGCATGTCGGCCGAAGAGAAACACTCTTCGAGGTGCTCGTGCTCGCTTTCTCCGCCCTGCTCATGGCGGGGGAGCTGGAGGAAGCGCGCGCCCTCGGCGCCGAGCTGCACGCGCTCGCGCAAAGCTCCGAAATGGACAAGCTCTACCTGGCACTCGATGCCATGGCATTGCTCGCCTGCAAAGGAGCACGCTACGCGGACGCTACGCGTATCGCGGGTTGCGCCGAGGAAGCCCGGGCGGCACACGGGCAGGTGCGCCGCCGCCCGGCCGAGGCGCACATGCATGAGGCAGTCAAGAGGATTCTCGAGGAGCGCCTGGGTCCGGGATGGCAGAGCGGCACGGACGCTGAGCCGCTCGATGAGCTCGCAGCGTGCTCACTCGCCCTCGACATGCCGGTCGCGCTCTCATGGCGCGCTTCGCCCAGCTCCTTCTTCACTCCAGCCGCATGACCGAGGCGGAACACATCCCCCCGGTTTGGATTCTCTCCCTGCCCTGGCTGATTTTCGGCATGGTGCCGGGTTTTGCCATCGTGACCTTGCCGCAGATGCTCCTCGCCCAGGGTATCTCCGGTGGCCGCATCGCCTTCGCCGTCGCGGTCATCCTCTCGCCGATAGTCTGGAACTTTCCCCTCGCGCCCGTTCTCGACGTTCGCTTCCGCCGGCGCACCTACGCGGTCGCCTTTGGCGGCCTCGCAGTGCTCGCCACCGCAGTGACCGTGATCGAGCATTCGTCCTTGCGGGAAGTCGAGGCCGTCATGATCGTCGGCATGTTCGCGATCTGCATGTACCAGTCGGCCGTCGGCGGCTGGGTCGGCAGTCTCATCGGCCAGGGGCAGGACAGCCGACTCGGAGCGTGGAGCACCATCTTCAACATCAGCGGCAACGGCATCGGCGTCCTCATCTCCGGCTATGCGACGGAAAGACTTTCGGCGATGCCGGCTGCGCTCGTCATCCTCTTGGCCTTCCTTGCCCCGATGCTCGTATTCCCACTGATTCCCGCGCCGGCGCCGGGGAAGCTGCTCGTGAACGAGAACTTCAGCCGCTTTGCGCGCGAAGTCGCCGTCCTTCTCAAGCGTCGCGAAGTGCTCGCGACCCTGGGGTTGTTCGCGCTCCCGGCGGCCTCGTTCGCCCTCACCAACGCACTCGGTGGCTGGAGTGAGGATTTTCGCGCGCCGGCCTCTCTGGTGAGCATGCTGAGCGGCGCGGGCCTCATCCTGGGCAGCATCCTCGGCTGCTCGTTCGTGCCACTCCTCGCGAGAAAGTGGCCGCTGCGCCCCCTTTATCTGGCCATCGGTCTCATCGGGGCTGCGTTCACGTTGACTCTCTTGCTCCTGCCGCGCGCGCCCGCGACCTTCGGCCTCGCCTTTATGGGAGAGAACCTCTTCCAGTCGGCGGCGATCGCGACCTCCCTCGCCATCACTTTCGAGGTCATCGGATCCGGCAATCCGCTCGCCGCGACCACATTTGCGTTGCTCGCCGCGGCGATGAATCTGCCGATCGACTACATGGAAATGGTGGACGCGCGCGGCTACGACTCGCACGGACTTGCCGGCGCCTTCATCGCCGATGCGCTGATCGGGGCCGGCGCATGCCTGCTGCTCGCCGTCCTTCTTCGCGGCAGCCTCTTCCCCGATCAGAGCGTCCGGAACATGACGAGGGCGTCCACGAAGCCGAGCGTCGGATGATGGAACGCGCCGGGGAGTCTGCCCGCGACTTCAAAGCCTGCCTTCTGCCATGTTCTGACCGCGCGCTCGTTGGTGCTCACCACGAAGTTGAACTGCATGGCGCGGAATCCTCTGGCTCTCGCCCTCTTCAAGGAGTGATCGAGCATCGCTCGCGCGATGCCGCGCCCCTCGGCGGCTGAGGAGGTGACGAAGCCGCAGTTTGCGACGTGGCTGCCGCCGCCCGACTGATTGGCGCGCAAGAGATAGGTGCCCACCACCTGCCCGCCCTCCTCGGCCACGAACACCTCGTTGGCCGGCGCGAACCAATAGGCGAGCGCATCGGTCTCGCTCATCTCGGGCGGCAGGGCGTAGGTCTCGCCGGCGCGGATCATCGGCTCCAGGATGTCCCAGATGGCGGCTCTGTCGGCGGGTGTAGCGGGCCGGATGTGCAGCAAGGAGACCTCGCCCGGGGTGGGAGTGCTCTCTTATATAAGCGTGATATTACTCATTCCCGCCCGGGATCCCCTAATGGCGCCGGCGGGAGATTCCCCGGCCGGCGCCGGCCGGAACGGGATGCCACGGCTTTTCGAGCTCGCCAAAAGCTTTGTAAGGTTTTTGGGTCCTTCCGGACTATCTGTACCGAACACGGGTAGCCTTGCGAACCGGAGACCTCATGTCGGGCGGAGATGATCCTCGCGCATGGATACGATGCTCGTGAGCGGGAAAAGTGGCGAGACCGCAGAAGAGCGGTTCGAGCGGGTCTTGCGCGAGTATGGGCCGGCCTGGTCGCGGCTCGCCTCGGGCTACGAGAAAGCCAGGGCGGCACGCGAGGAGCTGGTGCAGGAGATTGCGCTCGCGGTCTGGCAGGCGCTGCCCCACTTTCGAGGCGAGTGCTCGGAACGGACATTCGTCTATCGAATCGCCCACAATCGCGGGCTGACTCACGCCTATCGGCGCGAGAGCGCACATGCGGCCTTGGATGAGCTGCCGGCAGCGCTCGAGCCCGTCGATCCCAGGCCGCCTCCGGAGGAGGAGGTTGCGATCGCCAGTCAGCGCAACAGCCTCGGCGCCGCCGTTCAGCGTCTGCCTCTCGTCTATCGCGAGGCCGTGATGCTGATGTTGGAGGACTTGTCGCACGCAGAGATCGCGGAGATTCTCGGCATCAGCGAAAGCAACGTCGCCGTGCGGCTCAACAGGGCGAGAAAAGCGCTGAAAGATGCGCTGGGAGAGCGGCCGTGACGAGCGACACTGAGCTGCAGAGCTGGAAGCAAGAGTGGCAGGAGCGAACCGGACCGCTACCGCAGTGGAAGGCACGGATCAAGCGCCAGAACCTTTGGATGGCTCTGAGCGCTGCCCTCCTCGGCGTGGCGCTTGCCCTGTCGACAGGGTGGGCGCTGCGCGCCGGGGGCTCATTTGCCGATGGGCTGGCTTCGGGTATGTGGTTGGCGACCGTGGCGCTAGGCAGCTACGGGTGGTGGGTTCGTCGCGGCGCGTGGAAGCCCGGCGCGCAAACGACCCTCGCCTACATGGAGCTCGCTCACCGCAGGGCCGTCGCCAAGGCTCGACAGCTGCGCTTCTCGTCCCTTCTTCTTCTCGCGGTGATGGTTCCGATCGCGATCTTTCTCGCCTGGAGCGAGAGGGGACTCGGGATGCGGGAGCTCGCCCTCCTCGCAGCCTGCGGCATCGAGGTGATTTTTTTCCACCACTATCGGCGGCGCAAGGAGCGCGAGGCCGAACGGACGAAGCAGCTCATCGAGGAGCTGAAGGAATAGCCGAGATCACGCGGCGAGGCTCATAGAGAGGGTTGGCGAATGCGACTGGTAACACCCCTGATCGATATCTTCCTGGCAGTCTACATCGGCGCCGCCGTTGTCAGATTCATCCCGCAGTATCGACGGCTGAAGCTCGCAATCGCAAAGGGCGATGCCGGTGCGCGCTTGCGGCTCTATCAACGCACGCTTTGGTTCGAATGGAGCAGCGCGCTGCTCGCTCTCCTCGCGCTCGGCTTCGACCGCGGCCGACTGAATCCCGCGTTGCTCGATCTCAAGGCGATTCCGTCCCTTCAGAGCGGCAATATGCGAAGCGCCCTGTCCGGCTTGCTCATCGGCATGGCGGCGGCGACCGTGGGCCTCATCGTCGCGAGAATCCGCACCAACCGGCGGGCTGCAGCCGGCGGCGGCTTGGCACGCGCGTCGCGCTTACGCAAGCTCATGCCCGATTACTCGGCGCTTATTCCGGTGACAACTCGCGAAAGACTCGTCTGGCTCCTCGTGGCCGTGAGCGCGGGCATCTGCGAGGAGATCGTCTTTCGGGGTTGGCTGTTGGCCAGTCTCCATGGGTCCCTCAAGCTCAACGGCGCGGTTCTCATCGTGACGGCCGCCGCAATCTTTGGGCTGGCGCACGGATACCAGCGAATCATGGGAGTACTGCTCACCGCCCTCGCCGGAGCGCTCTTTTGCGCGCTCTACGTGGCGAGTGGCTCATTGCTCGTGCCGATCGTGCTGCACGCCCTGGCGGATGCGCGCTTTGCGCTCCTGCCGGCGCCGCGGCATGCGGATCCGCGGCCGGCTGCCTCGCTCGCTGGCTGATGGATCTAAAAATCCGTCTCGAGCGTCTCGATGAGCGTGGGACCCGGACGCTCGAGCGCCCGGCGTAGGGCTCGAGTGAGCTCCGCCTGACCTGCGGCGCGCACACCTTCGGCGCCGAAGGCCCGCGCGAGGGCCACGAAGTCGGGATTACGCGCGAGCACACCGACCGGCGGGATGCCGGCCGCCTGCATGTCATCGCGGATTTGCCCCAAGGCTTCGTTGTTCCACACCACCACCGGCAGAGTCAACTTCCATTCGACGGCCGTCATGAGCTCCTGCAGCGTGAACTGCAGACCGAAATCGCCGGCGAGCGCCACGACCGGCCGCTCGGGTTCAGCGATCTTGGCGCCGAGCGCCGCCGGCAGCGCGAAGCCCAGAGCACCGTAACCGCAGGGATGAAACCAGCTTGCGGGGCGATCGGTGGCATAGGCGTAGTTGCCGAGGTAGGCGATCTGCGTCTGATCGCTGAAGATGACTCCCTCGGCCGGCACGCCCTCACGGATGGCCCTGAGCGCGTTGAGGCGCGCTCGTGCGCGCCCATCGAATGACTGCTCGATCTTTGCTCGGTGGCGCATGGCCGGACCCGCCGCGCGGCGCCATCCCTCGCGCCTTTCGAGGCCGGCGGCGATCGCCTCGAGGCAAACGCGCGCATCGCCCCAGAGGGGCAGCTCCGCGCCGTACTGATCCGCGAGCTTTGCCGGATCGATGTCGATGCGGATCAAGCGCCCGCTCATCGGCAGCCGGGTGCCGGTATAAAAATCGGTCTCGGAGAGCTCCGTGCCCACCGCGACGATCACATCGGCGGCGGCGATGAGCTCCTGCATCTGGCGAAAGGGAAGCGATGCGCCGAGGTTTGCCGGATGCGCTTCCGGCAAGAGCCCCTTGCCTGCGGTGGTGCTGATGAGGTAGCCGTCCAGGCGCTCGATGAGCGCTAGCAGCGCCGCACCCGCCCCGCGGGCGCCACCGCCTGCGATGACGAGCGGCCGCTTGGCCGCGGCGAGCGCGGCAGTGGCCCGGTCGATCTCCTCCTGCGCCGGCTGCGGGCGCGCGCTGACAGCGGCAAATCGCTTCGCTTGCAACTCCGTGGGCTCGGCCAGGAGGTCCAACGGGATCTGCAGGTACGCAGGCCGCGGCCGGCCGCCGCGAAAGGACGCGAAGAGCGCCCGCAGATGATCGCGCACGTCCTCGGCCGAGGAGGCGTGTCGAGCCAATCCCGTCACGCCGGCGCCGAGCGCGAGCTGATCCGGCAACTCGTGCAGGACTCCCCAACCCTTGCCCAAGGAGGCGCGCACGGGCGCGCTCGCCACGACGATGAGAGGTACGGAATCGGAATACGCCTGCGCGACGGCGGTGAGCGCGTTGGTGACACCGGGGCCCGAGATGACGAATGCCGCCGCGGGCCGTCCGCTCACGCGCGCAAATCCGTCGGCCGCGAAGCCGGCATTCTGCTCGTGCCTGACCAGCACATGGCGCATGCCGGTGAGCGCGAGGCCGCGATATAACTCGAGCGTGTGCACGCCCGGTATGCCGAACACCACATCGATGCCGTTGGCAGCGAGCAGCTCGACGACGTAGCGGCCGACGGTCGATGGGGCACTCATTCCTTTATATTGACACTCCGAGAAAAAGATGCAAAGTTCGGACCATGAGATTCTCCCCCCTCGTCGATCGCGTCAGCGGTGATGGCGCGAATGCGTGGATCACGCATTACCAGGCGCTCGAGGCGCGGGGCCGCGGCGAGGACGTCATTCTTCTTAGCGTGGGCGATCCGGATCTCGAGTCCCCTCCCGAGGTCATCGATCGGGTCATCGAGAGGCTGCGCGCGGGCGATATCCATTACACCCCGGCATCGGGTCGCGGCACGCTGCTCGAGGCGATCGCAAGGGCGCATACCGCGCGCAGCGGACAGGTCGTCTCGAGCGAGAACGTCGTCTATCTCGCCGGTGCGCAGAATGCGCTTTTCGTGGCGTCGATGTGCCTGGCGGGGCCGGGGGATGAGGTCATCACGTTCGATCCGATGTATGCGACCTATCCGGCGACGATCCAGGCCTCTGGCGCACGGATGATTCGCTCGGCAACGGGTGCAGGTTTTCGACCGGACATCGGCGAGCTCGAGTCGCTGGTGACACCTCGGACACGCGCCATCTTCTTCGCCACTCCCGCCAATCCGAGTGGCGTCATCATCAACCAGGGCGAGTTGGAGGCCATGGCGAGGATCGCCCGGCAGCACGACCTCTGGCTGGTCTCGGACGAGGTGTACGCGGGACTTGCGCCCGGTGGACGTGTTCCAAGCCTTGCGGCGGCGCTCCCCGAGCGCGTGGTGACCATCGGCAGCCTCTCGAAGTCTCACGCCCTGCCGGGCCTGCGCGCAGGATGGCTCGTCGGGCCGCGCGAGCTCACCTCCCATGCCCAGGCGCTCGTCATGTGCATGTTGTTTGGCTTGCCGGGATTCATCCAGGAGGCGGTCATCACCGCCCTCTCAGTCGCCCCCGAGGCCGAGCGGCGCACCCGCGAGTTCTGCAACCGGCAGCGCGATCGGATGGCGGCAGGGCTTCGAGGCATTCCCGGCATCCGGACCACGGTCCCCGAGACCGGCATGTTCATGTTGGTTGACGTGTCGGACACGGGCCTCTCGGGAGGGGAGTTCATGCGCGCTCTCTACGAGTGCGAGCGCGTGTCGGTGATCGACGGGGCGGCGTTCGGCAAGCGGACCAGCCGCTTCGTGCGCATCTGCTTCGCGGCGGAGGATGCGACCCTCGATGAAGCGTGCGCTCGGATCCGAAGATTCTGCGAGCAAGGGCTGCATCGCTCAGGAGCTGAGCCTCGGCGCTGACGGAACGGGCTGAGAACTGCCGAGGCCCGGCTTTGCGTGGCCTCTTCACGAGCCCGGGCGCGGACTGTGCTACTCAGCCCAGTCGTCGGCTCCCGAGGTGCTGCGATGAGATCAGCCGCAGTCGTTTTGGTTACCCTAACTTCTCTCATTTGCGCAGCCTGTGGAGGCGGTTCGGGAGGCTCATCGGATCCGCAGGCCGCCGCAACCGCGCCGCCGCCCGCCACGAGCTCCACTCCGCCGCCTGCGGCGGCCGGCCCGAAGGGGGATCCGTCCCCGGCCGTCTATACCCTGGTGGACCTTGGCACCTTGGGCGGCGATGTGACCCCGCACGGGATCAACAGCCATGATGATGTAGTCGGCACGTCGAAGATCCCGGGTGGAGGCGGCCATGCCTTTCTTTACCTGCGTGCGTGCTCCTGCATGCAGGATTTGTCGCTGAGTCCGGCAGAGTCGAGCGATGCCTGGGCCGTGGATGATGGCGATACGGTCACGATGGACTCTGCTGCCGCGCAGAACGAGCCCTCCGGCCCCGCGATTCTCTGGAGCGCCGGAGGCCGCAACGAGCTTCCGAGCACCAATCCGCAGGTCAACCAGTACGGTACGCCCTACGCGCTCAACTCGAGCGGCGTGGTGGTGGGCTCGGCGTGGTCCGCCGCCGGCTCCGCCCATGCGACCTTGTGGATGCCGCGCGCTGGCGGCTATGCGGCCACCGACATGGGGACCTTGGGAGGCTCCTTCAGTCGCGCGATGAGCGTCAACGAGACCGGCGATGCCGCGGGCATCTCGGATACGGACAAGACCGGCAACAACTGCAACGCCGGGAACAGCAGCGAGGCGCGGGATCGCGCCTTCATCTATCAGCACGGCAAGCTTCAGTCCTTGGGGACGCTATCGCCGAATTGGGACGATTCCGATGCGAAAGGCATCAACAGGTCCGACGAGGTCGTCGGGTCATCTGCCTTCGGTAACTGCACCAATAACCCCGCCGGGCTCGCGCATGCCTTCCTCTGGCGGCGCGGTGGCATGACCGACCTCGGGACACTGGCCGGCAATGGAGACTTTCAGAGCGCCGCGGATGCCATCAACGACAACGGCGAGATCGTCGGCTATTCCGATGTCAACGGCCAGCACGTTCATCACGCCTTCCTTCTCGATAGCGGCGGGAAGATGCAGGACCTCAACTCGTTGATCGATCCGAGCGATCCGCTGGCCCCCTATGTGACGCTCTCCGAGGCGACCGCCATCAATAATGGCGGTGACATCGCCGCTTTCGGCTCGGACTCCCGCGACAGAAGCCACCAGCACGGCTACCTCGTGGTGCTCGAGAACCCGGGCGGCTTCGGGGGCTAGCGCCACCTCATCGGGCCGAGCTTGACTCCGAGCGCGCCACCTCCACATCATCGGGACATGGGCACGCGGGAGGCCGCGCAATGATCCGATGGCTTCGCCTCTGGCGCCTGGTGGCGGGCGACCTGCATCTCCTCTGGTTCGCGCTGCGGCATCCGCGCCGGCCGCTCTGGCTCTGGCCGGTCGCGGTCGTGCTGGCCCTGTACGCGCTCGATCCCGTCAACTTCGCCCTGCCCTTGGCGGGCGTGGTGGATGATCTCATTCTCATCCCCCTCCTCCTTCACCTCGTGGTGAAGCTCCTGCCGGCCGAGATCAAGACCGGGTACGCCGCGGCTTCGCTCATCCGCTAAAATCCGCGCCGCGGATCGCCGGGGGAGTCCAGCATGATCTTCGAGCAACTATCGGCCGGCGGCTGCAAGTCCTATCTCGTCGGCTGCGCCGAGACCTCGGCGGCGGCCCTCATCGATCCGGAGATCGGCCTCGTGGACCGGTATCTGGGACTCGCGGCGCGCAACGGTCTGCGCATCCACTATCTCATCGACACGCACACCCACGCCGATCATTTCTCGGCCACGCGCGAGCTCTCGCGCCAGCTCAAAGCGCCGGTGGCGATGCATCGCATGAGCCCCGCGCCGTTCGTCGACGTAAGGCTCGATGACGGCGACATGCTGCTCGTCGGCAAGCTGCGCCTGCAGGTCCTCTACACGCCGGGTCACACGCGCGATTCGATGTGCCTGCGGGTCGAGGACCGGATCTGCACGGGCGACACGCTGCTCATCGGCGGCACGGGCCGCACCGATCTGCCGAGCGGCGATCCGGAGGCTCTCCACGACAGCCTGTTCAATCACCTGCTGCATCTCGATCCGGCCCTGCTGGTATTTCCCGCCCACGATTACAAGGGGCGGGTGCACTCCACTCTCGCCGAGGAGATCGCGACCAACCCGCGCCTGCAGGTCCGCGAGCGCGCGCCCTTTTGCGAGATGATGCGCAACCTCAACCTCGGGATGCCCTCGCACCTGACCGAAGCGCTGCGCTCGAACATGAACGGCGCCAAGACCGTGGCGCAGATGCTGGCGGAAGCGGCGGCCGCGGTTCCCTTCATGTCGCTCACCGAACTCAAGACGCGGGTCGAGAATCGCGCCCCCGAGTTGGTCGTGCTCGATGTGCGTGAGCGCGAGGCTTACGAGCAGGGGCACGTACCCGGAGCGAAGCTGCTGCCGCGCGGTCAGCTCGAGTTGCGCGTCAATCAGGACCTGCCGGATCCCACCCGGCGGATCGTCGTCTATTGCGAGTTGGGCCGCATCTCGACGCTCGCGACCGCAACCTTGCGCGAGCTCGGCTTTCATCGGGCGGTGGCCCTCGATGGCGGCATGCAGGGGTGGCGCGAGGCAGGATATCCCTTAAGGCAAGGGGCCGAGCCCTGATCGCGGAGGAGGCTGGGCCAGGTCTCACTTACCTCGCCGGGTTCGCCTTGCCCTTGGAGCGCGCGCTCCTCGCCGACATCGAGGCGATCACCCGCGCATCACCCTTCAGACACATGCTCACCCCGGGTGGTCAGCGCATGTCGGTCGCCATGAGCAACTGCGGCGAGGTCGGCTGGGTGAGCGACCGCAAGGGCTATCGCTACGAGCGGCTCGATCCTGAAACGGGACGCCCCTGGCCACCGCTCCCCGACTCGATCGCCGAGGTCGGCGCGCGCGCCGCCGCCGCCTCGGGCTTCGGCTTCTTCCAGCCGGATGTCTGTCTCATCAACCGCTACCTGCCCGGCGCGCGCATGTCCTTGCATCAGGACCGCGATGAGCGCGACTTCTCCTCGCCCATCGTGTCGGTGTCACTCGGGCTCACGGCAAGATTCCTCTTCGGGGGGCTTAAGCGCTCGGAGAAGCCGCGCCATCTGCAGCTCGAGCATGGCGATGTGGTGGTCTGGGGGTCAGCTCGCCGTCTCGCCTACCACGGGGTCGCGCCGCTTGCGGACGGGTCTCACCCCCTGCTCGGGCGGATGCGCCTCAATCTCACGCTGCGCAAGGCGCTGTAGAGCGTAGAATGCCGCGTGCGGCCCGCACGCGCGTCGCTCCCGGCGTCGTTGGTCGCGGGTCGGCACGCAGAAGATCACTTCCTCCCAACCTCCTATCGGAGGGCCTATGGCTAAATTCCTGGTGCAAGCGACTTATAGCGCCGAAGGATTGCGAGGGTTACAGAGGGAGAAGGCGTCGGGGAGACGGGACGCGATCAGGCGCATGGTGGAAGGGCTCGGCGGCAAGGTTGAAAGTCTCTATTTCTCGCTGGGCGATCACGACGTCATTCTCACCATCGACGTACCTGACATCGTGACCGGAACCGCCCTCGCGGTGGCGGTCTCCGCTTCCGGGCTGGTGAGAACCAAAACCACGCAGCTCCTGAGCGTGGATGAGCTCGATCGCGCGCTCTCCATCGCAGTGGAGTACCGGCCGCCCCGCGGCTAGGGCTCGAGCGCGCGCGGGCTGTTGACTTCCGGGCGGGGCCGGTGCGCTCCTCGCCCGGAAGTCCTCTGGCCGTGGAAAGCCTCCGCAGCCGGAAACGGCGAGTTTCCCGGCGCGAGGCCGCAGTAAGCTTGCGCCTCGAGCTCCTCATCTGCCGTCACATAAATGACATTAGGAATACATCATAAGGCTCTAGAAAAACAAGATGAAATATCCATAGACTGGCCTGCTGCCGCGGCGCAGCTCGATGCCCGCGGATGCGTCGTCCTTCCGCGCCTCCTCCCGCCTGCGATCTGTCGCGAGCTGGCCGGGCTCTACTGCGACGACAGCCGATTCCGCAGCCGCATCGTCATGAGCCGCCACGGCTTCGGCCGAGGCGAGTACCGGTACTTCGCCTATCCCCTGCCCTCGCCCGTCGGCGAGCTGCGCGCCGCGCTCTATCCCCAGCTCGCTCTCATCGCCAACGAATGGAGTCGGCGTCTGGGAGAGAAGCGGCGCTTTCCGCCGACTCTCGCGGCGTTTCTCGCGCGCTGTCATGGCGCCGGTCAGGTGAAGCCGACGCCGCTTCTCCTGCAGTACGGGCCGGACGATTACAACTGTCTGCACCAGGATCTCTACGGCGAATGGGTGTTTCCGCTTCAGCTGACGGTGCTCCTCTCGCAGCCGGGCCGCGATTTCAGCGGCGGGGAATTCGTGCTCACCGAACAGCGCCCGCGGATGCAATCGCGCGTGGAGGTGGTGCCGCTCGAGCAAGGCGATGCGGTGCTCTTCGCGGTGGCCGAGCGGCCGGTTCGCGGAGTGCGGGGCGAGTACCGCGTGAAGCTTCGTCACGGCGTGAGCCGGGTACGCTCCGGCCGACGGCACACGCTCGGAGTGATTTTTCACGACGCGCGCTGATCCGAGGGCTCCCCGTCACCGCCACATTATGTCTAGATCGCGGCCCGTGAGGGCGCCGCGGTGCGATCATGCCGCTCTAACAAGCCGGCTGAGTCCGGCATAACAAGTACGGACAGGGGTATGAAGCCAAGAAGAAGAAAGACACGTTGGCTCTTGGTTGCGCTCCTCTTCGGATTCCTGGCCGTGGCGGGGTTCGCGCTCACTCATCATCACCGCGGCAGCATCGAGGCCGCTCGCCATCCGCTCGTCCCCCGGCAGCCGCCGACGTTGCGGCCGGGGCCGACGCCGCGACTCGCCTCGCTCGCCGGCGACTCGACTGCAAGGGTGGTGCCCTCGGAGCGCGTGTTGGAGCGAGCCCCGAGAGCGGCCGACCCGCAATCCTCTCCTGCCTACGAGCCGGCCCGGGATCAGCCGCGCGGCGCCGATGACTCGCGCCCGTCCCTGCAGGTGAGCCGTAATTCCGCGCCCGGCGTAACCGGCACCGCCCCTCGGTCGCAGAACGGTGCCGGCGGAATCGTTTACGAGAGCTATGTGCGGCTCGGTTGCGAGCTTCCCGCCGGCTGCGGTGCCAACTCCACCCACATCAATGCTCCAACCAACCAACCCAACACGCCGATCAACCGGGCCGATCCGCCCGGCGGGTCGGGCTCGGACCGAGGATCCGGCGCAACCGGTGGTTCCGGGCCGCCCGGGGGATCGGCTCCCACTGGCGCAAGCGACCCGCTCGCCCCGGCGCCGGAGCTCGATCCGACGATGCTCGCCGGCGCGCTCACGTTGCTCCTCGGCGCTCTTCTCATCGTGCGCAGCCGACGAGCGCGGGCTTCGCGCTGAGGGAACAAACGGCCGCCTCCGCCGTTGACTTGGCGGAGGTCCACCCTGGTTGCTGGCAAAACTATCGGCAGCGTGCCTGCTGGCGGCGATCTGTGCCTGCGCAGCGCGCGTTGCTTCGGCCCAGACACCCTCGCCCATGCAGGAATGGCAATACTCGGGCGGCATCACGCTCGAGAATCTCTTCGCGCCCAAGATCCCCAAATGGGACGTCATCGCCGGCGTCGCCACCTCGACTAAGCCCGCCTACAGCGGCGCCAGCCAGTACGAGGCGGCGGGCGGCCCCGTCCTCAACCTTCGCTACCGCAATCGCGCGTTCATCTCGAGCGGCGAAGGGCTCGGTGCCAATCCATTCGTCGGCAAGCACTATCGCGTCTCGCTCGCCGCGGGTCTCGATCTCGGCCGCCGCATGGCCTGGCACTACGCGACTCTTCACGGACTGGGCGATATTCCGCGAGCACCTTTCTTCAAGCTCGCGGGCACCTATGTGATCTCGAAGAGACTTCCCATTTTGCTCCGGGCCGATATCCGCAAGATCGCGGGCGGCGCGGCCGGGCTGGTGGGCGATCTCGAGATCTATTCGCCGCTTCCCGGAAGCTCGCGCACGCTCGTGATGTTTGCCGGGCCCTCGGTCACCCTCGCCGACCGCAAGCACCTCGAGACGAGCTACGGCATCAGTGCGCGCCAGGCCCTCGCCTCCGGGTATCCGGTTTTTGCCGCGCACGGCGGGCTCGAGGCGGCGGGGTTTGGCTTTAGTGCCACGCGCTTCTTCACCCGCCACTGGCTCGGCAACTGCGATGTCGCCGTGAGCGAGCTCCTGGGCAGCGCCGGCCGCAGCCCGATCGTCGAGCGCAGGACCCAGGCGACCCTCGCCCTTTCGGTCGCCTACCGCTGGTAGGCCCTAGCGGTAAGCCGCGCCGCCTCCCGCGAGCGCTTCGCGCAGGTCCGCCGTGCGGCGGCTCTCGACCGCGCCCGAGAGGATCTGTCGATTCGTGACCAGGCCGTGGTAATAGGCGTCATCGAGACTCGCTTCAGGGGTGATGTAGGTCGCGCCGGCCGAGATTCCGCCGTAGAGTCCCTTGGCTCCGCTCCACAACACGACGTCCGCCCTGGGAGTCGCGCTCACGATCGTCTGTGTCCCCGAGTAGTTGATGACGGTGAGCCCGGTGTTGGCGCCGAGCTGCCAGGTACTGGTGTTGTCTCTGAAGCGCTCGACCGCGGAGGCGGTCATCAACACCATGGCGATGGGTCCCGCCTCGCCACCTGCCTGCAGCCCGATGCTCGCGCCGCCGAGTGAATAGAACGCCGGTTGACTCCACGCGCTATCCCTCTGCCTGAGCAGGAGCACGCCCCTTCCACCCTGCCCGCCGATGAAGTAGGCGCCTCGTCCGTAGTCGGGCACGACCAGCACGCCTTTGGCGGCGCGCAGGAGCGCCGCCATGCCGGGATCGGACTGCATGCGATTGACGGCGGCGGTGGCGCCGTCCACTTCCGTTTGCGCCTGCTGCGCGGCATCCGCCATGCCGGTGGGCGTGGCGTTGCCGGCACAGCCGCCGAGCGTCGCGCTCGCGGCCAGGATCGCGAAGCAGGCATGATTGCGGTAACGCAAGTTGGCATCCCCTTTTGCCCCGAATGGGTAGCCAATGCCGGCCGCTCGCGCAGGTTCCCGCTCGCCTCGTCACGCGCTCGCAAAGCCCGAGCCCCGGTCGTCTTCGCCCGTGCTTGCCCGTAGGCGCGTCGCCAATCACCGACGCAAACCATTCCAACATCCCGGCGCCAACATAACGCGTTAAGCGCGCGTTCATTTTCATGTTGGATATTCATCGTTCGTTCACGTTGGCGGCAAGCGTGGCGATGGCACGGTTCCTGCGGCTCCGAAGCCGGCTATGGCTTTCCGCGGGGTACTGCAGCGTGGAAAAATTCAGGAGCATCGAGCATCTCAGGGCGCAAGTGACCGTGGTTAGGTGGCATCTGGATGCTGCGGCTCTGGAGAACGGCGCCGACGGGCAGAAGAAGCGGCGGCACCTCGACAGTGCCTGCCTGACCTATCAGGGTGCGTTGGAATTGCTGGCCCAACTCGCCCTGTCTGATGAGGATCACGCGGCGATGACGCGGGAGCTCGCCGAGCTCCGGGAGCGGCTGCGCGCCCTCGGCCAGCCGGTCTGAAGCGCCGCGCGCGGCGGATTCATTCCTCGGGGATGAGGCCGCGATGTTGGCGATGCACCAGCGAGGCGTAATAGCCGCCTCGGCGCACGAGCTGCGCGTGCGGACCCATTTCGATGATGCGCCCTTCCTTGAGCACGAGGATGCGGTCGGCCTTCACGACGGTGGAGAGACGATGCGCGATGATGAAGGTGGTCCTTCCCTTCATCAGCGTTTCCAACGCCGACTGCACCGCCTCCTCGGACTCGGCATCGAGCGCCGAGGTGGCCTCATCGAGAACGAGAATGCGCGGATCCTTGAGGAGCGCGCGCGCGATGGTGAGGCGCTGGCGCTCGCCCACCGACAGCAGCCCACCGCGCTCACCGACCAGGGAGTCGTAGCCTTCGGGCAGGCGCATGACGAACTCGTGGGCGTAGGCGGCGCGCGCGGCCGTCTCGATCTCGGCGAGGGTGGCATCGGGGCGACCGTAGGCGATGTTGGCACGCACGCTGTCGTTGAAGAGCAGCGGGTCCTGCAGCACGACCCCGATGTTGCGTCGGATCGAGCTCTGCTTGAGAGTGCGCAGATCCCTGCCATCGAGGCGGATCGTCCCCTCCAACGGGTCATAGAAGCGCATCAGGAGCGCCATCAGGGTGGTCTTGCCCGAGCCGCTCGGGCCCACGATGGCGAGCGTCTCCCCGGGCTGCGTCGCGAAGTCGATGCCGGCGAGGAGCGGCCGCCCCGACTGCTCGTAGTGAAAGGAGACGGACTCGAAGCGCACCTCCCCGCGCACGCCGGTGAGCTCGACCGCGTCGGCGGAATCGCCGAGGTATTCCTGGATGCCGAGAATGCGGATGATCTCCTCGAGTGACACCGAGGCCTTGCTCAGGGACTGATAGATGCCGCTCAGGCCCTGCACCGGCCCGAAGAGCGCGCCCACATAGCCGAGGAAGGCGATCACCGTGCCGACGGTGATGGCGTGAGTCACCGCGAGATAGCCACCCACCGCCAGCGTCGAGAGCCGCGCCACGGCGACCACGAAATTGCTCGCGGCGCCGTAGCCGGTGTCGGTGGCGACTCCGCGGATGACCAGCGTGTTGGCTTCCGAGACATCGCGCAGGAAGCGCTTCTTCTCCGCCTCCTCCATGGTGAAGCTGCGCACGATGAGGATGCCGGAGAGCACCTCGTTGAAGCGCGAGTAGATCTTCGCCCAACGATCGAGGAGCGAGCGCTCGCGCCGCACCTGCTCGGGGGCGGCCCGCATGGCGATGAGCGCGGGCATGGGCGCGAACACGAGCACCAGCCCGGCGAGCCGCTCATCGAGGCGAAACATGATCGCCACCGCGATCGCGAGAAACACCACCGAGGGCAGGATGCCGAAGAGGATCTGAGTGACCGCGCCGATCAGCCCCTGGATGCTGCGATCGAGCCGCGTCATGATGGCACCCACGCCCTCGCTCCGCTGCATGCGTAGCGGCATGTTGTGGAGCTTGCCGACCGTGGCCTCGAGCAGCGCGTATTGCAGCCCGATCCTCGTGCGCCAGGTGAGCCAGTCGGAGACCCCCTGCGCCGCCTCGCGCGCGAGCGCGAGCGCTGCCAGGAGCGCAAGTCCCCGTCCCAACGGCCCGAGCGCCGGCTCGAGCGTGAGGCCATCGAAGATGAGCTTGAGGATGAGAGGCTCGGCGGAATTCGCTGCCGCGATGAGGAGCGTGAGCGCGACGATCAGGACGACCGCGCGCCGCTCCGGTAGCGCGAAGCGGATGGCGCGGTAGAAGCTGCGAAACAGCCTGAGGCTCTCTGCCATACCCGCTGCACGGGACCGAATGTTGCGCCACAACCCGAACCGCAGCCGAAAAACTGCAGGAGCCCGAGAATGCTGTATTACGCCGTCGTCTTTCTCATCATCGCCATCGTGGCCGGGATCCTCGGCTTCTGGGCCTTGGCCGCAACGGCCGCCTGGATCGCCAAGGTGATCTTCATCATTTTCCTCATCCTGGCGCTGATCTCGTTCCTGCGCCGAGCATGACGAGGCTTGAGGTCAGTGCGGCCGCGCTTGCGCTGATGCGGAGCCCGGCCGCACCTCGCCGTGCTCGCCCGGCTGGCCGGGCTCACCCTCTGGCGAGGCGGTGAGCCCGAAGAGCCGCTGCATGCGGCTCGCCGGCACATCCCAGTATTCCGCCTCCTCCACCGTGACCTCGAGAAGTCCGAGGTCAGAGTCATCGAGGCCCGAGGGGAACCAGGGCTTCACGCGCTGCGTCCAGAGGTCGCGGGCCTTGTCCGGATCGCGCAGCATCCTCACGCGGCCGGAAATCGACACGAACGACTGGCGAGCGACGTCGGCGTAGCTCAGGTTGACCGTGCGATGTTGGTCCATCTCGCCCACCTTGCGCGTGGAGAGGTGGGTGAAGAACCAGAGCCGACCCTCCTCGTCCATCTCGAGCGTCAGGAGCGGGCGGCTGCGCAGCGCTCCCTCCCCCTCTTCGGTGGTGAGCATCGCCACTTCCGCATCCGCAATGAGGTCAGCGAGCCGCGCCAGGCCGGGGTCGCTTTGAGTGCGCTTTCTCATGCGAAGCCGGGCCAGCACTCTTCATGCCCTGAGCGCGCGGCTGCGGCGGCAATGCAAAGGTGAGGAGGTCGCGTCCGATGACGATCGAGAGCAACTGCTCGCCCGCGACCGAGAAGGTGACCGGCGCCGCATAGGTCGAGCCTGCCGTGCCCACGCTCCAGAGAGTCTTGCCGGTCTTCGCATCGAGCGCAAAGAAGCGGTTGTCGGCGGCCGCAAATACCAGCCCCCCGCGGGTGCTCAGTATTCCCGACACCGTGGAATCGCCCGTGCGTTCGCGCTCGCGATGCTCCCAGACGAGCCTGCCGCTCTCGCCATCCACGGCACGAAGAGCGGTATAGAAAGAGGCCTCGGAGCTCGGCAGCGTGACCGCGGTCGGAAAGAATGTCATGCCCTGCTCGAGCGCGGGGATGAAAGTGAGGCCGACATCCGGATCGTAGCTCGACGGCCACCAGTTCGTGCCGCCGCGCGCGCCGGGAAACACCACCTCGCCCTGAAGACTCCGGCTCGGCGGCGTGAGGATCGGGCGGCCGTGGGCATCGAGCCCGCTCGCCCAGTTCTCGCGCACGAAGGGAACGCCGCGCAGGAAGGCGCCGCTCTTACGATCGAGCACGTAATAGAAGCCATTGCGGTTCGGCCAGAGAAGCCGCTGCTTCCCGTGCCCGTTCACCGTCCGATCGGCGATCATGGGCACTTCGATGGAATCCCAGTCGTGGGCATCGCCGGGAGTGGACTGGAAATACCACAGGAGCTTGCCGGTGCTGCCGCGCAGCGCGAGCAGGGAGTTGGAATAAAGGTCATCGCCCCTGCGGCTCGCGGCTTCGAAATCCGGCCGCGCCCCGCCTGCTCCCCAGTAGAGCACGTCCGTCGCGGGATCGTAGGAGCCTGTCATCCAAGGTCCGGCACCGCCCACGCGCCAGGAATCTCCCGCCCAGGTGTCGTGCCCCGGCTGACCGGGCCCGGGAATGGTGTTGAAGCGCCAGCGGAGCTTGCCGGTTCTGACATCGTAAGCGGCGAGGTAGCCGCGCCCCTCTCCGGTCGGCGTCGCGACGCCGACCACCACGAGGTCGCGGTACGCGAGGGGAGCCGCGCTGATCCATGTACCCGGATAAGGCCCCACGCGCCGCTCCCAGAGCAGCCGGCCGGTGGCTGCGGACAAGGCGGCGAGGGTCGAGTCCCACGTGGCGGCGAAAACGCGTTTGCCGAGCAGGGCCACGCCGCGGTTCTGCCCGATCGGGCCTTCCCCCTTACCGAGGAGCTTGAAGGGGTGATCGTGCTCCCAGAGCTTCGCGCCGGTGAGCGCATCCAGTGCGATCACCTCCCCGGAAGGTCCGGTCACGTACATGATCCCGTCGCGCTCGAGCGGGGAGCACTCGATTTTCGCCTTGTCACCGGGGAAGGGATAGAGCCAGCGCAGCGCGAGACTCGAGACGTTTTGGGTGTCGATCTGCGTGAGGGTGCTGAAGCGGTCGCCGCTGTACGAGCCGCCGTAGGTCATCCAATCGTCGCCGGCGTACTGCGTGCGGGCGAGCTCCGCGTAGGGGACCTCCTCCGTCAGGAGCTTCGCCACCGTCGCCTGCGCGGGCGGGGCGACCGCGGGAGCCGAGCGCAGCGATTGGACGTAGGCGACGAGCTCCCAGAGCTGCGTGCGCGCAAGCGGATGCGGTGGCATCGCGGTGCCCGCCACGCCGGCGCGGATGGTCCGAAAGATCGCCCACGGCATCTCGCCCCGGGCGAGCGGGCGCCCGATGAGCGCCGGCGCCCCCGGACCGCCACTGCCATCGGGAGCATGACAGCCGGCGCACTGATCGGCGTAGAGCTCCCGACCCGCGGTTCTCTGCGCCGCCGTCAGCGGCGGCGGCTGAATGACGGCGTAGGGATTGCGCGTGTCGAGGAGTCGGCCGAGCTGCAGCTCTCCGGCTCCGGGCCGCAGCATGGCGAGCAGATCGCTCACCGGAAGGTCGGGAATGCGGCCGCTCACATCGAGGCCCACGGCCTCGAGCCGCAGGCGAACTGCCGGGAAGAGCAATCCAACGACGAGCGCGACGAGCGCCGCGAGAGCGAAGAGCTTACCGCGGTGCCGGCGAGGCAAGGCGCCGGACTTGCGGTAGAACACCTGCGGCGGGTGCGTGCCCCAGGTGGGGACGGGCACGTCCGCGACGCGCAGTGACTTCGTTTCGGGTCGCATCGATGTGCGCAGCCGCTACGGCGCTCGCCTCAGTGCCTGGGGGGATGTTGCGAGGAGAAGAGCCGCACGGGGTGCCGGCGCCGCTCCTCGCCCGCGGTGCGCGCGGCTGAGAGAATCTCATCGTAGGCGGCATCGCGGCTCGCTTTGCTGCAAAGCCGCGCCAGCACCCGCCGGCTCGCCTCCGCAAGGCGCGTGGTGAGCGCCGTATCGGTGAGCGCGAGCACCATACCGTCGGCGAGTCCGGCCGCATCGGGTGGAGTCAGGATGGCGCAGTCGGCGCTGAGAAGTTGGTTGTGAACCAAGGTATCGGTCGCGACGACCGGCCGGCCGGAGGCGAGGTAGGAGAGGAGCTTGCCTGGAGGATTGATGCCCTGCACGCGCGGCGAGACCAGCGCGTCCGCCGCCGCCAGGTAGGCCGCAATCTCACTCTGGGGACGGGCGCGCTCGAGGATCACCCGATCGGCGAGCCCGAGCCGGTCTGCCGCGGCACGCAGCTGCGCGATCTCCGCCTCGGTGCCGCCGATGATGAGGAAGCGCGCGCTCGGCACGGCCGCCAACACTTTCGGTGCGGCCTCGAGCAGCAGATCGAGCGCCTGCAGCGCCACGAAGGAGCCGGTGTAGACGATGAGCTTCTCGTTGGCTCCGACGCCATGTCGGCGGCGGATCGCCTCGCACTGGTCCCGGTCCGGCATGCTCTCGAACTCGAAGTGATTGGTGAGCACGACGCAGAGCGCATCGGGCCACGCGCTTCTCGCCGCGCGCGCCACGGCCGGCGATATGGCGACGACCGCGCAGGCGCCTCTCACGCAGGCGCGCTCGATCCAGCGAAAGAGCGCCACCACCCAGGGCCGGCTGCTGAACTTCCAGTCCGTGATCTGCAGCGGCAGGCTCGAGTGCATGTCGTAGATGTAGGGGATGCGAAAGATCGCCCCGGCGATGCGCGCGAGGAGCGCCCCCTCCTCGTGGGCGTAGAGCGCGTCATAGCGCTGCCGGCAGAGCCGCCCGAAGAGACTCGCGAAAAGCAGGGCATCCAGCCAGATCTTGCGCGCCGAGGGGCCGGCGCGCACGGTGCGGCCGAAGTGCGGCCCGCGAGCCCGGAAGACCCGCGCGCCGAGCCGTGGCGGGGGCTCGCCGATGCCGTACGCCAGAATGTCGACCTCGTGACCCTGCGCGAGCAGCTCGCGGGCGCGATGGTAGGCGCTGAGGGGCGTTCCTCTGGGGGCGTAGAAGGCCTGCGGGATGATCTTGAGGATGCGCATGAGGCTTTCTGTATGTTTGTCAGGCTGAAGCAATCGGCACGCCCAGCGCCTCTTCAGACACGCCAATAACTCACGAGTGCCGCGCCGCTCGCCGCCAACAGGGCGCGAAACTCCTGCGAGAGGAGGAACTCGAGCTCGTTGCAGCGCCGGTGGCTGCCGGGCTTGGCTTCATCCGCCGCCGCCGTGCCGGGATGGCAACAGATCTCTATGGGTGTCGGAGCCTCGGCGCGTGCGTGGCCGAGCGGCGCAAGAGTGTGGCTGGTGAACAACACCCGCAGGTCGACGATGCGCAGCGGCGAGCGCAGCCCCGCGCGCGCGAACACGCGCGCCGCGTGCGTAGCGGCGATCTCACGCGCGAGCAGCGATGCGCTGCGCAGCTGGCCGAGGCTCCCCAGCCGTGTAATTCTGACTCTCTCGATGCCAAACCGAGGCAGTACGTTCGCGACCGCGGCGCAGACGATCGGCAGTTGATGCAGATGCTTGTGCCCGTCGAGATGCGAGATCCTCACCCCCGCATCGCGCAACGCGGCGATTTGCGCGGCCACTTCCCGCTCGAGCTCGGGGAGCGATAACTTGCCGGTGAGCGCGCGCGCGGCGAGCGAGCGCTTGCGCAGGAACTCTCCCTCCTCGTTCGTGAGCGTCGCGCCGCGGGTGAGGGGCCTGCCCTCGCAGAGGTTGAGGTGAAGTCCGAAGCTCGCCTGCTGCGTGAGCTTCGGCGCGCGGCGCAGCGCCTCCGCCGTGCCCGGCATGTTGACCATCACCGAAGTGCTGGTCACGACGCCGGCTTCGATGGCGAGGCAGATTCCTTTCGTGATCTCGAGGGTTTCCCCAAAATCGTCCGCATGGACGATGACCGGGAGATGGGCACGTCGCTGACCGGAGGGGGTGACCGCCCGGGCGTGCGTTCGAAATGAGTGCGCCGCCGACACACTCGTGGGCTTAGCAGAAAGCATTCCCAGTGTCGCGCCGACACGACGGCGGGAGCGCAAGCTCCACGGTGAGGCGCCGGGTGAGAGCTGGCGTACCGCCGCAGGCACGCGCATTGCCTGCCGATGGAAGTCATGTCCGAGCAGCCGCAGGTCCGAGAGCCGTTGAGATTTCGCCTCGCGCGCGCCAGCCGCGCAGCCGCGGCCGCGCTGCGGACGCGCCACCCGGGATTCGTGTTCGGATTGGCGCCGCCCGCTGAGGAGATTCCGGTCTTCCGATTTCACGATGTCGATGCGCGAGCTTTCTCGCGGCAGCTCGAGTTTCTGCGCCTCAACGGCTATCGGACGTTGACGCTGGCGGAGTTTCTCGCCGCCACGAGGCGCAAGAGCGCCGCGCGAGGCGCCCGGGAGGTGCTCCTGACCTTCGACGATGCGCGCGCGAGCTTCTACGGCCAGGTGTTGCCGCTCCTGCGCGCCTTCGGCGCTCATGCCGTGCTCTTCGCGCCCACCCGCTGGATGCGGCCCACGGGGCAGGCCGGGGCCGGGCGCTTCATGAGCTGGGAGCAGCTGCGGGAGTGTCTGCAGTCGGGGCTCGTCGACGTCGAGTCTCACGCGCACCGGCACGCCCTGGTCTTCGAATCGGAGCATCTCACCGGATTTGCGACACCGGCACGGCTTGCGCGCTCCGAGGTGTGGGATTGGCCCATGCGCCACGAGAGCGACGGCGATGTGCAGAGCCGGCCCGCGGCCGGGACGCCGATCTATCGGGCGAACCCGCTGCTCTCCGCCCGCAGGCGTTATCTCGAGAACGCCACCGTGCGCGAGGCCTGCATCTCACTGGTCGAGCGCTCGGGCGGCGCGCGGGTGTTCTTCTCCCGCCCGGACTGCTACGTGCGGCTCCTGAGCCTGCATCGGACCGGCACCGCTTCCCTTCCGGGCCGATATCTCGGTGAGAGGGAGTTCGACTCCCTCCTCGCCTCCGAGTTTGAATCGAGCCGCGCCGCCTTCGAGCAACACCTGGGTTTCGCGCCGCGGGCGCTCGCTCATCCGTGGCGGCTCGGCTCGGCGCGCTCGCTCGAGCTCGCCAGGCGCTTCGGGTTGCGCTGCGCATTCGGGGTGGCCACGGACTACGGCCGCGCCCGCGCCCGCGCTCTTCCCCTGCCGGTGTTCGGCCGCCTCACGGGCGAGTGGCTCGAGCTCCTGCCGGGCAGCAGGCGAGCACGGCTGCTGCCGGTGCTCGCGCGCAAGGTCGCCTCGTTCGGCGATCAGCACCTGGCTCACTGAGAACCGCAAGCTGGGCCTGCATATTGCAGGCGCAGCTTCCAGGCGGTACCGAAGCAGGGGGCGCATCATGTGCGGCATATGCGGATTCAACTGGAGCGATGAGCGGCTGATCGAGAAGATGAAGGCGCGGCTGGTGCACCGCGGCCCGGACGATCACGGCAGCTATGTCGCCGAAGGAGTATCGCTCGGGCACCGGCGGCTCAGCATCGTCGACCTGAGTGATGCCGGGCGGCAGCCGCTCTCGAACGAGGACGGTACCGTCTGGATCACCTTCAACGGCGAGATCTACAACCATCTGGAGCTGCGCTCGCGGCTCGAGGCCAAGGGACACGTCTTCCGCAGCCGCAGCGACACCGAGGCCATCGTTCATGCTTACGAGGAATACGGGCTCGAGTTCGCGCGGCATCTCACCGGCATGTTCGCACTGGCCATCTGGGATGCGACGCGGCGGCGTCTGGTGTTGGCCCGCGATCGACTCGGGCTGAAACCGCTCTACTATGCCTTCTCGCAGGGGCGACTGCGCTTCGCCTCGGAGATCAAGGCGCTGCTCGCGGACCCGACGCTGCCGCGGGCGCTACACCGGCAGGGCCTGCTCGAGCTCCTCGGCTACGAGTTCGTCCCCGCGCCGGCGACCCTGTTTGCGGGCATCCACAAGCTCCTGCCCGGCTGCCTGCTCACGCTCGAGGGCGGACGCGCGCGCTTGAGCCGCTACTGGTCGCTCGAGCGCCAGGAGGCCGCTGCCTCCGAGGAGGCGTTGGCGCAGCTCCTCGAGCGCTCCTGCGCCGAGCACACGATGAGCGATGTGCCGCTCGGCGCCTTCCTCTCGGGCGGCATCGACTCGAGCACCATCGTCAGCTTCCTGAGCCGCACGTTGCCCTCGGGCGTGCAGACCTTCGCGCTCGGCTACCGCGAGGCCTCCTTCAGCGAGTTCGAGTACGCCCGGCGCGTCGCCGAGCATTTCCACACCCGCCATACCGAGCTGCTCGTGCGGCCGGTCGATGCCGCCGCCATCCAGCGCTCGGTCTGGCATCTCGATGAGCCGACCACGGATCCTTCGAACCTGCCCTTCATGTTGATTTGCGCCGAGGCCCGGCGTTACGTCAAGGTCTGCCTGAGCGGAGATGGCGGCGATGAGCTGCTGATGGGCTACGACCGCTTTCGCGCAAGCAAAGCCAACTTCTGGCTCGAGCGGCTGCCATTGCCGCAGCGCCAGCGCCTGTACCGCGCGGCCGTCGCGTCTCTGCCCGACAACGAGCTCAAGAAGGGCCTGAGCAACGTCATCAAGCGCTTCCTCCAGGGCGCGCTCCTCAGCGCCGACGGCGAGCACCTCCGCTGGCAGTACTTCAGCGATCCGGCGCAGACCGCCGCGCTCCTGAAGCCCGAGGCTCTTCGCGACCTCGACACCGACCCTTTTGCGCCGGTCAAGCGCTGGTCTTCACAGGCACCGAGGGAGCGCGGAGCGCGGGAGCAGTACGTCGAGCTCAACACGGTGCTGCCGGACAGCGTGCTCATGAAGGTCGACAAGATGTCCATGGCCTGCGGCCTGGAGGTGCGCCCGCCCTTCCTCGATCACCGGGTGGTCGAGTACTGCTATTCGCTGCCGACGAGCGCGAAGCTGCACGGCCTGACCACCAAGTGGCTGCTGAAGCAGGCCATGCGCGAGCGGCTGCCGCCCGGCATTGCGATGCGCCCGAAGCAGGGGTTCAGCATCCCGATGAAGAACTGGATCCGTGGCGAGCTCCTGGAGCTCACACGCGATGAAGTGTTCAGCTCGCCGCTCGTTGCAGAGCACTTCCGCCGCGAGGCGCTCGAGCGGCTGTGGCGGGAGCATCAGGCGCGCCGGCAGAACCACAGTCATCTTTTCTGGACGCTGCTCAACCTCGCGCTATGGGAGCGGCAGCTGCTGCGCGGCGGCATGTCAGCGGAAGCGCCCGCGTCGCCGGCGCCGGCCGGCCGACCGATGCCCAGGGAAGCGCGCTCCCTGCTTCAGACCGCCTCCTGACCTATCTCAGTCCAAACACGTCGAGCTCGCCCGCGATGCGGCTCGAGCCATAGACGCCGCCGGTGTTGTCACCGCGGGTACCGACGTACACCTTCCCATTGGCGATCGTGGGCACGGTGAACTTGACGGCATTGCCCGCGGCACCCGGCCCCGAGCGCGGGCTGCTCCAGAGCTCGCGCAGCGTCGTGGCGTCGTATGCGAGGAGCACCGCAGGGCCGCAACCCTGCGAGGCCGGTGTGCAGTAGCGGCGATCATCGAGAACCCAGACGATGCCTTCCGCATTGCCCAGGGCGGAGATCGCCGGGGTGGCACCGGGATAGCCGAAGGCGGGCGGCCGTGAGGCTGCCCCCTCGAAGCGAAGGTGCGCCGTGGCCGCATCGAGCCGATAGACCTTGAGCGGCTCCCCCGCGCCGGTCACATAGTAGCGATCGTTCCACAAGGCGCCCTCGCCGAAGATCAGTCCCGGAGTTGCGCCGGATAAGTCGGTTTCCGTTCCCGTGCCGAACATCTGCACGGCCCGGGTGTCGCCGTAGCCGCCGAGATGGCTCTGGTCGAGGACGAACATCTTCCCGTCCTTGCCGGCCGTAATCGCGACCCGGCCGATGGGGCTGCCTTGCGGCAGCGTCGCGAGCACCACGCCGCCCGCGCCAAAGTCGTTGTTCTCGACATAGTTGAATTGCTGGTCCGAGGGCGTGAAATACTCGAGGACCTTCAGTTGCGCGGAGAGCTTCAGGAGCGAGTCGCCGTAGTCATCGTTCGGCGGGTCGGCCGCCGCTGCATCGAAGCGCGCGTTGCCCGTGACGACGTACAAATCACCCGCCTCATCGACGGCAGGCGCCGCACCGCTCATCCACACGCCTCCCTCCTTCGCATCGGGCGCGATGTTCAGCGTGTACGCGCGCCGGAAGGCGGCGCCGTCGTATCGATAGCCGAGTATCCAGCCATAGAACGGCTCGCCGTCCTCGTGCGAGCCGAATGGGACGTATACGGTGCCGTTCACCCACGCCAGTCCGGCGCGCTGATTCTCGGTGCGCGGATCGAAGCGCGTCGTCCTGCCGCCCTCGCCCACGAAGGTGGCGGCGATCGTCACGGGAGATCCGGGCTTCTCGGCGCCGGTCGCGAGGTCGATGGCGTGCAGCCGCAGGTGAAAGCGAAGGCCCGCCGAATAGATGACCGACTTCGACACGACGTAGAGCGTACCGGTCTCGGGATCGATCACCGGGGTACCCGTGATGCCGACTTCCGGTGTCATGTCGCCATCGCCCTTGCCGACGAGACGCAGTTGCGGGCCGGCGGGAACCGTCGCCTCACCGCCCTCGCTCCCGTGATGTCGGCCGATGAGATCGTCCTTCCACAGCTCGACGCACGGGCTTGCATCGGCATCGAAGGCGTAAAGACTGTCGTGCGCCGTGGCGACGAATACGACGTTGCGCTCTCTGCCGCCCACCTTCAGATGCGAGACCCATAGCGGCTCGGCATAAACGGCGCCGTCCACCGCGCAGGAGAAGAGCTTGCCGAAGCTGGCGGCATTGACATCGTCTGGCGTGAGCGCGTACTCGCGCTCATTGGCGCCGCTGCGGGCCCGATCGTCGTGATAGGTATAGACGCCGCGAAGATCGGTGACGCCGATTCGGATCGAGCGGCCTTGGCCCGGCTCGGCGGCTCCGGCAGAAGCGGCGTTCGTCGTGGCGGTGATCGTGTAGACACCGGGCCGGCTCGGCGCCACGAACACGACCGTCCGGCCGCTCCGACTCACGGCCGGCTGCACCGAGCCTCCGGCCGGGGTGACGCGCCAAGTGACGCCCGCGGGGTCGTTGGTGAATGCTCTGAGCTCGAGCGGCTGACCGGTCGTGACCGCGCCACGGCGCGGAAGAATATCGATCCTGCCGGCGGCCCTGGCGCTCATGGCGAGCACTGCGCTCAGCAGCATCAGCGATGTGCGAATAACCACCGGCTCAACCCCGCGCGCAAATCATGACGCTAACCCGCGACGCCCAAGCATCAAGCGTGCCTGAGCCGAAGGCGCAGCCGATTGTTGGTGCGCGAGGGAACCCTGGCAGCTCAGGCACCATTTACCTGGGTGCCATACTGCCGCTTCACCGCTGCCCGATGCTGAAAGCGCTCTATCGCTCGGCGTCGCTGCGCACCGCAGCGGCGATGGGACTCGGCGGCATCGGCTTCAGCCTCGGAAGTCTGCTTCTCGCGCGGCTCCTGCCGACGCGCGAGTATGGGATCGTGGCGCTCGTGCTCGGCATCGTTGCCGTTGCCGGCCTCGCCGCCCCACTCGGTCTCGACCAGGTCATCGCCCGGCGCGGCATGAGGCTCGATGCCGGCTGGCGGCGCGCGGCGCTGAGCGCCTGCGCAACGACGGCGCTCGGCGCGGCGATGGTCGCCGCCCTCGTCTATCACCTCTCAGCCACCGTCGTCGCCAGTGTGGCGCTCAGCACGCTCGCTCTGGGCATCGCGCAATCGGCCGGCGGCCACTTCCAGGGCCAGCAGCGATTGCGCACCGCGGTGTGGGTGGTGCAGCTGCTCAATGGCGCCCTCGCGCTCGTGGCGGTCCTCGCCGCGCTCTTTGGCCTGAGCAGCGCGGGCGCGGTCTGCTCATGGATGGCGGGGGTCGCGATTGTCGCTGCCGCGGTGGTCTGGTGGTTCGTGCGGCGTCCGGGCGGCGGCGGGCGCCAGCCCACACCCTGGGGACTGCGCCGGGAGGCGATCTCGCTGCTCATCGTTCAGAGCTGCTCCGCGGGCTTCATGCAGCTCGAGCGCCTGCTCCTCGGGCCCATCGTCGGATTGCACGATCTGGCGGTCTATAGCGTGCTCGCGGCGCTCGTGAGCTCGCCCTTTCGGCTGCTCCAGGCCGCGGTGCAATTCACGCTGATTCCAACCCTGCACATCGCCGGAGGCGCGCGCGCGCGGCGCGCGCGAGTCGTTCGGGAAGCCGCGCTCGTGTTCGGCACCGTCGCCGCCGGCTCGGTCGCCATCTGGCTCCTCGCCCCGCCGCTCGCGCACTGGCTGGTCGCCGGCCGCTACACGCTCACTCACGCGCTGATCGCCGCTGCTCTCGTGTCGGGGTTCCTGAAGATCATGAGCGGCTTCAGTACCGCCGTCGTGGTCTCCTGCGGCGAGGAGCGCCGGCTGCGCGTGCTGAGCTTCGTCTGCTGGGGCTCCATCGGCATCAGCGTGGCGGGCGCCTTCCTCACCGGTCCCTGGGGACTCGTCGGCGTGTTGTACGGCATCTCGGCCGGATGGCTGGTGCGCTTCCTCCTCACGAGCTGGCTGGCGCTGCCTTATCTGCGGGAGTCGCGCCAGAGTGCGGGCCCTGACGTTGCGGACGGCGCGCGCCTGCGCGCGAGCGGCTCGCGATGAGGGTTGGCGCCTAGCAGCTCGCCGCTACCGGGCAAAGCTCATCGAGCACGGCGAGAGCGCGGCGGGCGCTCTCGGTCCACGTGAATCCCTGTGCGCGCGCAAGTCCCAAACGTTGGAGCTCGGAGCGCCGCTCCGCGGAGCGCTCCATCTCGATGAGCGCGGCGCAGATGTCTTCCTCATCGTAGGGATCGATGAGGCGGGCTGCGGAGCTCGCCACCTCGGGGCCGGCGCAGGTCTTCGGCACGATGGCCGGACAGCCGCTCGCCATGGCCTCGAGGATCGGTAGGCCGAAGCTGTCGCAGAGCTTCGTCAACACGAAGAACGTGGCCGCTTGGTACGCGAGGTGCATCTTCGCGTTCGGCACGAAGCCGATGAAGCGGACGCCCTCGAGGTCCGCCTCGCCGAAGCCTCGGGCCCGCAGATACTCCTCGATGCGCAAGCCGGCCACGACGAGCGGCAATTGCCCGCCCCGCTCGCGATAGCGGCGATAGGCCCGGATCAAACGCTCGTTGTTGCCGCCGGGATAGGCGGGCGTGTGGGCGAGGCCCGTATGATGCACGCGCGTCGCCGTCAGGATGAAGGACGGCGGCAGACGGTGCTCGAGCCTGAAGGCGCGCAGGGCCGCCTCGTCCCGGGTGGGCACGAAGTTCGAGCCCACCGCCGCATGAATCACCGCGGCCTTGCGCGAGTGCAGCACCCCGTGGCGCGCGAGCGAGTCGCGGGTGAATTGCGAGATGACGAGCAGCCGGCTCGCCTTGCGGCAGTAAAGCGGCAGCAGCAACCGGATGTACAGGTTGTCGTACCAGGGATAGCTCTGCGGGTTCACGTACCAGTCGGAGTCCTGCAGCACGAAGGCGCAGGGGCGGCCGGTCGCGAACGGAATCGAGAACTTCGGGTTGAATATGAGATCGACGCCGAAGCGGCGCGCCGCGGCTGGAACGGCCACCTGGTCCCACAGGAGCTTGCCCGGTGCCTTGAGGAGGTGAGTCTCGGCGTTGGGGAAGTCGCGGAACAGGTCCCGGTGTTCGGCGCTTCGCAGCCAGATCACATAGCGGCTGCGCCGATCGAGCATCACCATGTTGCGAAGGAGGTTGCTGCAGTAAAGCCCGAGCCCGTCAGGCAGCTGATCGAGCACTCGGCCCATGACTCCTATGGTGCGCGGCCGGCGGGGAGCGACATGTTGGATCAAGCTGAAGGTGTTCATACCCGCGGCTTCAGCAGGCCGCAAGGTCCGTACCTGCGTTGGGCGCGCTAGCAACCCGCGATGACTTGGCGCGCGCCGCGCGCCAGCTCGACCTTGGGGTCGAAGCCGAGCGACTCGCGCGCCGCGCGGATGTCGAACGCGTTGTCGTTCTCGAAGAAGGCGAGCGTGCGTCTCGAGACCGGGGGCTCGACTCCGACCACCGCGCTCACCCGCTCCGCCGTCCAACCGACCGTGAGTCCCAGCCACCGGGGCGCATGCACGACCGGCAGAGGAACTCGGAGCGCGCGCGCGAACTCGTTCACCATCTCCTCCACGGTCATCCAGCGCGGGCCGGCGATGTTGAAGGTGCGGCCCGAGACCTCGGGCCCCGCGGTGGCGGTGAGCTCGAGGGCGGCATTGAGATCATCGATGTAGATCGGATGGCGCAGGTTGTTGCCGGGCCCGATGAAGAAGAACTGCCGCTTACGGAGCGAGCGCAGGAGCTTGCCGGTGCGCGGGCAGCCGAGACCGTACACCCACGAGGGCCTCACGATGACGAGGTCGAGCCCGGTGCGCTCGGCCGCGCGGCGCGCGGCCGCCTCACCGGCCGCCTTGGTACGCTCGTAGTCGTTCTCGGGATTGAGCGGCGCGTTCTCGGCCGCCGGCGGATGCGCCACGTGCCCATACACCCCGACGCTGCTCACCTGCACGAGACGTCGCACCCGCGCCGCGGCGCTCAACTCGATGAGCTGCTCGAGGGCCCGCACGTTCACCGACTCGAACTGCTCGGCTGTCGCGTGCACATCGAGGTGCACGCTCGCGAGGTTGAATACCGTATCGACGCCCTCGAGCGCCGCGGCGAGCCCGCGGGGCTCGCGGATGTCCTGCAGGCGAAAGTCGACGCCGCTCCCCGGGGAAGCGGGCGCATGCACGTCGATGGCTCTCACCTCGAAGCCGCGGGCGGCGAGGTGCGGGGCGAAGTGCGAGCCCACGAACCCGGCCGCGCCGGTGACGAGCACCCGGGCTCTCAAGGGCCGGCTCATCGGCGCGCCGCGACGGCCACCGCATAGCCGCCGCGCCCCGGGATGAGCTTATCGAGCAGCGAGAAGACATACATGAAAGGGTAGATGAGCGAGTACATGCGGTACTCCTTGCGCACCGCCTCGAGCTCCTTGCGCGAGGTGGGGGCGATCGTGCCCTCCATCACCGGTGGATGCTCCTTCTTGCGGGCGAGCACCTTCACGTAGGCGAAGTTGATCACAAGCTCCGCGAATTCGGTGAAGAAGCGCGAATAGCCGCCGCTCGCCACCGGCCGCATGGCGACCGAGCGGAACATCTGCTCGAGCTCGCCAATGCGATAACCCTGCACCACGTGGCCGTAGGTGGCCGGTCCCATGCCGATGAGGCGCTTGAGCAGCGCCACCGGCAGTCGGGTATCGCCATTCGGGGTGGTGATGATGCCGAGGCCGCCGGGCGCGAGCACCCGGCGAATTTCGCGGTTGATGCCGCTCAAATCGGCGAAGTGCTCGTGCACGTCGATCACGATCACGACATCGAAGGCCGCATCGGCAAAGGGAAAGTGGTTGATGTCGACGTGCGCCACCGGATCACCGAGGAATTCCGCCATCTCCTCGATGCCCTGGGGATATACCTGACCCCAGCTCCATCGCCCGCCGGCCGCGCGGAAGTGATAATTCATCGCGCCGTTGTTGTCGTGTCCGGAGATGAGGAGGCACCGCTCCTCGCTCACCTTCCCCATGAGCCGCATCAGCAGCTCCACCTTCTGGCGCTTCTTGAGCGACTTCTCATACATCTGCAGCTGCCAGGGCGTGCCGCTCTGCTTGGCGGCATCAGGGAGCCGGCGAGGGTCGCGCCTCTTGCCGGCGGAATCGGAGCTGAAGTCCGAAAAAGCGCCGGAGGCGGCTTTTTCCGATCGACTGGGGCTCGTGCTCATGAGGGAACTCCTGTGTCAGGCCGCCGCCGGCTCGAGGTCGCTCAGCAGCGGGCCGTGGAAGGCTGCGAGCTCGCGCGCGGCCTCATCGATCTGGGCGCCGGTTTCTTTGCTGCTCCAGCGCAACTCGCGCGCGAGCGCCGCCGCGCAGGCGCTGAGCGCTCCCCGATCGAGCGCGCGGCTCAGGTAAAGGGGCGTGCGGCGCAGCACCGCATCGGTGAGGCGTACCGCCATCTCCGCGCGCGCTGCGTAGGCCAACTGCGCGAGCACCACGGGCAGATCGGCAACAACGGGTGCGCCGAGCGCCGGGTCCGCCGCCATGAGCGCGAGCACGTGCCGGTGCGCCGCGCCATAGCACTGCTCGAGATGGGCGGCTATGGCGGGCTCCAGCGCGGGAGCGGCGCGCGGGGCGGCGAAGAACGCGCTTGCCTTGGGCGCGAGCTTGCGGGGCCGGCGCGGCAGATCCCGCGGCAGGCCGAGCTGCGCGCAGACGATGCTCACGGCCTGCTCCGCCACCGCCGGGGCGATGGTCCATTTCACTCCGACGACGGAGACCAGCCCCGGAAGCCCGGCCGGCTCGTGATCGATGACCTGGGGATCGCGCTCGAGCGCCACTTCGGTTCCCGAGCTCTCCTCCTCTTCCGGCAGGAGACCGGCGAATACCCCGCGTACATCGAGACTCGTCAGGCGATGGCTGCCGAGCACGGTGTTGAGGTCGGCGAGGAAAGCCAGCACCTCATCGCGCATGACATCGCTCGAGCGCAGCGCCGGATCGCAGCGCAAGTGTCGCGTGCCGATGAGCGAATGCCCGTTCCACGGCAGTATGAAATAGGTGGAATTGCCGCCGTGGGTGGGCGCCGTAAGTCCCACCCCATCCGTGAACGGCAGAGGACGCGTCAGCAGATTGAAGGCCTTGGAGGCGCGGAACATCGGCGCTTTCGGCCGTCCCGCCCCGGCGGGGAGCCAGTCCTCCACCCAGGGACCGGCGGCGTTGATCACCGACCGCGCCCGCACCTCCATCTCACGCCCCGAGAGCTCATCGCGCGCATGCACGCCCCGGATGCGAGAGCGCTGCGCCAGAAGAGCGGTGGCGCGCACGTAGTTGACGACGTCCGCTCCGGCGTCCGCGGCGGCGCTGACCACCGAGAAGAGCAGCCGCTCGGTGTCGAGGCACACCGCATCGTGCCAGACCGCGGCGCCGTTGCACCGATCGAGAGTGAGCCCGGGGAGCGCCGCTCGTGCCGCGGTCTCGCTGAGGATCCTGCCCCGCGGCAGCCGCCGATCCGCGCGCACCCCGCGGTTGCGGTCCGCGCTCAGAAGGTCATTGACGCAGAGCGCCGCGCGCATCACGAGCGGCCCGCGCAGTCCCTGTCCGTGAGTGGGCAGCATGAAGGAGAGCGGCCGCGCCAGATGCGGCGCGAGGCGCAGCCACTCCCGGCGCTCGCGCACCGATTCCCGCATACGCCGAAGATCCAGACGCTGCAGATGCCGAAGTCCTCCGTGGAGGGTGCGCAGGCTCTTGCTCGAGGTGGCGGCGCCGAAGTCGCGGGCCTCGATCAACGCGACTCGCAGGCCCCGCAGCGCCGCCTCCCACGCGGCGCAGGCGCCGTAGATGCCGCCGCCGACCACGAGCAGGTCATACTGGGTTGCCGTCAGTCGCGCGGGATTACGCAGCATGAAAGCGCACTCCCGGCAGCTCGACCGCCGCCTTGAACCGATCGCGCCAGAGTTGAAACACCATCAGCCCCCAGAGCAGATGGCTATGGTTGTGCGCGCCGGCTTCGTGCTCGCGCATCAGCCGCCCGACATAGCGCGCATCGAAGAGCCCCTCCGCGGCGAGGCTCGCGGGGCTCAGGAGCTCATGCATGAGCGGATTCCACTCGTGCTTGAGCCAATGCTTCATCGGCATGCTGAAGCCCTCCTTGCCGCGGCGCAGCACCTCCTTCGGCAGCGAGCGGGCGAAGGCACGCTTCAAGATCCACTTGCGCTCCCCGGCGCGTACCTTGAGCCCGGAAGGAATGGTGAGCGCGAGATCCACCATCTCGTTGTCGAGGTACGGCACCCGGGCCTCGAGCGAGCTTGCCATGCTCATCGCGTCCACCTTCATCAGGATGTCCTCGGGCAGGTAGAGCCTGAGGTCACAGCGCATCTGCGCCGCCAGGCGGTCGGATGCGCTTGCCTCGAGCGCGGCGCGCACCAGGCTCTCGGCGCCGCCGGTCACCTGCGCGCGAAAGTCGCGCGAGTAGAGCTGCGAGCGCTGCCCATCGGTGAGGAACATCATCCAGCGAAGGTGTTGCCACTCGGCGGGCAATCTCGCCCCCTCGAGAAAGCGGCGCAGCTCGTTCGCGAGCCCGCGCTTGCCTCGTCCCAGCGGCAGCGCCCGCGCGAGCCACTCCGCCGCCGCGCGCAGCGGCGCGGGTTGCCAGTCGAGGAGGCGCGCGCTCCAATGATCCGCTCGATACGTGTCGTAGCCGCCGAAGAGCTCATCCCCGCCGTCGCCCCCTAAGGCGACGGTGACGCGCTCGCGCGCGATCCTCGCCACGAGCAGCGTCGGGAACACCGAGAAGTCGGCGATCGGCTGGTCGAGCTGGGAGATCACCTCGGGCAGCACCGCCAGGTAATCGGGAGTGAGAATCTCCTCGTGATGGCGCGTCGCGCAATGCGCCGCCACCGCGCGCGCATGGGCGAGCTCGCTGTAGGTCGGATCGCCGAAGCCGATCGAGAAGGTAAGCGGCGGCGTCGGCGAGACCTCCTTCATGGCGGCCACGAGGATCGAGGAGTCGATGCCGCCCGAGAGAAAGGCGCCGAGCGGCACATCGCTCGCAAGCTGCCGCCGCACCGCGCCCAGGAAGGTGTGACGGACCCGCTCGGTGAGCTCCTCGACGTCATCGACGGCACCGACTTCGCCGGCGGGCAGCGACCAGAAGCGGCCCTGGTGCAGCTTGCCGGCGCCGAAGGTGAGCCAGCCGCCGGGCGCTAGCTTGCGCACGTCGGAGAGCAGCGTCGTCGGGCTTGCCGTGTACTCGAAAGTCAGCAGTTGATCGAGCCCGAGCGGGTCGATGCTGCGCGCCGAGCCGCCCGCCGCCAGAATGCATTTGACCTCGGAGCCGAACCAGAGACTGCCGCCGCGGACGCTGTAGTAAAGCGGCTTGATTCCCATCCGATCGCGAGCCAGCAGCAGGCGCTTGAGCTCACCGTCCCAGAGCGCGATGGCGAACATGCCGTTCAGCCGCGAAAGGAAGCCGAGGCCGTATTCCTCGTAGAGGCCCGGGATCACCTCACTGTCACCTGTGCCGCGAAACTTATGTCCCTTGGCCGCGAGCTCGGCGCGCAGCTCCCGGTAGTTGTAGATCTCGCCGTTGAAGACCGCGTGCACCGTGCCGGCCTCGTTCGTGACCGGCTGATCCCCGGTGAGAAGATCGAGCACGGCTAGCCGGCGCATGCCGAGGCCGACCCCCGCCTCGATGTGCACGCCCTCCCCGTCCGGTCCCCGATGGCGCATGACGGCGCACATGGCGCCAATCAGCTCGCGCGGCGGCGCGGCTGCGCGGGTGACCACTCCGGCGATTCCGCACATGTTGGCCTCAGGCGCGCAAGCGCTTGCGAAGCTGCATGCCGATCTGATTGCGAACGAAACGCAACGGCGGCTCCAGGGTAGCGAAGCGTTCGAGCGGCGTTCGGAGCTGCGTGAGCGAGCGCAGCAGACTCTCGCCGGGACGGCCCGGTTCGAGCTCGATGGGGACTCTAAAGCCCATGCGGCCTACCTTGGCGACATCGTGGGGGAAGGGCAGCGGATCGGTGCCGGGCAGATCGCGCACTCCCAGGCGCTCGGCTTGGGCGAAGTGCTGCGGGTAGCCCCAGAAAACCGGCCGCCCACCTTCATCGCCGAGGAAGAGCGTCGGCTTGCGAAACTCCTCGACGAGCGCATTCAGCAGCTGGCCGCGGCTGAAGAACCATTTGCCGGGTCCCCACGGGATCACTCGCGGCACCCCGAGCGCATCGGTCTCCTTGAGGAGCTCGCGGATCGGGCGGCCGTCGGCAAAACGACGCGTGGTGCCGAGGACGAGCACTTCCAGGCCCTCCCGGCAGGCCACCTGCCGGCCGGCGACGAGGTACAGCTGCCGCTCCCCGGCACGGGCCATGAGGCTGATGGCCTCTTCGGTGCGAGTCACGACCCAGCGCTTCAGTTGCAGAGTGCCGGCGCGCAGCGCACCGAAGGCATCATCGGGCGCACACTCGGCCAGCAACAGAAAGTAGGCCCGGGGGAGCGCCGGCGCCGCCTCCTCGCTCGCGGCCGCGAGATTGGCGTACGCATTCTCGAGAAGCTCATCGGGGTCGTAGCACGAGTGCAGATGGACGTGTGCGTCGACACAGGCGATGACGGGGGCCATAGGTACGGCCGAGTTCAGCAATCTTCGGACCCGCTGAAGGCCAAGGAGGTGGGCGTCCGCCGATCCGAAGGCGCAGTTGCCAGTGCGATGGTGCATCGCCGATACTTGCTCGCTGAAATCCCCTGCGGAGGTGCTCAGCCGTGTCCCTTCCTAAGAACAATCCGGATTCCTCGCGCCGCTCCTTTCTCGCGGGCGCCGCCGTGGCAGCGTCGGCGGCTCTGATGGGCCTCAAGCCCCGCCCCGCTGCTGCCGCCGGTGAGAATCTGCCGCATCTTTCCGAGAGCGACCCGCTGGCGAAATCGCTCGGGTACGAGTCGGATGCCACCAAGGTCGACAAGTCGAAGTTTCCGACCTACAAGGCGGGCGAGCGCTGCGGCGAGTGCCGCTTCTTCCAGGGCACCGCCGGCCAGAAGTCAGGCTTCGCCGGCTGCCAGATCTTCGCCGGCTACTCGGTGAATGCCGACGGCTGGTGCGCCTCGTTCAACGCCCGAAGCTGATTGCGCGCACCTTGGGGGCGCTCACCCCTTGAAGGGAGCGCCCCTGCTTGTTGCCTCTCCCGGCGCCGCCTGAGATTGCCCATGCGGGGCTTTTGAGGCCTGCCCCGCCGAGGTAGGTCCCCCGCTTCTGCGGCACGCGAGCGCGGCCGCGTCATATCCGAGCGCTATACCGACATTCCTCGCGCGTGCTCGCCTGCGCGTGCGGCGGGACTACAATGGCGGCACCGAGCGATCAACGTCCTCAAGGAGATATCCATGTCATTGAGAATCGGCGATCAGGCCCCCGATTTCACGGCCGAGACGACTCAGGGACGAATCAACTTCCACCAGTGGATCGGCAATGGCTGGGCGATCCTCTTCTCGCACCCCAAGGACTTCACGCCCGTATGCACGACCGAGCTCGGCTACATGGCGCGCCTGAAGCCCGAATTCGAGGCGCGCAATACCAAGATCCTGGGCCTGAGCGTCGATCCGGTGGAGGATCACCAGCGCTGGTCGAAGGACATCGAGGAGACGCAGGGGGCGCCGGTCGAGTATCCGATGATCGGCGATCCCGAGCTCAAGGTCGCGAAGCTCTACGACATGCTGCCGGCCGAGGCCTCCGGCACCGCCAAGGGCCGCACCCCGGCGGACAACGCCACCGTGCGCTCGGTGTTCATCATCGGGCCTGACAAGAAGGTGAAGCTCATCCTCACTTACCCGATGAGCGTCGGTCGGAATTTCGATGAGGTGCTGCGCGCGCTCGATGCCATCCAGCTGAGCGCGAAGCACAACGTGGCGACACCGGTCAACTGGAAGCGCGGCGATGATGTGATCATCCCGACCTCTATTCCCGACTCGGAGGCGAAGTCGAAGTTTCCCGCGGGTTGGAAGGCGCTGCGCCCGTACCTGCGACTCACGCCGCAGCCGAAATAGCCGGTGGACTACGGCGCGCCGAAGTCCTTCGGCGGCGCGCTCCCCGTTCCCTTCGGGCCGCAGCCGCGCGTCCACGACACCTGGCGGATGATTCCGCCGGTGTCGGTATGCACCGTCACCGTGCAGCCGTCGAGGTTATATTGATCGAAGCGCCAGGTCGCGGTCTGGCCGCCGCCCGAGGAGCTGAGATCCCACGGGACGCTCCAGTGCATCTCGAGATCGAGCAGGCGTTTGCCGATGTAGCCCGAGACGGTTTCGGAGGGATAGTGCTGCGGCGCGCTGGCGCAGCCTGCGGCAACGAGAGCGGCCGCGAGCGAGACGAGCAACCCTGAGCGTATCGACATCCGGCAAGCATGCCTGAATCGGCTGTGGAAGACAGCCCGATCGGTGCGCTTCAGGGCAGCAGGGCCTTCTGTGCCGCCCATGCGGTCACAGAGGCGAGCAGCAGGCTCGCGGCGAGTGCCAGCGCGGCGCGGTGCTTCTCGCGTTTCACGAGCTCTTTGCCACCGAGGGGCGCGATGAGAAAGGGCTCCCCGTGCGTGGTTTGCCCGACGACGCTCACGCGCGCCTCCCTCGAGCCGAGATTGGCCTCGACCTGCTCGCGCGCCGCGGCCCGCGCCGCCTCCCATTCCTCGGCATCGAGCTCGCCGTCGTGATTGCGATCGAATCGCGCGAGCAGCGCCGCCTGATCCTGCTTCCAGCCGACCACGATCTTGCCGACTTCCCGCTCGATCGATTCGACCGCGGAATGCGAGCGCAGCTCACCTAAGACGGTGAGTTGCGCATCGGGGCAAATCACGCGCTCGGTGTAGCGATACTCGCGCTCCGGACTCCACCCTCGCCCTTCGAGGCCCGGCAGGCACGCGGGACGCGGCGAGTCGCCGTACCAGGTCTCGTGCGAGGTCGGTGTCACATCGGCGCCCACGGGCCCCACCAGACACTCGCCATCCGCATCGCGCAGGGAAAATGGCGCCACGCTCGCCGCTCGGTCGATGACGTGCCACTGGTTGCGGCCGTTACCCGTCGATTGCCGGCGCTCGATCTTGTAATCCCACCAGATGCACGGCAGCCCGGAGAGCGGCGCGGTGATAGGTCCTTCGGGAGGCGGTCCCGCCCTGCCCTCGAGGTGCACATAGCCCTGCGCCGCGGAGCGGATGCGCGCGACCGGGGTGTCGGCCGCGAACCGATCGCGCCGCAGGCTGATGAAGAAGTAATAGACGGCGTAGAGCGTCCCAGCCGCCGCGACCACGGCGAGAGCGAGAAAGCCGGGCGCGTTGCCCGCCGTGCTCATTTGCCGAATGCCAGCCCTACATCGACGTCGGCGGTCTGCGCGGCGTCGAACTTCAGCATGCGCGCGGAGCCGAAATTGAACATGCCCGCGACGATCGCGTCGGGGAATGTCTCGATGCGAACGTTCTGCGCGTTGGCGGCGTCGTTGTAGATCTCGCGGCGATCGGCGATCGCCGTCTCGAGAGCGGTGATGCGAGCGGCGAGATTGCGGAATACGGAATCGGCCTTGAGCTCCGGATAACGCTCGGCCACGGCGTAGAGATTCGCGAGACCGCTGCGCAAGGCCCCCTCCGCCGCGCTCACCGAGGCAACATCGCCCGAGGTGCGCGCCGCCTCGACCTGCGATCGTGCCTGGGTCACGCGCTCGAGGGTTCCCTGCTCGTACTGCATGTAGCGCTTGCAGACCTCGATCAACTTCGGCAGCTCATCGTGCCGCTGCACGAGGAGCACATCGATGTTGGACCAGGCGAGCTTGACCTCGTTGCGAGTGCGCACGAGCCCATTATAGATCGTGATCGTGTATCCGATCAGAAGGACCAGGATCAGAAGAAAGACAATCATGCCAATCATGCTCTACCCCGGATCCGGCGCGGTGCGCCGCCCATAGCCATGCGGCAGTGTCCCAGAGCATCCCCCGAGCCTGCCACGGTCAAGCGCACAAATTGCGCACGCGGTAGCACCGCCACCGGCGCGGAACGTGACGTGCCGACCACTTTGCCGCTAAGATCCGCGCCCGACCGGCGCGCCTCGGGGACACGCTACAACGCTAGAGGACCTATGCGACTTAATCGTCTCGCGCTCCTGGGAGCTCTTTTCAGCTTCTCCGGCGCGGTGCTCGCCGCCGGCTCGACGGCGGATGGCGATGCGCTGCACCCGAGCTGGCTCGACACCCACGTGAGCCCGGCGCAGAGCTTCTACGAATTCGCGAACGGCGGCTGGCAGAAGCACCATCCGATTCCCGCCGCCTACTCGAGCTGGGGGACGTTCAACCTCCTCCAGATCCGCAACGAGAAGATCATCCATCAGCTCATCGAGAACGCCGCCAACGCGCATGCGCCGCTCGGCAGCGCCGAGCAGAAAGTCGGTGATTTCTACGCGAGCGGCATGGATACCGCGCTCATCGATCGCGTGGGCTTGGGTCCGCTCTCGCCCGAGCTCGATGGCATCGGCGGCATTCGCAGTCTCGCGGACCTGCAGCGGGAAGTGGCTCACCTGCAGATGATCGGTGTCGATGCGATGTTCGGCATCGGGGACATGCAGGATTTCAAGGATTCCAGCCGCGTCATCGGCGTCGCCGGCCAGGGCGGACTCGGGCTGCCGGACCGCGACTACTATCTGAAGCAGGATCCCAAATTCAAGCAGATCCGCGCCGAGTACCTCGCGCACCTGACGCGCACGTTTCAGCTCCTGGGGGACGGTGAGGCGCTGGCTGCCCATGAGGCCGCCATCGTCATGGGAATCGAGACCCGCCTCGCCGAGGCCTCGATGTCACGCGTGGAGGAGCGCAACCCGCGCGCCATCTACCACGTGATGAATCTCACCGAGCTCGATCGGAGCGTACCCAACTTCTCCTGGAGCCAGTACTTCCGCGACATCGGCTATCCGCAGCTGAAGAGCATCAACCTCGCGATGCCTGAGTTCTTCGGCGCGCTCGGCAAGGATCTGCGCAGCGTGCCGCTCGAGCAATGGAAGGTGTATCTGCGCTGGCGCCTGATCGATGCCTTCGCGCCTTACCTCTCGAAGCCCTTCGTGGACGAGGACTTCAGGATGCAGTCGGCGGTGAGCGGGGCGAAGAAGCTCCTGCCCCGTTGGCAGCGGGTGGTGAAGGCCGAGGACCAGGCGCTCGGCTTTGCCGTCGGCAAGGTTTACGTCGAGAAGGAGTTCCCGCCCTCTTCCAAGGCGGAGGTGCTCGGGATCCTGCACAACATTCGCGCGGCGCTCAAGAGCGATCTGGCCACCCTTCCCTGGATGACGCCTGCGACCCGCAAGGCGGCCATCGCCAAGCTCGATCTCATGGGCGAGCGCATCGGTTACCCCGACAAGTGGCGCGATTACTCGAGCCTGCGCATCGACCGCGGTCCCTACGTGCTCAACGTGATGCGCGCGAACGAGTTCGAGCAGAAGCGCGAGTTGAACAAGATCGGCAAGCCCGTGGACCGGAACGAGTGGCAGATGACACCGCAGACGGTGAATGCCTACTACTATCCGCCCCTCAACAACATCAACTTCCCGGCCGGAATCCTGCAGCCGCCCTTCTTCGATCCGAAGGCGCCGCTGGCGTTGAACTACGGCGCGTTGGGCTGGGTCATGGGTCATGAAATGACTCACGGGTTCGATGATCAGGGGGCGCAGTTCGACGGTCACGGCAATCTCAAGAACTGGTGGACGCCGGAGGATGCGAAGCGGTTTCACGCCGCGACCGCCTGCATCTCGAGCCATTTCTCCCGTTACGCGGTGGATGGCGATCTGCACGTGCAGGGCAAGCTCGTCACCGGCGAGGAGACCGCCGATCTGGGCGGTCTCACGCTCGCGTGGCGCGCATTCCATGCCTCGCGCGCGTACAAGGAGGCGAAGACGATCGATGGCTTCACGCCCGATCAGCAGTTCTTCCTCGGCGCGGCACATGTCTGGGCGAGCAACATCCGTCCCGCGGAGGCTCGCCTACGCGTCACGGTCGATCCGCACGCCCCCGCCGTGTACCGCGTGAACGGCACGCTCGCCAACATGCCGCAATTTCAAGAGACCTTCCACGTACCGGCCGGCAGCCCCATGGTCAACGCCCACCGGTGCGTGATCTGGTAAGGCGCCCGCACGGTCGGCCGCACTCGAGCGGCCGCCGCTCAGCGGTTCACGATGAGCATGCAGAAGCCGTCGTAGCCCTTCGAGCCGACCGTTTGAATGGTGGTGGCCGAGACGCGCGGCTCGGCCGCGATGTCTTGGTAGAGCTGTCGGGCGGCCCGTACGTCGGCATCGTGAGTCGCTGAATCGATGACTTCCCCTTCGCGCACCATGTTGTCGAACAGCATCACGCTCCCGGGACGCGAGAGCTCGAGGCAGGCGCGGAAATAATCCGGATAGCCTTCCTTGTCGGCGTCGATGAAGAAGAAGTCGAACGGACCGGTGAGCGTGGGCATCAGGTCGAGGCCGCGGCCGACCCTGACCTCCGCCACCGCGGCGAGACCCGCGCGCTCGAGGTTGGCCCGCGCGACTTCCGCGTGCTTGGGGCTATATTCCAGGCTGATGAGCCGGCCGCCCGGGGGCAATGCCCGCGCCAGCCAGATGGCGCTATAGCCGCCCAAGGTCCCGATCTCGAGAATACGCCGCGCCCCCATGGCGCGAGCGAGGAGATTCAAGAGCTTGCCCTGCGGGGCGCTGACGGCGATCCGCGGAAGCCCGCCCGCCCGGCTCGCCTCGAGCGCGGAGTTGAGCGCAGCGTCGGGCCGCACGATGAGCTCGTTCAGGTAGTCATCGACGGCGGTCCAGGTCTTCTGGGTCATGGGCGCAGTTCTCCGGTGCACGCGGTTCTGACGGGCTCGCTGCTTTTCCGGCGGGCGGGACGAGCGTCGAGTCTCACGGCGCTTTGCCGGGTTTGCCCGTCAGGGTCCGCCAGTTCTTCTCCGCCTCCGCCTCGTAAGTTTGCGGCGCATCGAGGAAGTAAACGAGCGACGTTGCCGAAGTGAAGCAATAGAGTTGGTGAGTGTCGGGGTCCGTCCAGTTGAACGAGCAGTCGGCGGGAATCAGCTTTCCCGCAACGAGTCCAATGGGATCATGATCGTCGAACGCGCCCTGCATCCTCACCGGAGGGAGGGCCCATTTCCAGATCCCTTCATGCCGGGCCCGGGCCTGCGTGGCAGCCGCGGAATCGGCGTTGGGAGCTGCTGCTGGCGCCTCAGGCTTCGTCGCCTCAGGCTTCACCTGTGCATAGGCGGAAGCGGTCTGCAGCGCGCCGCCGAAGAGCACCGGGATCAGTCGTGTTGGGGTCCTTTTCTGCCGGCTCATTCTCCCCTCCTCCGGTAAATCGAGGTCGTTCATCAGGCTCGGATCGAATCGAAGCATAGACGCAAGACTTTGACAGCGAAAGCAGCCTGCGCACGCCGGCGATCGAGGCGCTCCAATTTGCCGCGTGCGTTGATCGACCCTGCGCTTCTCGAGCGCGCTCTTGAAGCAAGCGGTGAATACGGAAAGCCGCTGTCCTTTAGGCGCCGCCCGACGGGGTAAAGGGATTTGAGTGATATGCATCATTACGCCATATTGATGCATATGAGAACGACCCTGATCATCGACGACGAACTGCTGAGGAAAGCGCAGGAGCTTACCGGACTGCGTGAAAAGACCGCCGTGCTGCACGCAGGACTTCAAGCGCTCATTGCGCGCGAACATGCGCGCAGGCTGGCGGCGCTTGGCGGCACTGAACACGGTCTGAAGCCAATTTCTCGCAGGCGGTCCCGACCTGCGCGGTGATGCTCGTTGATACGTCAGTTTGGGTAGATCACTTGCGTCGGCGCAACGCCGCGTTGATGGAATTGCTTGAGCAGGCGCAGATTTGGACCCATGACTTCGTGGTTGGAGAGCTGGCGTGCGGAAATCTCGCCCAGCGAGCCATGCTGCTCGATTCGCTCGCCGCGCTGCCTCATGTCCCACTCGCAACTCACGACGAAGCGCTCGCGTTGATAGAGGCTCACCGACTCATGCGACGAGGCCTAGGCTGGATCGATGTTCACCTGCTTGCCTCCGCGAAGTTGGCTAAACTGCCCTTCTGGACCATGACAAACGCCTTGCAGCCGTCGCCGCCGACCTGCGGTTGCAAAGCTAAGCTCCGGGAGTCCGCGTCGTCGTGCCGCCAGGCACTCGGTAAACCGGCCGCTCGACCCCGAAGCTCCCCGTTGATGGCGGCTGGAATCCGCCAGTTTTTGACGCGGGTGATTTGCGGTAAGCGGTCATTCCGCGAGGCCAACAATTATTCATAACTCATTCTTAGACCTGTTTGCTCCGTATCAGTCTTACGGCGTCGCTGATTGCGAGACTAAGGTATGGGCACGCGGAGACTTCAGCGCAATACAAGTGTCGGGCGGTGCTGTTGCGAGAGGCTCGGCCTCTGCGTTACAGTCGCCGCTAGACGAACCGATAACGCTACGGCTGATGCCTAGCAAGGCTATCTTCTCGGCCAGCACTCGAGCGCTTCCAGCCCCCCAGCCCCATGCATTCTCAACCAATAGGAGGCTGTAATGGTCTGTTACCCCTGGTTCCGGCAGACAGCGAAGCGGCTCTCCGCCTCACTTATGCTTGGGTTGATGGTATTTTTTGTTTCGCACGACGTTGCTGTTACCGCCGCGGCAGCAGGCGCACAGGCCGTCGCGTCGGTGAGCACGACAATCGTGATGCGCCTGGTCGATACCATACGTTCCGCCACTGACCCACCCGGCAAGCAGTATCGCGCGGTGGTCGCACAGGCAACCACCGCGGGCAGCGTCTCCATTCCGCTGAATACCGGGGGCAGAATCACTCTCGCGCAGTCGGGAGGGAACTGGTCGGCCCAGCTCACTTCCCTCTCGCTCAATGGGCAGATGGTGCTGGTGACAAGTAGCGGCGTCAGCGCCACCAGTCCGCTCCAGCAAGCGCGGCAGGGCGTGCAAAAACTGGGAGGACTTTTGGGAGGGTTGGGCGGACTCGGCAATCGAGTCGCCCCGCCCATGACCGCCGTAGCCAACGCCATTCCCACGGGACCGAACGTGGTCCTTGCGGCAGGAACGGTGCTGACCTTCACCGCGTCTGTGCCGCAACCATTGGCGCAGGCATCTGCGGGCTCGAACGCCGGGCAATCAGCCGCCCCTGTCGCTTCCGGCGCGGTACCTGTCGTTGCCAATGCCACCAACGTCGCCGCCCGGCAAGCGGGGGGCGGGCCAGTCGGATTTTGCGAGATATTGGTAGGGTCGCCGTCACCGGGCGCACAAGCAAGGCTTTACATCAGCGCCATTTTTGACGTCCCCAACGACAATGACAGGTATAAGTGGGAGCAAGCTTGGGGATACTACGTTCAGGCCCGGGATAAAAACACCGCGTACTCGAACGGAGGAGGCTGCACATTCTCTCGCACGCGGACCGGTGCGCAGCAGTACCTGCAAAACCGAAAGAACAATCTGGCGGGTGCGAAGCTCATTGAAACCGGATGGGTCTATACGGGTCCGGAGCAACTGCCACCGCCTGTGCATCCCAATCCGGCTAACGGGAAATAGCGCAAGCGCCGCTCAGAGTCGCCTTGGAGTGAGCGCGCGAAACTCTACTGTGTGGCTACCGCCTGGGCTTTCGCGAAGATAATCCATCGCTTGCGCCGGGTTTCAGCCGTTCGGCGACGCCGTTGCCCTTCTTAGTACGTCGCGGGACGAGTGATTTGAGGCTAGGGTCGGAATCGAACCGGCGTAGACGGCTTTGCAGGCCGCTGCATGACCACTCTGCCACCTAGCCATTGAGGGGACGAGAAGCTCCGGGTGGGACACCGGGGCATTCTGAGCGACGCTTTGAATTTTGTACTGAATTCGCTGCGCTGGCAATGTACGGCCGCCCGTGCATTGACATTGTGCTCGATGCCCGGTAGAGCCGGCGAATGATGCGCAGACGCCGGAAATGGCAGCTAGGGGCTCTGATCGCGCTCTCGTGCGCCGGAGGCTGCGTCCACGCGGCGCAGGTGCTCGGCGTCACGGTGATGCACGAGGACGAGCGCTTCCTGATCGACATGCGGATCAGGATCGCCGCGCCGCCGGCGGCGGTGTTCCGGGCCCTCGAGGACTACGCGGCCATGCGGCGCTACAACCCTGATCTGCGCGCGGTGCGGGTGGAGCCGACCGGGGTAGCGGGCCGCGTGCGACTTTTCACCACCATCCATGCCTGTGTGCTCGTCTTCTGCAGAACCATGCATCAGGAGGAGATCATGACGGCAACAACCAACGCCGGGGGCGGAATGCTGCAGGCGCAGCTCGTGGCCCGGGGCGGCAGCTTCAAGGAAGGCCGCGGCCTGTGGACGGTGCGGGCCTGTCCAGAGGTGCGCGCGAGCTGCCTCGACGTCAGCATCGAGCTGGTGCCGGCGTTCTGGGTTCCGCCCGTCATAGGGCCTTGGGTCATCCGCAGTAAAATGCAGGAGGAAGCCCGCCGCACGAGCCTCGGGCTCGAGCAGATGGCGCTGCGGTAGACTCACGGGTAATACCTGAAGGAGCGTTCCGCCATGGGAGCTCGACTCGATCCCCTACTCGGCGCCACGGCCGTCTCGAGCGCGACCGACGAGCCCGCATCGCCGCCACCCGCAACAGCCTCGATTGCGGCAGACCTGATCCGACGAGCGCACTTGCGCGATGCGGTGCTGGTCGCGACCGTGACCCTTGCGGCCTGGATGCTGTGCGGGCTATTCAACGTGACGGAGATGTTGCGTCGGCTGACGGGCCCCTACGAGCGCTATCAATTCGACGAGCTACCCTCGGTGCTGCTCGTGCTCGGCGTCGGCCTCACCTGGTTTGCCACCCGCCGCTACGCCGAGGCGCAACAGGAAATTGCGCGCCGCAAGTCGGCCGAGGCGCAACTTGCGGCGGCGCTCGCCGACAACCGGCGACTCGCGCAGCAGTATGTCGCCCTGCAGGAAAGGGAGCGCAAGACGCTCGCGCGCGAGCTGCACGATGAGCTCGGACAGTATCTCAATGTGATCAAGCTCGACGCGGTAGGGATCCGAGACGATCACCACGCGCTGCCGGCGGCGGCCCTCTATCGCGCGAGCACCATCGTCGAGAACTGCAACCACATTCATGGCGCGCTCGCGACTTTGATCCGCGAGCTGCGGCCGACGGGCCTCGATGAGTTGGGGCTCGCGGCCGCGTTGGAGCATTGTGTCGAGACGTGGCGCGCGCGGCTGCCGGGCGTGTCGCTGCAGCTGTCCATCGCGGGAGAGTTCGCCGCGCTGCCGGAGAGCATCACGGTCACCCTGTACCGCCTCGTTCAGGAGGCGCTGACGAATGTCGCGAAACACGCCGATGCGCAGCGGGTGGCGATCCGACTCAGCCGGGTGAGAAGCGATGGGCCGGCGGACGATCGGATCCAGGTGAGCGTCGTGGACGACGGGCTCGGTGCCGCGCCGGGACTTCCGACCCGGGGACTCGGGTTGATCGGCATGCGAGAGCGGGTCATGGCGCTGCAAGGTGAGCTCGAGATCACGAGTTCGCCCGGGCACGGTTTCGAGCTCTTTGCGCAGATCCCGGTATCACTGGCGACGGCAGAGGTAACGCCGTGACAGATCCAACCACGGTTCTGCTGGTCGATGATCATGCCATCGTGCGCGAAGGTTACCGGCGGCTCCTCGAGGAGGAGCCCAGCATCCGCGTCGTGGGTGAGGCCGGCAACGCCGAGCAGGCCTGCGCGAGCGCGCGCGCACTCGCTCCGGACGTGGTGGTCATGGATATCGCCCTTCCCGCCACCAGCGGGATCGAGGCGACCCGGCGCATGCTCAAGGACCAGCCACGCCTTCGCATATTGATGTTCAGTATGTACGACGATGCGATCTACGCCAGTCGCGCGCTCGAGGCCGGAGCGCTCGGGTATCTCAGCAAGGCAAGTGCGCCCGAGGTCCTGGTGCAGGCGATCTACGCGGTGTCGCGGGGCGAGCGCTACCTAAGCCCCGATGTGGCGATGAACATGACCCGATCGGCGACGTACCCCGGCAGGTCGGAAATCGAAGCGCTGAGCCCGCGCGAGTTCGAGGTGCTGCGTCTCCTCGTGCAGGGCGAGACGGTCAGGAGCATCAGCGAGAAGCTCGGTCTCTCGGAGAAGACCGTCGCCAACCATCAGTCGGTTATTCGCGAGAAGCTCGGCGCGAGGAATAGCGCCCAGCTTGCGCGGCTCGTCGCGCGAGCCGGCTGGTCGCGCTGAGAGCGGCCCCGCGGTCGGCGGGCGGCGCTAGTCAGCCGCTTTGATCCACGCGCGCGCCTCGTTGGCCTGGCTCGTACCGAAGAGGCGCAGCCGGCCCGGCATGAGGAACCGGAACGCGCCCACTGCCAGGCGGATCCACGCGACGTCCGTGACCAGGGCCATCCTCTCGTAACGCGAGAGATGCCCGAGGCCCACCTTGGTGTCCTCCCAGATCGCGCCGGCCTCGAACCCGGAGAACGACGGCCCGATCTCATAATAGATCCGCACCTTCTCGTGGCCGGCCAGAGCCTCATTCATGCGGGGGACCAGAACTTTCTCGTAATCCTGGCGCGTGATGTGGCCTTCGCATGCAACGGCGACGGTCGCCTCCGGGAAGCCATCGAGTATTTTGATCATGTCGTCTCTCCAGGCGGGTAGGTCCTCTTGGCGCGAAACTGCGGCAGCACCGACATTGCCTCGATCGATGGTCTTCAGCGTGGTCGTTCGCGACCATCGTTCGATCGCAACTCCTGCCGCGCTCTCTATGAGAGGAGGCGCGCGATGCCTCTTGCCGTCACATAGAGCCCCACGATGGCGACTACGGCGCTGAAGACCATCGCCAACATACGCTTGCGTCCCGCGAGCGCCTTGGCCGCTTCGATTCCCGCGTAGCCACCCGCGAGTCCGCCGAGGATGAAGAAGCCCGCGACTCTCCAGGCCACGAGTCCGGAGGCGGCGTAACTCACCGCCGTCGTCGCTCCGAATGCCGAAACCGACACCAGCGAGGAGCCGATCGCATTGAGTAGTGGCATGGCGGTGGCCGAGATGAGCCCCGGAACGATGAGAAAGCCCCCGCCGATGCCGAAGAACCCGGAGAGCGCGCCCACCGCGAGGCCCGTTCCGGCAAGCGGCGGCAGTAAATGTCCGGCGGAGGCGCGCGTCAGGCGTACCTCGGGATCATGGCCGGCCCGCCGGGGCCGCAGCATGAGAGCTGCAACCACGACCATCAGCGCGCCGAATGCTGCGAGCAGCGCCTGACCGTCGATGTGCTTGCCCACCTGCGCCCCGATGGCGGCACCGGTCACTCCCGACATCGCAAACACGATGGCGCACGGCCACTTGACCGTCTGCGCACGGGCATGTCCGCCGAGGTTGGCGAGCGCGCTCGCTGCAACGGCCACCGCGCTCGTGCCGATGGCGACATGAGGCGGCAGACCCACGACGTACGCCATCAGCGGCACGGCGAGAATGGAGCCGCCGCCGCCGATGACACCGAGCGAGAGCCCCACCAAGGTCCCCGAGATGACGGATAGGATCGCATTCGCCGCGGTCATCGGGACCTTGCTCTGCCACCGCTGAGCTCAGAGCCGGCCCTGATGCACCCGCCCGGTCGACGGATCGAGCTTCGTGAGCGGAAGTCCCGCTTCTTTCCAGGCCTTGAGTCCGCCGGAGAGGTGCGATGCCTCATCGCCACCGCCTGCGAGCAGTCGCTGCGCCGCCTGGGCCGAGCGCCGTCCGGTACCGCACTGGAAGATGATTCGCTTCGAGCCATCGAGCGGCAGACTCTCGGGGTCGAATCCGGAGAGCGGGAAGAGCAGCGCTCCCGGAATGCGCTCGGCCTCGAATTCCGCCGGCTCGCGCACGTCGATGAGCACGGCCTGGCGGGTGCGAAGCAGCGCATGCACCTGCGTGGCATCGAGCTCATGCAGCACGCCCTTGATCCGGTGAGGGTGGGGGGTCTCGGACATGCTCATTTCCTCCACTCGGGACGCAAGGCATCTTCCATCTGGCGTCCATGCCGAATCGAGCCCGCGACGTCCGTCATCTCGCCGGCGAGGGCATCGAGCACATCGTCGAGAGAAAGCACGCCCACCAGCATGCCTCCCCGACCGATGACCGGCATGCGCCGCACGCCGATCCGGCGCATGAGCTGCAATGCCGTCGAGAGCGAGCTCTCCTCGTCGACCACCGCCGGCTGGCGCGTCATGACATCACCGACCGTGAGCGAGCGAGGATTGATCTCCCGGGCGACCACGGCGATCACGATGTCCCGGTCCGTGATTACGCCAATGGGGGTGAGCGCACCGTCGACGACATTCGGCTTCACGACCACGAGATAGCCGATGTGCTTCTCCCGCATGAGCTTCGCCGCCGAGGTCAGCTCGTCCATCTCTCGGACGGTAACGACATTGCGGTTGCAGAGCTTGCCGATGTCCATGATGAGACTCCCCGCTCGGATCGCCTTGACTCGAGCGTAATCTCGCCGCCGCCGCAGCTTGGGGCAATCCGCATTGATACGCATGGCGCCTGCAGGGCGCCGTTCCCTCGACCTTCGGATCAAGCGATGAGCGAGCGAAAATAGATCGCGACCGCAACGGCCATGAGCACTGTTGCCAGCCAGCCGAGCGACCTCAGCCATCTCGGGATCTCGAACGCCTCGAGCCCGCGGCGGCCGGAGACCAGCACCATCATGGCCGCCATGATGGGTACGGCGGTAATACCGTTGATCACCGCGCTCCAGAAGAGCAAGGCGATGGGATTGAGCCGTAAGGCCGAGAGCGCCACCCCCGCCAAAGTTGCGACCGCCAGTATCCCGTAGAAGCCGCGCGCCCTGCGCGCCGGCAACTCGAGACTGCTCTTGAGCCCCAAAACGTCCCCGAGAGCGTAGGCTGCCGATCCCGTGAGGACCGGCACGGCGAGCAGTCCCGTACCGATGATGCCGGCTGCAAAGAGGCCGAATGTCAGCTCACCCGCAATGGGACGCAACGCCTCGGCCGCCTGCGATGCGGAGTCGATTTTCGTTACGCCGTGCGCATTGAGGGTGGCCGCCGTCGTCACGATGATGAAAAAGCCGATGAGGTTCGAGAAGGCCATGCCGGCCCAGGTGTCGAACGAGATGTGCCGGAAAGCGCCCTGCGTTGCCCGGCTCGCGCCGCGCCGCCGCCGATGGCTCAGCTGCGATTCCTCGGCCTCCTGGGATGCCTGCCAGAAGAAAAGATACGGGCTGATGGTCGTACCGAACACGGCCACGATCGTAAGCTCCATTCCCCGGCCGCGGGACAAGGACGGCAGCATGGTATGGAGCGCCACTTGGCTCCAGGGGATGTGAAGAGTCAGCGCTGCAGCCACGTATACCAGCAAAGCCAGTGTCAGGTACTTGAGGTAACCGGCGTAGCGGTGATAAGGCACCAGGGTCTGGGCGATGAGACAGCCGAGTCCGAAGATGAGCGCGTAGAGAACTGCGGGACCGGAAATCACCAGCCGGAGCGATTCGCCCATGGCGGCAAGGTCGGCTGCGACATTGATGGTGTTGGCCAGTACCAGCAAAGCGATGAGCGTAAGCACGACGGGGCGCGGAAACCGCATCACCAGGCTTTTGGTGAGTCCCTTCCCGGTCTGCCAGCCGATACAGGCGCTGATGCTCTGTATGGCCGCCATGAACGGCATGGTGAGGAGCATGGACCAGGTGAGCGCGTAGCCGTACTGCGCTCCCGCCTGCGAATAGGTTGCGATGCCGCTCGGGTCGTCATCGGCGGCGCCGGTGATCAGTCCCGGGCCGAGCGCGTTCCAGATCCGCCGAGTCCAGCTGCGGCGCAACGATGCTGAGTCGGGTTGGCGCATATCGAATACGTTCTGGGCCGCTTCGCCGATCGTGCGGCAACAACGCGCACCACACAAGTGGCGCTGTCCCGAATGTTTCGAGGCGACTTCCTCAATGAACGGGCCGGGCGGCGCCGGGATCCGCGCCGGGTACGAAAGCGCCCGATGACGCGCAGGCCGCAGATAGACCCCTGTTCGGCTTCGAAGCTGACGCACCGCCCCCCGGGTGTACTCTAGTGTACCGTAACAACTGAAATGATAGTATGATCGTGCCCATGAGCACGATCACCCTCTCGGACGCAGAACGCGTGGAACTGAGTCAACGAGCCAATAGCCGAGCCGGACGGGCCGATGATGCCCGGCGGGCGCGACTG
>DATFCZ010000032.1:0-3244 GCA_035252605.1 Steroidobacteraceae bacterium
CAGCGCTTCGCAACCGGCACCGACGCCGCAGCCCCCGACTCAGGGCGTGATGGATGAGGGGCTGCGCGAGATCTACACCCGGGAGACCGGCGCTCACGTCGCGGTGATCCGCAAGTTCCTCGAGCGCGAGAAGCAGGCCCCGGAACCGCACCTGCTCTCCGAAGAGGTCTACCGCGCCTGCCATACGCTCGCGGGGAGCTCCAAGATGGCGCAGGCGCGCCACGGCGTGCGCCTCGCCGAGCCGCTCGATCACTGGCTGCGTCGCGCCTTCACCAGCGGCATCGGTCTGCGAGCCAAGGACCTGACACTGCTCGCCGACTGCATGGAGGCCATTGAGTCGGTGGCCGCGCACCTCGACGAGCCGACCGGCTACTTCGTCAATCACTGGCAGCTCCTCGAGCGCCTGCAGGAGGCGGAGTCCTCGCTCGATGCCCGCATTGCCGAAGCCTCTCGCCTCGAGGCGGGGGTGTCTGCTTCGGCGCACGCCGAGGCAGCGGCTCCGGCTGAGCCTGTGTTGGAAAGCCCCGAGCCTGCCCCATCCGCCGCCGACGAGGAGCCCCCGGACTTCGATCCCGAGGTGGCGGCAATTTTCACCGAGGAGGCACTCGAGCTCATTGATTCTTCCGAGCGCGCCTTGAGCGATTGGCGCAGCCAGCCGAGCAGCGCGGAAAGCGCTACCGCGCTCAAGCGGCCGCTGCATACCCTCAAGGGCGGCGCGCGCATGGCGGGCATCATCGCCATGGGCGATCTGAGTCACGAGCTCGAGACGCTGGTGATCCAGGCCGAAAGCGGCTCGATCGCGGTCGACGGCGCGGTGTTCGATGTCATCCAGGGGAGCCTGGATGAGTTGGCGCGCATGCGAGAGACCGTTGCAAACGGTCGTCGGGTCGCGCCCGCCCGGGCGACTATCGGGCGAATCCAGGCGCTGATAAGGCCGGGTGCGGCGGCGGGCGCTGCGGCAGCGACTGCGCCGCAGGTCCCCCAGGCGGAGGCTCGACAGGCCGAGTCCCCGAGGCCCGAGTCCCCGAAGCCCGAGTCCCCGAAGCCCGAGTCTCCCAAGATCGAGGCGCCGAAGCCGGAAGCGCCCAAAGCCGAAGCACCCAAAGCCGAAGCTCCGAAGCCGCAGCCGCCGAAGGCGCAAGTCTCACCCCCGGTCGCGACGCCTGCCGAAACCGTCGAGCGACTCGAGGCGACGCGCGAGATGAGTCGGCCTGAGCCCGCGCTGATCCTGACTTCGGCACCGCCGCCGGTGGAACCCGAGCCCGAAGCGCGCGCTCCGGCCATCGCCCGCTCGGATGGCGGCGCCGCGGAATCCGCCGAAGAGATCATGGCCCCGCCGCTGCCAGTGCCTCCGGGCCGCGAGCCGGTCGCGCCGGTCGAGCGGCAGGAGATGGCGCGGGTCGATGCCGATCTGCTCGATAAGCTGCTCAACATCTCGGGCGAAGCCAGCATCGCGCGCTCGCGCCTCGAGCAGCAGCTCGGCTCGATCGACTTCAACCTCGCGGAGCTCTCGCGCACCGTGACGCGCCTGAAGGAGCAGCTGCGCAATCTCGAGATCGAGACCGAGACCCAGATCCTGCACCGGCACGAGGACGAGGGCGGCCACCGCAGCGAGTTCGATCCGCTCGAGCTCGACCGGTATTCCTCCATCCAACAGTTCTCGCGGGCGCTCGCGGAGACCGCCAACGACGTGGCGAGCATTCAGCAGCTGCTCGAGAATCTCGCCAAGGATGCGCAGAACCTGCTGCAGCAGCAGGCGCGGACCATCACCGAGCTGCAGAACGGGCTGATGCGAACGCGCATGGTTCCCTTCCAGCGGCACGTGCAGCGCCTCGCGCGCATCGTGCGCCAGGCCGCCTCCGATAGCGGCAAGCGCGCCGAGCTCGTGGTCGAAGGCGCCTCCGGAGAGCTCGACCGGCAGGTGCTCGAGCGCATGCTGCCTCCGTTCGAGCACATGCTGCGCAATGCCGTGGTCCACGGCATCGAGACCCCCGAGGAGCGCTCGCGTCGCGGCAAGCCGCCCGCGGGCAAGATTCTCCTGGAGCTGCACCGCGAGGGAGCGGAGGTCATGGTGCGCCTCACCGACGACGGCGCCGGCATGAATCTCGAGGCCATCCGCGAGAAGGGCCGCTCGCTCGGGCTGATCCAGCCGGGGCGGACGCTGAGCGACGAAGACGCCATGCAGCTCATTCTCGAGCCGGGGTTTTCGACCGCGGGCACGCTCACCCAACAGGCGGGCCGGGGCGTCGGCATGGACGTGGTCGCGACCGAGATCAAGCGGCTGGGCGGCGCGCTCCACATGGAGACCAAGGCCGGCGAGGGTACGGTGTTCACCATCCGTCTGCCCTTCACGCTGGCGATCAGCCATGCGCTCGTGGTGCGCACGGGCGAGGAGTACTACGCGCTGCCCCTGCCGACGGTCGAGGGCGTGCTGCGGCTCTCCAAGGCGGAAGTGAGCGCGCATCTGGGGCGCGATGCGGCGATGTTCGATTACGGCGGCCAGAAGTACCGCTTCCAGCATCTGGCGCTCTTCGTGGGTCTCGAGCCCTCACCGCTTCCCGAGCAGGACGTGACCATTCCGGTGGTGCTGGTACGCGCCGGCGAGCACTCCACGGGTTTGGTCGCCGATGAGCTGGTCGGCAGCCGCGAGATCGTGGTGAAGTCGGTCGGACCGCAGATCTCCAGCATCCGTGGCATCTCCGGTGCCACCATTCTGGGCGATGGACGCATCGTCATCATTCTCGATATCGGCGCGCTGGTGCGGGCGGAGTGGCGCGGTCGCGCGCAGCTGCCGGCCGTGCCGCGGGAGAAGGAGGACCGGCGGACGTTCGCGCTGGTGGTCGACGACTCGATCACGGTGCGTCGCGTCACGCAGCGACTGCTCGAGCGCAATGGCATGCGTGTGCTGACGGCTCGCGATGGAATGGATGCGGTCGGACTGCTGCAGGATCACGTGCCCGACATCATCCTGCTCGACATCGAGATGCCGCGCATGGATGGTTATGAGGTTGCGGCCCACGTGCGCAACGACGCTCGGCTGAAGGACGTGCCCATCATCATGATCACCTCGCGTGTGGGCGAGAAGCATCGGGCGCGCGCCATCGAGCTCGGGGTCGACGATTACCTCGGGAAGCCCTATCAGGAGGCGGAGCTGCTGGATGCGATCACGCCGCTCGTGGAGCGGCGGCGCGCGGCGCAGGAGAGCTCGGTGCAGGATATGCCGCGACAGGCCGAGGGCAGGTGA
>DATFCZ010000033.1:0-41285 GCA_035252605.1 Steroidobacteraceae bacterium
AGCCGGCGGCAGCGGCCGCGGGGATTGGCGGCCCACGGCTTCGCGGCAAGCGCTCGAGCTGCGCGCCGCGCTCCTCGCGCGGGCGCGCCGCTTCTTCGCCAACCGTCGGGTGCTGGAGGTGGACACGCCGATCGTGGTCAACGCCCCGGTCACGGACGTGCACATCCAGAGCGCGCGCGTGCTGCTCGAGGCGGTGAACCCTCAGCGCGCGACCGCACAGCCTTACTTTCTGCACACCTCGCCGGAGTACGCCATGAAGCGCCTGCTGGCGGCGGGAGTGGGCGACATCTACCAGATCTGTCACGTGGTGCGCTCGCTCGAGCGGGGGCGGCTGCACAACGCCGAATTCACGCTGATCGAGTGGTATCGCTCCGACTATTCACTCGAGGCGCTGATGAACGAGGTCGAGGCGCTGGTGCTCGAGCTACTCGGTCGCGCGCGCGCCTCGCTCGTCATCGAGCGGCTGAGCTATCGCGAGGTGTTTCTGCGCGCGCTGCACCTCGATCCCTTTGTGGCGCCGCTCACGCAACTGGCCGAGCACGCGCGCGATGCGGGCTTCGAGTCAGCGGCGGCCGAGCGCGACGAGCTGCTCGAGCTCCTGATGGGCGCAGTGGTCGGACCGCGCCTCGGCCTTGCGGGTCTGACCTTCGTACACGGTTATCCCGCGAGCCAGGCGGCGCTCGCCCGCCTCGATCCCGACGATGCGCGCGCCGCGCAGCGCTTCGAGCTCTACTGCGAGGGCATCGAGCTCGCCAACGGCTTTCATGAGCTCGCATCCGCGCGCGAGCAGCGGGAGCGATTCGAGCGCGATCTCAACGAGCGCCGCCGCCTCGGCCTGAGCGCATCGAGCATCGACGAGCGTCTGCTCGCGGCACTCGAAACGGGCCTGCCGGACTGCTGTGGCGTCGCGCTCGGCTTCGATCGCACCCTGATGCTCGCGGCGGGGGCGAGCAGCATCGATGCGGTCCTCCCCTTTCCGATCGAGCGAGCCTGAACGGGTGCACCATGACCTACGCCGGCGGCCGACATGACTTCACCGACAAGCGCGCGGGCTACGAGCGGCTGGCGACAGAGCTCAAAGCGCTGCTCGCGGGCGAGACCGACCCGATCGCCAATGCCGCCAACACGGCCGCGCTCATCTTCGATGCGCTGCCGGAGGTGAGCTGGGCGGGCTTTTACTTTCTGCGTGAGGGTCCGCGCGGCAGCGAGCTCGTCGTCGGACCCTTCCAGGGAAAGCCCGCGTGCGTGCGCATCGCCCTCGGCCGCGGCGTCTGCGGCACGGCCGCCGCGCGCCGCGCGACTGTCATCGTCCCCGACGTCAACGCTTTTCCCGGACACATCGCCTGCGATGCGGCCTCGCAGTCGGAGGTCGTGGTGCCGCTCATCGCGGCGGAGCGGGTCGCGGGCGTGCTCGATCTCGACAGCCCGCGCCGCGCGCGCTTCGATGACCTCGATGCGCGCGGACTCGAGCGGCTCGCGGCGCTATACCTCGAGGCGAGCCGGTTGGATGAGTTGCGATAGGCGCTATTGCTTGGCGCGCGAGACGTACTCGCCGGTGCTGGTGTTGATGCGGATGACCTCGCCCTCGTTGATGAAGAGCGGGACCCGTACGACCGCGCCGGTTTCGAGCTTCGCCGGCTTCTGACCGCCCGTTGCGGTATCGCCGCGCAGGCCGGGATCGGTCTCCACGATCTTGAGCTCCACGTGCGCGGGCACGTTCACCACCAGCGGCTCGTTGTTCCAGAGCGTGACGATGCAGACGAGCCCTTCCTTCAGCCACTGCGCGTTCTCGCCGACGGCCGATTTGCCGGCCGTGTACTGCTCGAAGTTGTCCGGCATCATGAAGTGCCAGAAATCCCCATCCTGATAGAGATACTGCATCTCCGTATCGACGACGTCCGCAGCTTCCAGCGACTCGCCCGACCTGAAGGTGCGCTCGATGGTGCGGCCGGTCTTCAGATTGCGCACCTTGATGCGGTTGAAAGCCTGGCCCTTGCCGGGCTTGACGAACTCGTTCTCGACCACGGCGTACGGGTCTCCTTCGAGCAGGACTTTGAGACCGGAGCGGATCTCGCTGGTGGTGTAGCTGGCCATTTCTTTCTCGCGGCTGGGACGGCAGAATGCGCGGCCCGGTAATCAGTCGGAATAATGATCAATGGAAAAGCCGGCCTACGGCCGTTTTTCAAGGGCAGTCAGCGGGCCGCGTATGATAACGGCATCGGTCCAACCCCGCCAGCTCGAGCCACGGACGTGGCAGCAGGAGCTCGCCGAGGCGATTACGAGCCCGGAGGAGCTCGCCGCGGCGCTCGGGCTCGACCTCGAGGACCTCGCGGGCGCGCGCGCTGTCGCCGGTCGGTTCCGCCTGCGCGTGCCGCGCAGCTTCGTCGCGCGAATGCGTCCTCGGGACCCCAACGACCCGCTGCTGCGTCAGGTTCTGCCCGTGGCCGCCGAGCTCGCCCACGAGGCGCAGTACGTCGATGACCCGGTGAGCGAGCACGGCGCTCTGCGCGCGCCGGCGCTGCTACAGAAGTACCGCGGCCGCGCGCTTCTCATCACCACACCGACTTGCGCCGTGCACTGCCGATACTGCTTCCGCCGGGAATTCCCGTACGGTGAGCGGCATGAGGCGGCCCCCCGCTTCAGCGAGGCGCTCGCCGCGATCGCCGCCGACGCCTCACTCGAGGAGATCATCCTGAGCGGCGGCGATCCCCTCTCCTTGAGCAATGCGCGCCTCGAGAATCTGACGGACGCGCTCAGCGCCATCCCACACGTGCGTCGGATTCGCGTGCATACCCGACAGCCGGTGGTGCTGCCGTCGCGGGTCGATGAGGGACTCGCTCGATGGCTGCGCGGGAGCGCTCTACCGATCATCATCGTGCTGCACGTCAATCATCCCAACGAGCTCGACGCCTCACTCGTCGCCGCCTGCCAGAGGCTGCGGGCGACGGGTGTCACGCTCCTCAACCAGTCGGTCCTCCTCGCTGGCGTCAATGACCAGGTGGAGGTGCTGGCGGAGCTGTCGCGGCGGCTGTTCGATGCGGGCGTGCTGCCCTATTATCTGCACGCGCTCGATCGAGTCACAGGCGCGGCGCATTTCGCGGTGTCCGATGAGCGCGCGCAGGCTCTGGCCGGGCAGCTCACGGCGCGCTTATCCGGTTACCTCGTGCCGCGGCTCGTGCGCGAGGTGCCCGGCGCGCCGGCGAAGGTCGCCCTCGGCGCCACAATCTGAGAAGCAGGACACCCGGGCCCGCGGCGGCCCGATGCTAGAATTTTCCATATCGCCGGCCCCGTCCCTACCGGAGAGCGCCTTGACCGAGCAGAACCCCGTTCCGCTCATTGTTCTTTCTGCCGCACGCGACCCGGTGGAGGCGATCAACAGTATTCTGCGGCGGGCAGGCCATGCGGTGCACTGCACCTGGATCCCGGCACTCGGTGACCTTGCCGATGCGTTGCCGCAAATCAATCCGGAGCTGCTCATCGTCGTCGCCGGGCCGGACGATGATCTCAAGCGCGTGGTCGGCGTTCGCGATCAGGTCGCCCCCACCGTCCCGATCGTGCTGGTGAGGGAGACGGTGGATGAAGCCTCGATAGCCGATGCGATGACGGCGGGGGCGCGCGATGTGGTGTCACTCGCCCATCCGGTGCGCCTCGGCGCCGTCATGAGCCGGGAGCTGCGCGCCTTTCGTCTCGAGCGCGCGCTCACCAGCACCCTCAAGTCCGCTCACGATGCCCGCAATCAGCTCGAGAGCGTCCTGCAGCGCTCGAACGATGCGATCGTACAGGTGCAGGAAGGCATCGTCATCGAAGCCAATCCGGCCTGGCTCGAGCTCTTCGGGGCCAAGGACAGTTTGGTGGGCCAGCCGATCATGGATCTCTTCGACGAGGATACGCATGCGGCGCTCAAGGGGGCGCTGGCCGCGTGCCTGCAGGGCCGTTGGAGTGATCACGCCCTGAAAGCGACCGCCCTGCTCGCCCAGGGCGAGAAGATGCCGATGGAAGTCGTGCTCGCATTGGGCGAGCACGACGGTGAGCCGAGCGTGCGCCTGATCGTGCCCGCCAAGCCTCGCGACGAGCAGAAACTGGTCGAGGAATTGAGCCAGGTCGTGCACTCGGACCACACGACCGGATTCCTCCATCGGCGCGAGCTGATGCAGGCGCTGCAGGCGCGCCTCTCGAGTCCGAGCCAGGGCGGCATGCGTTGCCTCGCGTTGGTGAAGCTCGACAAATTCGCCGCCGTGGAGCGCGAGGTCGGCGCCACGGCGAGCGAGGGCGTTCTGATGGGAATCGCGGCGGTTCTGAAGGAGACGCTCTATCCGAACGAGATCGTCGGCCGCTTCGGCGGCGTGAGATTCCTCGCGCTGCTCGAGCGCGGCAACGAGAACGACATCCAGGCGTGGGGCAAGCAGCTCCTCGGCCGGGTGCAGAAGCACGTGATGCGCGTCAACGAGAAAACCGTCGCGGTGACCTGCACCGTGGGTCTCTCGGTGGTGCCGCCGAGCGCGCCCAAGCTCGATGCGGTCGTGGCGGATGCGCTTGAGGCGTGCGCCAAGGGCGCCAAACAAGGCGGCAACCAGGTGCTGACCTCGGGGCGAGCCGACGTCGAGAACCGCGTTCAGTCGTACGACCAGGTCTGGGTCAAACACATCAAGGCGGCTCTGATGGAGAATCGCTTCCGCCTGGCGCAGCAACCGGTGGCGAGTCTGCAGGGCGATGACCCGCAGATGTGGGACGTGTTGGTGCGCATGATCGATCCGCAGGGCAAGGAGGTGCTGCCGGCCGAATTCATGGCCGCCGCCGAGCGCAACGATCTCTTGAAGAACATCGACCGCTGGGTCGTCGGCGCCTCGCTCTCCTTCGCCGCGCAGCGGCGGCCGCAGTGTCTTTTCGTGCGGCTCTCGAAGGACACCGCGAGAGATGCCACCTTCCTCGAATGGCTCGACAACCACATCCGCTCGAAGCGCGCCGAGCCGCAGCGGGTCTGCTTCCAGGTGACCGAGGAAGTGGCGGCCGCTTTCCCGCAGGTGCGCCTGCTCGCGGGCGGACTTCGCCAGCGGGGCTTCCGCTTCGCGCTCGAGAGCTTCGGCTCCGGCCGCGACCCGCAAAGCCTCATCGGGTCCGTGCCGCTCGATTTCGTGAAGATCGACGGCGCGCTCGTGCAGGGCCTGGCGCGCGACGCACAACTGCAACAGCGCGTGCGCGCCCTGGTCGAGTCGGCGGCCAAGCGCGGCATTCAAACCATCGCCGAGCGGGTCGAGGACGCCAACACCATGGCGGTGCTGTGGCAGCTCGGGGTGCAGTTCATCCAGGGCTATTTCGTCAACGCCCCCGAAGAAGTGGTCATGGGCTAGCGGCCGGCGGCAGGACGGCTTCCAAGCGATCGACCTTGCGCGGCCAGCCGCGTGGCAACACGGCGCCCCGCTGGGCGCGCTGGCCGCGGTACGCCTTGAGATCACCCCAATCGAGCGTTTTCTGCCTCTCGGCCGCCCAGACGAGCAGCGAGCCGCGCGGCGGCACCACGGCGATGCCGCTCATCAGCTCCTCGCGCGCGGCGGCCTTCCTGCCCGGGATGTCATAGAGCTTGTTGCCCTTGCCGCGGGGCATTTCCGGCACATCGGCCACCGGGAAGGCGAGCAGCTTGCCCTCGCTGCTCACCGCCACCACCAGCGACTCCGGCGAGGGCACGAGCGCCGGCGGCAACACCATGGCGTTGTCCGGCACGTTGAGCACCGTCTTGCCGGCGCGGCGGTCGGTGATGAGTTCCTTGAAACGTACGATGAAGCCGTAGCCGGCATCGCTTGCGAGCAGCCAGAGATCCTCGGGCTCGCCCATCATGACACCGGCGAACTTGGCGCCGTCGGGCGGGTTCAGGCGCCCGGAGAGCGGCTCGCCCTGGCCGCGCGCCGAGGCGAGCGAATGCGCCGGCAGCGAGTAGGTGCGGCCGGTGCTGTCGATGAACACCGCGGCCTGCAGGCTCCGTCCTCGCGCCATCGATTGGAACCCGTCGCCGCTCTTATAGGAGAGCGTACGCGGAGCGATCTCGTGCCCCTTGGCGGAGCGGACCCAGCCGCCGGTCGAGAGCACGACGGTCACCGGCTCGTTGGGGATGAGCGTGGTCTCATCGATCGCCTGCGCCGCTTCGCGCTCGATGATGCGGGTGCGCCGCTCGTCGCCGTGCCTGTCGGCGTCCTCGCGGATTTCGGCGGCGACGAGCTTCTTCAATCTCGCTTTGCTCTTCAGCACCGCTTCCAGCTCCTCGCGCTCGGCGGCGAGCTGCTTCTGCTCCTCGCGGATCTTCATCTCCTCGAGGCGGGCGAGGTGGCGCAGGCGGGTATTGAGGATCTCCTCGGCCTGCTCGTCCGAGAGCTTGAAGCGCTTCATCAGCACCGGTTTCGGCTCGTCCTCGCGCCGGATGATCCGGATCACCTCATCGAGGTTGAGATAGACGACGAGCAGGCCCTCGAGGATGTGCAGGCGTCTCTGCACCCGCTCGAGCCGATGTTGCAGACGCCGCGTCACCGTGGCGATGCGGAACTCGAGCCAGTCGCCGAGGATGGACCTGAGCCCCATCACCCGCGGGCGTCCGTCGAGACCTATGATGTTGAGGTTGACGCGATAGTTGCGCTCGAGATCGGTCGTCGCGAAGAGGTGGTTCATCACCTCCACCATGTCGATGCGGTTCGAGCGCGGTACGAGCACCAGGCGCACCGGATGCTCGTGATCGGACTCATCGCGCAGATCCTCGACCATCGGCAGCTTCTTGGCGCGCATCTGCTCGGCGATCTGCTCCTGCACGCGCGCCGGGGAGACCTGGTAGGGAAAGGCGGTGATGACGACGTTGCCGTCTTCGATCTCGTAGGTGGCCCGCGCCTTGAACGAGCCGATCCCCTTCTCGTAGAACTCCTTGAGGTCGGCGCGGGGCGAGATGATCTCCGCTCCGGTCGGCAGATCCGGTCCCTTGACGTGCTTCATGAGCGCGGCGGTGGTCGCATCGGGCTCATCGAGCAGGTGAATGCAGGCGGCGGCAACCTCGCGCAGGTTGTGCGGCGGAATGTCGGTCGCCATGCCGACGGCGATGCCGGAGGTGCCGTTGAGCAGCAGGTTGGGCAGGCGCGCCGGCAGCATCATCGGCTCTTCGAGCGTGCCGTCGAAGTTCTGCGTCCAATCGACCGTGCCGTGCGCCAGCTCACCGAGCAGCACATCGGCATAGCGGGTGAGCTTGGCCTCGGTGTAGCGCATGGCGGCGAAGGACTTGGGATCATCCTGCGAGCCCCAGTTGCCTTGCCCGTCGACGATCGGATAACGGTAGGCGAAGGGCTGCGCCATGAGCACCATCGCCTCGTAGCAGGCGCTATCGCCGTGGGGATGGAACTTGCCGATCACATCGCCCACCGTGCGGGCGGATTTCTTGTGCTTGGAGGCGGCGGAGAGCCCGAGCTCGCTCATCGCATAGATGATGCGGCGCTGCACGGGCTTCAGGCCGTCGCCGATCGCGGGCAGCGCCCGATCGAGGATGACGTACATCGAATAATCGAGGTACGCCTTCTCGGTGAAGGTGCGCAGCGGCTGGCGCTCGATGCCTTCGAAGTTCAGTTCCTGGTCTTGCATCTCAAAGTTCTCACGTGGAGCGTCGATCGAAAAAGGCTCTTCCGGGAGCCTCTCACTTACACCTGCACGTCGGCGAGATTGCCCTTTTGCTCGAGCCACTCGCGGCGGTCGCCGGCGCGCTTCTTCGCGAGCAGCATGTCCATCAGCTGATCGGTGTTGTCCTTGCCATCGATGGTGAGCTGCACCAGACGGCGGGTGCGCGGATCGATGGTGGTCTCGCGCAGCTGGGTCGGGTTCATCTCGCCCAGGCCCTTGAAGCGGGTCACGGTCGGTTTGGTGCGGGAGTTTTCCTTCTCGATCTTCTTCAAGAGCTGGTCGCGCTCGCCGTCATCGAGGGCGTAGAACACCTGCTTGCCGGCATCGATGCGATAAAGCGGCGGCATGGCGACGTGTACGTGGCCGTTGACGACCAGCGGCCGGAAGTGCCGCAGGAAAAGCGCGCAGAGGAGCGTCGCGATGTGTTGCCCGTCGGAATCGGCGTCCGCCAGGATGCAGATCCTGTGGTAGCGCAGCTGGCTCAAATCCTGCGAGCCGGGCTCGACGCCGAGCGCGACGCTGATGTCGTGCACCTCCTGCGAGGAGCCGATCTCGCCCGGCTCGAGCTCCCAGGTGTTCAGGATCTTGCCCCGCAGCGGCATGATGGCCTGGAAATCCTTGTCGCGCGCCTGCTTGGCCGAGCCGCCGGCCGAATCGCCCTCCACCAGAAAGAGCTCGGAGCGGCGCGGATCCTGGCTCGCGCAGTCGGCGAGCTTGCCGGGAAGCGCCGGCCCTCCGGCGATGCGCTTGCGCACCACACGCTGCGCGGCCTTGGCGCGCTCCTGGGCGTTGGCAATCGCGAACTGCGCGATGCGCTCGCCGGCATCCGGATGACGGTTGAGCCAGAGCGCCACGGAGTCCCGCGCGAAGCCTTCGACGAGGCCGGCGGCATCGCGCGTGGCGAGGCGCTCTTTCATCTGGCCGGCGAACTGCGGCTCGTGGATTTTCACCGACAGCACGTAGCTTGCCTTGTCCCAGATGTCCTCCGGAGTCAGCTTGACTCCGCGAGGCACGAGGTTGCGGAACTCGCAGAACTCGCGCACCGCCTGTGCGACGCCCGAGCGCAGTCCGTTCACATGAGTGCCGCCCTCGGTGGTCGGTATGAGGTTGACGTAGCTCTCGCCGATGGCGCTCTCCGCGCCCGGTGCCCAGACGAGGGCGAAATTGACCGCATCGCTCTCCTCCTCCCGTTGACCGGTGATGGGCTCGTTCGGCAACCGCTCGTTGTCGGCGAGCTCCTCGATGAGGTAAGCGCCGAGATCGCCGGTATAGAACCACTCGTCCTTCTCGCCCGTAGCCTCGTTCTTGAAGGTGATGCGAAGACCTGCGCACAGCACCGCCTTCGCCTTCAGGGTGTGCTTCAACTGCGGAACGGAGAACTTGTCGGAGTCGAAGAACTTGGGATCCGGCCAGAAGCGCACCGTGGTGCCGGTGTTGCGCTGGCCGACCGTGCCCACCACTTCGAGCTTGGAGTGCACCTTGCCGTCCTTGAAGGCGATGTTGTATTCCTTGCCGCCGCGCTTGATCCAGCACTCGAGGTGCTTCGAGAGCGCGTTGACGACCGAGACGCCCACCCCGTGAAGACCACCGGAGAACTTGTACGTCTTGTCGGAGAATTTGCCGCCGGCGTGCAGGCGGGTGAGGATGAGCTCGACGCCGCTCACTTTCTCCTTGGGGTGGATGTCGACGGGCATGCCGCGGCCGTCGTCCTCGACTTGCAGCGAGCCGTCCTTGAAGAGCGTCACATCGATCTGCTTGCAGTAGCCGGCAATCGCCTCATCGACGCTGTTGTCGATCACCTCGTGAGCCATGTGGTTGGGGCGCGAGGTATGGGTGTACATGCCGGGCCGGCGGCGCACGGGCTCGAGGCCGCTCAGCACTTCGATGTCGGAAGCAGTGTAGGAGCTGTTCATCGGCAATCAGGTTGGGCGAGGTGCGGCGCTTGAAGGCGCGAATCTTAGCAGGATGGTCCTCAAGCGGCCCGCTGCGGGCCCGGTCCCTGCGCGGCTCGCGCGTCCGCCTCGGGCGGGCATTCGAACGGCCTGAAACGTCGGTACCTGAACACCCCGAGCGTCGCGCCGATCAGCAGCCACGCGCCGCCGAAGAGGAACGTCGTGCGATCGAATCCCGACCAGACGAACGCCACGATCACCAGGCCGAGAGCGGGAAAGAGCAGATAGCTGAATACGTGCCGGTATCTTCTCTTCCTGATGTAAAAGAAGACGAACACCGTGCAGTTGAGCAGCATGAACGCGGTCAGCGCGCCGAAATTGACCAGCTTGAGAATGGCCTCCTCCGGCACCAGCAGCGCGAGCCCTATCGACAGTACGGCGACGAGCAGCGTGGCATTGACCGGAGTCTTCAGGCGAGGGTGCACCCGCGAGAGAAACTCGGAGCCCGGCAACGCGCGGTCGCGTCCCATCGAAAAGAGGATCCGCGAAATGGCCAGCTGCGCCGACAGCGCGTTGGCGATGGCGGCCGACACGACGTTGACGAGGATCAGCAGCAGGTAGAGCCAGGCGCCGCCCACTTCCCGTCCGATTTCGAAGAAGCCGAGCTTCGCATCCAGCGAATGGTAATCCGGATGCGCCAGGGCGGCGACATAGGTCTGAGCGATGAAGATGAGGCCGAGCAACAGCAACGCGAGCACGGTGGCGTTGCCGACGGTTCTGCGCGGGTCCCTGACTTCCTCGGCGAGCGTGCTGATGGCATCGAAGCCGAGGAAGCTCAGCACCGCAATGGAGGTGGCGGTGGCGACGAAACTGCCGTTGAGATGCCGCGGCTGAAAGAATGGCGCGATCGACCAGCCGCCGGCACCCAGTCCCGCGATGAAGACGAAATGGAGCGTCCAGGCGAAAAATATCGCGAGCGTGAGGAGCTCGACCCACAGCAGGAAAAAATGCGCGCGCGCCTGCAGCCTGATGCCGACGATGTTGACCACGGTGTTGAAGGCGACGAAGCCGAGCACCCAGAGCCAGGCCGGGACCACGGGCAGCAATCCCTGCAGCCACGAGGCGCTGAAAGCGTAGAGCAGGGCCGGGACGAGCAGATAATCGGCGAGGATCATCCAGCCGGCGAGAAATCCGAGGTAAGGATGCCAGCCGCGCTGCACGTAGGCATACACCGAGCCCGCCATGGGAAATTCGCCGCTCAGCCGCTTGTAGCTGAGCGCGGTGAACAGCATCGCCACGATGCCGATCCCGTAGACGAGCGGCACCATGCCGTGGCTTTCCTGCGCGACGAAGCCGTAGACCGCCATCGGCGCGATCGGCACCATGAAGATCATCCCGTAGACCACCAGCTGGCGCAGGCCGAGCGCGCGGTCGAGTGCCGCGCCGGATTCGCGGCTCTTCATCGTGCGGGCGTCGCGCTCGCCACGTCGCGCAGGAAATCGAGCAGCCCCGCCACATAGACCGCCTGGTCGTCGTACATCGCCATGTGGCTGCCGTCCGGGCAGTGCAGGTATCGTCCCTGGGGGAGCGAGCGCGCCATCGCGGCCATGTGCGCCGGATCCATGGTGTCGTGCGCGGCGCCTATCGTGAGCGTCGGTACGCGGATGCGCGCCAGATCGGCCGTGCGGTCCCAGTGCATCAGCTTGCCGCTCGCCCCGAGCTCGCTCGGCCCCTGCATGGGGATGTAGATCCTGGGGTTGAGATGCGCGAAGGCACGCAACACCGGGTCCGGCCATTGCGCGTGCGGCACGCGCAGCACGTGCCGCTCGTAGTGATGGGGGATGAGCAGGCCCATGTAGCGGGGATTGTCGTAGTCGCCCGCCGCCTCGATCGCGCGCAGCTCCGCCAACACCTTGCCCGGGATGCCCGGCATCAGCACCTCCTGCGCGTATCGGTTGTAATCGGGAATGCTGCTGACCATGTTGGAGATGATCAGTCCCTTGAGATGCTGCTGATGCTGCAGCGCATATTCGATGGCGAGAATCCCGCCCCACGAATGGCCGAGCAGGAAGAAGTTATCCGCATCGAGCCCGAGGGCCGCGCGCACCTGCTCGACCTCATCGACGAAGCGCGCGGTCTCCCAGAGCTCGGGCACATCCGGCTGGCTGCTGCGGTGCGAGCCGAGCTGATCGTAGTAGTAATACTCGATCCCAACCTGCGGCAGGTAGCTGTCGAAGCATTCGAAATACTCGTGCGTGCATCCCGGACCGCCGTGCAGCAGCAGGAGCTTGAGCCGCGGGTTGTCGCCGCATCGCTTGGTCCAGACGTTGAACGTGCCGTGCGCGGTCCGCACCGGGATCAGCCGCGCACCGCCGCTCCAGGCGTCGGGATGGCGCCGCCTGACTTCGCCCACGTCGATGGCACGAGCATCGCTCATCCGTTCTCCCAGTCGCGCCCACCCAAGCTGCGGGATGCCGGACTTTAGCTCAAATCGGCGACCAGAGAGGCCCTGAGTGGCTCGGGCACGGGATCGACCGCGTGGCGATAGCGCTCATGATCGACGCCGGCGGACAGCGCCGCGCCGCTTTTCAATGCGGCACTCATGCGCGGGGTGAGCTCGAAGCGCAGGAAGTGGACCGAGGAGGTCTTCTCGGAGGTCTCGCGCTCGAGATCCTCGTCGGCGATCGCGTACACCCGCTCGTGGCCCTGCGCCTGCACCCAGCAGCGGTCCTCGAGACCGATGAGCTGCGCGAGCTGGCGCTGACGCTCGGCGACGTCGGTGAACTCGATGAGGAGCGTCGCCTTCCAATTGCTGCCGTCGGGGATCAGCGGGTTATAGGCGGCGAGCTCCTCGCGGATGCCCTCCGGCTCGAAGATGCGCTCCGCCCGTAGCATCTCCTGAATCTGGTACTGCATGGTCAGCCGGTCTTCGAACGACCAGGTGACGTTGGGGCCCACGGCGAGCTTGCGATGGCGCTTGTGCTCGAGCACCCGGGTGCGAAAGGCCGGCCGCTCGCGGGCGTACTGCTCGAGGCTCATCAGATCGGCGACGGTGAGCTTGTCCATGGCGCTTCAGAGTCCGTACGCGAGCCGCAGCAGGGTGAGCGGATGCTCGGGCTCGCGGCCGCTCTCGAGCCCGCTTTGGATCTGCTCGCCGGCCATCGGGCAGTCGCTCGCGTAATGCTCCGCGCCCGCTGATTGCACCCGCTGTACCACCGGCCGGCCGATCTTCATGGAGGCGGCGCGAAATTCCTTCTTCACCCCGTAGGTGCCGTTGTGTCCGGAGCAGCGCTCGATGGTCTCGACCGTCGTGTCGGGTACGAGCTTGAGCACGTCGCGGGTCTTGAGGCCGATGTTCTGCACGCGAAGATGACAGGGGACGTGGTAGCTCACCTTGCCGAGCGAACGTTTGAAGTCGGTGCGCAGCAGGCCCGCGCGATGGCGGTGCATCAGGTACTCGAAGGGGTCGAAGATGCGCCTGCCGATGCGCTGCACGTCCCTCTCGTGCGGAAACATCAGCGGCAGCTCCTGCTTGAACATCAGCACGCACGAGGGGATCGGCGCGACGATGTCGAATCCGGAGTCGATCGCGCGGATGAGCTGCGGCACGTTGTGCTCCTTCAGGCGCTCGACCGCCTCGAGATCGCCGAGCTCGAGCCGCGGCATGCCGCAGCAGCGCTCCTGCGGCAGCAGAGTGACCGGGATGCCGTTGTGCTCGAAGACCGCGACCAGATCCTCGTCGATCCGCGGCTGGTTACGGTTGCCGTAGCAGGTCGTAAAGAGCGCCACCTTGCCGGTGATCTCGAGAGCGCCTGCGGCGCCATCGCCGGCAAGCTTCGCGCTCGCGGGTTCGGCAGTCTCCTTGCCGCCCTGCTGGCCGCCCTGCTGGCCGCCGGTGTCGGCGATCTGCCCGAGGCGCCGCAGCCGTTTGCGGGCGCTGCGCGCATGGTATTGCGGAACGGGCGCCGTGCGATCGACGCCGAGCGTCTTCTCGAGCGCCACCCGGCCGAGGCGCGAGCGGTTCACCGCGTTCACGATCTCCGCGACCACCGGAATCCCGGCCAGCTTTCCCACCGTATCGGTCGCGGCAAGCGCGCGATTGCGCAGGCTCACGCCCTCCCTGCGGGTGCGCACGGCCTTGGCGCGCAGCATCAGATGCGGGAAATCGACGTTCCAGGGATGCGGCGGCACGTACGGACACTTCGTCATGAAGCACATGTCGCACAGATAGCAGTGATCGACCACCTGCCAGAAGACCTTCCGCTCGACCGCCGCCACCTCCCCGGAGGCAGTGGCATCCACCGCATCGAACAGTGTTGGAAAGGCGTTGCAGAGACTGAAACAGCGGCGGCAGCCGTGGCAGATCTCGAAGATCCGCTCGAGCTCGTGCGTGAGCGCGCTCTCGTCGTAGAAGGCCGGATTCTTCCAGTCGAGCGGGTGTCGGGTCGGGGCCTCGAGGCTGCCCTCGCGACCGGGGACCGACTGGCGCGATCCGATGCCGGGATCCGTCTCGCTCATGAAGTTGGATTTAGGTGAGCCACGCGCAGTGCCCTGCCACCGGCCTTCGGCGGCAGGGCACCACTCGTGATGCGGATTTAGATGGCTTCCAACGCCTTCTGGAAGCGATTGGCATGCGAGCGCTCGGCCTTGGCCAGGGTCTCGAACCAATCGGCGATCTCGGCAAAGCCTTCCTCGCGCGCCTGCTTGGCCATTCCCGGGTACATGTCCGTGTACTCGTGAGTCTCGCCGGCAATCGCGGCCTTGAGGTTGAGCTTCGTGTCGCCGATCGGCAGGCCGGTCGCCGGATCGCCCACCACCTCGAGATATTCGAGGTGTCCGTGCGCATGGCCGGTCTCACCCTCCGCCGTCGAGCGGAACACGGCGGACACGTCGTTGAATCCCTCGACGTCCGCTTTGGCTGCGAAGTACAGATACCGGCGGTTCGCCTGCGATTCACCCGCGAACGCGTCTTTCAAATTCTTCTCGGTCTTGCTGCCTTTGAGGTTCATGCCGCTGTCTCCTGGCTTAGACTGGGTCTAACGAGGGCTGCGACTGTAAGCCGCAGGTGCCGGCGCGTCAATCGCGTTCCATCGCTGCAAGGCGCACATTGACCGTCGCGCCGACGCTTGTATAAGGTGGTTGATTCATGACTCCGAACGAGACGGAAACCAAAGCCCCTGAGTTCGAGCAGGCCCTGGCTGAGCTCGAGGCCCTGGTCGAGCGCCTCGAGCGCGGCGATCTGCCGCTCGATGAGGCGCTGAAGACCTTCGAGCGCGGTGTGGAGCTGACGCGGCACTGCCAAGGCGCCCTCAAGGCGGCGCAGCAGCGGGTAGAAATCCTGCTGAAGCGCAATGGCCAGCCGGAGCCGGAGCCCTTCACGCTGGCCGAATCTCAGGAATCCTCGGCCCCGCCTACGCGGGGATGATCGTCAAGCTTTTGTTGTAGTTCTGCAACAAGAGAACGCAGAGCGCCGCCGCGCGCCGGTGTAAACTGTTAAAAATGACCTCTTCGCCGACCTCTTATCCGCTGCTCGATGCGATCGAGTCACCCGCCGACCTGCGCCGGCTGCCCGTGGCGAAACTGCCGGAGGTGGCCCAGGAGCTGCGCCAATTCCTGATCCACACCGTCAGCACGCGGGGCGGCCATTTCGCCGCCGGTCTCGGAGCGGTGGAGCTCGCTGTCGCGCTGCACTATGTGTTCGATACGCCGCAGGACCGGCTGGTCTGGGACGTGGGTCACCAGGCCTATCCGCACAAGGTGCTGACCGGGCGACGCGATCGGCTGCACACCATCAAGCAGCCGGGCGGCCTCGCGCCTTTCCCCACGCGCTCTGAGAGTCCCTACGATACGTTCGGTGTCGGCCACTCCAGCACCTCGATCAGCGCGGCCCTCGGCATGGCGGTCGCTGCCGGCCGCCTCGGCGAGTCGCGCCGCGCGGTCGCCATCATCGGGGATGGCGCCATGACCGCGGGCATGGCTTTCGAGGCGCTGAATCATGCCGGCTCGCTTCCCGCCGACCTGCTCGTCATTCTCAACGACAACGACATGTCGATCTCGGAGAATGTCGGCGCCCTGTCCAACTACTTCGCGGCCGCGCTCTCGGGGCGGGTGTACCGGCACCTGCGCGAGGGTGGCAAGAAGGTGCTGAAGCCGATCCCCCCGATCTGGGAGCTCGCCCGCCGCTCCGAAGAGCACCTGAAGGGCATGGTCTTGCCGGGCACGCTCTTCGAGGAGCTCGGCTTCAACTATATCGGCCCGATGGATGGCCACGACGTGCGCGCCTTGGTCACCACGCTGCGCAACGTCAAGAAGCTGCGGGGCCCGCAGTTCCTGCACGTGGTTACCCGCAAGGGCAAGGGTTACGCGCCCGCCGAGGCCGACCCGATCAAGTGGCATGGCCCGGGTCCTTTCGATCCGGTGAGCGGCACGATTTTCAAGGAAACGGCCTCGGGGCCCTCGTACTCGAAGATCTTCGGTCAGTGGCTCTGCGATATGGCCGAGCGCGACCCGCGCATCGTCGGCATCACGCCTGCGATGCGCGAGGGCTCGGACCTGGTGGAGTTTTCCAAGCGCTTTCCCGAGCGTTACTTCGACGTCGCCATCGCGGAGCAGCACGCCGTCACCTTCGCCGCGGGACTTGCCACCGAGGGCCTTAAGCCCGTCGTTGCGATCTACTCGACTTTCCTGCAGCGCGCCTACGATCAGCTGATTCACGATGTGGCCCTGCAGAACCTGCCGGTGCTCTTCGCGCTCGATCGGGCGGGCCTCGTGGGGAGTGACGGCGCCACTCACCAGGGCAGCTACGATCTCTCTTACCTGCGCTGTATTCCCAACCTGGTCATCATGGCGCCGAGCGATGAGAACGAGTGCCGCCAGATGCTCTACACCGGCACGACCCTCTCCTGCCCGAGCGCCGTGCGCTATCCGCGCGGCACCGGCCCCGGCGTGCCGCTCGAGAAAGCCTTCACCGCCTTGCCCGTCGGCCGAGCGCTCGTGAAGCGCGAAGGGCGCTGCGGTCTGGCGCTGCTCGCATTCGGCCCGCTGGTCGAGCCCGCGATGCGCATCGCCGAGCGCCTCGATGCCACCCTGGTCAACATGCGCTTCGTGAAGCCCCTCGATGAGGCGCTCATTCTCGAGCTCGCCGGACGACACCGGGCCTTCATCACCCTCGAGGAAAACGCCGTCCACGGCGGCGCAGGCTCCGCCATCGGCGAGCTCCTCGCAGCGGAGGGAGTCTCGCTGCCGCTGCTGCAGATCGGCATCCCCGATCGCTTCATCGAGCACGGCTCCCGCGATTCCTGCCTCGCCGCCGCCGGGCTCGACGCCCAGAGCCTGAGTGCCACGGTCGAGCGCTGGTGGTCGCTCCAGCCCCACGATCGGATCCGCTCGGTCGGCAGCGCCTGACGGTTGAAAACGCAACCTTCCGCCCGGATCTAGGTACGTACCCCGACAGAGACAGGCGCCCCGCCTTCCGAGCTGCTAGGTTTTCACCATGAACCCTCGTTCCACCGCGAAGACCGCCCGCAACTTCCTGGCCGAGGTCGAGGACGTGCAGGGGCGGGCCGACACCCGCCAGCTGCGCATCAACCGCGTCGGCATCAAGGACATCAGCCACCCCGTACGCGTCAAAGACCGCGCCGCCGGTGAGCAGCACACGATCGCCACCTTCAACATGTACGTGAGCCTGCCGCACAACTTCAAAGGCACGCACATGTCCCGCTTCGTCGAGATCCTGCACACCGGACGGGAGATCTCGGTCGAATCGTTCCGCGCCATGCTCGAGACCATGACCGAGCGCCTGGAGGCGGACGCCGGCCACATCGAGATGAGCTTCCCGTTCTTCGTGATGAAGCGCGCCCCGGTCTCGGGAGTCGAGAGCCTGATGGATTATCGCGCCAGCCTCATCGGCGAGCGTCGTGCCGGGCACACCGTGATGTGGGTGAAGGTAGTCGTGCCGGTGACCAGCCTCTGCCCCTGCTCCAAGGGCATTTCCGACTACGGCGCGCACAATCAGCGCTCGCACGTCACCATCACCGCGCGCCTGCGCAAACACATCTGGATCGAGGAGCTCATCGACATCGCCGAGAGCGAGGCATCGTGCGAGCTCTACGGGATCCTGAAGCGCCCCGACGAGAAGCACGTTACCGAACGCGCGTACGACAATCCGAAGTTCGTCGAGGACATGGTGCGCGACGTCGCCACCCGCCTCAATGCCGATGAGCGGATCGCCGCCTACGTCGTCGAGTCGGAGAACTTCGAGTCCATTCACAACCACTCGGCTTACGCTTTGATCGAGCGCAACAAGGACGACGAAGGAACCTGAGCGTCGGGCGGAGTGGCGGCCGGAGTGTCGGCCGGAATGTCGGCAAGCGAAAGGCTGACCACCGCCCGCAGCCCCGGGTCGTTGCTCTCGAGCACCAGGCGCGTGCGATGCAGCCGCGCGATGGCGGACACCAGCGACAGCCCGAGGCCGCTGCCCTCGAGGCCCGAGCGGTGTCCGACCCGCGCGAACGGCTGCCCGGCCCACTGGCGCTCCTCCGCCGCCATTCCCGGGCCATTGTCGCTGATCACGAGCTGCGCCCGGCCGGCGAGCCGCTCGACCGCCACCTCGATCCGCCCGCCCGCAGGCACGTATTTCAGGGCGTTCTCCAGCAGGTTGGTGATGAGCTGCGCGAGCAGCTGCCGGTTGCCTTCGATGATGATCCCGCTCTGCACTCTGCCCGCGAGAGTCAGGCCCCGCTCGCGCGCGACCGGCTCGAAGAGCTCCACCAGCTCATCGGCAAGCTCGCTCAGATCGACCGGTGCCGGCGAGGCGAGCGGCGCTCCGGATTCGGCGAGCGCGATCTGCAGCAGCGTCGCGAGCGTGCGTTGCAGCCGGTCGACTTCCCGCAGCGCGGACTCCACCGGCTCGCGAATGCCCGGCTCGAGCGCGGGCAGGCGCAGCACCGCATCCATCCGGGTCCGCAGCCGATGCAGCGGCGCGCGCAGATCGTGCGCCACGCTGTCGAAGGTCGCGCGCAAAGTCCGCGTCTGCTCCTCCAACCGATCCAACACACGGTTGACGGAGGCCGCGAGCGCGTCGAACTCATCACTCGTGCCGGTCACCGGCAAGCGGTGATCCGGCTCCCCTGAGATGATGCGCACGCAGGTATCGGTGACGTCCCCGACGCGCCGCGCGAGGCGGAAGCTGAAGGCAAATCCGGCGATCGCGGCGGCGAGGATCGAGAGCCCGATGCCCCAAAGGGTCGCGATCTGGAACGTGCGCCCGTAGCGACGGTCCTGGGACATGTCGGTGCCGACCAGCAGCCAGTCGCCATTCGGGAGCCTGCGCACGGCGGCGCGCACCGGGTGCACGGAGCTTTGCCCGGGCTCGATGGACTCGATGCGAAACTCCGGCCAGGGTTCGGCCGGAGCGCCGTCGAAGGGCCAGTTGCTGACATTGCCGGCGAGGCGATCGAATTTGGGGCCCGCCAACATGTAGACCGCCCCGATCCGTCCCCAGCTGTCGATGCGCAGATTGATCTCGTCCGTCAACCCGGGGATGCCGCTGCGCACGTACTGATTCTCCAGGCTCTTGAGCTCGGTATCGATGATCAGATCGACATCGCTCTGGATGATGCGCTGCGTCAGCAGATAGGTGCTCCCGAGCGTCACGCACACGGCGAGCGTGACGAGCAGCGTGTAGCCCACCGACATCCGGAAGGCGGAGGTCTTGAACAGGCCCCAGCGGCGCGAGTCCTTCAATCCTCCTCCTCGCGCAGCGCAAGGACGTAGCCCGAGCCGCGCACGGTGTGGATGAGCGGCCGCTCCGAGCCGCGATCGATCGCCTGGCGCAGGCGACTGATGTGCACGTCGACCAGGTTGCTCTGCGGATCGAAATGCAGGTCCCAGACTCCCTCGAGCAGCATGGTGCGGGTGATCACCTGCCCCTCGCGCCGCATGAGGAATTCGAGCAGCTTCTGCTCGCGGGCGGTGAGCTCGATCTCGCGCCCCGCGCGCGTGACCTTGCGGGCGAGCAGGTCGAACTCGAGGTCCGCCACCCGCAGCGTGGTCGACTCGGAGCCACTCGCGCGCCGCCGCAGCAGCGCCTCGATGCGCGCCAGAAGCTCGGCGAACGCGAACGGCTTGGTGAGATAGTCATCGCCCCCCGCCTTGAGCCCGCGGATGCGATCATCCACCGTGCCGAGGGCGCTCAGCACGAGCACCGGTGTGGCGAGCCGCGCGCGCCGCAGCTGTTGAATGATCGCGAGCCCATCGAAGTGCGGCAGCATCCGATCGGTGACGATCAGGTCGAACTTGCCCGCGAGCGCGCGGGACAACCCCTCGCGCCCGTCGGCGGCGTGATCGACCGAGTAGCCGCTCTCGCGCAGACCCTTCACCAGGACTCTCGCAGCCTCGGTATCGTCCTCGATGAGGAGAATGTGCACGGGCGGGAATGTACCGCAGCCCGAGGGCTGCCGCACACCGCCGCTCGATCAGGGCGACTCAGGCGCTGGCGGCGGCCGTATTCTGATTCTGCTGCTCGACGCCCTGCAGGCGGCCGATGAGCGTGCGCAGGAAGACGCGATTGAAACGCAGCTGGCAGGAGGCGGAGACCTGCTCGAGCAAGGTCGAGCTCACCTTGAGCACCGTGACCGCGCTCGCCGCGCGGATGGTGGCGGTGCGCTTGGCCCCCGGGACGTAGCTCGCCTCACCGAAGCAGTCACCGGTATCGAGGGCGCCGATGCGCCGTCCGTGCCGCTCCACCGCGCAGCCGCCGGACACGAGGATGTAGAACCGATCATCCATCTCGCCCTCCTTGACGATCTCCTCGCCCTGCGAGTAGCTCTGCCAGCTGCTCGCGCGCAGTACCTCCCAGATCTCCGCGTGGGAGAACTCGTGGAAGAACTTCAGCCGGCGCAGCACCCCGAACTGCTCCTGCCGGTCGATGCGCGCATTGGCCTCGCGCAGCCGCTGATGGACGCGGGTGAGCTCGGCGGCGAAATCGAGGCCGCTCTTGTGCCGCTTCGCCGGATCCTTCTGCAGCGCGGTCGCCACCACGTTCTCGAGCTCCTCCGGCATGTCCTTGCGCAGCGTATGGATGGGGGGAGGCGTCGCGTAGACGATCTGGTGCAGGAGCTTCTGCAGGTTACCGGCGCGGAAGGGGCGCGAGCCGGTGAGCAGCTCGTACATCACCGCGCCGAGCGAGTAGAGATCCGAGCGGTTGGTGAGCTCCAGGCTCTGCACCTGCTCGGGCGACATGTAGGAAGGGCTGCCGGCGATGCCCTCGATCCGCGACACCTCCGAGTCAGCCACCAGCGCGATGCCGAAATCGATGATGCGCACGTCGCTGTCCTGCGTGAGCATGATGTTGGATGGCTTGATGTCGCGGTGGATGACGCCGCGGGTGTGCGCGTAGTGCAGCGCCTTGGCGCACTTGAAGATGATCTCGACGGTATCGTCGATCCGCAGGAGGTTATCCGGGCGGCAGTAGGCCGCGAGCGTGCGCGCGCCGTGCACGTGCTCCATCACGATGTAGCAGTGGCCGTTCTCCTCGCCCGCGTCGTAGATGGGCAGGATGTGAGGATGCTGCAGCATCCCGACCAGGTGCGCCTCGGAGAGAAACATCTTGCGCGCGACGCGCGAGCGCTCCTCGTCGGCTCCCGGATCCATGTTGTAAACCTTGATCGCGACGTCGCGCCCGTAGTAGGCGTCGTGCGAGAGATACACCACGCCGGTGCTGCCGCGGCCCACCTCCTTGACCACCATGTATTTGCCGATCCTCTCCGGGATACCGCGCGGAGCGGTCTTGGACAAAGGCATCGGTCCTTTGGCGGGTGCGGGCATGAGTGGCGCGTGGTCGTGGAACGCCCGACAGGATACGGACAGAGGCGCAGCGCAACTGTGACCATTGGCGCAAATCGCTCCGTGTCCCGGGGCACCTCTCCTCGCGTTGACGCGTCGCAGAAACGATTCACGCGGCCAACCTCGTTTCTTGTTTACATGCTGTTGATGAGCGGCTTCGGTTATGTCAAGTCGCAGGCGTTATGAAATGATCGTAGCCGGAATGCGAGAAGCTCATCACGGCGCCATCGCGCAGCACATCCGCGCCGGCGCTTTCGCGCAGGCTGCCGATGCGCGCGTAACCCCAGCGCTCCGGCGGCAGCTCCGCGAGCAGTCTGCCGACCTGCGCCGGCCGCACGCTGAAGCAGAGCTCGTAATCATCGCCACCGCCGAGCGCCAGCTCGCGGGCGCGGTCCGCGCCGAGCGCGCGCACCAGCGCCTCGGAGAGCGGCAGCTTCTCGTACTCGATCTCGACGCCGCAGCCGCTCGCTCGCGCCAGTTTGGCCGCATCCGCGAGCAGTCCGTCAGAAACATCGATGCAGGCGGTGGCGTAACGCCGCAGGCGCTCCCCGAGCGCGACTCGCGGCGCGGGATAGAGAAAGCGCTCGCGCAGGTACGCCGCCGTCTCACCGGCGAGCGCCAGCTTCCCCTGCTCGATGGCAAGTCCCGCGGCCGCATCGCCCGGCGTTCCCGACACGAAGAGCGCATCCCCCGCCCCACCGCCCGAGCGCAGGAGCGCGGATGAGCGCGGCACGTGTCCGAGCGCCTGCACGGTGACACAGAGCGGTCCCGCGGTCGTATCTCCGCCCACCAGCGCGACATCGTGAGCGCGCGCGAGCGTCGCCATGCCCGCGGCGAACTCGGACAACCAGGACTCGTCGGCCTTCGGCAGGGTGAGCGCGAGCAGCGCCCAGGCGGGGCGCGCGCCCATCGCGGCGAGATCGCTCAAATTGACGGCGAGAGCCCGATGGCCGATCGAGGCGGGCGGGGATCGGTGCGGAAAGTGCACGCCATCGACCAGGGTGTCCACGGCAACCACCAGCTCCGCGCCCGCCGGACAGTCGAGAATCGCCGCGTCATCTCCCACGCCGAGCCGCACATCGGCGCGCTTGGCGCCGCAACCGCGAAAGTATCGCTCGATGAGCTCGAATTCCGAGAGCGGCACGCGTTCAGTGCTCGTTCGGGCGCAGCGCCCGCGCCGCGCGATCCAACACCGCGTTGACGTACTTGTGGCCATCCGTGGCGCCGAAGCGCTTGGCGAGCGTCACGGCCTCGTTGATGGCCACCCGATAGGGCACCTCCTGCCGATGGCGCAGCTCATACAGGCCGATGAGGAGGATGGCATGCTCGATGGGATCGAGGAGCGCCGGGCCGCGATCCGCCCACGAGGCGAGCTCCTGGTCGAGCGCCTCGCGCGAGCGCCACACGCCTTCAACCAACTCGCGGAAATACTCGCGGTCGGCACGCGGCATGTCCTCCGCATCGCCGAACTCCTGGATGAGATCCTGCCAGGGGCACTCGTTGAGCTGCCAGCGATACAGCGCCTGCAGCGCCAGCTTGCGCGCCACCGAGCGTTGGCTGGAGAGGTTGCGGGCGGAGCGCTCGGTCGGCATCGTGAGATATTCGTCGGCCATCGGCTCTCAGGAGGAGAGGCGCCCCATGAGGCTCGCCATCTCGAGAGCGGCCGCCATCGCCTCGCCCCCCTTGTTGCCCGCGGTGAGGGCGGCGCGCTCGATCGCCTGCTCCACCGTCTCGACCGTAAGCACGCCGAAGATGATGGGCACGCCGGTCTCGAGACTCGCCAGCTGCAGTCCGCGCGCGCACTCACCGGCGACGAGCTCGAAATGCGGCGTGTCTCCCCGGATGACGCAACCGAGCGCGATCACCGCGTCGTAACGGCCCGAGAGTGCGAGCCTGCGGGCGGCGACCGGGAGCTCGAACGCGCCCGGGACGCGGGCAATGGCCAGGTCCTCGGCCGGACCGCCGCGCTCGAGCCAGGCGGCGGTGGCGCCCTTCAGCAGGCTCGCCACGATGAAATCGTTGAATCGCGCGGCCACGATCGCCACCTTGCGGCCGCGGGCAACGGTCTCTCCCTCGAGGGTGCGCGGTACGCTCAAGCGTCCTCGCCGACGTAACCGTCGATCTCGAGGCCGAAGGCGGCGATGCCGTGGATCTGCTTCGGTGCCGACAGCACACGCATCCGCCGTACGCCGAGGTCCTTGAGAATCTGCGCGCCCACGCCGAAGGTGCGCAGCACCTCGCCGTCGCGGCGCACGCCCGCCGAAGGCTCGCGAGTCTCCCGGCCGCCCGAGGGAGCCAATGAGCGCACCGAATCCAGCAGGTCGCCCGGAGATTCCCGCTCGCGCAGGATCACGATGACGCCGCTGCCGGCCCGCGCGATGCGCTCCATGGCCGCGCGCAGCGTCCACGCCAGCGGATCGGCTCGGATGCCGAGCAGATCGCGCAGAGGATCGACCACGTGCACCCGCACCAGAGGCGGCGCTTCGCCGCGCAGCTTCCCGCGAGTGAGCGCGAGATGCACATCCTGGCTGACCCGATCCTGGTAAGCATAGAGAGTGAACTCCCCGAGCTCCGTCTGCACGGGCTGCGCCGCCACGCGCTCGACCGAGCGCTCGTTGCGCAGCCGGTAACGGATCAGGTCGGCGATGGTGCCGATCTTGAGGCCATGCCGATGGGCAAAACCCTCGAGCTCCGGCCGCCGCGCCATCGTGCCGTCCTCGTTCATGAGCTCGCAGATGACCCCCGCGGGCTTCAGCCCCGCCAGGCGACAAAGGTCGACCGCTGCCTCCGTGTGGCCGGTCCGCACGAGCACTCCGCCGCGGCGGGAACGGAGCGGAAAGATATGCCCCGGGCGGGCAAAGTCCTGCGGTTTCGAGCGCTCATCGGCGAGCGCGCGGATGGTTGCCGCCCGGTCGCCCGAGGATACCCCGGTCGTCGTTCCCGCCCGCGCATCCACCGAGATCGTGAAGGCGGTGCGCTGCGACTCGCTGTTGGCGATGACCATCTGCGGCAAGTCGAGGCGCACGAGGCTCTCCTCCTCCATGGGCACGCAGATGATGCCGCTCGCGTGGCGAATCATGAACGCCACCGCTTCCGGTGTCGCGAGCTCGGCCGCCATGATGAGGTCGCCCTCGTTCTCGCGATCCTCGTCGTCCATGATGATGACCATGCGCCCCGCCCTGAGGTCGGCCACGATCTCCTCGACCGAATTCAGGCCTCCGGAGCCCGCCGGCGGCGGGGCCGATTTGCCGGAAATGGGTAGAACTTTGGACATGGGAACGCCTCGACGTAGGTTCCCCAGTATACCTGCCGGGGTTTCCCGGCTCAGGAATGTCCCTACCCGGCAGCCCGCTGAGGGGATGGCGCCTTTCGCCTTGGCAATAGCGGCAACACGGCCGCTTGCAGTGCTTGTTGCGACACCCCGGAGGGCCCCTCGGCCTGAAGCTGCGCCCGGATGATGCCGTGGGAGTCGATCACATAGGTGAGGGGAACTGCGATCGGCTCCCCGAAGCCGTTGGCCCGTGCGGCACTTTCGAGCGCTGCCGGGTAGCTGAACTGCCGCATCACCTGGCGTACCCGGGCCGCATCCGGCGCCTCGTCGATGCTGAGGCCGAGGACCTCGAGACCGCGCGCGTGATAGCGGCGGTAGAAGGCATCGAGCCGCGGCATCTCCATACGGCAGGGCGAGCACCAGGTCGCCCAGAAGTTGATGAGCACGACCTTGCCGTGCAGCTTGGCGAGATCGAAGGGATGCCCGTCGAGCTCCGGCACGATCAGGGGCGGGGCGATTCGGCCGATCTCGGGCGGCGTTGCCCGCGCACTCCTTGCCGCGAGGGCGGTCGCGAGCAACAAGGCACAGGTGAGGAATGCGCGGTAGGACCCCTGGCGCATGAGTGCGTCTCCGGCCGAAGCGATGTGCGCAATGGTGCCACAATGCGTCGCAGGGGGCGCTTGCAGTCACTCCCGGATGCGAGCACCTCCTGCAGCATGGCCGCCGCGGCGCACTCAGTGCAGTCGCGCGAAGACGAGCAGCGTCAGACTCACCACGATCGCGCCGCCGATGCGGATGGCGATTTGCGCGAAGGGCATGAGCTGCATGCGTTCGGCGGCGGTCAGGATGGCCACACCTCCGGTGCCGCCCTGGCCGGCGTGGGTGGCGTTCACGAGCGCGGCTTCGATCGGATACAGGTTGACTTTGCGCCCCACCCAGAAGCCGACCCCGATGAGCGTCACCACGGTCGCCGCGATCGTGACCAGATCCGCCGGCGCCAGCGCAGCGATCAGCTTGTTCCATGGCGTCATGGCGACGCCCACCATGAAGAGCAGCGGATAGGTCCCCACCTTGGCGAAGAGTTGGAACACCGCCTCCGCTCCACTCTCGAGCCGGCGAGTCACCGACCAGCCGAGCTTCATGACCACCGCCGCCGCCAGCATCACGACCGGAGCGGGCCATCTCCATTCCAGGAAGGCGAGCTCGCCCACCAGATACAACGTCACCGCCGTCACCATGCCGGCCGCGATGTTCATCACGTCGGCGTGCAATGGCGGCTCGTCCTTCTTCAGGAGCTCATCCATCTCGCCCCCCGGCTGTAGCTTTCCCTCGCCCGTCCACTGCGGCTTGCGTTTGCCGAGCCGGTTCAGCGCTCCGGCAAGCAGCACGGCGAAGAGGCTCCCGATCATCACCGGCGGCAGCACCTGCGCAAACTGCCCGCCAAAGCCCTGGTGCAGCACCCCGGCGTATCCCAGCGACAACGGCACCGCCCCATCGCCCACGCCACCTGCCATCACCGGCAGCACCACGTAGTAAAGCGCGTGCTTGAGCCCGAGCCCCAGCAGCGCACCGACCGCTCCTCCCACGATCACGGCTGCCACCGTGCCGGCCGCGAGCGGGGCGAAGATCTTGACGAATCCCCGGATGAGGATCGTCCGATCCATCGCGAACACGCTGCCGACGATGATGGCGGCGATATAGAGGAAGAGATAGTTGGATTCCTCGGTGAAGCGCCCGACCGCGGCCACGAGATCGTGTGGCAGCACCCGGTAGTAGACGAGCGCGGAGGGCAGAAAGGTGGCCACGATCACCGCGCCGCCCACCATGCGAAGCCCCGGGATCCGGTGCCCGATCTCCGCGCAGATGAAGGAGAGCAGCACCGTGAGGCCGATCATCGTCGGTAGATCGGTCGTCAGCCTGCCGCGGCTCACGAAATACCAGAGTACGCCGGCCAGCACCACGGCCACCGGCACCGGCACGACGCCGATGCGCCAGTCCATCAGCCCCTGCCACACCTGCGCCCTGTCCCGGCCCTCCGTCGCACGGACGCTTGGCGCGCGGCGCTCGTTCAATGGTGATCGTGATCCACGGCGAGGAGCCGCTCGACATAGCGGGCGATCGGGTCGACTTCCAGGTTGACGCGGCTGCCGACGCGCAGGGCGCCGAGAGTCGTCACCGCTTGCGTATGGGGAATGAGGTTGATGGCGAAGCGGGCGCCCTGCACTTCGTTGACCGTCAGGCTGACACCGTCGATCGCGACGGACCCCTTGCGGGCGATGTAGCGGGAAAGATCGGCTGGCACGGCAACCTCGATGCGCATCGAGCGCGCATCGGCGGCAATTGCGGCAATCTCACCGATACCATCCACATGGCCGGAGACGAGATGCCCACCCAAGGGGTCGCCCGCTTTGAGGGAGGGCTCCAGATTGACCGGCGAGCCGGTGATCAGGTCGCCGAGTGTCGTGAGTGACAGAGTCTCGCGCGAGAGATCGGCGGTGAACGAGCGGCCACGGATCTCGACTGCCGTAAGGCAACAGCCCTGCACGCAGATGCTGTCGCCGAGGTGGATTCCCGAGGGGTCGAGCCGATCAAAGGCGATGGTCAGCCGCAGATCGCCCCCGCGCTTTTCCAGGCTCACCACTTCCCCGACATCTTGAACAATGCCCGTGAACATGACCCAAGGCTACCGAGGTTGCGGCCGCAGGCGCAATCGCAGGTCCTCGCCGATCTGCCGAAATTCAACGACCCTGAAGTTGGCGGCATCACGCAAGTCGTGGAGCTCGCGAAGCTCCATGAGCGGTCGCGCCTGCGGCCCGAGGAGTTTCGGTGCCACGTAGATCACGAGCTCATCGATGAGCTCTTGGGCGAGGAGCGCGCCGGCGAGGCGCGGTCCCGCCTCCACCCAGAGCTCGTTGACCTGCCGTCGGCCGAGCCGATCGAGAACCTCGGAAAGGCTCAACCGACCTTCCCCTGTACCCCCATGCTCAGCAGCCGGGACGTCCTCGATTTCCGCGCCTTTCACGCCGAGCCCGGCGCGCCGGGCCGCAAGATCGCTGTCACCCGCGCCGGCGCCCGTCACCGTCATGATGAGGACGTTTCCCCCGCTCGTGAGCAAGCGCGCGCCGGGCGGTGTCTGCAGCCGCGCATCGAGCACGACTCGCAGCGGCTGGGGCCTCGGGCGATCCGTCGCCCTATCGGGCAGCCGCACGGTCAGTTGCGGATCGTCCGCGAGCACCGTGCCGATGCCCGTCAGGATCGCGGAGCTGCGCGCCCGCCAATGCTGCACGTCCTCGCGGGCCGCAGCGCCCGTGATCCATTGGCTCGCGCCATTCGCAAGGGCCGTGCGGCCATCGAGACTCATGGCGAGCTTCACCCGCACCCAGGGACGCCCCGAGCGCATGCGCTTCAGGAATCCGGGGTTGAGCTCCGCCGCTTCCGCTGCGAGGAGTCCCGAGTCGACGCTGATGCCCGCTCGCCGCAGCGCCTGTGCCCCCCGCCCGCTCACCTGCGGATTCGGATCCTCCAATGCGAAGACCACGCGCGCCACCCGCGCCGCGATCAAGGCCTCGACGCAGGGCGGTGTGCGGCCCTGGTGACTGCAAGGCTCCAGAGTCACGTACGCGGTTGCACCGACCGCGAGCGCTCCGGCGGCGCGCAGGGCGTTGACTTCCGCGTGCGGCTCGCCGGCACGCTCATGGAAGCCCTCGCCGACGATGGCCTCACCCCGCGCCAGCACGCAACCGACGCGCGGATTCGGCTGCGTCGTCTCCAGGCCGCGCTCGGCCAGGATGAGCGCGCGAGCCATCGCCGTGCGATCAAACTCGGTGAACATGGGCGAACCGTTTCAACTTTTGTCGCCGCCGGTGCCGTCCTTCTCCGCGGGCGAATCCGGCGGCAGCAGCGAGAGCTGGTCGCGATCCGCCACCGCGCCTCGCTTTGTCGGCCGCCGCGGCTCGCGGGAGGGCCGATCGGCGCCCCGCTGATCGCGCAGCTTACGAATCTCCTCGTGAAAGGCTTCCACATCCTCGAAGTGCCGGTAAACGGACGCGAAGCGCACGTAAGCCACCTCGTCGAGTTGCCGCAGCTCCTCCATGACGAGCTCCCCGATGACGCGCGCCGGCACTTCCCGGTCGCCGAGGGCGCGGACTTTGTGGGCGATGCGGCTCAACGCCTCATCCACCTGCCCGCGGGGCACCGGCCGCTTCTCGAGCGCCTTTTCCATGCCGGAGCGGAGCTTGCCTTCATCGAAGGGCTCGCGGCTGCGATCGCCCTTGATGACCATCGGCATGAGGAGCTCCGCGGTCTCGAACGTGGTGAACCGCTCGCCGCAGGCGAGACACTCGCGGCGGCGGCGGATCTGGCGTCCCTCGCCCGCCAGGCGCGAGTCCGTGACCTTCGTCTCGATGTGGCCGCAGAAGGGGCAGTACACGGGCTTTCTCGCTTGAGGCGGGCGCTCTGCCCGGCGCCGAGCCCCTATTGTCCGTTCACGGGGCCGTAGACCGGAAAGCGCCGGCAGAGCTCGAGCACCTCGGCGCGTACCCGCTCCAGAACCGCTTGCGCACCGCCGGCATCCAACACGTCGGCGATGAGGTCCGCCACCTGCTCGACCTCGCGCTCCTTGAAGCCGCGCGTGGTCGCTGCCGGAGTGCCGATTCGCAGGCCACTCGAGATCATGGGCGGCCGTGGATCGTTGGGCACGGCATTCTTGTTCACCGTGATGTTGGCTTTGCCGAGGGCGGCATCGGCTTCCTTGCCGGTGATCGCGCGGCCGATGAGGCTCACGAGGAAGAGATGATTGTCGGTGCCGCCGGAGACGATCTGGTAATCGCGGCGGATGAGCCTCGCGGCCATGGCGCGGGCGTTCGAGAGTACCTGCCGCTGATAGGCGGTGAACTCCGGCTGCAGCGCCTCGAGCAGCGCCACTGCCTTCGCGGCGATGACGTGCATGAGGGGTCCGCCCTGCGTTCCGGGAAAGACGAGGGAGTTGAGCTTCTTCGCGAGCTCCTCGTTCTCGCGCGCGAGGATGAGGCCGCCGCGGGGGCCGCGCAGCGTCTTGTGCGTGGTGGTCGTGACCACGTCGGCGTGGGGCACGGGATTTGGGTAGATGCCGGCCGCGACCAGTCCCGCGACATGCGCCATGTCGACGACGAAATAGGCGCCGACGCTCTTCGCGATCTGCGCGAAGCGCTCCCAGTCGATGATGCGCGAATAGGCGGAGAAGCCCGCGATGATCATCTTGGGGCGGTGCTCCTCCGCCAGGCGCTGCACCTGCTCGTAGTCGATCTCGCCCGTGTCGGGACGAATGCCGTACTGCGCGGCGCGAAAGAACTTTCCCGAGAAGTTGACGCGTGCCCCGTGAGTGAGATGTCCGCCGTGATCGAGGCTCATACCGAGGATGGGATCGCCCGGCTGTACCAGAGCGAAATAGGCGGCGGCGTTCGCCTGCGATCCTGAGTGCGGCTGCACGTTGGCGTAGGCGGCGCCGAAGAGCTTCTTCGCCCGGTCGATGGCCAGCTGCTCCGCGATGTCGACATACTCGCAGCCGCCGTAGTAGCGCTTGCCCGGATAGCCTTCGGCGTACTTGTTCGTCAGCACCGAGCCCTGCGCCTCGAGCACCCGGGGACTCGTGTAGTTCTCCGAGGCGATGAGCTCGATGTGGTCCTCCTGGCGGCGGCGCTCGCCCTCGAGCGCGCGGCTGAGCTCGGGGTCGAAGCTGCGGATATCCAGGCTCTTGGAGAACATTCGCGGGCCCTTCAGTGAGAGCGGAGGCAGTATCCGATTCTACCGGAAGGGCCCCCGGCTTGACTGGCCAGCAGGCGACCGCAGCATGCCCTGCGGCGCCCCTCCCGGGAGGTGCGCTATTGCGCGAGGCTTTCCACGACCGCGTTCCAGGCGCTGGCGAGATTGGAGCGATCGTACCCTCCGCCCCCCAACGCCAGCACGCGGCCATGGCCGAGCCTCTCGGCGAGGGCGGCCAGCTCGCTCGCCGCGCGCGCGTGGGCGCGTGGCGTCAGACGAAGATGCGTCAGCGGGTCGCCCTCGATGCTGTCGGCGCCGCATTGCAGGATGAGAAATTCGGGCTGGAAGCGCTCGAGGTGCGCGATCACCTGCGGCCAAAGTTCGGCGAACAGGGCATCGTCGGCGCCCGGCGGCAGCGGCAGATTGAGCTTGGTGCCCTCCGCCGCACCCCGGCCCTTCTCCTCCGCCGCGCCGGTACCGGGATAAAGATAGCGGCCGTCCTCGTGCAGATCGGCAAAGATGACCGCGGCATCGCTTTCGAATGCGTAGAACACGCCATCGCCGTGATGCGCATCGATGTCGACGTAGGCCACCCGCTCGAGGCCGAAGCGGCTGCGCAGCAGCTCGATCGCCACTCCGCAGTCGTTGAACACACAAAACCCGGCGGCATGATCGCGCGCCGCGTGATGGAGCCCGGCGATCGGCACGAAGGCCCGCCCGAACGCACCGGACATGATGCCGTCGGTCGCCGTGAGCGTCGCACCCACCACACCGGCTGCGACCTCGTAGACGCCGCGGAAAGCAGGCGTGTCACCTCCATCGAGGTAGCCCTGCCCGCTCGCTGAGCGCTCGCGGACGAATTCGAGATAAGCTGGCGTGTGAAACGCCCGCAGCTCCTCGTCCGAGGCATCGCGCGGCTCGAGCACGCGCACCTTGCGATCGAGCGAGCGCGCCCCAAATTCACGCAGGAAGGCCGCCTGGCGGTCGGGTCCGAAGGGATGGCCGTCGCCGAAGCCGTAGCGCGCGAGACGCTCGCCGGCGATCACCACGACGTTGTCGCTCATGGCGTGAAGGCTAACACAGCCGGGGGAAGAACCCAGCTGCCCAAGAGACCCCAAGTCGATGATAATGCTCGGCCTGCCTCATCAAAGCTCGACAGGAAATGGCTCAATACATCTTCACCATGCAGGGGGTCAGCAAGGTCGTCCCCCCGAAACGCGTCATCCTTCGCGACATCAGTCTCTCGTTTTTCCCGGGCGCCAAGATCGGCGTCCTCGGCCTCAACGGCGCCGGCAAATCCACCCTGCTGAGGATCATGGCCGGCATCGATAAGGAGATCGATGGCGAGGCGCGGCCGCAAAGTGGCATCCGGATCGGCTATCTGCCGCAGGAGCCGCAGCTCGATCCGGCGAGCGACGTGCGCGCCACCGTGCAGGAAGGAGTCGGCGAAACGCTGCGACTCATCGAAGAGTTCAACGCGATCAGCGACCGCTTCGCCGAGCCCCTCGAGGACGGGGAGATGAACGCGCTGCTCGAAAAACAAGCCAAGCTCCAGGACGCCATCGATGCGGCAGGCGGCTGGGAGCTCGAGCGCAAGCTCGAGATCGCCGCGGATGCGCTGCGGCTGCCGCCCTGGGAAGCGAAGATCGCCACCCTCTCGGGCGGCGAGAAGCGCCGGGTCGCGCTCTGCCGGCTACTGCTCTCCGCCCCCGACATGTTGCTGCTCGATGAGCCGACCAATCACCTCGACGCGGAGTCGATCGCCTGGCTCGAGCGCTACCTCGAGGAGTACCCGAGCACGGTGGTCGCCGTAACGCACGACCGCTACTTCCTCGACAACGTCGCCGAGTGGATTCTCGAGCTCGATCGCGGCCACGGCATCCCCTGGCACGGCAACTACTCCTCGTGGCTCGAGCAGAAGGAGGAGCGCCTGAAGCTCGAGGAGCGTGAGCGCGAGGCGCTGCGCAAGGCGCTCGAGCACGAGCTCGAGTGGGTACGCCAAAATCCCAAGGCCCGGCAGGCAAAGAGCAAAGCGCGTCTGCAACGTTACGAGGAGCTCGCCTCGCGCGAATTCCAGGAGCGCAACGAGACCAACGAGATCTACATCCCGCCGGGTGAGCGCCTGGGGGAACTCGTGATCGAGGTCAAGAACCTGCGCAAAGGCTACGGCGAGAAGCTGCTCATCGACGCTCTTTCCTTTTCATTGCCGCGTGGCGGCATCGTCGGCATCATCGGGCCGAACGGCGCGGGCAAGACGACGCTCTTTCGTATGTTGACCGGAGCCGAAAAGCCCGATGCCGGCGAGATCCGCCTGGGTCCCACGGTGCGGCTTGCGTATGTCGATCAGTCCCGCCAGTCCCTGAATGACCGCAAGACCGTCTGGGAGGAGATCTCCGGCGGCCTCGACATCCTCAAGGTCGGCAATTACGAGACGCCCTCGCGCAGCTACGTCGGGCGCTTTAACTTCAAGGGCTCGCAGCAGCAGCAGACGATCGGCGAGCTCTCGGGCGGCGAGCGCAACCGCGTGCATCTCGCCAAAGTGTTGAAGTCCGGCGGCAACGTGCTGCTGCTCGATGAGCCGACCAACGACCTCGACATCGAGACGCTGCGCGCGCTCGAGGATGCGCTGCTGGGCTTCCCGGGCTGCGCCGTCGTGATCTCCCACGACCGCTGGTTCCTCGATCGGATCGCGACCCACATCCTCGCCTTCGAGGGTGACTCGCAGGTCATCTGGTTCGAGGGCAACTACCAGGAGTATGTCGAGGACTTCAAGCGCCGCAAGGGCGAGGAAGCCGCGCAGCCGCACCGCATCCGCTACAAGCCGCTCACCCGCTGACATCGACGTGCGACGCCCGCCTGCCTCAACCGATGAGAGCGAGAGTTGGGGGCTCCTCCGCTGGATCGGGCCGCTCGCGGCGCTGCTGGTGTTCGGCGCGGTCGCCTACGTGCTGCATCGCGAGATCGCGCGCCTGCACTTCAACAAGGTGTTCGCGCACCTGCAGGCGATCCCCCGCACGCACGTGCTCGCCGCCCTCGGGTTCACCGCCGTCAGCTACTGGGTGCTGAGCGGTTATGACGTGCTGGCGCTGCGCTATCTGCGCAAGCGCCTGCGTTACGGGCGGATTCTCTTCACCTCCTTCATCGCGAGCGCGTTCGGCCACACGCTCGGCTTCGCGGCTTTCACCGGTGGCGCGATCCGCTTTCGGCTCTACGCGAGCGCGGGCGTCACGGCGGTCGAGGTGGCGACCGTCGCAGCGTTCGCGAGCCTGTCGATCGCGATCGGGCTTGCCACCCTCGCCGGCATCTCCTTCTTTCTCGCGCCCGCGCAAAGCGCGGCGGTGCTGCCGCTCGGACATGACCTCACATTCCTCGTCGGCTCGCTCCTGCTCGCCGCGGTGACCGCCTACGCGCTCTGGTCTTCGCTCTCGCGCGGGGTGCTCGAGATCCGCGGCTGGGCGCTGCGCGCGCCGGGTCCCACGATCGGCCTGCCGCAGATCGTCCTCGGGGTGCTCGACCTCAGCCTCGCGGGCTCGGTCCTCTGGTGGCTGCTGCCCTCCGGCTCGCACATCGGCTTCCTTCCCTTCGTCGGCGCCTACGCCATAGCCGTCATCGCCGGAATCGTGAGCCACGTGCCCGGAGGGATCGGCGTCTTCGAGACCGTGATGCTGCTCATCCTGGGCGGCATTCCTCCGGAAGCTCTGCTCGGCTCGCTGCTCGCCTACCGGGCGATCTACTATTTCGTACCGCTGCTCTTTGGCGCGGTGTTGTTCGGCTACAAGGAGTTGAGCGCCACCCGCGCGCATTTCGCGCGGGCCCGCGAGCGCGCCGCGATGTACGTCGCGCCGGTCGCGCCGCAGATCGCCGGCGCGCTCACCTTCCTCGCCGGCACGGTACTGCTCGTCTCGGGTGCGACGCCCGCCATCAACTCGCGGCTCGCGCTCCTGCATCGCTTCATCCCGCTTGCGGTGCTGGAAGCTTCCAACCTGGTGGCGAGCCTCATCGGCCTGGCGCTCCTCGTGTTGGCGCGCGCGCTGTTCCGTCGCGTCAAGGGTGCCTACTACATATCGGTCTGGCTGCTCGTCTGCGGCATCGCCGCCTCGCTCCTGAAGGGGCTGCGCTACGAGGAGGCGATCGTGCTCACGCTCGTGCTCGCCGTGCTGGCGCTCGGGCGGCGCGCGTTCTACCGGCCGACGGCGATTCTCGATGAGCGCTTCACTCCGGTGTGGATCGCGAGCATCGCCGGCGTGATCGTTCTTTCGATCTGGATCGGATTTCTCGTCTATCGCAACGTACCGTATTCCGACGAGCTGTGGTGGACCTTTGCGCTGCACGCCAACGCGCCGCGCATGCTGCGCGCCTCGCTCGCGGTCATCGTGCTCGCGAGCGGCTACTTCATGCTGAATCTGCTGCGGCCGGCGCGGCCGGAGCCTGCGGTCGCCGGCGCGGAGGACCTCGCGCGCGCGCGGGCCATCATCAACCGCTCCGACCACAGCCTCGCGAATGCGGCGCTCACCGGTGACAAGCGGCTGCTCTTCAACGAGAGCGCGGACACCTTTCTCATGTATCAGGTCGCGGGCCACAGTTGGATCGCGCTCGGTGATCCGGTCGGGCCGCGCACCGGCGCCGAGGAGCTGGTATGGAGGTTCCGTGAGCTCTCCGACCGCCACGGCGGGCAGACGGTGTTCTATCAGACGAGCGCCGAGCGCCTCTCGCTCTATGTCGATCTCGGCCTCGCGCCGCTCAAGGTGGGCGAAGAGGCGCGGGTACGGCTCGCCGATTTCACGCTCGAGGAACCCGCACGCTCGGGCCTCAGGCATTCGCACCGCCGCGCCCAGCGTGAAGGCCTCACGTTCGAGATCGTACCCGCCGCCGGCGCCGATGCGCTGATGCCGCATCTGCAGCGGATCTCCGATGACTGGCTCGCGAGCAAGGCGACCGGCGAGAAGCGCTTCTCGGTCGGCCATTTCTCACCGCAGTACCTGCGCCAGTTTCCGCTCGTGATCGTGCGCGCGAGCGGCGAGCCGGTGGCTTTCGCGAACCTCTGGACGACCAATACCCGGGCAGAGCTCGCAGTCGATCTCATGCGCTTCGCCTCGGAGGCGCCGCCCGCGGCGATGGATTTCCTCTTCATCGAGCTGATGGGCTGGGGTCGCGAGCACGGCTATCGCTGGCTCAACCTCGGCATGGCCCCGCTCTCGGGCCTCGACCGCCACCCTCTCGCGCCCGCCTGGCACCGCGTTGGCAACTTCGTGTTCCGCCACGGAGAGCACTTCTACAACTTCGAGGGTCTGCGGCGCTACAAAGCCAAGTTTGATCCGCAGTGGGAGCCGAAATACCTCATCGCCCGCGGCGGTATCGCCTTGCCGCGCGTGCTGATGGACGTCTCGGTGCTGATCGCCGGCGGCGTGAGGGAACTCTTCGTCTCTTGATATGACATAACGTGGCGTACGCTCCGACGGTCGCGGTGAAAAGAGGAAACGGTTGTCGCCAATGAGCTACAATTACCGCTACCGGGCGAGCACAAGAAGAGGAGGGATTTCCTGGCGCTCACTCTCGAGAGCACGGATCTCAGGAGCCCCGATGCAGATTCCCGGTGCGCGAAGGTCATGTCCATTCACATCGACTCGGCCAGCCGTCTGATCAACAGCCAGGAGAAGACCCTGGCGCTGACGTGCCCGCATTGCCAGGTGGTCGCCCATATCACCGTCAGCGCGGTGCCGCGCTTCGAGGAGCTGCAAACCTACCGCCCTTCCCAGGTCGGCATCGTCTACAGCTGCGATGCCTGTCACGCGCCGATTTTCCTGCGCTTCACGGTGCGCATGTACGCCGCGAGCCGGATCGAGCTCTCGCCGCAGTTCGCCGAAGTCGAGCGGGCGCGGGAGAAATTCTCCTTCACCTACCTTCCCGAGGAGGTGGAGCTGCTCTTCAGGGAGGCGCTGACGTGCTTCTCGAGCGGCGCCTACAATGCCTTCGCATCGATGTGCCGGCGAACGGCGCAAGCGGTCTTCGCGGACCTCGGCGAGACCGGAAAGCTTCGTCTCTTCGACGAGCTCAACGAGGTGCGCGAGATCGCCGCCCTCTCCGCGGAGACTTTCGCCCGGCTGAAGAGCATGCTGTTCGGCACCGCCTCCGATCCCCACCCCAACATCCCGGTTCTCGACGGCTACGAGGCCGGCATCGCTCTCGAGGTGATGAAGGACCTCCTCTACGAGGCCTACGTGCGCAAGGGCAAGCTGCAGCAGGCCATGTTGGTCCGTCGCTTCTTCCTGGATGAGACTCAGACCAACATTGCGCCGCTGAGTAACGCGAGCTGATGAAGCCGATACGGACATAATCGGACGGACTCCTAAAGGGAACCGGGCTGCCGCCGATAAGCTGGCATGTTCGATGGTGCCGACACGGTCGTTCTCTACGAGGAGCTCGCCTTCCAGGACGTGCTCCCGGTGCTGTGGCGCACCTCCGCGGCCGCCCCGGACGCCGATACCGCCGCCGGCCTCGCGGAGCGCAACCTGCAGGTCCTGCAGGCCTGGGATGCCATGGACGAGCACGGACCGATGGAGAAGTCGGATGAGAACAGCCCCTACGCAGCCGACCTCATGCGCCTCGAGCGCAAGATGAATCTCCTTCTCGATCTCGTCGGTCAGATTCTCGCCGCCAACCGGCCCCGACCGGCTCCTACTTCCGTGCGCTTCAATGCCCTCGGAGCGGTCTGGCGCGGCACCTCCCCCCTGCCGGAAGCCGGCACCCAGGGGGTGCTCGAGGTCTATCTGCACGACTGCCTCGCTCAGCCGCTCCGCCTCCCCGGCCGCGTGACGAACGTCACACCGGACGGCAACGTGAAGGCACGCTTTCTCCCCCTCGGCGAGACCATTGCCGATCTGATCGAGAAGCTCGCCTTCCGCCGGCACCGGCGGCAGATCGCCGGCACGCGTACCGTGCGCTCCCTGCGCAACGACTGAGTCGCGCGCCGCGCACACTTCCCGCGCTCGTTACGAGTGTGAATGCAGTCACGGAGCTCGAGCGTGGCTGTCGGCACCTGTAAACAACCGGGAAACACATCACAGCTCGAGCTTGCGCTGCTGCGCAACATGCGGCGCGCAAGAAAAGCACGATGAGCACGCGGGAGTCTAAATGTCGGCAGCGCAATGTTTCTCCGCCCTCGCATCAGGCACAGCGGAGAGCGCGCCGGCCGACGTAACAACCTTCTCCAGTCTCCCCGCGCGGCTACCGACCGGCAGCTCGGACGCCATCCGCGAAGTCATCGCCCTCATCCACCAGGTGGCGGCCCACGACTCGACCGTGCTCATCCTCGGCGAGTCCGGTACCGGCAAGGAAGTCGCCGCGCGCGCCATCCATGACCTGAGCCCGCGGCGCAACCGTCCGTTCGTAGCGGTCAACTGCGGCGCCATTCCGGCCGAGCTCCTCGAGTCGGAGCTCTTCGGACACGAGAAGGGCTCCTTCACCGGGGCGATCGCCGCCCGCAAGGGTCGGTTCGAGATCGCCGAGGGCGGCACGCTCTTTCTCGATGAGATCGGCGACATGAGCCCCTCGATGCAGGTGAAGCTGCTGCGGGTCCTGCAGGAGCGCGTCTTCGAGCGAGTGGGCAATCATGTTCCCATGCGCTGCAACGTCCGCATCGTGGCGGCGACCCATCGCGATCTCGAGCAGTCCATGAGCCGCGGCACCTTCCGCGAGGACCTCTTTCACCGCCTGAACGTCTTTCCCATCGACATGCCGCCGCTGCGCAAGCGCATCGAGGATCTGCCGATGCTCGTGCGGGAGCTCGTGGCGCAGAACGTCTCCGGCGGCCGCGCCAAGGTGCACCTCGCGCCGCGGACGCTCGCGGCTCTGGCGCTGAACTCGTGGACCGGCAACGTGCGCGAGCTCGCCAATCTCATCGAGCGGCTGTCGATCGTCGCCGCCGGGCGCACCGTGGAGCTCGAGGACCTGCCGCAGAAGTATCGGCCGCCGGAGGACTGGATTGCGGCCAACTCTCCCTCGCAAGCGCCCACGGTGACGGAGCCCGAAGAAACCAACGCCGATGACGAAGCTCTCGATGAACAACAGACACTCGCGCTTCTCGAGACGGGCGCCATCGCCCCGGCGAGCCCGGCGGTGCTCTCGAGCGCCCTGAGCGCCCTGAGCGCCCTGCCGGCAGCGGGGCTCGACCTTCGGGCGCACCTGCTGTCGATCGAGCGCTCGCTCGTGCAGCAGGCGCTCGAGCGTGCCAACGGGACCGTCGCGCACGCGGCTCGCCTGCTCAATCTGCGCCGCACGACGCTGGTCGAGAAGCTGCGCAAGCTCGGAATAGAGGCCGCGACGGAAGTTTGACGCCCGGGCGGCGGATGACTGCCGCCAACGTGACACCGATCACGTTTTTCGCCCGGCTGATCCCGGCACGCCTTTTGCACCCTCCCTCCACCAAACGGCCCGTAGGTGGGAGGTTAGATGTCCGAGACTGAGGAGAGCCCGTTGGCCTGCGCCGCCGACGATGAGCCCTGCGCCAAGCGCTCGGAGTCCGATCCGGTGGTGTGCGCACCGAGCTCCCGGCGTCTCGTTGAGCTCGCGCGCCGCGTGGCGCTCAGCGACTGTACGGTGCTCGTCGTCGGGGAATCCGGTACCGGCAAGGAGGTGCTGGCGCGCTACATTCATCGCCGCTCGCCGCGCGCCGGCCGGCCGTTCGTCGCCGTCAATTGTGCCGCCATCCCCGAGAGCATGTTGGAAGCGATGCTCTTCGGCTATGAGCGCGGCAGCTTCACCGGCGCGCATGCCGCGCACCCCGGCAAGTTCGAGCAGGCGCAGAGCGGCACCCTGCTGCTCGATGAGGTGACCGAGATGCCGCTCAGCCTGCAGGCGAAACTGCTGCGCGTGCTGCAGGAGCGCGAAGTCGAGCGGCTCGGGGGCCGCATGCCCGTCACCCTCGACGTGCGTGTCATCGCCACCACCAACCGCAGGCTGCGCGAGGAGGTCGCCGCAGGCCGCTTCCGCGAGGATCTTTACTACCGGCTCAACGTGTTCCCGCTCGCGATCGCGCCGCTGCGGCTGCGGCGGGACGACATCCTGCCGCTCGCCATGCAGCTCCTGACCGCGCGCTGCCGCCCCGGCGAGCCCATCCCGGCGCTGAGCGCCGAAGGGGCGCATCTCCTCCTCACCTACGGCTGGCCCGGCAACGTGCGCGAGCTCGACAATCTGCTGCAGCGCGCGCTCATCCTGCTCAACGGTCCGGTGATCCGTCCGGAGCACGTGCAGTTCGAGCTCGCCAACGAAGGCGAGCCGCGCAGCGGAACCGCATCGCAGCTGCACTCGCTCGCCGGCTCGCTCGTGCAGGCGGAGCGTGACCTCATCCTCGATGCGCTGCGCAGCCGTGGGAGCCGGCGCGAGGCGGCCGAGCGCCTCGGCATCAGCACCCGTACCCTGCGCTACAAGCTCGCGCGCCTGCGTGAGGCGGGCATCGACGTGCCCGCGGCTTGAGGAGCGAAGCATGAGCCAGTTGGAAATCGACCGCGTTCTCGCCCAGATCCGCTCGCTCTCGACGCAGGTCCGTCCGGGCGCCTCGCAGCCTTCGTCGGCCGCGGGCGGACCGAGCGAATTCGCAGCCCTGCTGCGTCAAGGGATCGATCAGGTTAATCAGAGCCAGCAGCGGGCGACGGAGCTCGCCGACGCCTTCGCCCGCGGCACTCCGGGGGTCGAGCTGCCGCAGGTGATGGTGCAGATGGAAAAGGCGAGCGTGTCCTTCAGGGCCCTGACCGAGGTGCGCAACCGCCTCATCAGCGCCTACCAGGACATCATGAACATGCAGCTGTAACAGGCCGATATAACACACCATGGCTGCCGACCCCGCCACTTTACCGAGCCTCTCGACCCCCGCCCCGGCGCTGCCCGCGAGCCTGCGGCCGCTGCTGCTGCTGGTCGGCATCGCGGCAGCGGTTGCGGCAGGAGTCTGGATCGTGCTCTGGTCGCGCGGCCCGACCTATAGCCTCCTCTATGCCAACCTCTCGCCGCAGGACGAGGCGCAGGTCGCGCAGGCACTCGATGCCGCGCAGATACCCTACCGGCTCGATGCCGGCGCAAACGGCATCGAGGTACCGGCCGAGCGCCTGGATCAGGCGCGCCTGAAGCTCGCCGGCCAGGGTCTGACCGACAATGACAGCTTTGCCGCGCTCGAGAAGAGCTCGGGCTTCGGTGTCAGCCAGTTCATGGAGGATGTGCGCTATCAGCACGCGTTGGAAATGGAGCTGGCGCGCACCATTGCGAGCATGCAGCCGGTTGCCGGCGCACGGGTCAACCTGGCCGAGCCGCGCCAGTCGGTGTTCGTCAGCGACAACCGCACGGCGAGTGCATCCGTTTTCGTTCAGTTGAAGCCGGGAGCGAGTCTCGAGCCCGAGCAGGTGCAGGCCATCGTCAACCTGGTGGCTTCGAGCGTGCCCAACCTCTCACCCGGCGAGGTTACCGTGGTCGACCAGCAGGGGCGGTTACTGTCCGCCCCGAACACCCACGACGCCTACGCCGTGGACGAGCGGGCGTACGACATGGTCCATCGCATGGAGACCGACTACGCGCGGCGCATAGAGGCTCTCCTCACCCCGCTCGTGGGACCCGGGCTGGTTCACGCGCAGGTGGTCGCCGAGCTCAACATGGGAACGAGCGAGCAGGCGAAGGAGCTCTACACGCCCGACAGTCAGATCGTGCGCAGCGAGCACCTCTCGGAGCAAAGGGCGGGCGCCTCGGGCACCGGCGGCGTGCCGGGTTCTCTCTCCAATGAGCCTCCCGCGCCCGGGGCGATCGCGCCGCCCGCCGCGGCCCAATCGAGCGCGGCGGCCGGTCAGAGCGCGACTGGCGCACCGAGCTCCGGCGCACCGAATGGCGGATCGAGTGGCGCCCAGAGCGGCAGCGCGCCA
>DATFCZ010000034.1:0-9434 GCA_035252605.1 Steroidobacteraceae bacterium
TTCACCTCGGTGGCAGACCTGAAGAGAAAGCTCATGCGCTACATCCGTCAGTACAACAAAGAGCCTCGAACCGTGAAGTGGAAGTACTCCGATCCAACGCGCCGCATCACTGCCACATCAGCCGTTACAGTCCACTAGTCGATCGCACGCGCCCCCCGGCCGTGCGCCCGCTGCACCTGCGCCTTGCGCCCAACGGTCGCGGTGGCGGCGGAGCCCCCGCAAAGCTGCGCGTCTCTGAGGCTTCTCGGCTCTTCGGCGAGACGGCGAGCCGCGGCGTAAAAGCGTGGCAGGTTGCCGCCGGCCCCGGCCAGCAGGCGCTCGAATCCCGGAACGCAGTCGTAGTAGGTCGCGACCGAGGCCAGATCCGCGTTGTTCATGCCCTTTGCGATCCACCGATCGTAAAGCGCCGAGTGCACCCGTAGCCGGCGCTCGAGTGCGCCGATCTTCGTTGCGAGCGCCGAGAAGATCTCGCTTTTCTCCTGCAGCTTCCGCTGGCGTGGTGAATGCGAGGCATAGAGCTCCGCCAGCCGATCGCGCGTGCGGCGCAAGAGCTCGATGAACTGCTGATCGTCGGCTCGCCGCTTCTCATACATCGCAATTCGCTGCGTTTCGCCGCGCTGCTCGAGCCAACGCTTGAGTCCCTCCTCCTCCACGGTGACCGCGAACGCTTCATCGAACCGCGAATCGTCGCGCACGTAGAGAAGCTGGTGGGCGAGCTCGTGGAAGATCATCGCCGCGAGCTCATCGGTCCCATAGCGCATCATCGTGCTCATCACCGGGTCGGGAAGCTTGCCCAGAGTCGAGTAGGCCGGCACTCCCTCCACGACGACATCGTAGCCCTCGCGCTCGAGTCCCCTGGCGAAGGCGTTTGCGCGGCCTTCCTTGAAGTAGCCGCGGTAGGCGACGCAACCGGCAATCGGAAAGCACCAGTGCTTCGGCACGACCGAGAGCGCCGGTGCGGCCACTACGTTCCACACCACATAGGGCCTATGAATCTCGACATAGGTGCGATAGCTCTCGTTATCGGGAAGCCCCAGCTCCTGCGAGGCGAACTTGCGTGCCGCGCGGACCTCGCCGAGCTCCCGGACCACCGTCTCGGGCGTAGCCGGGTCGTCGATCACCTGTACGATCGGCGTGCGGTGGTGCATGACGTGCCATTCGCCGTCGGCCGCCTGCAGCAGATACATGGTGCTCGCGCAACCGGTAAGTATTGTGACCGCCACGGCTGCCAGGCACATGGATGTGCCCCGCCGCCGGGCAGGCGCCCGGATCCGGCGCTTCACACGAGTGCTCTCGGTTAACATGCAGGCATGCAAGTTTACTTGGTCGGCGGTGCCGTACGGGACCGGCTGCTCGGGCGTCAGGTGAAGGAGCGCGACTTCGTCGTGGTCGGCGCCCGCCCCGAGGAGCTCGAGAGCCAAGGCTTCATCCCCGTAGGCCGCGAGTTCCCGGTCTTCCTCCATCCGCAAACGCACGAGGAATATGCGCTCGCGCGCCTCGAGCGCAAGGTGGCTCCCGGTTATCGGGGATTCGCCACACAATTCTCTCCGGATGTGACGCTGGAGGAGGATCTGCGGCGTCGGGATTTGACCATCAACGCCATGGCCGAGAGTCCCGCGGGTGAGATCATCGACCCCTACGGCGGACAACGCGATCTCGAGGCGCGCCTCCTGCGTCATGTCTCCGAGGCGTTCATCGAAGACCCGGTGCGCGTGCTTCGGGTCGCGCGCTTCGCCGCGCGCTATGCGGAGCTCGGCTTCCGGGTTGCGGAGGAGACGGTCGCGCTCATGCGAGCCATGACCCACTCTGGCGAGCTCTCGGCGCTCGTACCGGAGCGGGTCTGGCAGGAAACCGAGCGGGCGCTCGGCGAGTCGCGGCCGGATGTCTTCTTCGAGACCCTGCGGCAATGCGGCGCCTTGGAAGTTATTTTCCCGGAGATCGAGGCGCTCTTTGGCGTCCCGCAGCCGCCGCGCTGGCATCCCGAGATCGACACCGGCGTTCACGTGCTGCTGGCCTTGAGGTATGCCGCTCGGGCGGGCTTCTCCGCGAGAGTGCGCTTTGCGGTCCTGATGCACGATCTCGGCAAGGCACGCACGGCGCCCGAGCGTTGGCCGAGCCATCGCGGCCACGAGGAAGCGGGGGTGCCGATGATCGAGGCGCTCTGCGCGCGGCTCAAGGTGCCGAATGGTTTTCGGGATGTCGCGGTACTCACCGCGCGCCATCACGCGGTGGTCCACCGCGCGAAGGAGCTGCGTCCGGCCACGGTATTGAAGCTGCTCGAAGCGACGGACGCGTTCCGCAGGCCCGAGAGGTTCGAGGAGATGCTGTCCGCGTGCGAGGCGGATGCGCGCGGACGCACGGGCCTCGAGGCGCAGCCTTATCCGCAGGCGGACTTCTTCCGCAGGGCCTACGTAGCGACAGCGGCCGTCACCCTGTCGGAAAGCGAGCGCCAGGGACTCGAGGGCGCCGCATTCGGCGAGCGGCTTCATGAGAAGCGAGTGGCCGCGATCAAAGCGCTCTGATCAGAGCGAGCGGCGCAGGTCCTGAAGCGAAAATCCCCGCAGCTCCTGATCGAGCCCGCGCGCGAGCGCCATCACCTTGAAGGCCTCGCCCATCTCGCCCGGAAGCAACAGCCGCTGCGCCTCCCCGGCGAGGCGCGCGCGCGCGAGGGGATCGGTCACGGCGGCGACATCCTGTTCGATTCCCAAGGCGAGAAGAAAGGCGGCCTGCGTCGCGAACCCGCTGACCTCCAACCCGCAATCGACGGCCGCCTCCGCCACGCGCGTGAAATCCACCCATGCGGTGATGTCCTGCAGGCCGATGTTGATAGTGGGGTCATCGTGCACGCGATGTCGGAAGTGGCAGCGCAAAGTGCCGCTCGTCCGCTGCGGATGATAGTAGTGCGAGCGCGGCAGCCCATAATCGAGCAGCAGCAGGAGTCCGCGCTCGAGACAGGCTCCCATGCCGCCGATCCAGGGCGAAACCCGCAGGCAGAGCTCCGATGTATAGCCCTCCGGCAGCGGTTGCGGGAGCTCACCGAGTAGCGACGAGACGGCGCTCCTCAGGGCCTCATCCGGCATCCCCTGGCGCTCGATGATGAGCGGCGGGTTGCCCTGCGCGGCGACGCCGAGCTCGCGCACCTGCCCCTCCGAGAGGGTGAATCGCCGGCACGGCAGCGCATCCAGCACCTCGTTAGCCAGGATCACGCCTCGAATCGGGCGCTCGGGCAGCCGCTCGAGCCAGACCACCCGCTCCCTAAGCTCGGGCGCCAGCCTCTCGAGCCGCCGCCGCTGTCTTTCGGCGAGATCCGCGCTCACCTCCAGGATGGCGTAGCGCTCGGGCAGCGCACCGCCGGCGGCGAGCGTCTCGAGAATGATCGCCGCCATGCGCCCGGTGCCTGCGCCCAGCTCCAGAATCTCGCCGCCCCTTTCGAGCACCTGCGCGCACTGCCGCGCCACGCAGCGGCTGAAGAGATCGGACACTTCCGGCGCCGTCACGAAGTCACCGCCCGGGCCGAGCTTGACGCTCCCTGCGCTGTAGTAGCCGAGCCCGGGGGCGTAGAGCGCGAGGTCCATGAACCGCTCGAACGACAGCCAGCCCCCGGCCTCGTGGATGCGCTCGCGAATGAGCGCCGCGACGGCGCGCGCGTGCGCCTCTTCTTCCGGCGAGCGCGGCGGCGTCATAATGCGGCTCCATGACAGAGCCTGCTCTCGATGCCGCGCGCCCGCCACCGCTTGCCGGCAAGGCCGCGCTCATCACCGGTTCCGCCCGCCGCGTCGGCGCGGTGATGGCGCGCGCGCTGCATTCGGCCGGCGCCAACCTCGTGTTGCACTATCGAAGCTCCGCCGAGGAAGCCGCCGCTCTGGCGCGCGAGCTCAACGGTGAAAGACCGGGCTCGGCGACCATCGCCGCGGGTGATCTGCTCGATCCGGCCGCGGTGAAGGCGCTCGCCCACACCGCCGTCGCGGCCTTCGGCGGTCTCGACATTCTGGTGAACAACGCCTCCTCCTTCTATCCGACGCCGCTCGGGGACATCGAGGAGGACGACTGGAACGATCTCATCGGCACCAACCTCAAGGCGCCGCTCTTTCTCGCGCAGGCGGCCGCCCCGGCGCTTCGCGAGCGCCGCGGCCTCATCGTGAACCTGGCCGACATTCACGGCATGCGCCCGTTGCGCCGATATGCGGTGTACTGCATCGCCAAGGCCGGCCTCATCATGCTGACCAAGTCACTGGCGCGCGATCTCGGCCCGCAGGTGCGAGTCAACGCGATCGCGCCGGGACCGGTCATGTGGCCGGAAGACGGCATCGATGAGGCGCTGCGCGAGAAGATCATCGCGCGCACCGCCTTGAAGCGCGGCGGCTCGGCCGAGGACGTCGCGCGCGCGCTGCTCTTCTTCGCCTCGCAGGCGCCGTTCGTCACCGGTCAGATCCTCGCAATCGATGGCGGCAGGAGCATCGGCTGGTAGCAGCGCCTGCGGGTGCTCCACCTCGTCAGACACGCACTTGCACCAGCGGGTGCGCGGCCCGATCGAAGCGCTGCCAGAGCTCTCCGATGGTCTTTCCCGCGGTCGGATGCACCACCTCCGGAGCGAGCGCCGCCAGCGGGCCTAACATATAGGCTCTTTTCAGGAGATCGGGCCGCGGCAGCTTCAGATGCGGCTCCTGACACACCAGATCCCCGTAGAGCAGCACATCGAGATCCATGGAGCGGGGAGCCCAGCGCGGCGCCTCGCGCGGCCGACCGCAAAGAGCCTCGATGGCGTGCAGACGCGCGAGCACCTCGGAGATGGTCAGCTCCGTCTCGAAGCCGGCGACCAGGTTGATGAAGTCCGCGCCTTCGAACCCCACCGCGGGATTGCGATACCAGGGCGAGAAGCGCGCGCCGGGGAATTGCCGCTCGAGCTCGCGTACGGCCATGGCGAGGTAGCGCTCGGGCTCGATGTTGCTGCCGGCGGCAATGTAGACCTTCGGCATCGGTGGCTGGATATCAACGGCGCGCTGCGGCGGCGGCCGTAAGATCCGCGCGGGTGCGCTCGAGCGACACGCCGACATCGCGCGAGTTGCGGATGGCGCCCGGCTTGTTGAGCGAGATCCGCACCCACTCCATGGCGAATTCCTCGAGCAGCAACAGCGCCAGACGATGAGCGAGCGTCTCGACGAGCTTGAACTCCGAGGCCTCGATGTAGGCGAGCACGCGTTTGGCGACCTTCTTGTAGTCCACCGTGTCGGCGACCTCGTCGCTCGCCGCGGCGCGACGACAATCGACCGGCAGCTCGAGGTCGACCACGACGGTCTGCTTCACCCGCCGCTCCCACTCGATGAAGCCGATGATGCACTGCGCCGTGAGTCCGCGCAGGAAGATCCGGTCGCCGGCGGGAGGAGTGCTCATGGGGCCTGCTTCCGTCCCGCATCGCGGGCCACGCCGACGTGTTGGAATGGCACGGCGCTGAGCGTCTCGAGCGCCCATTGGGCACGCGCCTCGATCGCGAGCCCCTCGTGCTCCCCGGCTTTGAGCCGCGCGAGGCCCGCCACCGCGATCATGGCCGCGTTGTCGGTGCAGAACTCGAGGCGCGGAAAGTACACGCGCGCCCCCCGGCGGCCCGCTGCGGCGCCGAGCGTCGCACGCAACCGTTCATTCGCGCTGACGCCGCCCGAGACGACGAGCGCATCGAGGCCGGTGGCTTCGAGTGCGCGCATCGCCTTGGCGGTGAGCGTGTCGACGATCGCCTCTTCGACTCCGCGAGCGACGTCCGCCTTGAGCCGCGCAGTCAGCTCCCGTCCGCGCAACGAATGCAGTACCGCCGTCTTCAAACCCGAGAAGCTCAATTCGAGACCCGGCCGATCGAGCATCGGCCGCGGAAACTCGAAGGCATGGGCGGTGCCGCTCCGAGCGAGGCGCGCGAGCTCCGGTCCGCCCGGGTATGGCAATCCCAGGAGCTTGGCCGTCTTGTCGAATGCCTCGCCCGCGGCATCGTCGCGCGTGTCGCCCAAAATGCGGTATCGGCCGATGCCGGATACCTCTATGAGCAGGGAGTGACCGCCCGAGACGAGCAGCGCCACGTGCGGGAAGGGGGGCGGCTGCGGCTCGAGCAGCGGCGCGAGCAGATGCCCCTCGAGGTGATGGACGCCGACTGCCGGAATTTCCCAGGCATAGGCCAGACCACGGGCGAGCGCCGCCCCGGTGAGCAGCGCCCCGATCAAGCCCGGGCCGGCCGTAAAGGCCACACCGCTCAGCTGCTGCGGCTCCGTTCCGGCGCGCTCGAGCGCCTGCTCGATGAGCGGCAGGAGCCTGCGCACGTGGTCCCGGGAGGCGAGCTCGGGAACGACCCCGCCATAGGTCCGGTGCAGCTCGACCTGGCTGTAGAGCTCGTGGGCGAGAAGCCCCCGCGACTCATCGAGCACCGCCGCCGCGCTCTCGTCGCAGGAGGACTCGATGGCGAGCACTCGCAGGAATGGACTTTTTGCCTTTGACATGAGCCTCAACTAGAATTGCGCGCCCGTTTTTCCGGTCACCCTTGTCCACAACCCCGGGGCCTGAGGTTTCGATGCCGAGCGTCCGTATCCGTGAGAATGAGTACTTCGATGCCGCCCTGCGGCGTTTCAAACGCGCCTGCGAGAAGGCCGGCATTCTCACCGAGCTGCGCCGGCGTGAATTCTACGAGAAGCCGACCCAGGAGCGGAAACGCAAGAAGGCGGCCGCCATCAAGCGCCACATGAAGCGCATCTCGCGCGAGGGCATGCGCCCCTCCCGCTGACATTGCCGATTTCCGGGCCGATAGCGACCGCATGACCCTCAAGGAGCGCATCACGGAGGATATGAAGAGCGCCATGCGCGCGGGCGAGAAGGAGCGTCTCGGCACCATCCGTCTGGCGCTCGCCGCCATCAAGCAACGCGAAGTCGACGAGCGCATTACGCTCGATGATGGCCAGGTGCTCGCGGTGCTGGAAAAAATGATCAAGCAGCGCAAGGAGGCGATCACTCAGTTTCAGGCCGGCGGACGCGCCGACCTGGTGGCGAAGGAGAGCGCGGAGGTCTCGCTGCTCGAGGCTTATCTACCCGCCCGCCTGAGCGATGCGGAGCTCGACGCCCTGATCGCGGGCGCCATTGCCTCGACCGGAGCCACCTCCGCCAAGGACATGGGCAAGGTGATGGCGCTGGTGAAATCCCAGGCGCAGGGCCGTGCCGACATGGGAGTGGTGAGCGCCCGCGTGAAGGAAAAGCTGGCTCCCCGATGAGGCAGACGGACGTGCCGCCGCAGGTGGCAGGGCATGATGCCCGATCCCGCTCTTCGTACTAGAATCCGCCCATCATCCCGCAGAGTTTCATCGATGAGCTGATCGCCCGCGCGGACATCGTGGAGGTGATCGGCTCGCGCGTGCAGCTTAAGAAAGCCGGCCGCGAGTACAAGGCCTGCTGCCCGTTTCACACCGAGAAGACCGCCTCCTTCTGGGTGAGCCCGGAGAAGCAGTTCTATCACTGCTTCGGCTGCGGCGCGCACGGCACCGTGCTGCGCTTTCTCATGGAGCACGATCGCATGGCTTTCCCCGAGGCCGTCGAGGAGCTGGCGAGCCGCCTCGGGCTCGAGGTGCCGCACGAAGGCGCGCCGGCCGCCGGCGCTGGCGCGTCGCGCGATTCCGAGCGGCTCTTCGAGCTCATGTCGCGGGTGGCAAAGTTCTACGCCGAAGCGCTGCCGGGGGATGCTCGCGCGCGCGAGTACCTGGCCCGCCGCGGCCTCACCCCCGAGACCGAGGCGCAGTTCGCGATCGGCTACGCCCCCGACTCCTGGAATGCAGTGCTCCGGCGCTTCGGCACCGGCGAGGCGGAACGCCGGGCTCTCACCGATCTCGGGCTCATCATCGAGCGCTCGACCCCGCGCGTCCCGACGAGCGCGGCCCGCGAGAGCGAGCGGCATTACGATCGCTTCCGCGACCGCATCATTTTCCCGATCCGGGACGTGCGTGGCCGGGTGATCGCCTTCGGCGGCCGGGTGATCGACCGGGGCGAGCCGAAGTATCTGAACTCCCCGGAGACGGTCCTTTTCCACAAGGGACGCGAGCTTTATGGCCTCTACGAGACCCGCCGGTCCCGCTCGAGCCTGAGAAGGCTGCTGGTCGTCGAGGGCTACATGGACGTCGTGCGCCTGCATCAGTCCGGGATCGATTATGCGGTGGCGACCCTCGGCACGGCGACGACGTCCGAGCACTTCCGCCGCATCTTTCGACTGGTGAGCGAGGTGGTGTTTGCGTTCGATGGCGACCGGGCCGGACGGGCTGCGGCGTGGCGCGCGTTACAGCAGGCATTGCCGGAGGCGCGCGAAGGCCGCGAGATCCGTTTTCTCTTTCTGCCTGAGGGCCACGATCCGGACACCCTGGTCGGCGAGGAAGGGCGCGAGGGCTTCGAGAAACGGCTCGAGTCGACTCTGCCTCTATCGGAATACCTGGTGCGGGAGTTGTCCGAGCAGACCGATCTCACCCACGCCGACGGCCGCGCGCGGCTGGCCGAGAGCGCCCGTCCACTCATCGCCAAGGTGCCGGAAGGGGTCTACCGGGAACTTCTGACCGCCAGAGTTGCCGAGGTAGTGGGGCTCCCCGCCGAGCGGTTGCAGACTCTCTGGGGCGAGTCGCGAGCCGATCGCCAGGCGAGATCTGCCACCCGCGAGACGGCAGCGACGGGTGGCCCTACCGAGGAGCGCCCGCGCGCGGGGGCTGCACGGGCGCGCTTGAGCGCCGGGCGCGGCAGTCTCGTGCGCCAGGCGATCGCCCGCCTGGTCAGGTTTCCCTCGACCGCGAGCTCGGTGAGCGAGGCGGAGCGCGCCGGACTCGCGAACTGCGAGGAGCCGGGTATCGAGCTGCTGCGCGAGCTGTTGGATGACCTGCGCGCGCATCCGCTGGCCATCTCCGCTCAAGTCCTGCAGCGTTGGGCCGACAGGAAAGGTGGAGAGCATCTCGGACGACTGCTCGAGAGGGAGGAGATCCTGGGCGATGCTCACGCTGCGGCTCTCGAGCTCAAGGCGGCGCTCGCCAAGCTCTCGGACCAGGCCACCGACAAGCGCCTCGAGGCGCTCGAGGCCAAGATGCGGACGACAAAGCTCGATGAGCAGGAATCCAGGGAATTTCAAGAACTTCAAGCACTTATGCGCCGAAAGGCGGGCGGCCCCTGAACCCGGCAAAACGGCTTGGTATTTCCCATGCACTCCCCTAAAATTGCACGCTTTATTTTGGCGCCCCTTGAGTTGGCTTGCCGCCGCCAGCAAATAGGGGATCGAAGAGCCCCTTGAGATCCGCCTTCGCAAGCGCAAGGGCGCCAGGAAACCCACCGCCAAACCCCGCTACTCATGAAATCCAAGCAGAAGTCGTCTGAGACCCGCCTGCGCGAAGCCGAGACTGCCAGGAAATCGTCCGCCAACAGGAAACGTCCCGCCGCGCATCCGG
>DATFCZ010000035.1:0-22517 GCA_035252605.1 Steroidobacteraceae bacterium
CCCGGGCCGCGGCCCTTCGCGTGGCGGCCGCCCTCGTGTCTCGTCTGCGACGCCCGCGCCGGCGGTACCGAGGGGCGCTGCGCCGCCCGCTCCTCGGAACTCATGGTGAACTCGGGATTCGCGGTGATCGGCAACGAGCGCCGCAGCAGCCTCTCGATGTCCTTCAGCAGATCTGCTTCCTCGGGCGAGACCAGCGAGATGGCACAGCCTGCGCCACCCGCACGGGCGGTGCGTCCGATGCGATGCACGTAGTCCTCAGGAACGTTCGGCAGCTCGAAATTGACGACAAAGGGCAGCGCCTTGATGTCGAGCCCGCGCGCAGCGACCTCGGTAGCCACGAGCGCCGTGGTCTTGCCCGACTTGAACTCCGCAAGCGCGCGCACGCGTGCATTCTGACTCTTGTTGCCGTGGATGGCCGCCGTCGCGATGCCTGCTCCCGCCAACTGCTCGGCCAGGCGGTTGGCGCCGTGCTTGGTGCGGGTGAAGACCAGCACCTGCTGCCAACCCCCCTCGCGGATGAGATGCGCCAGCAGATGACGCTTCTGCTCCCGCCCTACCCGGTACACCCGCTGCTCCACGCGATCGGCCGCCGCGTTGCGCGGCGCGACCTCGAGAGTCACCGGATCGCGCAGCAGACGGGTGGCGAGATCGCGGATGTCATCGGAATAGGTCGCGGAGAACATCAGGTTCTGACGCCGGTCCGGCAGCAGCTTCAACACCTGGCGGATGGCATGGATGAAGCCCATGTCGAGCATCCGGTCGGCCTCATCGAGGACGAATTGGCGCACCTCACGAAGATCGAGCGCCCGCTGGCCCGAGAGATCGAGAAGCCTCCCGGGGGTCGCCACCAGAAGATCGCACCCGGCGCGCAACGCATCGATCTGCGGCTTGGTGCTCACGCCGCCAAAGACCACGCAGATGCGGGTTTTCATGTGCCGGCCGTACCGATGGGCACTTTCCGCGACCTGGGCGGCCAGCTCTCGCGTCGGGGTGAGCACCAGCGCCCGCGGCGCGCGCCCGGCGGGACCTTGGGCCAGCGCCTGCAGCATCGGCAGCACGAAAGCCGCGGTCTTGCCGGTGCCGGTCTGCGCGCCGGCGAGCACGTCGCGGCCGGCGATGACGGCGGGAATCGCCCGCATCTGGATGGGGGTCGGGGTCTCGTAGCCCTGTTCGGCGACGGCGCGCGACAGCTCGGGCGCAAGCCCGAGATCCGTGAAGGACATGTATCGGGAAACCTCTATGTTGGCTTGCGCGGACGAGGAGCCGTTCGGCCCGGTGACATCACCGCGCGCAAGGGGCCGGTTTGGGCCCCATGACTGGGGGGCGCACTGTAGCGGCTTTGCGGGCGCGCGTCGAGGCCCCAGAATGGCTAAACTAGCGGTCCACCCGCAGATTGTGAACGGAACGACCGCCGGCACCTCTAACCAGGCCATGCGGGTCCCAAACGGTCCCGGCGTTGAGGACGTGCCTATCCATCCCGTGTGACAGGGGGAGCTTTTGATGATTCTCGACTGCGCTCGCGCAACAACGGGCGCTTCCGGCGCCCTGCGCCTCTGGATCTGCGGTCTCGGTGCGGCGCTCGCGGCGGCGCTCGGGGGCTGCAGCACCAATACCAATATCAGCAACGGCACGCCCGTGGTGACCGTGCATGCCGACGCGGCGGGGGATTTTTCCAGCTACGAGGTCGGTGTGAGCCTCTACAGCCTCACGCGCAGCGACGGCTACATCGCCTATCCCGCCGGCTATACCGCCGAGGAGTTCGCCGATCTCACCCAACGGGTCGACCTCACCGAGCTGCTGAATGCCGTCGGCATCCCGAGCGGCACCTATAAGTCGGTCTCGATCGGTCTCGACTACTCGCAGGCGCTCGTCTACATCAAAGGCCAGAAGACGGTGGCGACGCTCGGGAACACCAGCAAAGCCAATCCCGGCATCGTCTATGTCACCGTCAAGCTCGACCCCGCACACCTGCTCGTCGTCGGCCACAACAGATCGACGCCGTTCGCGCTCGACTTCGACCTCGCCGCCTCGAATTCCATCAGCGGCAACACCGTCACGGTGAGGCCGTTCGTGGCCGCGACCGCGACGCCCACCGGCAGCGAGCCGGTCCGAGCCCGCGGCCTCTTCGTGGTCTCCAATCCGGGCGCCAGCAACTTCGTCGAGAACATCCGGCCGTTCGAAGACAACGTCTATTCCACCGTCGGCGCCCTCACCGTCAACACGACCGCGAGCACCTACTTCAACATCGACGGCAAGGTCTACACCGGCGCGGCCGGACTCAGCGCGGCCGCGGGACTGGCACCGAGCACACCCATGACCGCTTACGGCACCCTGGGCGACATGTCGACCATCACACCGGCTTTCAATGCCACCCAGGTCTATGCCGGGACAGCCGTCTCCAACGGTGCCTTCGAGCACGTGCGCGGCATCGTCTCGGCCATCAGTGGCGACACCCTCACGGTGATCGGCGCAACCTACCTTTATTACGCGGGGTACTGCCAGAGCAATCTGTGCTTCACGTACTTCCCGACCGCCACCGTCAAACTTAGCTCGTCCACGCCGGTCACCGAGGATGGCAAGAGCGGAACCTTCTCGATTCACTCGATCTCCGTCGGCTCGCAGATCGATGCGGTCGGCGTCGGGCCGGCCGCCCCCAGCAACGGGTTCTCGTTCGATGCCACCACAGGTGCAGTGCGGCTGCAGTCGACCCCGATCTGGGGCACGCTCAACTCCGGCACCGTGGGCTCGGCCAGCCTCAACCTGCTCTCGATGGGCACGGCAGGCTTCGCTCCGAGCAGCTTCAATTTTGCCGGCACCGGAACCTCGAGCGCCACTGACGCGACGGCGGCGAGCTACGCGATCAACACCGGGACCGTCGACGAGAGCGCCACCCCGGCCGGCACGCTGCTGCGGGCCGACGGCTTCCCGATGCCTTTCGGCTCCGCGCCGCCGGCCTTCGATGCGACCGCGGTGACGGTAGGCACCGCCGAGCCGGCCGATCTCATCGTCGAATGGATCGGCAGCAGCCCGGCGAGCATCGCTCCCTTCACCTCCTACGACAGCACGAGCCTCACGCTCAATCTCAATTCCACCAACGTTGCCGAAGTGAACACAGGCCCGCAGCAGACCAAGCTCGCGGGCACCCCCACCATCAACATCGCGGCGGCCACCCAGTTCGCAATCGGCAATGCCACCAACGGCGTGTCGATGTTCAGCACTCCGAGCGCTTTCGCGAGCGACCTCACCAGCACCTTGAACGGCTCGACGCAGGTCTACCGGGTGGTGGCGATCGGCAGTTTCGATCCGGCAACCAACACCTTCAATGCCTCGCGTCTCGACGTTGCGCTCGAGTAGCTCGCCATGCCCTGGAAGCGGCGACCGTTCAGCGCGCGCGATGCCGCCCGCGCCCTGAACGTCGCTGACCTGCGCGAGATCGCGCGTCGGCGCGTGCCGGGGTTCGTGTTCGAATACGTCGAAGGAGGAGCCGAGGACGAGGCGACGCTGCGGCGCAACCGCGAGGCTTTCGCCGCGCTACGATTCTCGCCGCGGACGCTCATCGATACCGCCGGGCGCACGCTCCAGAGCTCGCTCTTCGGCCGCCCCTGCAGCGCTCCGCTTGCCATCGCGCCGACCGGCCTCAATGGCATGTTGCATCCGGACGGAGATCTCGCCCTGGCGCGGGCCGCGGCCGCTTTCGGGATCCCCTACACCCTGAGCACGCTCTCCACGAGCCGCCTCGAGGATGTAGCAGCCGCAGCGGGCGGGCGGCTCTGGATGCAGCTCTACGTGATGAAAAATCGCCTCATCGCGGAGGACATCATGGCCCGGGCGGCCGCTGCGGGTTACGAGGCGCTGGTATTTACCTCGGATGCCAATGTCTTCGGCAATCGGGAATGGGACAAGCGCAGCTACGCGCGGCCGGGCAAGCCGCGCGCGCGCGCCGTGCTCGATGCCCTGCGCCACCCGCGCTGGATATTCGAGGTGCTGCTGCGACAGGGCGTGCCTCGGTTTCGCAACATCGAGGCGTTTCTACCCGCCGGGGCGGCGAGCGCAGTCGGCGGCAGCACCATCGTCCCCCAGATGTTCGAGCCGACCATCACCTGGCAGGACATCGATTGGATCCGCCGCCACTGGCCGCGCAAGCTGCTCGTGAAGGGCGTGCTCACCGTGGCAGATGCGCGCCGCGCCCTCGAGGCGGGGTGCGAGGGCATCGTGCTCAGCAATCACGGCGGCCGCCAACTCGATCACTGTGTCGCGCCCATCGAGGTGCTCGGAGAGATCGCGGCCGCCGTCGGCAGCCGGCTCACCATCGTCATCGACAGCGGCTTTCGTCGCGGAAGCGACATCGCGAAGGCGCTCGCACTCGGAGCGCATACGGTGATGATCGGGCGTGCGGCGCTCTACGGCCTCGCGGCCGGCGGCGAGCATGGGGTGCGACGCACCCTCGACATGCTCGCCGTCGAGCTCGATCGCGTGCTCGGCCAGTTGGGCTGCCGGTCCGTCGGCGAGCTGACGCCCTCGCTCCTGCGTTAAGCCGCGAGAGTGCCTTTCGCCTTGGCGGCGTGGGTCGCGATCGCGTCCATCAGACCCGGCGAGAGACAGTCATAGGGCTCGAGCTTCAGCTCTTTGAGACGAGCGCGCACTTCGCCCATCTTCCCGGGCGGGAACCCCGACTCGATGATGGAGGATACGAAGGCGGCGAAATCCGGCGCCGCCCAGCCCTGCTCGCGGAAGAGCTCCGGGTGGACGAAATCGAACCCGTAGAAGGGGTGACCCTTGTTCTCGATGCGGCCGTACATGTGCACGCCACAGCCGGTGCAGGCATAGCGCTGGATGGGCGCATTCTGATCGACGATCTTCAGCTTCTGCGCATTGGCGGTCACCGAGAGCTTCTCGCGCGGCACGACCGCCACGAGCGAGAAGAGCGCCCCCTGCGGCTTCCAGCACTTGCTGCAGCCGCAGACGTGGTCGTAGGCGACATTGCTGCCGAGGCTCACCGTGACCGGTGCGCTGGTGCATTTGCAGGTGAGCGTGCCGCCCGCGAACCCTGAATTACCGGGCTTGACGCCGCGATCGACCGCCGGATGGATGGAGATGGCCATATGTTTATCCTCGCAGGAGTTGTTGGCTTCAGAACGTCACGACGGAGCGGATCGACTCGCCCCTGTGCATGAGATCGAACGCGTCGTTGATCTTCTCGAGCGGCATCACGTGCGTGATGAGATCGTCGATGTTGATCTTCTTGTCCATGTACCAGTCGACTATCTTCGGGACATCGGTGCGGCCGCGCGCACCGCCGAATGCGGTCCCCTTCCATACCCGCCCGGTGACCAGCTGGAAGGGCCGGGTCTTGATCTCCTGTCCTGCCCCGGCCACCCCGATGATGACCGACACGCCCCAGCCGCGGTGACAGCACTCGAGAGCCTGGCGCATGAGATCGACGTTGCCCACGCACTCGAAGCTGTAGTCCGCTCCGCCGTCGGTGAGGGCGACCAGATGCTGCACCAGATCGCCGCCGACTTCCTTGGGATTGACGAAGTGCGTCATGCCGAAGCGCTCCGCGAGCGGCTTGCGGCGGGGATTCAAGTCGACGCCGATGATCTTGTTGGCCCCGACCAGATGCGCTCCCTGGATCACGTTGAGACCGATGCCTCCGAGGCCGAACACGACCACGTTGGCTCCGGGCTCGACTTTCGCAGTGTTGATCACGGCGCCGACGCCGGTCGTCACGCCGCAGCCGATGTAACAGACCTTCTCGAAGGGCGCATCCTCGCGGATCTTGGCGACGGCGATTTCCGGCAGCACGGTATAGTTGGAAAAGGTCGAGCAGCCCATGTAGTGATGCACCATCTTGCCGCCGATCGAGAAGCGGCTGGTGCCATCGGGCATCACGCCCTTGCCCTGAGTGGCGCGGATCGCCGTGCAGAGGTTGGTCTTGCGCGACAGGCAGGATTTGCATTGCCGGCATTCCGGCGTATAGAGCGGAATGACGTGATCGCCTTTCTTGACCGAGGTGACCCCCGGTCCGGTCTCGACCACGATTCCCGCGCCCTCGTGGCCGAAGATCACGGGGAAGAGCCCCTCCGGGTCGGCGCCCGAGCGGGTGAATTCATCGGTGTGACAGACGCCGCTCGCCTTGATCTCGACCAGCACTTCACCGGCCTTCGGGCCTTCGAGGTCGAGCGTCACGATCTCCAGCGGCTTGCCAGCCGCGTACGCAATGGCTGCTTTGGTTTTCATGCTGAATGCTCTAAGTCCAAGCCCATCCGCGGGTGGGGCACGAGTTTAGCGTCGGCAACCGCCTGAATTCGCCCCGGACGGTTGCCGGCTGCCCGGTACGAAGCTCTTGTTCCAATACGGAACAGTACCCTGCTCCGCTGTACCGGTTTCGATGCTCGGGCGACGCAAAGGAGGAGCGTGGCATAATATCTCTCGCACGATCGAGAGGGGATCCCATGCTGCAGCCGATCGGCAGTCACGCCCGCTACATCCAATCGGTACTGCGAGGTACCGCGCGCGACGAGGGCTCGGGCACGCCCGAATACGTAAAGCGTTCCTGGCTGCGCTGCCTCACCCAGTACCACCTCGATCCACAGTCACAGCGGGAGCCCTACGTCCTGCCCCGGGACGAGCGGCTCGCGCGCAAGGAGCGCAACCTCGAGCTGGTCTCTTTTGCCGATGCGGAAATGGCGCATCTTTATCATCAGCTCGCCGGCTCCGGCTACTCCATCATCCTCACGGACCGGGACGGCGTGCTCCTTGACTACTACGGCGACCTGAGCTTCCGCAATGCCGCCTTTCGCACCGGCTTGGTGCTCGGGGCAGTATGGAGCGAAGAGCACGGCGGCACCAACGGCATGGGCACGTGCCTGTTCGAGCGGGCACCGCTCATCGTGCACCGCGACCAGCACTTTTTCTCGCGCAACATCGGGCTCACCTGCTGCGCGGCGCCCATCTTCGACTATCGCGGCGACCTCGTGGCGGTGCTCGATGCCTCGGGGGAGTCCGACCGCGCGCAGCAGCACACGCTCGTGCTCGTCAACATGTCGGCGCAGATGATCGAGAATCGCCTCTTCCTCTACCGCTTCAAGGACGAGTTCGTGGTGCGCTTCCACAGCCGGCCGGAGCTGGTCGGCACCTGGAGCGAAGGCATCATCGCGCTCGATGCCTCGGGGGCGATCGCCGCGCTCGATCGCAACGCCCTCTTCCAGCTCGGCGTCAAGAATGCGACCGAGCTCACCGGGGCGCCGCTCGAGCGCGTCTTTAACATCTCACTCAGTGCGCTCGTCGGCCGCAGCCAGAAGAAGTCCTTCCATGCGCTGCCCATTTACGATGCCCGCCACGGCGGCCGGTTCTTCGCCGTCGCCCAGGCGCCGCAGTCCAAGCGAGCCCCGGGCAAGCAGCGCCTGGCGCGGATCGAGGAGCTGCCGCTTCCCGACCCCGCGCGCAGCCCCCTCGATGAGCTCGACTTCGGCGATCCGATGATGGCGCGCAACATCCAGGCCGCGCGGCGGACGCAGTCCCGCGAGGTGCCGATCCTGCTCCTCGGGGAGTCCGGCACCGGCAAGGAGTTCTTCGCCCGCGCCATGCATGCCTCGAGCGACCGAGCCGACAAGCCCTTCGTCGCGGTGAACTGCAGCTCCCTGCCCGAGCAGCAGCTCGCGCAGGAGCTCTTCGGCCGCGCCTGCGCTGCGCGGGGCACGCCGCCCGCTCCAGTGTCCACCCCGGGCACCCCGCCGCTCGAGGGCGCGGAGCCAGGCGCGGAGCCCGTGCCGGCCGATGAGGACCTCGGGCGCATCGTGCAGGCAAACGGTGGCACGCTGTTCCTCGATGACGTCGGCGAGCTGCCCCTCGAGCTGCAGGCGAGATTGCTGCACATCATCGAGGAGCGGGAGGTGCTGCGGCCGGGCGGCGAGGCGCCGGTGCGCATCGATGTCCGGGTGGTGAGCGCGGCTCGCGGCGGACTGCAGGAGAAGGTGCGGCGCGGAGAGTTCCGCGAGGACCTCTTCTATCGGCTGCAGAGCCTGGTGCTGACGCTGCCGCCGTTGCGCGAGCGCAAGGACAAGGCGGCGCTCATCCGCCATATCTTCGCGCAGGAAAGCGCGGCGACTCCGTCGGTGCTGTTGGGAGACGAGCTCGCCGACGCGCTTCGCGCCTACGCCTGGCCGGGCAACATCCGTCAGCTTCGCAACGTGCTGCGTGGGATGATCGCCATGCGCTCGGGGGACCGGCTCGACGGCAGCTGCCTGCCCGCCGACTACGGCGTGGGCGAGCCGGAGACGGTGGAGGCCGAAGAGTGTGAGCTGCCTCCCGAGGCGCAAGGCCTGAACCCTCTCGAGAGAGCCGAGCGCGGCGCGCTGCTCAAGGAGATCGAGCTGCACCACGGCAACATCAGCCGCGTGGCGCACAAGCTCGGCATCGGCCGCAACACGCTCTACCGCAAGATGCGGCGGCTCGGCATCACCCTACCTCCGCGGCATTAGTGGCGCGTACCTGAGTCGTGGCGGGAAGCCCCTGACTCCCCGTGGCTGCGCCGCTCGGCGGTGTCCCGGCCGATGATCTTCGAGAAGAGGCCGTCCTCTTCGTAAAGCAGGGCAAGCTTGCGCTGCTCGAATTCCTCGAAGAACTCATCCCAGGAAATCTCCGTCAAGGCCTGATGCTCCGACTGCGGCGCATCCGGGAACATGATTCGCACGATTCCGACATCCCCGCCCTGATGGGTGCGCGCCACTGCGGCAGGCTTTCCGCCTTTCTTTTCGGCCCATTTCCGGATCGTCTCGTGATTGGTCGTCACTTCTGCCATGGCATCACCTCGCGCTGCATCATCGGTCGTGAGTGGTGAGATAGATGTAAACGTAGGCGGTGATGAAAAGCACGCACAGACCGCAGACCACCACCGTGGCGCAGGCTGCCGCAAGATAGGCAAACACCCGCGGCAGCTCCGCGTCAGCGCCGAGCGCATCGAGCCTCGCCGTCAGTAGCGCCGCGGCCGCGAGCAGCACGACCCAGCGACGCATGCAGGCCGTAAGCTCACCCCGCCTGCGGCGGTTGTGCCGGTAAGCGGCGATGCGCTCCTCGGGTGTCCCGCAGCTCACGTCCTTCATCAGCCGAAACGGTGAAAACCAACGCAGCAGTGACTCGAGCATGCGCATCTCCGCCGCACAGTCCGCGGCTCCGCGAACCGCCCTGCAATTCATCCGCCTTCCCGGGTAGACGATCGAGTGGCATCGGTGTTCCAGCCGGGCGCGGCAGCTCGGGTTGAGCGACAATGCGGGTCTTCGGACACGGATCGAGGGGGCTTCCATGCCAGAGACCATTTTCGGCAAGATCCTGAGCGGCGCGATTCCCTGCCACAAGGTCTACGAGGATGCGCACGTCCTTGCCTTCCTCGACATCAATCCGCTCAGCACCGGTCACACTCTCGTGATCCCCAAGGAGCCTGCGCCCACTCTCGATGCGCTCTCGGATGAGTCCGCGGCGGCGCTCGGGCGCGTACTGCCGCGCATCTGCCGCGCCGTGATCGCGGTCAGCGGCGTGAAGGAATACAACGTGCTCGAGAACAACGGCACCGCGGCGCACCAAGCGGTCGCGCACGTGCACTTTCACATCATTCCGAAGCCCAGCCACGATCAGGGCCTGGCCCTCGGATGGCCAGCCGGCACGCTCGAGGCCGAGGCGGGCGCCAAGCTTGCTGCAAAGCTGCGAAAGCATATCCGCTGAGGGAACTCTCTCGAGGTGACGCGGCCGGCCGCCCCCACGACGGCAGCGCTCAAGCTTTGCCGCTTGTCAACAACCGCTTACACTGCCGCGATGCCGGAGCTCACCCACATCATTCACTCCGCACTCAAGAAAACTCCGAGCGGGATCGGCGGTCTCGATGAGATCACCGGCGGCGGCCTTCCGGCCGGCCGGCCGACGCTCGTGTGTGGAGGGCCGGGGTCCGGCAAAACCCTGGTCGGGATCAGCTTTCTCGTCAATGGCGCGCGGCACTTCGGCGAACCCGGTGTACTCATCAGCTTCGAGGAGAGCGCCGAGGATCTCGCCTGCGATGTGGCCTCGCTCGGGTTCGATCTGCCGCAGCTGATCGCCCAAGGGAAACTCATCGTCGACTACGTTCACATCGATCGCAGCGAGATCGAGGAGACCGGCGAGTACGATCTCGAGGGTCTTTTCGTCAGGCTCGAGCACGCGGTACGCACTATCGGCGCAAAGCGCGTGGTGCTCGACACCATCGAGTCGCTCTTCGGCGGTCTTTCCAACGAGAGCGTCCTCCGCGCCGAGCTGCGCCGGCTCCTGCGCTGGCTGAAGGAGAGACATCTCACCACCGTCATTACCGGCGAGCGCGGCCAGGATACCCTGACACGCCAGGGCCTCGAGGAGTACGTCACCGATGCGGTGATCCTGCTGGATCATCGGGTACGGGAGGAGCTCTCCACGCGGCGGCTGCGAATCGTCAAGTACCGCGGCTCCTTCCACGGCACCAATGAATATCCCTTCCTCATCGATCGGCACGGCTTGAGCGTTCTGCCGGTCACCTCGCTCAAGCTCGACCATGAGGCGCCGACGGAGCGCCTCTCGAGCGGCGTTGCGGCGCTCGATAAGGTGTTGGGCGGTGAAGGTTTCTACAAGGGCAGTACCGTACTCCTCTCCGGCACGGCCGGTAGCGGCAAATCGAGCCTGGCGGCGAGCTTCGCGGACGCGACCTGCCGCCGAGGCGGACGCTGCGCATTGTTTCTGCTCGAGGAATCGCAGCAGCAGATGATCCGCAACATGCGCTCGATCGGCATCGATCTGGCGCGATGGTGCGAGCGCGGACTGCTGTACATGCTCGCCGAGCGGCCGTCGCGCTTCGGACTCGAGGCGCATCTCGCGGCGATGTTCCGCACGGTCGATGAGCTGCGGCCGGAGACGGTCGTGGTCGACTCCATCACTGACCTGCTGACGCTTGGAGGAGAAGCCGAGGTCCGCTCCATGCTGGTGCGTCTCATCGATTATCTCAAGATCCGCAGCGTGACGGCGCTCTTCACCAGTCTTTCTCCCGGCGCGGTCGAGCTGCAGGCGACGGAGGCCGGAGTATCATCGCTCATGGACGCCTGGATCCTCCTGACGCTCGAGAGAGCGGCTGGCGGCCGCCGTCGGCAGATCTCGGTGCTGAAGGCACGGGGAATGGCTCATTCGAGCAGCGTGTATGATTTCAAGATGACGGAGCGGGGCTTTCAGGTCTCCGCTCCCGAAGGTTGAAAGCCGTGTCACGGCGTGCGGCGAAAGTGGAGTTGGAGCAGCCGGAGCAATTCGTGCTGCGTCTTTACATCGCGGGCCAGACGCCGAAATGCGTGCGCGCGTTCACGAATCTCAAGCGCATCTGCGAAGAGCACCTGGCGAACCGCTACCGGATCGAGATCATCGATCTGCTGCAGAATCCGCAACTCGCGCGCGGTGACCAGATCCTCGCGGTTCCCACCCTGGTGCGCCAGCTCCCCGAGCCGGTGAAGAAAATCATCGGCGACCTCTCCAACACCGAGCGCGTACTGGTAGGCCTCGACCTGCGGCGCGCCTGAAGGCAAAAGTGAACGACCAACACGACAGGGAACGCGAGAGTAGGGTGATGCCCGCCGCGACAGCCGCCCTTGAGCGCTATGATCTGTGCCTCTATATCACCGGCATGACGCCTCGCTCGGCGCGGGCGATCGGGAATCTGCGCTCCTTCTGCAGGAGGCACCTGGAGGGCCGGCATACGTTGCGCATCTTCGATCTCTACCAGCAGCCCGCCCTCGCGCGCGAGGAGCAGTTGGTCGCCGCGCCGACCCTGGTGAAGCGCGCGCCGCTACCGAAACGGCGGCTGGTGGGCGATCTTTCGAACCAGGAGCGAGTGCGTTCCGCTTTGGGATTCCCCCCGCCCGAGCCCACCGCCAACTGAGAGGCAATAGCGCCGATGCAGCGTGACTCGAAGACCCATCTGAACCTCGAAGTGCTTCAGGCCCGCCTCAGCGAAGCCGAGGAAACGCTGCGCGCCATTCGCTCCGGCGAGATCGATGCGCTGGTCGTGCAGGGCGATACGGGCGAGCGGGTCTACACCCTGCGCAATGCCGACTCCCCGTACCGGACGCTCGTCGAGCAGATGCAGGACGGGGCGGCGATCCTGAGCTCCGACGCAGATGTGCTCTATTGCAACCAGAGCTTCGCCAGACTGGTCGCGACGCCGCTGCAGGAGGTCATCGGCGGCCCGGTGGCGCGCTACTTCGCGAGCGATGCCCGCACGGTGCTCGACTCATTGCTCGCCACCGGCGGCGGCAAGCGGCGCACACGGCTCAGCACCCATGACGGGCGCGCGCTGGACGTGCTGCTATCGCTGACCAGCACGGCGACCGAGGAGGTCGAGCGGCGCAGCCTCATCGTTACCGATCTGACCGAGCTTTCCGATGCGCAGGTCGGCCTCGAGCGGGCGCAGCAGCAAAGTCATGCCAAGGATGAATTCATGGCGATGCTGGCCCATGAGCTGCGCAATCCGCTGAGCGCGATCAGCGCGGCGCTCGAGGTTCTGCAGGGCGCCAGCGGCAATGAGCAGGTTACCAAGCGGGCTCGAACCATCATTGGCCGCCAGACCCGTAACCTCTCGCGCCTCGTCGACGACCTGCTCGAGGTGGCGCGGGTGATCACCGGCAAGGTGGCCCTCTCAGGCGCCGCGCTCGACTTGGACGAGGCCGTTCACCGGTGCATCGTGCAGCTCGAGCCGCGGGCCGAGAAACGGCGGATCGAGCTCGGGCTCGATGGCACACAGCACTGGATTTACGGAGACCCGGTGCGGATCGAGCAGATCCTCATCAACGTTCTCTCGAACGCGATCAAGTACACGAGCGCGAGCGGAACGATCCGCGTCACGCTCGCGGCGGAAGGTGATGAGATCGTCCTTCGGGTGATGGATGATGGGCTGGGAATCGCGCCCGACCTGCTGCCGCAGATCTTCGAGCCGTTCGTGCAGGGCGAGCGAACGCTCGATCGCGCTCAGGGCGGCCTCGGCGTCGGGCTCACTCTCGTGCGCCGTCTCGTCGAGCTGCATGGAGGGAGCGTAACGGCCGCGAGCGAGGGGCCGGGTCGTGGGAGCACGTTCATCATTCGGCTGCCGAAGGCCACGCCGCCGCGCGCCACGCCCGCCTCACCCGAGAGGCAGCGGCCGGCGGTACCGCGCCGGATCCTCCTGATCGAGGACAACCGGGATGCCCGCGAGACTTTTCGGATGATGCTCGAGCTCGCAGGACACGAGGTCATGGAAGCCGAGGAGGGCCGCCAGGGACTGGAGCTGCTCAAAGCCGAGCTGCCGGACATCGCCGTGATCGATGTCGGATTGCCGGGGCTGGACGGCTATCAGATCGCAAGCCGCTTCCGCAAGGAGCCGACGGGCAGCCGCGTCCTGCTCGTAGCGCTCACCGGATACGGCACTCCCGAAGCCCGCGAGCGTTCGCGCGCCGCTGGCTTCGATCACCACCTCATCAAGCCCGTCGACCCCGAGGTGCTGCGGGAGCTGATGGTGGCGGATCTGCCCGAGCGAGCCCCGCTCGCCTGAGGCCCTCCCGAGATCTCAGGGCTGTCAGGGAGGTGGCTGCGCGGAGCGGTTCTTCATCTCTTGCGCGGCGGCAACGACCGCATCGACCTGAGGCATCCCGCTGTCGACGGCTTCCTTGTAGCACGAGCCGTATTGAGTTGTGTTCGGGTACTCCTGCTTGAGCTCCACGCAGATCCCCATTGCCGCTCGCCTGACGCGCTTCCTCAGCGCTTCGGCGCCAGTGGAGGTTGCAAGGTCAAGGTCAGAATAACTGACCACTCTCGACAGTCGGATGATATCGACCTGACGCCCGGCTTTGTCTTGAAGCGTGATAATCATCGGCCTGAAGGCAGTGACCTCGACCTCCTGAACCGGGGCGTTCGATTGTGCGAGAGCCGTTGCGCTTGCCAGCGCCAGCGCGATCGCCGCAAGCGATGCCTGAGCGATACGAGAAATCGTGATCATGACGAGCCCTCCCCTCCATCCTCTGCGTCTACGCGCATCCGCGCCCAGTAGCCGATGCTTTGCGCCACATAACACCGCTCGGATTCTCATGCCCATGCTGTTGAAGTCCAATGGGTAGTTTCCGCAGAGGACGAATACTGACCGACGGGCCATGAGGCGCGACTGAGGGCTGCTCGAGAGCGTCGAGGAAGCTGCACCTCGGCCAGGACCATGACCCTGGAATAGGTCTTGTGTCCTTGGGCAGAGGCGGTATGATTGCCGCCCCCTGGACGGGGTGGCTTGGACACTTCTGCAGGACCGATAGCCGTATTAAGCTCCCGGTCGGCGTGGGAACTCGCCAGAAACAAAGGGAAATCAATCGGTTGCGGGGTGGAGCAGTCTGGCAGCTCGTCGGGCTCATAACCCGAAGGTCGCAGGTTCAAATCCTGCCCCCGCTACCATCGATACTTGAATGGGCCGCGCCAGCGACCCTCAGCAGAACGGCCGCGACGTTCCGCTCCCCATAGAGTCTGATCTCCCGTTCATCGGCCTCGACCGTCACCGTGCCGACGTGGCCGCGGATCTCCTCGCGTGCCTTCGGGACATCGCCGCCCGCCAGCGTCACCTCGAGGCGCTCAAGCGCTCGCTCGGCGCGGGCCGGGAGATCCGCAAGTAACGGCGTCACGTCGACCACGCGGGCAGGCTCCGCGTTGCCCGCAGTCAACCGCTCGAGTTCGCTCTCCGCGGCAGTGAGCCTCGCTGCAATCGTCGGCGACGCTCTGAGAGCACCGGATGCGATCGCCTCGGCGAGATTGTCGACCTCGGCCTGCAGCCGCTTGATGCGCGCAGACTGATCCGGGGTTTTTGCCTTGCGCTCGCGCAGAGCCGCCCGGACTCGGCGGACGAGCTCCTCGATCACCTCCGGCGAGCGCAGCTCGCGCTTGATGCCGGAGAGCACCTCGGCCTCGGCGACCTGGCGCCGGAGCATGGCATTGTTCGCGCAGAGCGCATCCCCTCCATTCGTATGGCCGCTGCAGGCGTACCGATCGACTCCGGCAATGGCATACGCCGAGCCGCAGTGGCCGCAGCGCAGGAGCCCTGAAAGCAGGAATTTGCCGCCGGTCCCGGTGCGGATCGCGGCCCCTTTGGACAGGCCACGGCTCACCCGCTCGCCGATCCGGTGCGTCTGCGCCGCCTGGCGCGCCTTCACGCGCTCCCATAGCTCATCGCTCACGATGCGCAGCCGCTCGTCCTGCCGAGTGATCCATTCCTTTTTCGGATTCAATACCTGCCGGCGCTTGCTTGAATCGGCCGCCGAGCGAATCCAGCGCGAGCGGTTCCAGACCACGACGCCGCGATAGACGTCATTGTTCAGGATGCCGAGCCCGCGAGCCGGATTGCCATTGATGGCGGAATGCACCCATCCGCGCTTGCGACGCAGCTCGCGACCCCACGTCGAGCCCGGTGACGGCACGTTCTCCCGGTTGAGCGCTGAGGCGATAGCTCGGGGCGCATGACCATCAGCGTAGAGCTGGAATATCCGACGCACGACGGCCGCTTGCTCCTGGTCGATTTCGACCTGTCCTGTCGATGACAGCGCCGCCGGAATGTACCCGTAGGACCGGCCACCAGCAGACTTGCCCGCCCGCGCCAGACCCTCGAGGCCGCGCCTTGTGCGGCGGGCAATCTCTTTCCGATATGCGGTTGCCATAGCGCCGCCGACCGCTCCCATGATCTCGGCCGATTCGTGGCGCGTGTCGAGATCGTGCGTGACGACGGCGATGCCAAGGTCCGCAAGTTCGGCCAGACGCGGCGCCTGCTCCGCGAGATTGCGCCAGAGCCGAGACGTATCCTCGGCAACGATCACGTCGAACTCATGCCGGCGCGCCGCCCCCAGTAGCTTCTGGTAACCGGGCCGCTGTGTCGTGCCGCCGCTTACTGCCTGGTCGGAGAACTTCGCGACGACTGTGAAGCCGTGCCGCTCGGCGAGGCGCTCGGCGACTCTGAACTGATCCTCGATTGACTGCTCGCGCTGCAGGTCGGTCGAGTAGCGCGCGTAGAGAGCACACCTCATTTTTCTCTCCCAACGAGAAGCCCTTGCACATTGCCCGCGCTCTCGTGCCACGGCCCCCATGTGTGTCGCCCCTGCGGCCCCGATAACATCGCCTCGGCCGCCTCTCGCGGACCGTATCGGCGCTCCGCGATGGCGTCGAACTCGCGCTCGTATTGCGGCACCGGCACGAAGCGGTCGATCACTGCGTCGTAGGCGGTGCCGTCCTTCTCGAGCCACGCGTGGGCTATCCAGCCGTAGATGGTGCCGTGGACCAATATCCAAGACGGATCGCGCTGTTGGCCCTTGCCAGCAAGCTCAAAACAGCGGCCTTGGCGCGAGCGGGCGCGAACTCGCGGACCCATCGAAGTCAGAGCTGCTCTCATTGTCGTTTCCTCGCGGCCGAGTTGTTGTGTAACCGGCGATGCTCGGGGTCGCAGTAGGTTCTATTTGCTGGGCCGCCGCGCGGATTTTTGCGGGCGAAGTAGAAGTTCTGACAAGCGGGGTACTGACAGCGGCAGAGCGCTTTCGCGTACGGTCGCGCCGGATCCTGAATCAACACCACGGCTTCCGACAGCGCACCCGCAACGCTCGGAAAATGTCTGTAGTACGCGAGCGAATAGCCGCCGGGGCGCGCGACCAGCACGCGCTCCGCTTTCACGCGGGCCATAGCGCGCAGTTCTGGAGGCAGGGAGCTCGCGTTGCGCCCCAATCGAATGGCCGCGAGCGCCGGCAGCAGTCTGCCCGTGGCGTCATCGAGCAACATAGGTAGCGTGGGACGGCCGCCGACCACGCGCTCGAGCGCCCTGATGTAGGTGTCCCGCTGCTTCGCTTGTGAATGCGGTTCGCCGAAGCGGCGGTCCTGCCCCGCGATCAGAACGTCGGACCCGTTCGCATACGCGATCAGCGCTTCCACAAGCTCATCGTCGCTCGCCGGTGCCGTCACAAGGTTTTTCAGAACAAAGCGCGCTGCCACTAAACCGTCCCAATTCCGCCGCCGATTCTAGGCGTCCTAGAGACTATGCCAGTCTATAGGCTATCGCGCAAGAGCAGTAGCGCGGCAAACGAGCGAAATGAGGTGCAAACCGTGAAATCCAAAGGCATCGCAGAAGCGGCACGCGAGGTTCCCTGCCCGGAGGGGACGCTCCGGCGCCTCGATCGGCAGGGCGTCGTACGCCCGGCCCGGGACCAGTGGGGCCGCCGACTGTTCGGGCAGGACGACATTGAGGCCGCGCGCAGTCACTTGGCGTCACGGCGGGTAGCGGGACACGCGGTCGCCTGAGCTATGACCCTCCCCGCTCACCTCGCGAAGTACGACGGCCTGATCGACCTCCTAGTCGAGGCCATCGTGCGCGAGATCGAGGCGGATTCCCAAACCCCAGAGACGAGAAAACCGCGCGCCCGGCCAGAGCAACGCGGTTCTCTCAAAGGACTCAACAGTGCAGATTCTAACCTACCGGCGCCCTGAGCGCACGCGCTGCGCATCATGCGCGACGCCATCCGCGGCCCATTTCTGCGAGCGATGCATGCGCCGATATCCGGCGCTCAGGCGGCTCTTGCCGACCAGTCGGCGGGGCGTCGCATGAATGGGCGCTCAACAATTCGCGGAACTCGATGGCGAACCGCTCGAGCTCGTCCCGCCAGGCGAGTACGACCTGCGGTTTCTCTATCACGAGACCAAGCGCATCTTCGACCGGCCGAAGCTATTCCTCTGGTTCTCGATCATCACCTTCGGGGATCACTTCGAGAAGCGCATCCCGCGCTACTACGGCGCGACGCGACTGATCGGCAAGCCGGGCAAAGGTGGCCGGTTCAAGGTGGGCCGCAAGGGCGACTTCCTGCGCGAGTTCATGACGCTGTTTCCAGTGAACGCGAATCGGCTCGACCGGCTCCCGATGTCGCGCTACGAGAACGTCATCATCGTCGGGAAGGTGCGGACAGTCGAGCGCGGACGCAATCAGCGGCCGATACCTCCCGAAGCCCAATATTCGGTAGTGGACCAGCTTTTGAGGGTGAAGGATTGAGCCTCTTCCCCCTGTCCCATCCCCATCCCCTATCCCATCCCCTCCCCCGACTTAAAAACCACGTCCTGTGCGCTTCTTCTATCGGTTTTTGCAGGCTTTCCGCTCAATCGCGCGCGCTCGCGTTTGGCAACGAGTTCCGGCCCCGGAGAACAGTCTGGCCGGACGATGCTGACATCATCATTGCATCGACGACTGGCCCAGGGCTCCGCGCTCTCATGCATTCGCATGCGGGCGCGTCCCTGGGTTCCAAAAACTCGGCGCTCGGCGCGCAGCGGCGCGTTGAGGCGCGGATCGGGCAGTTGCTCGGTGAAACAGATATTGGCCAGCGTCACGATCTGGAACCTTCACTCACGAGTGAAGGTTCGATAAAGCGAATGGACCGCAACCGCTTCCGCCTTCTCGCCCGTGGTCGCAGCAATTGCTCGACCAAATGCTATCGCGCTAGCAATCCGGAGCGGATGCAAGCATGACGACGAAAGCGGACGTGCGCCGGGTATTCGCTGATCGCCAGCGCCAAGCCTATCGCGAAGCACTCGCCGGCCGGGACCGGCAATCACCTCCCGATCGTGACGCCGCGCGCGTAGCAGCTCGAGAGCTTCGTGCCAATGGACTGACGGTCGCCGACGTTGCCTCGGCTATCGGGATCAGCGAGGGCGCAGTGGCCGAGCTGCTCGGAGAAACGCCATGAGGAAACGCTGGAGCGGCTGGGCGCGACGCTGCGCGCGGCACTGGCGCGAATACTACCGACGGCACCCGCCAGCGAAGAGGCCAGGCCGAAACCGTGTCGCGACCGAATGGGACGCGGCGAAGAGACGGGAGCAAGCATCAAACCTCATCACTCGGAGATCTACATGACAGACGAGAGCAATGTCGCCGACGCCGCAACGCGCCGGCTCCTGGTGGAGAAGCGGCTCGCTAGATTCGTGCCTCGGCGCAGACTGACGGACCGCATTCGCCCGCGTCCCTTACCTGGTTTCTTTAGTGGCGCAGCTTGCGCCACTTTGCTCTGCGCGGAACTCGAGCTCTCGGAACTCGAGGAGCATACCGCGCAGTTCGACCCTCGATGCCGGATCGGAAACCCCAAGACCGGCATCAGGCGCGATCAGCTCGAGTTTCTCGCGACCGTCTACGTCTACCTGCGCGACGAGATCATGCCGGCGCTCGAGTACTCGCTGGCCCAGACGGAGATCATTGACCGTCAAACAACGCTCACCATAGCCGACGTCGAGAAGTTCCTGGCGGAACACCCTGGCAGTGTGCCGTGGTCGCAGTTCGGTCCGTGCCCCGGGGCACTGACCGAGAGTCAATGGGCGCCTTATCGCGAGGCGCTGGACGTGCACATCCTGCGTGAGCACGACAAGGGACGCACGCCCAGAGAGATCGCCGAGCAATTGGCATTCATTCAGCGATCCGACGTGCTGCAGATAGTCAACCGGACGCTCTTCGGCGTGAGCGATCCAGAGAACTTCTGATGCCATCACGACCGCCATTGCATCGTCCGGTCGGCTGGTCGCCGTCAGTGAAGCGCACCGACCCGTTCTACCAAAGCCGCGCATGGCGTCGGGTGCGGGACTTCGTTGTGCAACGGGACGGCGGCATATGCCGGCACTGCGGACTGGCGGGAGCCGACACGGCGCATCACATCGTCGAGCGCAGGGACGGAGGCTCAGACGACCCGGCGAACCTCGCGGCAGTGCATCGACGCTGCCACAACCGCGCGCATCCCAACAAAGGAGGCAGACACGATGTTTGAACAGTGCTGTAAGTCATTGAGGGATAGGGGGTTTTCGAGCCTGAAAAAACGGCAGACACGCGACCGGCGTGTGGTCAAATTTTCTCGCTGTCACTTCCCATACTTTTCGCCGAGGGCCTGAGAGATGCCGAATTACCGCAAGACGGACCGCGCGAAGCGCACTGCCGGCACCTTCCGGCAGGACCGCACCGCGCGAAAGTCTCGATCCCGCAGGGTGGTCACCATCCCTGACCCTCCGGCGCACCTGACTGAGCTGGCGCGGCCGGAATGGCTCCGCCTGGCGCCGCCGATATGCGCTCAGCGGACGCTCGCGGAGACGGATCTGCGCTCTCTGGAGCTGCTCTGCGAGGTGCTCGGCACCGCGAACCAGGCGCAGGCCACTCTCGCCAAGGAGGGCCTCACGATTCGCTCAGGGGACAGCGTCAGAGCCCATCCGGCGGTGAAGATCCTCGAGGGCGCGCGGGCCCAGGCGACGCGACTCCTGATCGAGTTCGGCTGCACGCCTCGAGCACGAGGCCACGTCGAGCCGGCCGCTGACGCTGATCCGGCGAACCCATTCGCGGAGCTCTCGAAATGACGCGCGCGACCGCATCACCGCATGTGGAGGCCGCCATCGGCTACGCGAAGGCCGTCACGGCAGGCGGCATTCCCGCGGGCCGGTACGTGATAGCGGCCTGCAGGCGCTTTGCGAGCGACCTGGAGCGGTCGAAGCGCGGGTGGCGTTTTCGGCTCGACCGGAAGGCCGCCGAGCGCGTCTGCCGCTTCGTGGAGCTTCTGCCGCACGTCAAGGGCATGTGGGCGCTCCCGCGGCCAGGGCAATCGAACCAGATCGCCCTCGAGCCCTGGCAGTGTTTCCTCCTGGTGAACGTGTTCGGCTGGAAGCGGACAGACGGCACCCGTCGATTTCGCGAGTGCTACCTCGAGGTGCCACGAAAGAACGGCAAGTCGCTCATCGCCGCCGCGATCGGGCTCTACATGCTCACCAGCGACGGTGAGCCGGGCGCCGAGGTGTACTCCGGCGCGACGACTGAGAAGCAGGCATGGGAAGTTTTCCGGCCGGCCCGACTCATGGCGCTCGCGCGCCCGGACCTTGTGACCCATTTCGCACTCGAGGTGAACGCGAGCAACATCTCGATTCCCTCGACGGGCGCGAAGTTCGAGCCGCTCATCGGCAAACCTGGCGACGGTGCGAGCCCGTCCTGCGCCATCATCGACGAGTACCACGAACATGCGGACCCGGCGCAGTACGACACGATGTTGACCGGCATGGGAGCCCGCCGGCAACCGCTCATGCTCATCATCACGACCGCCGGAGACAACCTCGGAGGGCCGTGCTACGACAAGCGGACTTCGCTGACGCGCATTCTCGAGGGCGCGGTCGAGGACGATGAGAAGTTCGGCATCATCTACTCGATCGATGAGGCCGACGACTGGACCGCCGAGGCGGCACTCATCAAGGCAAACCCGAATTACGGCGTGAGTGTCGGAGCGGAGTTCCTCCAGTCGCGCCAGCGCGAGGGCATGCAGAACTCCCGCAGGGCCGGCGTGTTCAAGACGAAGCACTTGAACGTGTGGCTACAAGCCCGGCACGCCTATTTCAACCTGGATCGCTGGGCGGAATGCGCGCGAGCGGGCCTCACGCTCGAATCACTGAAGGGCCGGAGCTGCCGGATCGTCCTGGATCTTGCGAGCAAGGTCGATATTGCCGCGATGCAGTTCCTTTTCGAGCTCGACGGCGGGCGGTACGCGACGCTAGGCCGCTACTACCTGCCGGAGGAGGCCGTACAGAAGGCCGCAAACGATCACTACCGCGGCTGGGCCGCTGACGGGCACCTCGTCGTCACGGATGGCGAGATCATCGACTTCGAGCGCATCAAGGACGACATCGCAGGCTTTGCACGGGACTTCCAGCTCCTCGAGGTGGCCTACGATCCCTGGCAGGCGACCCAACTTGCCACGGAATTGCAGCGCGCGGGCATCGCCGTTGTCGAATACCGGCAGACCGTGCAGACGATGTCGGAGCCGATGAAGACTCTCGACGCCTGGATCACCGCGCGCAAGCTCGAGCACGATGGCAACCCCGTGATGACGTGGATGATGTCCAACGTCGTCGCGAATGAGGACGCAAAAGACAACGTCTACCCTCGCAAGCTCCGGAACGAGGACAAGATCGACGGGGCTGTCGCGCTCATCATGAGCATCGGGCGCGAATTAGCGGCCGGCGCGGCTCCCAAGGCGCAAGAGTCCGTCTACGAGCAGCGATTCCGCGAAGGCAAGCCGCTCCTACTGGTGCTCTGAGATGACCATGACGCTCGAGGAACTCGAGGCCATCCTTGCGCGCCTGCCGTCTGATCGGCTGGAACGGCTCGCCAAGCGATTCCTGACGCCCCAGGCGCGGCGCATCCGGCGGACTGATGAGCGCGATGAGCTGATCCGCAGCATCGCCTCCTCGCACTACGGGGTGCACCAGACAGGCCGTCAGATCGCCGACGCCATGCGCCGTGATATGAGCGACCTTGACGGGCTGCGCGCCGATTCTGGCCAGAAGGTACTGCTCGCCGATCTCTCCCGTCTGCTCGAGTTGAATGGCGGCAGGGTCCCTTGCGATAGCACGGTGAGGCACGCTCTCGCCGGCGTCTAACGCGGCTCGAAGCTACTCGAGATCGAGCGGGAGCGGGCGGAGAAGAGGAAAGAAGCGACGCAACT
>DATFCZ010000036.1:0-40921 GCA_035252605.1 Steroidobacteraceae bacterium
CGGCCGAGTACGGCAACTCCGGGGTCATGACGTTCACGGTGAGTCAGGACGGCATCGTGTTCGAGAAGAACCTGGGGCCGCAGACCGCCGCGCTCGCCGCCAGGATCGAGCGGTACGATCCCGATGGCAGCTGGAACCCACCCCCCTGAGACGCCGTCGAGCGACGTCGCAGTCGAGGCAAGATGTTCGCGTGCTGAGCTCCGAGTCTGAAAACCTGTCGCGCTTCATCTGGCGCACGCGCTATCGCGACCCTACGGCTTCGCCACCCGAGAGCACGATCGCCGATACCTGGAATCGCATCGCGCGCAGCGTAGCGGCGGTCGAGCGCGAACCGGGCCAGTGGCAGGAGCGCTTCCGCGCCCTGCTCGCGAGCTGCCGCTTCCTACCGGGCGGCAGAATCATCGCCGGGGCGGGCGTTGCGCGCCAGGTCACGCTCGCCAACTGCTTCGTCATGGGACTGATCGATGATTCGATCACCGGCATATTCGAAGCGTTGAAGGAGGGCGCGCTCACCATGCAGCAGGGCGGCGGCGTCGGATACGACTTCTCGACGCTGCGCCCGCGCGGCGGCCGCGCCCGCACGACGGGAATGATCGCCTCGGGCCCGGTCTCGTTCCTGCACGTGTGGGATGCCATGTGCGCGACCATCCTTTCGACCGGCGCTCGTCGCGGCGCGATGATGGCGACACTGCGGTGCGATCATCCGGACATCCGGGAATTCATAGCGGTGAAGCAGACTCCAGGGGCGCTGTCGCGCTTCAATCTCTCGGTCCTCGTCACCGACGAGTTCATGAGGGCCGCGGAGCAGGACGCTCTCTGGCCGTTGGTCTTCCCGAGCGCCGCCGCCGAGCCGGGAGCGAATGCCGATAGCTCACGGCGCGGCGAGCGCATCGAGAGAGCCTGGAGCGGCAGCGCGAAGCCCGTCGCTTGCGAGGTGTGGAAGATCGTTCGCGCCCGTGATCTGTGGCAGAGCCTGTGCGCGAGCGCCGAGGAGTCCGCCGAGCCCGGCGTCCTCTTCATCGATCGCATCAATGCCGAAGACAATCTCGCGTACGCGGAGCAATTGAGCGCGACCAACCCGTGCGCCGAGGAGCCGCTGCCGCCTTACGGCGCCTGCAATCTCGGTTCACTCAACCTGCCGGCATTCGTGTGCGATCCGTTCACGCGCGCCGCGCGACTCGATCGCGAGGCGCTGCGCGATGCGGCGCTGCTTGCGGTGCGCTTCCTCGACGATGTCATCGAGATCTCGCGGTTCCCGCTCTTTCGCCAGCGCATCGAAGCGCTCGGTACGCGGCGGATCGGCCTGGGAATCACGGGACTCGCCGATGCGCTCGCCATGCTCGGGCTGCGCTATGATTCGCAACCCGCACGCGAGATGGCCGCGAGCGTGATGCGCGCGATCCGCGACGCCGCTTACGAGACCTCCATTGATCTCGCGCGCGAGCGCGGGCCGTTCCAGCGATACGATGGTGCTCGATACCTCGAGCGCCCGTTCATCCGCCGGTTACCCGAAGCGATACAGGCCGGCATTCGCCACCATGGGATCCGTAACAGCCATCTGCTCGCCGTCGCACCAGCCGGCACCATCAGCCTGCTCGCCGGCAACGTGAGCAGTGGGATCGAGCCCATCTTCCGGCTCGAGGCGAACCGGCGCGTGCTCGATGTGGATGGCGAGTACCATGCCTTTCGCGTGAAGGACCGCGCGTACGCGCTCTGGCAGGTGCTCAACCCTGACACTGCGAGCATGCCGGAAGCCTTCATTGATCTTCGCTCGATCTCCTGGCGCGAGCAACTCCTCATGCAGGCCGCTCTGCAACCCTTCGTTGACGGCTCGATCTCGAAGACGGTCGCACTCACGAGCGGTGTTCCGCGCGGGGCCGTCGAGGAGATCTTTCGCGCCGCTTACGAGCTTGGACTCAAGGGCTGTACGGTATTCCGGGAGTCGGCGCGTCCCGCGATCCTCGCGGATGAGGCACAATGTTCCAGCGAACAACCCCTCGCACACTGCTGCGACGCCGAGCGTGAGGCCGACTGATGATCCCGACATTGCCAGGTCCTGCTCTGGTTGCCCTCGGCGAGAGTCGCGATCTCGCCGCGGCCGTCGCTCGTGAGGCGGGTCTTGCCCTCATTCCCATCGAGGAGCGGCCCTTCGAAGGCGGAGAGTTCAAGCTCCGGCCACTGGAGTCCGTTCGCGGGCGGCGGGTGTTCGTGCTGCAGACTCTCGCCGGCACCGAGGATGCGCCGGCTTCGTCGCGTTTGCTGCGGTTGCTGTTTCTGCTCATGGGTCTTCGCGATGCGGGCGCCGATTCGCGGGTGGCGGTCGTGCCGTACTTCGCCTTCGCGCGCAAGGACCGGCGCACGCAGATTCGCGACCCGGTCACATCGCGCTATGTTGCCGAGCTCCTCGAGGCCGCGCACGCCGACGGCATAATAGGGCTCGACGTGCACAATCCGGCGGCTTTCGACAATTCGTTCCGTGTGCCGACGATTCATCTGACCGCGCTGCCGATGCTCGCGAATCACTTCGCACTGCTTGGAAGCGTCGGTAGCGCAGGATTTGCCGCCGTCTCGCCCGATGTCGGCGGCATCAAGCGCGCTCAGATCTTTCGCGAGCTCATGGCCGCGCGCACCGGCCGCGACATCGATCTGGCCTTCATCGAGAAGCGGCGTGCGAAGGGCAGCGTCTCCGGCGGCAGCCTCGCGGGCGAGGTCGCCGGGCGCACGGTGATCGTTCTGGATGATCTCTGCGCGACGGGAGGAACCTTGATCCGCGCGGCCGAGACGTGCCGACGCGCCGGCGCCGCAGCCGTCCACGCCGCAGTGACGCATACGCCGCTGGCGGCGGGACTCAATGTGTTGCTCGCCGCCGAGCCGATCACGAGCATCACGGTCACCGACAGCGTGGGTATCGCATTCCCGAGGATGCACTCGCCTTTCAATTCAGGGAAGCTCGTCACCCTCTCGGTCGCGCCGCTCATCGGCCAGGCGCTGGCGCGGATAGCGAGCGGCAAGCCGGTGGCTCCGCTTCTCGAGAGCTGGCCGGTGCCGCCGGATGCCTGATGGTGCTGCAGCAGCGAAATCCGAGGTGGTAGTTGGCATGGCTGTGCGGGTCCATGACCCGCGTGCCGTGCCAGAATGGCGCCCGCCAGCGGCACCAGTCCTCGTGCGCGCGGTAGGTGTCGAAGATGAACCAGCTACCCTTCATCTCCGTATAGCCGAGCGTCGCGCTGCCGCGTTGTGACATCTGGCCCGGTGAGAGCGGCAGGTTCATGTGCTCGGCGGCGTTACCATTGAGGTCATACACGCCGAGCGGGCTTTGGCAGCGCGGAAAGCTGCCATCGGGATAGGTGTTGGAGCCACATGCCGACCAGTTCCCGCCGTTGCAGCCCGGGGTCTTGAAGCTACCCGTCGCGCAGATGCCGCGCTGGTAATTCCGGCCGTAGCTCCAGCGCTTGTCGGCCTCATGGGCCCGATTGTGGGCCTCACGCATGCGCCGGATGCCGACTTCAGGCGCCACGCCCTTCGCAAGCTTGAAATCGTAATCGGGCGCTTGCCGCTCGCCCTGGCACGCATCCTCCCATTCGTCGGCGTCGCACAGGCGCTTGCCCTCAGCGGCGCAGATCTGCGCGGCTTCGCGTGCCTTGACCCAGACGACCGGATACTCGCACGGGATGTCCGGGAATTCGAACTGATCGATGCACGCCGTGGCCGCCTCCGGCGGCTGCCTGGAAGGATCATAGAGCGGCGCCATGTACTTGCGACCGCAGATGCGCTCGAAGCGCGCGCTGACATAGGAAACGTGTGCGGCCGCAAGCTTCGCCGCGCATTGCTCCCGGGAGAGCGGATGGCGCGTCACCGCGGGATTGCCTTGGCCGATGATGGGCGATGCGTCGAAGATCTTGCGGATCGCGGCCATCTGGGCTTCCGACAACCGGTGAACTTGCTGCAGCTCGCGCAGCAGCCGGTCGTTTTCCGCGGCCCGGATCGCCTGCGCCGTCGAGCGCTGGGCCGTCGGGCCGCGTTGCTGCGCGACCGCGACGGACCCGATTACCATCAACAGGCCGATGAGCCCGAAGCACACCGCCTTGTACTTCATCACGGTTTCCTCACGGCGACGGGTCCCGCCGAGTCAGATAGAAGAAGTCGCGGTCGTCCGGCGCGGCGAGAAAGCGCGGCGCGAAGCCCTCGCGCGTGCGGCTGTCGCACTGCTCCATGCCCTGCACCAGATGCTCGACCAACCGCTCGCGATTTCGATGGACATAGAGCGCGAGATAGGTGTGCTCGAGTGCGTTGATATCGAGCTGCATGGCGTAGCGGCACTGATAGGCCTGGAAGACGCGCGCCATCGCCGACGGTGTCGCGGCCGAGAAGTACCCGTACAACAGGAACGGACGCGAGCCCGACTCCTGCAGACAGGCGCCCGCGCGCAGCGTCCTCAAGGCCTCCGCCGCCGAGCCTGACCAGTTGCCGGGACCCCAGAGATTGACGAGCGCGCCGGGCACTCCGCGTCCGATCGCGGGATCGAACTCGATGAGCGGCACGCCGTTCTGTCGCGCGTAACGAATCGAGGCGAGCGAAGCATCGTCGCTCCGTGTCCAGGTCTTCATCTCGGTGCGGCCGTCGCTCATGACGAGGAGCGTTGCGAGTCCGGGCTCGAGTTTGCTCAGGATGACCCCTTCCTGAATGAATCCATAGTGGCTGCCGTGATTCACGAGCGCGAGCGGCCCGTAGCGGAAGGCGCCGTGCTCACGCTTGAATCCGCCCGTGAACGTCGCGATGGTTCGCCCGATGTCCGCCGGACCTACGAGGCCGTTCATGACGAGCGGCGCGGGAGTTGCCACACCGTCGGGCCCAGGCAGGCGCGCATCGTACGCGCGCTCCGGCGGACGCGGGGACCAACCGAGGCGCGGATGATCGGTACCGAGCGCGAAGTGCAGATCGAGCTCGCTCAGGTCGAAGGCAACGACATACACGAGCGCTCCGCTCTCCACGGCGTCGAGCCGATTCACGTGCGACTCCGCGGCGAGAAGGCTCGCGGTCATATCAGCCGGAGTCAGCGCGCTCACATAGACACCGGGAAGATCGCGCACGCGGTACCAGCTCCCCGGAGTGAATCCGGCTGTCGTCCTCATGACATCGAGCCCGAGGCTGCCCGGCATGAGACAGCGGGCGGCCGACTCCGCGCTCACCGTCGCGGCAAGCGGCAGATCGGTCGAACCCGCTGGCCGGCAGTCGGTCGCGGCTCGCTCCACTCCCCGCTCGAGGAAAGCATCGCGATACATCTGCTCTTTCACGAATGAGATGATCTCCTCGCCGCCGTAGACATGGTCGCGGAGGAAATCGGTGATCCGCTCGAGCGATGTGTGATGACCGGTGACGGCGTTGCGTAGGTAGAGCCGACCGCCGCAAAGGGACGCAGAGGGAAGGCGCGAGTGAGCGGCTTCATCGAGCTCATCTCCGGCCGCGCTCCACAGCTCGCAGGGCTCATCACCCGCCAACCCGCCGATGCGCAGCGCCCGCCCACCCTCCACGATGAGCCGTGGTCGCTGCTCGAGCGGTCTGGGATTCTCGAGATGGAAGGTCCGGCTCGTGGCGCTGGCGGGTGGATCGAGCGTCAGGAGAAACCACACGTTGACGGTGGGGTTGAGATCGACCAGGGTCGCGCTGCCGGGCGCGAGACCCGCACCCTCGAGCTCAACCTGCGCCAGGGTTCGAAATGGCTGCAGCTCGAGAATGCTCTTCGGCGCCTGCGCCTGATACTGCGCCCATTGCGATGGCGGAGCACCTGCTGGTTGTACGTTCGAATCCGCGGCGGAGGCGATGGCCGGCCCCAACAGCAGGACCGTCCCGGCTGCGAGGGCGACCGCGAGAGCTCGTCGTGATGCTGATCCGCCGCATCGGGAGCGCTCAGCCATCGGATGTCTCCGCCTGAAGCTCGGGGCGGGCATCGCGTTCCGGCAACGTGCGGGCTGTCGCGGAACGTTGCTGCGTGATGCGGCCGCCCCTCTTGCGAGCCGGCGAGCGCGCCCGGTGGATGTGCCGCAGGGCATCGGCGAGGTAGGAATGGGCGCGCCTTCTCCACTTGCGCGGCTCCCGCGCGAACGCAGCATCGCGCAGGTGCCAGGCCGCGATTTGCGCCCGGACGGCGGCGCGCCGGCTCATGTAGAAATGTATCAGCGCCTGAGGCACAGGATCGCCGGTCGCTCGAGAATATTGCGCGATCAGATCGGCGGCGAAACGCGCGGCGCCGAGCCGCCTGCACTCGAGTGCCAGAAACGCGATCTCCTCCGCCGGATCGAGGCGACGCAGGTCCGGGTCAAACTCGAGACAGTCGATGACGCAGGCGGCCACGCTGCGTGTGCCGAGGAATACGTGCTCCGGACGCAGATCCCCATGTCCATCGAGGAGACGATCGCCGCGGCCGGCGAACAGTTGCGCCTGCTGAGCCAGCAAGCCGAGCTGCGATTGAATGACCTCCTCCACCAGGCTCCGATCCAGTGAGAGATCGGGCGCGCGCAGCTCCCGCGCGTTGCGCAGGATTTCCTGCTGCAGTCGGGCGAGATACTCCCGGTCGCCCATCGGCCGCCGCCTCGCGGTTCGGAAGAAGGTCGCGAGCCTTGCCATGAGCCTCGGGAGGTCCCGAGGACCGATCGTGCCGGCGAGGATGGCCTGATCCAGCATGCGTCCCGCGGGCAGCCTCACCATCTCCACGAGCCAGTCGACGACCTTCACTCCCCGTGCGCGCATCAGCTCGCCGGCAACGTTGCAACCGAGCGGGACCGCTCGCAGGTAAATGCCTGGCGCGAGACGGCGATTGAGCTCGACCTCCGCCCGACATGCCCGCTCCCGAAGAGCAAGCGTGTTGTAGCTCATCGACGCCTGGCGCAGAGGCTTCTTGAGCTTGTAGGCGCGCTCGCCGACCAGGAACACCCAGGCAAAATGGGTTTCGATGGTCTCGACGGTGCGCGGGCGGCCCCGGTAGTGGCGCGCATCGGCGAGGAAGGCGACCTTCTCCGCGAGGCTGGCGGCTCGAGGGGAGTTTGTCATCGGGGGCCGCTCCGGGGTATAAGGTAGGCTCCTCCAGGCGATTGGATCACCCCGGCGTGCGAATTCTTCTCCCGCTCTCGGTCGGGCTCTCCCTCATCCTCCTTGGACACGCGAGTCCCGCGGCCACGGATGGCGCTCGGTCGTTGCAAACGCGTCCCGTTTGCGGCAGAGAGCTGCTCGAGGCCATTCCCGCGCGTCCTTCGGACGCACCGACCGGCCGCGCATTCGCCCGGCAGGTCTGGAGCGTGTCCGGACCCGCGCGCGACGCGCTCATCGTCACGCAACTCGAGGAAGGCAACATTCCGCCCTTCCTTCGTCATCTCGTCCCCGTTACGGTGCGGGGCCAGACTCCTCACGGCCCGGCCCGCATCACGGTGTGCGTCCTGCCGGATTATCTCGCGGTGGGTTCCGACACCAACTTCCTCTACGTGCCGCTGGGTCTTAAGGCGGCGCTCGCAGTCGCCGCACGCTTCGATGGCTTGCTCCCGACGCCGAAGCTCGTCGATGCGATTTATGCCGCAAGCCCGGTCAAGCTCGTACCCGAGCCCCTGACAGCGAGCGATGAAATGCGCAGCACCGCGTATGTGCTGCACCACACCGAGCTCATCGACCTGCAGCGGGCGCTGTATCGGCAACCGCTCGGCACGCTCACGAGCGGGGACAAGAAGGATCTCGTCCTGACGGATCGCCTGTGGCAAACCGCGGGGCGAGTCGCGATATACGGCTGGCAGCGAGCGAGCGGTCGGCCGATCCAGCCCCTGAGCACGGTGCACGGTGAGCGCTACGCGGACTACAGCCACGGCATCCGGCTCGTGAGCCGGACCGTCTACGTGAACGGTGTCGCAAGAAGCGCGGACGATGTGCTCGCGGACAGCAATCTCGCGCCATTGCTGAGCCGTGAGGGCCGGCTGCGGGATGTCTCGGCGCGGCTGGCGACGCTTGCGGCAGGATTCGGGACCTGAGCACCACGCCAGGGCGGCTCGCTCGCGAGGGGGCATGATGCGCTTGCTCACCACACCGCCATCCATGCGGCCACTCCCATCAACACGACGAGTATCCGGCTCACGCGGTTCTTGAGCGCGAAGACGAGCGGATCGTCGGTCATGCGGCCGCGGTGCGCCATGAGCCACATGTGGCTCACCCAGTAGAGCAGCAGCACGCACACGACCCAGATGAATCCGGCCTCGTGATAGCGGGCTTCGGCATGGGCCGCGCTCAGATAGAGGGCGAGGACGAGCACGGCGAGAGCGCCCGTCGATACGCCAAGCCCGAGGATGAGCTCCCGGTCCTCGAGAAGATAGGCCCGCGCGTGCGCGGCAGCGCCGTCCCGGCGTCTCAGCAGTGCAAGCTCCGCATAGCGCTTGATGAGTGCGAGGCTGAAGAAGAGAAAGACGCAGAACGCGAGCAGCCACGATGAGGGCAGCACGTGGACGGCGAAGGCGCCGGCCGCAACGCGCAACGCGTAGCCCACTGCAAGCGCCAGGGCATCGAGCAGCACGACCGCGCGCAACCGCAGCGTGTACCAGAGCATCTCGAGGAAATAGAGCGCGAGAATGCCATCGACCCGAATGTCGAGCGAGGCGCCTGTGGCCAGAGCGCCGGCGGCGAGAAGCGGCACGAGCATCAGACCGACATGGCGGGGCAGTCGGCCGCAGGCCAAGGGTCGAGCGCGTTTGTGCGGATGCAATCGATCTGCAGACGCGTCGATGACATCGTTGAAGACATACACGCTCGCGGCGCAGAGCGTGAACGCCGCGAACGCCTGCGCCGCCGCGGCCAGCAACCGTCCATCGGTGAGCTGGTGCGCCGCCGCGAGCGGAATGAAGACGAGCGCGTTCTTCACCCACTGATAGGGACGAGCCGTCTCGAGCGCGGCACGGGCGTAGCCCAGGGCCCGGCTCGCGCGGCCGCGACCGGGGGCGAGCGGGAGCGACCGCGGCCTGCGATCAGAGGAATACTTTGACGAGCCGAAGGGCACCCTTCCTCCAGGGAACTCGGTGGGTGATGCCGGCGACATCCCGGTATTCGTTCCGGTGCTTCACGTACCAGTCGTAATTGCGAATCAACGCCTCGCGGTTCGAATAGCGGGGCGTGAAGCCCAACTTGCGCTCGATTCGCTCGATCGATACGAAGCTCTCCTTGTCGGCCGTCTCGTAAATCCAGCGATAGAGCGGCGAGAGATGGAGCGCTTCGAGGGCGCGCAAGAGGGCGATCGAGGGTCCCGCGGGGAACGAGATCACCCGCCGTCCGTGTCCGGCATGATCGAGCACGGCCTGGAAGCTCTCCCGCAGGGTTCCGAAGTCCTTCGCGCCCACGTTGAACGTGTCGTTGACGCGCTCCCTCTCTCCTGTCGCACAGAGCTCGATCGCGCGACAGAGGTCATCGACATCGAGTAGCTGATAGCGGTTGTTTCCCGAACCGAGCACCGGGAAGCTCTTGCCGCAGTACGCGAAGTCATAGAGCAGCTCGAACGCTCCGAGGCGCTCGGGACCCACGAAGGTCTTCGGGCGTAGCACGCTCACGGCGAGGCCCCGGTCGCGAAACTCCGTGCACAGCGCTTCAGCGTCGATCTTCGACTGCCCGTACGGACCGACGCCGCAGAGCCGGTCGCCCTCCTCGAGCGGATGGTGCTCCGGGATGCCATAGACAGCGGTCGACGAGATGAAGATGAACCGCTGCACCTGCTGCGCGAGCGCGCTGCCGAGGAGGAGACGGGTGCCTCGCACCGCCGTCGAGACGATCTCGGCGGGCGAGGCGAGCGGTAGCGCCGCCGCTGCATGCACCACGACGTCGACATCATGCAGGGCGCTTTGCACCGTGTCCTCGGCGCGCACATCACCGTCGAGGACCTCGACGCGGGTCCGCTCGCGGTACGAGAACGGCGCGATGTCGAGCGTGCGCACGCTGGCGCCACGCCCGAGCAGGTAACGGCACAGGTTGATGCCGAGGAAACCGGCACCACCCGTGATGAGGTAGCGCATGGATAGCTAAGGACGCAGCGCGCCCTCTACCTTCAGCTCGTGCCGGATCGAGCTCACGACATCCATCAGCTCCTCCGCCAGGCCGTCCAGCACGTCATCCAGCGAGAGCACGCCGGTAAGCCGTCCGCCGCGATCGACGACCGGCAGGCGTCGGACCCCGATCTCGCGCATGTGGTGAAGCGCGGCCGAGACGGAGCTGTCCTCCCGAACGAGGACCGGCTGTCGCGTCATGACATCGCCGACCTTCAGAGCGCGGGGATCCGTCTCGCGCGCGACGACCCCGACGACGATGTCGCGATCCGTGATCACGCCGACCGGCGTGACCGTACTTTCGTCGATCTTCGGCTCGATGACGACGAGATAACCGATATGCTTTTGCCGCATGAGCTGCGCTACGGTGGTCAGCTCATCGAGCTCCCGGACCGTGACGACGTTACGACTGCAGATATCGCCGACTTTCATGGTATTGGCCCTCTCGCATATTCGGAACCGCACTCACTTCGGCGGGAACTGCGCCAGCACGGAATCGACCGCCTCGCGAATGCCGGCCGCCGAGTGCTCGAGGTCCTCATGGGTGAGCTCCTTGCGGGCCCAGCCGTGCCAGACCGGTCGATGCGTCCGTCCGTCGAAGATATCGATCGAGATCGTGCCCTCCCGATACTGATGCACATTGACCTCGTTCCCCCAGTAGGGAGCCCCCCACCAGTACGAGCGTCCGAACCACGGGCCGTAGTAGGGTGCCGGGTAGGATTGAACATCGGTGCGCTCCCGCGATCCGATCGTGAAGTCGACGACGAAGTCGGCTTCCGCCGGGTTGCCGACCAGCTGGTAGCCCTTGGCCGAGAGCGCATCCTGAATGGCGTCGTGTGCACGTTGCACGACGAGAGGATTCGGCGATTCGTAGACGTTCGTGTGTGGCGGCATCCAGACATAGGTGTGATAGGCCGAGAAAGTCGCGGCCGGATCATGGTCGCTGCCGACCCGCAGCGTCGTGCACGCTGCAAGAACGATTGCCGCGGCGGTCAAGCCGAGCAGGCGGGCTGCGGCTGAGCGGGCTTTAGCCGACAGATGAGCGCGGATCATGGCGGTACCTCGGGAATGAACCTTCGAGTGCAAACCCTGTCACGCGCAGGTGTTTCTCGGCATCCGCACTTTCCGTACGCCCATCAGTAGTAACCGCAGTGTTTCGAGGGGCACCTCGGCGGTAGTCTCGCGCCATGCCGGTTCTCAAGCGCATTCTGGTCGCCACCGATCTATCCGCCGCGAGCCAGCGGGCGGTCCTGAGAGCAGGACAGCTCGCGCGCCAATGGGAGGCCAATCTCTTTCTGGTCCACGCCCGGCCCGACTGGAATCTCTTCTCCCGCTGGCGGCCGGCGGCGCAGGACAGCTACCAGGATGTCGCCAAGAGCGCGGATGAGCCGCTGCGAAAGATCGTGGCGGTGATCAAATCCGAGTTTGGTGTGCACGCGCAATGCCACTCCCGCGTGGGCAAGGCGAGCAACGTCATCGCCGCGATGGTCGCGGAGCTTCAGCCCCACCTCCTCGTGATCGGGGCGCGCGGCGAGCACGAAGGCCTCGGCCCCAACCCATGCCTGGGCGGTACCGCGCTCAAGCTCCTCATGCGAGTCGAGACGCCGCTGCTCTTCGTCCGCGGCCCCGGTGCCGTGCCGTACTCCTCGGCCCTGGTCGCCCTCGATGTGCCGGGCACGCTTTCCCGGCGCGCGGTGCTTTGGGGCAGCGGTCTCGTCGCCGATGGCGAATGCCACCTGGTCCACGCGTTCGACGTTCCCTACCTCGAGCGCATGCGGCTGCAGGAGGTCGACGAGGTCGTCATTGAGCGGCGGATGAGGCAGGCCGAGGAAGCGGCCAACATGGCGGTGCGTGACGCCCTCGGGGCCGCGGAGGGCCGCGCCAAGCTGTACCCGGAAGCGATACAAGGCGAGCCTGTCAGCGCGCTATTGGGCAGGATCGAGCGCATGGCGCCACATCTGGTGGTGATCGGCAAGAGCGAGCCGCAGGCGCCGCAAGGCCAATGCGGCCCGATGGGGGGTGTCGGTTTCCGCATCGCATATCACGCCCCGAGCGATGTGCTCGTTCTATCGTCGTGATGATCCGTTCGAGCGCATGAGTGCCGAATCCCAGGCTGGCGACCCGGTTGTCGAGACATTCGAGCTGACGCGGCGGTTCGGAGATCTTACCGCGGTGGATGCGGTATCGCTCCGAGTGAAGCGAGCGGAGATCTTCGGCCTGATCGGACCCAATGGCGCCGGCAAGAGCACGCTCATCAAGATGCTCACCACGATGCTGCCGCCCACATCCGGCCGCGCGACCGTCGCAGGATTCGATCTCGAAACGCAAGCCGCCCGGATCCGTCGCCGGATCGGCTACGTGCCACAGCTTCTTTCCGCCGACGGGGAGCTCACGGGCTATGAGAACCTGCTTCTCTCCGCACGCCTGTACCTCATTCCGAGAGCCGAGCGGGAGCAGCGCATCGCGGATGCGCTCGCGTTGATGAGCCTCGCCGACGATCGCGATCGCCTGGTGCGCCACTATTCGGGAGGCATGATCCGCCGACTCGAGATCGCCCAGAGCACGCTGCACCGGCCGGCAATCATTCTGATGGACGAGCCGACGGAAGGCCTGGATCCGGTGGGCCGACACGCGGTCTGGAGACACATTCGAGACCTGCGCGGCCGGCTCGGCGCCGCCATCATCGTGACCACCCACTACATGGACGAAGCTGACGTGCTCTGTGATCGCATCGCGCTCATCGATCGCGGCCGCATTCGAGCCGTTGACACGCCGGCGGCGTTGAAGGCCGAGGTGGGACTCAATGCCACACTCGATGATGTGTTCGCAAAGCTCACCGGCGCCGGCAACGAGCGCGGCGACTACCGTGACGTCCGACAGACACGACGCGCGGCACGCGAGCACGCCTGAATCATCAAGGAGCGCAGGAATGATCGGCTACTTCACCCAGCTTCTTGCGGTCGCCGATGCAGAGGTGCGCAAGCTCCGCCATGACCCGGGGGAGCTCTTCAGCCGAGCCATCCAGCCGATGCTCTGGCTGATCCTGTTCGGGGAGGTGATGGCCCGAGTCCGCGGGCTTGCCCCGGGGAGCGGGCCGTATCTGGATTTCCTGGCGCCGGGCATCCTCGCGCAAAGCGTACTCTTCGTCGCCATCTTCTACGGTATCTCCGCTATCTGGGAGCGCGATCTGGGAGTCCTGCATCGTTATCTCGCCAGCCCCGCCCCGCGCAGCGCGCTCGTTGCGGGCAAGGCGCTCTCATCGGGCGTGCGCGCGCTCTCGCAGGCGGTCGTTGTCTATCTCTGCGCCGCGGCCATGGGCGTGCATCTCAGTTTCAAGCCGGCGCACATGCTGGCCGTCATTCTCCTCATCGCGCTCGGCGCCGGCCTCTTCTCCACTTTCTCGCTGATCATCGCCTGCATCGTGCGGACCCGCGAGCGGTTCATGGGTATCGGCCAGGTGCTCACGATGCCGATCTTCTTCGCGAGCAACGCGATCTATCCGCTCGCGCTCATGCCCCGCTGGCTGCGATCGGTCGCGTTGGCCAATCCGCTGACCTATGAGGTCGACGGATTGCGCACCATGATGTTGGCGGGAGGGCGAAGCAGCTACGGCCTCGCACACGACCTGGCGGCGCTGGCGCTCCTCGGGGTACTCATGATCGCCATCGCCACCCGAATGTATCCGCGAATGACCCAGTAGCTCACCGCCCCCGTGGGGGCGAAGCCGCAGGTTTCTTCAGACTCAGGATGTAGGCGGCCAGAGCGGCGGCATCCTCGGGCCTCATCCTGGGATTGGGCATCGTGATCGGAGTGCTCTTCATGTCCCAGTGCGTGGTCAGGATGAAGTGTTGCAGGGATTTTGCGGTCGTGCCGGGCCGGTTGGCGATGTCCGGGAAGCTCGGCGCAGGCGGCTGCAGCACCGGGGGAAAGTCCTGATCGGTCGCAACCACGTGGCAATCCGAGCACACGAGCCGGGCAAGCTCATCTCCACGAGCGACGGCCGAGCCTCGGGGATTCTGCGCCACCGCGCGCCCGCATCCGTAGAGCGCCAGGAGAACCGCCGGCAGAGCCCACGCGAGCGTCCTCACGCGCCACCCTGTGATCGATGATGCGAGTGAGCAAAAGCCGGTGAGATGGCGGCGGGCTCTGCCCCAAGCCGCTCTTTGAGGATCTCGAAAGCCGCCGCGGGCTCATCCGCGAACTCGAAAAGCTCGAGATCCGCGGCATCGATCATGCCGTGACGAGCCAGCGCCTCGAGATTGAGGATCTCCTTCCAATAGCTCGTGCCGTAGAGGATCACCGGGATGTCGCGCGAGAGCTTGCGCGTCTGCGCGAGCGTCAGGATCTCCGTCAGCTCATCGAGAGTGCCGAGGCCGCCCGGAAAGCAGATCAACGCTCTGGCCAGGTGCGCAAACCAGAGCTTGCGCATGAAGAAGTAATGGAACTCGAAGAGCAGCTCGTGCGTGATGTACGGGTTATGGCGCTGCTCGCGGGGCAGACTGATGTTGAGACCGATGGTCTTGCCGCCCGCATCCGAAGCGCCGCGGTTGGCAGCCTCCATGATTCCCCCTCCCCCGCCCGAGCAGACGACGTAGCGATGCGCATGGGAGGGCAGAGACTTCGACCACTCGGTGACGAGCCGCGCCAGCTCGCGCGCTTGGGCGTAGTAGTGGCCGAGCGGGTCGTCGGGTTTGAGGCGCGCGGAGCCGAAGAACACGATCGTGTCGTGTACGCCGGCCCGGCGGAAGCGATCGAGCGGCTCGAGATACTCGGCGAGGATGCGCAGCGGTCGCGCCTCATCGCTCTCCAGAAACGACGGCCGCTCGTAAGCGGGCCGGGGACGCCGGGGGTCATCGGGCATTCGCCATCTCCTCTCGATCGTCGGAAGGCATCAGGTCAAACGCCGAGGAACAGCAGGTCGAGCGCCGTGACGATCTCGTTTCGGTAGGCAGTCAGCGTGTCTTTCGCCGTAGGCAGGTCCGCAGCCGTCACGGGCACCATGCGCGGCACCAGGAGGACGTGATCGACACCCAGAACCTTGACGATGGGCATCAGCCGGCCGACGGCGCCTGACATGCGAGCGCGCGGCACCAGAGGAGCAATGATCCGATCGAAACCGGTATCGGCAAGGTCCGACTGCAGTATGGATACGAACGGAAAGGCCCGACGGGCGTGCGAGATCGGGTTGTCGAAGACCTCATACTGGCTCGCGCTCACGGCGCATCATCATCGGACGGTTGGTAGTGCTCTCGCACCATTTCAGCGAACGAGCCATGCTTGGCCTCATAAGCATCCAATGCCTCGAGATCCCTGCGGACCTCCTCTCTCAGCCGTTCTGCCTTGCGCCTCGCGACTTCCTGCCCAAGAGCTTCCTCCGCAACCTGCGAGGCGTTGATTCCGAAGCGCTTGGCCTGAGCGTAGAGATCCGAGTTGATGGTCAGACTGACGGTCTGCTTGGCCGCTTTCGGGTCGTAAGCCGAGGAACGCATCCGATCTCCACGGGTTAATGACACGTGTAGCATACCAGTGTCAAAAGCCTGGGTCAAATGGCCCGCCGCGCCGGACTCTGAGAGTGCGTCGCTCATCAGTCGAGACCGAATCGCCGGTGGAACCAGACCTTCATGACATGCGTGAGGGCGAGGTAGGCGAGCACCATCAGCGCGAGTATCGGCCAGAAAAGCGGCGGCAGCGGCACGAACCCGAGCGCGCCGGCAAACGGCGAATACGGCAGGATTGCACCCACGGCGCACACCCCGAGACTCGTCAACATGAGCGGCGCGCTGGCGCGGCTCTCGATGAAGGCGAGGCGGCGGGTGCGGATGACGTGGATGATGAGCGTCTGCGAGATGATCGACTCGACGAACCAGCCGGTCTGGAAGAGCGCCGCCTGAGCCGGCGTTCTCGCGCCGAAAAGGAAGTACATCGTGCCGTAGGTGGCGTAATCGAACAGCGAGCTGATCGGGCCGACGGTGAGCACGAAGCGACCGATGTTGCCGATCTCCCAGCGGCGCGGCCGCTCGAGGTATTCCTCGTCCACTCCATCGGTGGGAATGGCGGTCTGAGAGAGATCGTAGAGCAGATTATTGGTCAGCACCTGCACGGGGGACATCGGCAGGAAGGGCAGCCACGCGCTCGCGCCGATGACACTGAACATGTTGCCAAAGTTGGAGCTCGCGCCCATGCGGATGTACTTGACCACGTTGCCGAAGACCTTGCGCCCTTCCATGACGCCATCGTCGAGCACGAGCAGGCTCTTCTCGAGCAGGATGAGGTCGGCGGACTCCTTGGCGATGTCCACTGCGGAATCGACCGAGATCCCGACATCGGCGCTCTTCAGTGCCGGGCCGTCGTTGATGCCGTCGCCGAGAAAGCCGACCACGTGGCCGTTTCTCTGCAGGCCGGCGATCACCGCGGCCTTCTGCGTGGGGGAGACTCTGGCGAACACCTGCGTCCGCTCGATGAGCGCCGCGAGTTCGACATCGCTCAGTCCCTCGAGCTCGGCGCCGCTTACGATGCGATCCGCGGTCAGGCCCACCTCGCGGCAGATCTTGCGCGTGATGGCCTCGTTGTCGCCGGTCAGTACCTTCACCGCTACGCCGTGCTTCGCCAGGGCGGCGATCGCCCGGGCGGCGCTCGCCTTCGGCGGATCGAGAAAGGCGATGTAACCGACCAGCAGCAGATCCGACTCGTCGCTCAGCCCGCACGCGCTCTGGCTCGCGGGCAGCTCCTTCACGGCGACCGCTATCACGCGAAAGCCATCCGCGTTGAGCTCATCCACGCTGCGGCGCAACGAGGCGAGGTGCGAGTCATCCAGCGCGAACGACTCCCCGCCCGCGCGGCCGTGGGAGGAAGCCGCAAATACCTCTTCGACGGCGCCCTTGCAGATGAGGAGCCGCCGGCCGCCTCCCTCGACGGCAACGGACATCCGGCGCCGTTCGAAGTCGAACGGCACCTCATCGAATTTGTGGTAAACGCGCGCCACCGCCTCGAGCGAGCGCGCCTGCTCGTGTCGGAGCACTGCCACATCGAGGAGGTTCTTCAAGCCCGACTGGTAGTAGCTGTTGAGATAGGCATATTCGAGCACTTCGCGGCTGTCGCCGCCCTCGAGGTCGAGCGCCTTCTGCAGGATGACCCGATCCTCGGTGAGGGTACCGGTCTTGTCGGTGCAGAGGACGTCCATGGCGCCGAAGTTCTGGATGGCGCTCAGGCGCTTGACCACGACCTTGCGCCGCGACATGGCGATCGCACCCTTGGCGAGGTTCACGGTCACGATCATGGGCAACATCTCGGGCGTGAGTCCCACGGCCACCGCGGTGGCGAAGAGGAGCGCCTGCACCCAATCGCCCTTGGTAAGTCCGTTGATGAGGAAGACGAGCGGCGCCATCACGAGAATGAAGCGGATCATCAGCCAGGCGAAGCGATTGACTCCGCGGTCGAAGCTGGTCGGCACCCGCTCGCCGACAATGGTCTCGGCGAGACTGCCGAAGTAGGCACGCCGGCCGGTGAGGGCGATCACGCCGGTCGCGCTGCCGCTCACCACCGTCGTTCCCATGAAACAGATGTTGCTCATCGCGCCGATGCCGGCGCCGCGGCTGGGACAGGGTGCCGCATGCTTTTCCACCGGCAACGACTCGCCGGTGAGGCTTGCCTGATTGACGAAGAGGTCCTTCGCGGCCATGAGCCGCAGGTCCGCCGGAATCATGTCGCCGGCCGAGAGGTGGACGATGTCGCCCGGCACCAGCTCCTCGATCGGGACTTCGATCGCCTGCTCCGGGCTCGCGGGGCTCGCGGCTTCACCCGCTTCGCGGATAACCGCCGCCGTCGTATGCACCATGGCCCGCAGCCGCTCTGCGGCCCGGCTGGAGCGGCGTTCCTGCACCGTAGCGAGCGTGAGGCTGAGAATGACCATGACGAAGATGATGAGTGCGGCGCGGTGATCCCCCATGACCATCGACACTGCGGCGAGAGCGAGCAGCAGCAGGTTGAGCGGATTCGCGAGCCGCTTGAGCACCTGCAGAGCGAGCGCCTCGCGCCGCTCGTGGGCGATCCGGTTCTCGCCCCATTCCTCCAGGCGCCGCTCGACTTCCGCTGCCGAGAGGCCGTGCTCGGAGGTTGCGAGCTGTCGCAGCACCTCCGCAACCTCGAGAGTCGCAAGCTGCGCGAGCCGTTCCGGTATCGCGGCTCGGCCGGTGCGCGCACGCTCGTGCTTTGGCGTAGCGCCATCAGCGCGCTCGCGATGGGCGATCGGATCGGCCCCGCCGCTTTTCAATCGTGCTCGACCCGCCGCTGCGAGCCGACGATTTCCGCGAGGCCGATGAGCTTGCGGGCGAGGTTGGCGAGCAGGTCATCCGCCGATATCAGCCCGATGAGCGCGCCATCCTGCGCGATGACGGGTGCGCGCCGGATGCCTCGGGCCCGAAGATGGGCGATCGCGCCGTCCACCGATTCCTCCTCGCCGATCACGAGTGGATTGCGGGTCATGACCTCGCCCGCCGAGAGTCGCGACAGATCGGCGGTCCGCTCGAGCTGGGCTCGCACGATGTCTCGATCCGTGATCATACCGACCACGCGGGCTCGTCTTCGGCCATTTTCCGTCACGATCACGGCGCCGACGTGCTCGTCCCGCATCAGACGAGCCACGTCCGACATGGGCGCGCCCGTCGAGACGGTGACCGGGGAGCGGCTGCAGAGGGTTCCGACCAACATGGGGCGATGAAGCCACGGGCCGGCCGCGCCCGCTATCCGTAACTGTGCGGATGCGCCCGGCCCGCAGGACGCCTACGGTGCCGATCAGGCGGCTCTTTTCGGCGCGCCGGAGGGATCATCATGCGAGTTCGCGACCTCTACAGCCCGGCTGCACAAGTGACGGGGCCCGACCAGGCCCTTGCCGAGGCGGCGCGTACCATGCTGGAAAGCCATGTCGGCTCGCTGATCGTGGTGGACGCGGGCGGCAAGGGAGGCAAACCGATCGGCATGCTGACCGACCGTGACATCGTGCGCGGGCAGCTCAGGCTGAGCGCCGATCTTTTCTGCCTCACGGTGGGTGATGTCATGACACCCGACCCGCTCACCATCACGGCCAATATGGGCGTGACCGAAGCCATCGAGGCCATGCGTGCACGGGCGGTGCGGCGCGCGCCGGTCGTGGACGGCTCCGGCGGTGTTCTCGGGATCGTCACGCTGGATGATCTGGTGCCCGCGGTCGCGCGCGAGCTCGAGGAGCTGGCAACTCTGCTCGGCACCCAGCCGCGCCACGAGCGCGCGCTCGGCGAATAGCGAGGAGCCATCATGCAGCCGCAACGGCGATTCATCCGTCTCTTCGAGGAGATCACCGCGGGGGATGTGGCTCTCGTCGGGGGTAAAACCGCCTCTCTCGGCGAGATGTACCGCGCGCTGAAGTCCCGCGGGGTCTCGGTGCCCAACGGGTTCGCCATTACCGCCGACGCTTACCGGTACATGCTGACGCAGGCGCACGTCTGGGAAGAGTTGCGCGCCGCGCTCGATGGCGTGCGCATCGATGACGTCGAGGATCTCGCCCGCCGTGGCAGCCGCGCGCGCGAGATCGTCTACTCGACAGGGCTGCCCGAAGACCTCAAGGAGGAAATCCTCGACGCCTATCGCGCGTTGCAACGCGAGTACGGGCCGGAGATGAGCGTCGCCGTGCGCAGCTCCGCGACCGCGGAGGATCTACCGACGGCGAGCTTCGCCGGACAGCAGGAGTCGTATCTCAACGTGAGCGGGGAGGATGAGCTGCTCGATGCGTGCCGCCGCTGCTTCGCGAGCCTCTTCACCGATCGCGCCATTCATTATCGCGTCGATGTGGGATTCGATCATTTCAAGGTGGCGCTGTCGATTGCCGTCATGAAGATGGTGCGCGCCGATCTCGCCGCGAGCGGGGTGATATTCACTCTGGATACGGAAAGCGGTTTTCGCGACGTCGTGCTCATCACCGGCAGCTACGGGCTCGGCGAGAACGTCGTGCAGGGCGCGGTCGAGCCGGATGAGCTCATGGTGTTCAAGCCGACGCTGCTCGCGGGCCACCGGGCGATCCTGCGCCGCGCCCTCGGCAGTAAGAAGATCAAGATGGTCTATGCCAAGGACGCCGGCTCCGAGGGAACCTGCAACGTCCCGACTGTACCGGCCGAGCGCGAGCGCTTCTGTGTGAGCGACGAGGAGGCGTTGAGTCTCGCCGACCAGGCGATCGAGATCGAGCGCCACTACAGTGCCCGCGCCGGAGCGGCCCAGCCGATGGACATCGAATGGGCCAAGGACGGCCTCGATCAGCGGCTTTACATCGTGCAGGCGCGACCCGTGACGGGCGTGGCGCAAAAACGCGGCGTGGCGCTCGAGGAGTACGTACTCAGTGAGAAAGGCAAGGTGCTCGCCAGCGGCCGCGCGGTCGGCGAGCGCATCGCGAGCGGCCCGGTACGCGTGATCTCGAGCAGTTCGCAAGCGGGAGAGTTCCAGAGCGGCGAGGTGCTGGTGACCGATAGCACGACGCCCGATTGGGAGCCGATCATGCGCCGCGCGGCGGCCATCGTGACCAACCGCGGCGGCCGCACCTGTCACGCGGCGATCGTCGCCCGCGAGTTCGGCATTCCCGCGGTGGTCGGCACCGAGAATGCGACCGAGCGCATCTCGAGCGGGCAGCAGGTGACGGTCTGCTGTGCCGAGGGGGAGGTCGGCAAGGTCTACCAGGGCCGGTTGCGTCATGAGGTGCGTCGTACGGACCTCACCCGGCTCGCCCGTCCACGGACTCGGATCATGCTCATCGCCGGCAATCCGGAGCTCGCCTTTCACCAGAGCTCGCTCCCCAACGACGGTGTCGGGCTCGCGCGCATGGAGTTCATCATCACGGAGCACATCAAGGCGCATCCGATGGCCCTGCTTCACCCGGAGCGGGTCGAGGACGACGCCGAGCGGCGCATGCTCGAGGCGCTCACCCGCGGTTATGCCCGCCCCGCCGACTTCTTCGTCGAGCGTCTGGCCGAAGGGGTCGGCACCATTGCGGCGGCGTTCTACCCCAAACCGGTGATCGTGCGCATGTCGGACTTCAAGACCAACGAGTACGCGGGGCTTCTCGGTGGGCGCTGGTTCGAGCCGCACGAAGAGAATCCGATGCTCGGCTTCCGCGGCGCCTCGCGCTATGCGCACCCGGCGTACACCGAGGGGTTTGCGCTCGAGTGCGCCGCGATGAAACACGCGCGCGACACCATGGGCCTCACCAACATCAAGCTGATGATTCCGTTCTGCCGCCGCGTCGAGGAAGGCCGGGCGGTCCTCGGGCGCATGCGCGAGCTGGGGCTCGAGCGCGCAAAGAATGGACTCGAGATCTACGTGATGTGCGAGATTCCGAACAACGTGCTCCTCATCGACGAGTTCAGCGAGCTCTTCGACGGCTTCTCGATCGGCTCGAACGATCTCACCCAGCTCACCCTCGGGGTGGACCGCGACTCCGCCACCGTGGCATTCGACTTCGACGAGCGCGACCCGGGCATGCTGAAGATGCTGAAGCTCGCGATCGAGGGTTGCCGGCGTAATGGCCGCCACTCGGGCATATGCGGTCAGGCGCCGTCCGATTACCCGGAGATCGCCGCCGAGCTCGTGCGGCTCGGCATCGATTCCATCAGTCTCAATCCCGACAGTGTGATCAAGACGACCCTCGCGGTGCTCGAAGTCGAGCGCATGCTCTCGACGCCACAGCGCCGCGGCGTCGCCTGAGAGCAACGGACAATTCAGGAGCGACAATGCGAGTCAGAATCGTGGTGGCCGATCAGAGCGAAGCGGATTTCTACGAGCTCGAGGAGCGTGACAAGCCGCCGCAATTCGTGCAGCGGCTCGAGGACGCGGAGGCGCATCTGCACAACCGCGACCTCAAGTCCGACCGCCCCGGCCGCGTCTTCGATCATGCGCCGGTCGCGGGCGGGCGGCGGGGTGCGGTGGGCCACCATGCGACCGGCGGCGAGCGCAATCCGCGCAAGGTGGAGGCGCGGCGCTTCGCGCGGCGGATCGCGGAAGCGCTCGACGAGGCCCGGAGGCAACACCAGTACGATCGCCTCGTCCTCATGGCGCCTCCGGCATTCCTCGGACTGCTTCGCAAGGAAATGCCCGCGGCCGTTCACGCGGTGTTGACCGCCGAGATCGCCAAGGATCTGGTCCACGAGCCGCCGGAAGCGCTGAGCGGCTATCTGCCGCCCGGCACGTTCACTCGCCATCCCATCACCGGCGACTGAGTCGGCGTTAGAAGCTCACGGCACGGTGTTTTGCAGCAGCCGCTTGGGGGTACGGCAATCGCAGCGGGCAACTGCCACCGTGCCGCGAGTTGAAAAGATGACAATCAGTATGCACCCACCGCCGCCGTGGGCAATAGGTACATGTGCCTAGCAGGCGTAGGTGAAGATACGAATAGCGAGCGACGATGGTCAACGGCGAGCATCGCCACCGGAGCAATGGCTCAACAACACTATCGGTATCGAAGGAGATTCGCCGTGAGATCGTGGTGCTCTTCGAGACTCATCCGGCCCGCCTGGCCGGCAGCACTTTGCGCCCTGTTCATGCTGTGCGGCGCCGCCGCACCGGCGTGGGCCGTTCCGAGCTTCGCCCGGCAGACCGGCATGGCGTGCGCTGCCTGTCACACGGTCTTCCCGGAGCTCACGCATTTCGGGCGCGTGTTCAAGGCCAACGGCTATGTGCTCGACAACCTGCAGCAGGTGCAGGCGGTCGGCAGCAAGCGGGAGGAGCTGCTCGAGCTCGCCAAGACCCCGGCGCTCTCCATCATGGCCCAGGTGTCGTACACCTCGCTGAAAACACGGGTGCCGGACGTGAGCAATTCGGCGGCCAACGCGGCGGGACTTACGCAGAACGGGACGGCGGGGTTCCCCCAGCAGCTGAGCCTTTTCTACGCGGGCAAGATCGCGCCGCACTTCGGCGCCTTCGCGCAGCTCACCTACGCCAATGACAGCGGCACGATCGGCATCGACAATACCGATCTGCGCTTCGCCAATATGATCATCCTGCCGCACAAGCAGAGCCTGATCTACGGCATCTCGCTCAACAACAACCCGACCGTGCAGGACTTGTGGAACACAACGCCCGCCTTCGGCTTCCCGTATGCCGCGAGCAACGCGAACGTCTCCCCGCTCGCGGGCACCGAGATCGACGGCACGCTCGCGCAGGATGTGGCGGGCCTCAGCGCCTACGCGTTCTGGAACGAGTCGCTGTACCTCGAGGCCGGGATCTACCGCTCCGCGAAGCAGGGGCAGACGAACGTGCTCACCGGACAGGCCGGTCCCCTGGACGGCTCCGCGTCCAATGTAATCGAGGGCGGCGCGCCCTACTGGCGCGCCGCCTATGAACACGACTGGGGGGCCCACAACCTCGAGGTCGGTATTTATGGCGCCGAGTTCAAGCTGCAACCCGGAGCTGGCACGCCGCTGCAAGGGCCCGACAATCGCTTCAACGACGTGGCCGAGGACATCCAGTACCAGTACGTCGGCGAGGACCACATCTTCTCGGTGGAAGGCACCCGCATTCACGAGAAGATGAACCTGACGGCGAGCGCTCTCGGCGGCACCAACGCAACCGATGACCTTACGACCGACCGGCTGTGGGCGACCTACTACTATCGGCGGCAGTTCGGCGGCACGGTCGGCTGGTTCTCGACCACCGGCAGCGCAGATCCGGGGCTGTATCCAGCGCAAGCGACTCTTGCCGACGGTGTTACGCCGTGTAACTGCGGCGTCGTCACCAGCGCCAACGGCTCGCCGGACACCCGAGGGTACGTCGGTGAGGTGAACTACCTGCCGTGGCTCAATGTGAAGCTGTCGCTGCAATACACCCACTACACGAAGTTCAACGGCGGGGACACGAACTACGACGGGTTCGGGCGCAATGCGTCCGACAACGACACCCTGTACCTCCTGTTGTGGTTTGCATACTGAGGTTGAGGTCATCCCATGAGCAGCATCGATCGATTCGTCGCCCGGCTCGCACCGCTGATGACGGCTGCCGGCGCGCTGGCCTTCGTGTTGGCAGTCTCCCCGGTCCACGCACAGGAGGATGCTGCGGCGGTGGCCCAGCAGGCCGAGGACACCGCCATCGGCGTCTGCGGCACCTGTCACGGCCCCGACGGCAACAGCACCAACCCGATGTTCCCCCGCCTTGCCGGGCAGCACGCGGGTTATCTCGTCCGTCAGCTCAAGGCCTTCAAGGAAGAGACCCGCGGCGATCCCTATGCCATCGCCTATATGTGGGGAATGGCGAGCGGCCTCTCCGATGAAACCATCGATGCGCTGGCGCAGTACTATGCGCGGCAGAAGGCCGGTTTCGGCAAGAGTCACGATCCGGCAACGATCGCGCGTGGGCGCGAGATCTTCGAGCACGGGCTCCCCTCTCAGGGCGTGCCGGCCTGCGCCCTGTGCCACGGACCTGATGCGCTCGGGAACGATCAGTTTCCGCGCCTCGCCGGACAACACGCCGAGTACATCCTGAAACAGCTCGCCTCCTTCCAGAGCAATATGCGCAAGATCGCGGTCATGCACGGCGTGGCGCAGAACCTGCGCACGCCGGAGATGCAGGCGGTGGCGGATTACCTGGAGTCTTTGCCGTAGCGCCGGAGCAGATCGCCATGACCGCCAAGCAGGTTCTGTTTCGCTCGACCGCACGGGAAAAGGTGCTGCGCGGAGCCGCGCAGCTCGCAGACGCGGTGCGCATTACGCTCGGACCGAAGTCGAAGTCGGTACTCATCCAGAAGAAGTGGGGCGCACCGATCGTCTGCAACGACGGGGTGACCATCGCCAAGGAGATGGAGCTGGAGGATCCGGAGGAGAATCTCGGCGCGCAGATGCTGCGCCAGGCCGCCGAAAAGACCGGCGACCTCGTGGGCGATGGCACCAGCACCGCGACCATTCTCGCGCAGGCGATCTACGCCGAGGGCGTGCGCAACGTCGCGGCCGGCGCCAGCGCCGTCGACCTCAAGCGCGGGCTCGATCGAGGGCTCGGGGCGGCGGTCGCGGCGCTGAAGAAGATGGCGAAACCGGTCGAGAGCCGCAAGGAGAAGGCGCAGGTCGCGACGATCTCGGCTCACAATGATCCGGCGATCGGCGAGCTCGTCGCGGATGCGATGGAAAAGGTGGGCGGCGATGGCGTAATCACGGTGGAGGAATCGAAGACCATCGAGACCACGCTCGAAGTGGTCGAGGGCCTGCAGTTCGACCGCGGCTATCTTTCGCCCTATTTCGTGACCGACGCCGGCGCCATGGAGGCAGTGCTCGAGAGCGCGTACGTCCTCGTCTGCGACCGCAAGCTCAACATCATCAAGGACATCATTCCGCTCCTCGAGCAGGTGGCCAAGACCGGCAAGCCCATTCTGTTCATTGCCGAGGAGATCGAGGGCGAGGCGCTCGCGACGCTCATCGTCAACCAGGTCCGAGGTGTCCTGAAGAGCTGCGCGGTCAAGGCGCCAGGCTTCGGCGACCGCCGCAAGGCAATGCTGCAGGACATCGCCGTCCTCACCGGAGGTGAGGTCATCTCCGAGGAGGTGGGACTCAAGCTCGAGGATGCGAAGCTTGCGCAGCTCGGCCGCGCCAAACGCATCGTGGTCGACAAGGACAACACCACCATCATCGGCGGCGAGGGCGAGAGAGCCCAGATCGATGGCCGCATCCGCTCGATCCGCAAGGAGATGGAGGACACGAAAAGCGACTACGACCGCGAGAAGCTCGAGGAGCGTCTGGCGAAGCTCGCCGGCGGCGTCGCGGTGATCCGGGTGGGAGCGCCATCGGAATCGGAAATGAAGGCGAAGAAGGAGGCGCTCGATGATGCCATCAGCTCGACCAAGGCCGCCGTCGCCGAGGGCATCGTGCCCGGCGGCGGGCTCGCGCTGCTCAGAGCGAGCGCGGCGATCGCCGCGCTCGAGACGCAGAGCACGGGCGATGAGCGCACCGGCGCGCAGATCCTGAGGCGGGCGCTCGAGGCACCGACCCGTCAGATCGCCGAGAATTCGGCGGCGGATGGTGGCGTCATCGTCGATCGGATGCTGAACGGCACCGGCAACATGGGGTTCGATGCTGCGCGCAAGGAGTTCGTCGATCTCATCGAGGCCGGCATCATCGATCCCGTGAAGGTCGTTCGCATCGCGCTCGAGAATGCCGTATCGGTGGCGAGCGTGCTGCTCCTCACTGAAGCGACCATGACGGAGCTGCCGGAGAAGCCGAAGGAGCATGCGCCGACCGAGGCGGAGATCTGACCACACGATCATGAAGCCCTATCCTCACCAGTACACCGCGGCCGCCACCGCTCGAGGTCCCGGCACCGTCATGATCTGCGCTGCCGCCCTGCCGTCGATCGAGACCGCACCGCCACCGGAGTTCGACGGTCCTGGAGGCGCCTGGTCGCCGGAGACGCTGCTCTGCGCGGCTGTAGCGGACTGTTTCGTCCTCACCTTTCGTGCCGTTGCACGCGCGGCTCATTTCGCCTGGATCGCTCTTGACTGTCAGGTCGAAGGCGTGCTCGAGCGCAGCGACAACAGGACGCAATTCACCCGCTTTTCAACGGTCGCTCGCTTGACCATCCCCGCGGGCGCCGACGAGGCCAAGGCCCGGCATCTTCTCGGCCGCGCCGAGCACGGCTGCCTGGTCGCGAACTCTCTTCGCGGCGAGCGGACCCTCTCGACCGAGCTGGTGCGTGTCGAGGCCGAAAGCGATCAGCTCTCATGACCCGCGTGGCAGTCCTTACCAGTGGCGGCGATGCTCCAGGCATGAACGCCGCCATCCGTGCGGCCGTGCGCAGCGGCGTGGCGCTCGGCATGGAGATGTTCGGCGTCCGCCATGGCTACTCCGGTCTGATTGCAGGCGATTTCATCCCGCTCGGGGCACGGGATGTCGGCGGCATCATCGAGCTCGGTGGCACCATGCTCGGCACCAGCCGCTGCCCGGCCTTCCTCACGGAGGAAGGCCAGGAGACGGCTGTCCGGCAGCTCGCGCAGCGGGATATCTCCGGACTGGTGATTGTCGGCGGAAACGGCTCGCAGATGGGTGCCTACGCTCTCTCGAGACGTGGGGTCGCGGTCGTCGGAGTCGCTTCGACCATCGACAACGACCTCGCGGGCTCGGACATCACGCTCGGAGCCACGACCGCGCTCGGCATCGCGCTCGAGTCCATCGATCGGTTGCGAGTGACCGCATCGGCACACGGGCGCGTGTTCCTCGTCGAAGTCATGGGGCGGACCTGTGGTTACCTCGCCCTCATGGCCGGCATCGCGGGAGGGGCTGAGGCGATCGCTATTCCGGAAGCCGAGCAATCGCCGGAGCACATTGCAGTCACCATCCAGGAGGCCTATCAGCGGGGCAAGAGCCACGCCATCGTGGTCGTCGCCGAAGGTGCCCGCTACGATGCCGACGCGCTGGCGAAGCATTTCGCCGAGCACGCGGAGCGGCTTCGCTTCGAGCTGCGGGTCACGAAGCTCGGCCATGTGCAGCGCGGCGGAGCGCCGTGCGCTTTCGATCGATTGAGCGCCTCGCTCCTCGGTGCGGCGGCGGTCGAGCGCATCGAGGCGAAGCAGCACGGCGTTCTGCTCGGCATCGTCGGTGGCGATCTGGCAGCGACCCCGCTCGCCGAGATTACGCATGCCCGCAAGCCCCTCGAGCCGCAGTGGCTCAGGCTTGCGCGGATGCTTGCCCAATGAGACACGGAGGCCCAATGAGACACGGAGACCAGCCATGTTGTTGAAAGATCTATGCACGCCGGATGTCGTTTGCTGTACCCCCGACCGCAGCGCGCTCCATGCCGCGCGGCTCATGCGGCAGCATCACGTCGGCGATGTCGTCGTCGTCGAGGACGAGACAACGGACCGATCGCCGATCGGAATCGTGACCGACCGCGACATCGTGGTGGAAGTGCTCGGCAAGGAGCTCGATCCGGCGAGAGTGACGCTGCGACAGATCATGAGAACGCCGGCCGTCATCGCCAGCACGTCCGAAGACGTGTTGCAGGCGGTCGAGCGGATGAAGGCGCACGGCGTACGGCGAATTCCGGTCGTGGACGAGTCCTCGAGGCTCGCCGGCGTTCTCTCCCTGGACGATCTCTTGAAGCGACTGGCTGCCGACGCGACGACGCTCGTCGAGGTCATTACACGCGAGCAGGACCTCGAGCGGCGGACGCGGCGCTGACTCTGCTGCCGCCGAGGAGCCTGCGCAACCCGGCGATCGGCCGGGTGTTGATGACATCGGCCCGCCTGAGCCAGCCGCGACGCGCCTGGCGCACTCCATCGTCCAGGTTGCCGAGCTGATCGGCCGAATGCGCATCGCTCCCGATGGAGAGCATGACGCCGCGATCGCGCGCCGCCTTGATGTGAGTGTCGTCGAGATCGAGGCGCGAGGGCTGTCCGTTCACCTCGAGACAACAGCCCCGCTCGCTCGCCGCCTCGAGGAGGCGATCGAAATCGAGCGCGTACGGCTCGCGCTCACCGATCAGGCGACCCGTCGGATGCGCGAGAATCGACACGTGCGGCCGCTCGAGCGCGCGCAATAGACGCCGCGTCTGTTTCGCCTGCGGCAGATCGAAGTGGCTGTGAACCGCGATGACGACGACATCCAGCCGCGCGAGCACACGATCCGGCAGGGCAAGCCGGCCGTCCTCCAAAATATCGACTTCCGCGCCCTTCAATACCACGAAATCCCGCACCTTTTCGTTCAGCGCGTCGATCGCATCGCACTGCCGGGCGAGCCGCTCGGCATCGAGCCCGTGCACGATGCCGATATGCTTGGTGTGGTCCGTAATCGCAACGTAAGAAAGGTTCCGCGCCTGCGCGGCGGCGACCATGGCCTCCAGCGACCCATGTCCGTCCGTGGCGTCGGTGTGCACGTGCAAGTCCCCGCGCAGGTCGCTGCGCTCGATGAGCACCGGCAGCGCGCCCGTCATGGCCGCCTCGACCTCGCCTCGATCCTCGCGCAGCTCCGGTGCGATCCAGGACAGTCCGAGTGCCCGATAGACCCCCTCCTCGGTCTCGCCCGCCAGGCAATGATCGCCGCGAAAGAGGCCATACTCGCTCAGCTTCCAGTCCCGCTCCTGGGCGATGCGGCGCAGGCGGATGTTGTGATCCTTGCTGCCGGTGAAGTAGAGCAACGCCGCGCCGAAGCTCCGGGGGGGCACCGCTCGTACATCGACCTGCAGGCCGTTGCGAAGGACGCCCGAGGCTTTCGTGGGGCCGGAAGCGAGCAACTCGCGCAGATCCGGATAACGGGCAAGCGCACCGCAGGCATCGACGTCCGCGGGCGCGCTCACCAGCACGTCGAGATCTCCGACCGTCTCCCGGCCGCGCCGATAACTGCCGGCGATCTCGACCCGCTCGACACCGGAAACGCGTGCCAGATAGCGGTGCAGGGGCTCGGCATATTCGGCGGCAACGCGTAGCGGAAAGCGCTTCGCAACGCCCTCGGCGGCGGCGTGATCGAGTGCTTCGCGCAATCGCGATTGCAGCATATCGCCGAAACCGCGTACCAGTCCGATCCGCCCGGCGGCGAGCGCGCGCTTGAGATCGTCACGGTCCTTCACGTGAAGCGCTGTCATCAGCGAGCGCACTCGCACGGGTCCCATTCCGGGCAGGCTGAGCAGATCGCGAAGGCCGGGCGGTACTTCCCGCCGCAGCTTCTCCAGCGCCTTGAGCCGGCCCGACTTGACGAGCTCCGCGATTTTCCCGGCGAGGTCCCTGCCGATCCCGGGAATCGCATCGTACTCGCTCACGGTCTTCAGCTCCGCGAGCTCCTGAGGCAGGCTGCGCACGACCCGGGCCGCGCGACGATAGGCGCGGATGCGAAACGGGTTTTCTCCCTGGAGAGAAAGCAGATCGCCGAGCTCGTCGAAGGCATCGGCAATGTCTGCGTTGTGAATGCTCATGGTCGTGTTCGTCTACCTCTCGGTCCGGCCATGGAGTTCATGGACCGCAATCCGGGCATCGCTTGCAAAGTATCCTGCTGCTCATCGCGCAGCGGATCGATAGGCAGTTTTACGGACCATCGGGGCCCCGCGCGACGGCCCGCCATGCAACAACTACGTATGGGCGGCGATTCCCGGGCCCGTCACGATATCGGTCGAAGACAGCGTTCCTTCGAAAAGGGGTCCGGTCATGAATGTTGGAAGCATTTGCAATCGCCGAGTGATCACTGCGAGTCCGCAGCTCGATATCCAGGCGGCAGCCGAGCTCATGCGCGAGGAGCACGTCGGCTTCCTGGTGGTGGTCCCCGAGACGCCGCGCGGTCCGCAGCCGCCGCTCGGGGTGCTCACCGATCGGGACATCGTCGTCTCGGTGGTCGCCAAGCGCGCCGACCCCGCCATGCTCAAGGTGGGCGATGTGATGAGCATGCAGCCGGTCGTGGCGGGTGAGAGCGAGGCGGTCGACCTGGCGCTCAAGACCATGCGCAGAGCGGGCGTCCGCAGGCTCCCGGTGGTCAACGGCCGCGGCGAGATCGTCGGCGTGCTGTCATTCGATGATCTGCTCGAGTTCGTCGCCCGCGAGATGGAGAGCCTTTCGGGCGCGGTCCGCAACGGGCGTCAGATCGAGGGCGCGACGCGCGCCTGAGAAATCGAGCAGCCGGCTCAGCCCGGCTGCCGACTCATGCCTGTGGGGGCTTCACCAGCAGGAAGTCCGTGTCGAGCGACTCGATGAGCCGCCCGGTCAGCGTGCCGACGAGTGCGGTGAGTGTCTTGCGGTGCGTGAGCGCGCCCAGCACGATGAGATCGAAATTGCGGCGCACCGCGAGCTCGCGCAAAGCGGCCGCCGGCTCGCCGCCGGTCAGATGACACTCCGCCTGCTCGAGGTCCGCGTCCCTCGCCCGCTCGGCGAGCGCCACCCGGCGGGCATCCGCGGCGGGCGGGGCGGCTACATCGAATCCCCCGGCGTGTATGAGCTCGACGGTTCCTCCCGCCGCTCTCGCGAAGCTCGCCGCCGTGCGCAGAATCGCGCGAGTCAGTTCCGCCGATTCCCCCGGTGAAACATCCACGGCCGCGGCGATGATGGGCCGCGCCTTCCATGGCAGGCCGCGGGTGAGGAGGAGCGGCGCCGGACAGGCGCGCACGAGCTCCCAGTCGTTGGGCTCGAGCGGCATTGCCGCCGCAGCCCCTCGGATGACGAGATCCGGGTGGCTGCGCCGCACCGCGTGAACGATACCCTCGTAAAGAGGGCTCTCGCAGGCGACGCTCAGGGAGATCGCGACATCCTCCGCCGCCAGCCCGCGCCGGAGCATCTCGAGATATCGCCGTGATTCGGTGAGACTCGAGTCCCTGGCGCGTGCCGCCGCCTGGGGCTCATATTGGTGCAGACCGCTGAAGGCGGTATCGGCGTCGCACAGAAAGAGCTCGAGCTGCGCGCCCGTCAGGCGCGCGACCGTCACGGCCTTGGTAGCCACGCGCTTTGCCTGGTTGCCGTCATGATCGACCGCCGCCAGGATGGACCGGATCTGACCACTCATGTCTTCGTCCTCCTCGGCGCATGATTGACCCGACCGGGACCGACTCGCATCCGCATTCATACGGATCGCGCGCCGCGAGATCCCGAGAAACCTGCGGAAGATACCTAGCGCGTGCCGCTGCAGCGGGCGGGATACTCGGGGCGAGGTCGAGTGAAATGCCCGGAATCCTGCGAATCGCGTACAAGCTGCTCGTGAACGACCGCGCCAAGTTCGCCGCCCTTCTGGTCGGCATCTCCTTCGCCGTTTTTCTCATGATCGAGATGACCTCGCTCTTCGCCGGGGTCCTGCGCCGCTCCTCCTCCACCATCGTTAACATCGGCGCCGACCTTTGGGTGATGGATCCGGCCGTGCAGACGGTAGCCAACACCATCCCGCTCCCCAACTACGTGCTCGATGAGGTGCGCAGCATCCCCGGGGTCAAGTATGCCGTGCCCATCTACTCCGGAGCCGCGCTGCTGAAGCTTCACGACGGCACCTACCAGGCCGCCAACATCGTCGGACTCGACGATACGAGCCTGCTCGGTGCGCCGCAGATCGTCTCCGGGAATATCCAGGACATCTTCGCCGAGAACGCCTTCATCGCCATCCAGGACGCGGAGTTCTACAAGCTCGAGAACCCGCACATCGGCACCGAGTTCCAGCTCAACGATCATCGCGGCAAGATCGTCGCCATCGCCCGGGTCGCCGCGAGTTCGCTCTTCGGCATTCCAACGCTCTACACGACCTACGAGCGGGCGCTGCAGTACATTCCCAGCACGCGCTTTACGATCTCCTATGTGCTGGTCGAGCCGAAGAGGCCCGTTGATATCCCGGCCATCAAGGCCCGGGTCGCGGCCGACGGCTATGTCGCGTTGACCCAGGACGATTTCATGCGCAAGGTCTCCGACTTCTACATCTATAGAACGGGGGTCGGCACGAACATGCTCATCATGACCCTCATCAGCTTCATAGTCGGCCTGTCGATTTCCGGGCAGACGTTCTACACGTTCATCCTCGAGAACATCGACCGTTTCGGCGCCCTGAAGGCGATCGGCGCGAAGGCCCGCGAGCTCATCGGCATGATTCTGTTCCAGGCGACGTTCGTCGCGCTGACCGGCTACGGGCTCGGCGTCGGTCTCTGCTGCGCGCTCATCTGGCTCGCGCGCGCCCGCCTGCCCGATTATGCGGCGATCGTCACTTTCGCGAACCTCGGCATCGCCTTCGTCATGGTGGTCATCATCGCCGGGATCTCGAGCTACTTCGGCGTGCGGCGGGTGCTGCGGATCGAGCCTTTCGAGATCTTCAGGAGCTGACCATGGCCGGGACGGCGATCGAAGCGACGGCGATCAACAAATGGTTCGGCGAAGGCGAGGCGCGCACGCACGCCGTCAAGAACGTCGACTTCAGGGCGAACTTCGGCGAGATCGTTTACGTGGTCGGCCCTTCCGGCAGCGGCAAGACGACCATGCTCAGCATGATCTCGGGAATCCTCCGGCCGACCTCGGGTCGCGTCAGCATCGAGGGTACCGACATCTGGGCACTCGATGCCGACCGCCTCGCCGAGTTCCGTCTGCACAAGATCGGTTTCGTGTTCCAGGACTATCACCTCTTCCCGCGCCTGACGACGGCCGAGAACGTCGCCATTCCGCTCATCCTGCAGAATCGGGACTGGGACGCAGCGCTCGTCGAAGCGCGGCAGAACCTCGGGATCGTGGGGCTCGAGACCCGGTCGACGTTGCCGCCCGTGAAGCTGAGCGGCGGGGAGCAGCAGCGCGTCGCGATCGCCCGCGCCATCATCAGCCGCCCGGACATCATGATCTTCGACGAGCCCACCGCCTCCCTCGATGGCGAGACCGGCCGGAACATCGTGCGCTTCATCCGCGACAAGCTGCTCTCCGACAAGCGGTGCATCGTGATCGTCACTCACGACAGCAGGATCTACGAATTCGCCGACCGCGTCATGAAGATGGAGGACGGGAAGGTGAGCGGCATCGAACGGAGCGAGATGAATGCGTAATAGAGTCATCTTCGCCGTCGCGGGCGCCGGCTTTCTGCTCGCGCTGGTGAGTGCCTTCATCTTCAGCCGGCAGCCGAAGGCACAGCCGCCGGTATTCAACCCGACGGCCGACCCTTACGCCCATGGCATCTACTCCGAGGGGATGATCGAGAGCTCGCAGGCCGAGGGTGAGAACATCAACATCTACCCCGAAGTGCCCGGTCCGATCACGGCCGTACTGGTCGCCGAGGGGCAGAAGGTCCACAAGGGCGACCCGCTCGTGAGGATCGACGATTCGGTGCAGCGGGCAGCCACCGATCAGCTGCAGGCCCAGGCACAGGCGGCGCTCGCCATGCTCCATGAGCTCAGGGCCGAGCCGCGGCCCGAGACACTCGCCGTCTCCCGGGCGCAGCTCGAGAACGCTCGCGCGAGCTTGAAAAATGCCCGCGATCAGCTCGCGAAGCAGCGCCGCTCCTATGAAATGGACCCGGAGTCGGTGAGCCGCAGCGACCTCGACAATGCTCGCAATGCCGAGCGGATCGCGGCCAGCAACTTCGAGGTATTCCAGAAGCAGTACGCGCTCACCCGGGCGGGAGCCTGGGTGTACGACATTCAGAGCCAGGAGCGCACCTATCTCGCGCTGTCGAGGTCGTATCTATCCGCCGCGGCGCTACTCGCGAAATACACCCTGCGCGCGCCCTGCGACGGCGTCGTGCTCGCGGTGCAGGCGACGGCAGGCAGTTACGTGTCTTCGCAAGGCGCGTACAACGAGTACACCGAGGGGTTCGGCCCGCTCATCGTCATGGCGACTTCGCAGAGCCATCTCGAGGTGCGCGCCTACGTCGATGAGATCCTCGTTCACGAGCTGCCCGATCCCGCGCACATGAAAGCGCAGATGTTCATCCGTGGGACGAGCGAGCACGCGCCGCTGACGTTCGTACGGATCCAACCCTACATCTCGCCGAAGATCGAGCTATCCGATCAGCGGCAGGAGCGGGTCGACGTGCGCGTGCTGCCGATCATCTTCGATTTCGACCATCCCGAAGCGCTTCATGTCTATCCCGGAGAGCTCGTCGATGTCTACGTGCAGGCGCGCTGAGCATCGCGCGGGCCGCAAACTCGCGGGCACCGTCGCCAGCCTGCTCTGCGCGGCGCTCGCGGGCTGCGCGGTAGGCCCCAATTTCGTGCGTCCGGCGGAACCGCGCGCCGCGCGCTATGAGCCGGGTGGCGACCTGCGCACGACCGTGAAGGCGCGAGGCGTCGCCCAGCGGTTCACCCCCGGCGCCGAAGTCGCCGGCGACTGGTGGCGGCTCTTCGGCAACCGTCAGCTCGAGGACGTCATCGCCGAGGCGCTCGCCGCCAATCCCGGGCTCGCCGCGGCGCAGGCGAGCCTCAGTGCCAGCGAGGACAGCCGGCGCGCCGGCTATGGCATTTTCTTCCCGCAGGCGCAGGCTGAGGCGCGAGGTACCCGGGAGCGAACCGCGCCGCTCACACTCGGTGAGAACGTCAGCGGGAACATCTTCAACCTCTTCACGCTGTCGGCCTCCGCCAGCTATGCGCTCGATGTCTTCGGCGGCGAGCGACGCCAGCTCGAAGCGCTCGGGGCGGAAGTCGATGAGCAACGCGCGCGGGAGCGCGCGACCTACGTCACTCTGATCGCCAACGTGGTGAACACCATGGTCGCGCGGGCGGCGTACAGCGCCGAGGTCGACGCCACGCGGCAATTGATCGCATTGCAACGAGAGCAGGTGAGGCTCGCGCAGGTGCAGTATCGGGCGGGCACGCAGCCCTACTCGGACGTGCTCAGCCTGCAAAGCCAGCTCGCTACCTACGAGGGAAGCATTCCACCACTCGAGCAGAAGCTCGATCAGGCCGACGATCTGCTGGCGACGCTCGTTGGACACACGCCGGCCGGCTGGAGCCCGCCACGAATCGAACTACAGCAACTGAATCTGCCCGGCAGCCTCCCGGTGAGCCTGCCCTCGGATCTGGTGCGCCAGCGGCCGGATATCCTCATCGCCGAGGCGGCGGCCCACGCGGCCAGCGCCGATGTCGGGGTGGCGACGGCGGCGCTGCTGCCGAGCGTCATCCTCGATGGGGCCTATTCCGCCAACAGCCTCAAGACGAGCCAGCTCTTCGCTGCCAAGGGTCGGGCGTGGAGCTTTGGCGCCGGTATAACGGCGCCGCTCTTCGAGGGTGGAACGCTGTGGTATGAGCGTAAGGCGGCGGTGGAGACCTATCGACAGGCCGTCGCGCTCTATCGCCAGACCGTCCTTGCCGCCTTCGAGCAGGTCGCCGACTCACTGCGCGCGCTGGATCACGATGCGGCGGCGCTGCGCGCCGACGACGAGGCGGTGCGCACGGCCCGACAGGCGCTGCATCTGGAAGAGGTCAACTACGCCGCCGGGCTCGTTACGTATCTCAACGTGCTCAATGCCGATATCCAGTATCATCAGTCCGCGATCACCGATCTCGAGGCAGCGGCGCAACGCTATCAGGACACCGTCGCACTGTATGTGGCGCTCGGCGGTGGCTGGTGGAACCTCACGCCGACGACCGCCTCGCGTTGACATCCGGCGAGCACCCGCATGAAACCCGGCGTCCAGGACCTCACCGCCCTGCTTCTTCCCGAGCTGACGATCGCGGCTCGCATGGGGCTCGCGATCGCAATGGCCATCGTCATCGGTCTGGCGTTCGAGGGAATATACAAGCGCGAGGAGCGCACGAGTCCGGGCGGTATACGGACTTTCCCCATGCTCACCGTGCTCGGCATTGTGCTCTATCTCCTCGAGCCGAAGTACCTGGTGCCCTATGTCGCGGGTCTTATTGCGGTCTCGCTCTGGCTGTACGCGCACATCCGCGGCGAGCCCGCTCCCCGCGAGGCGGCAGGCGACCTGCCCCGCCCCGGTCTCATGGTGCCCGCCACCAACCTCCTCGCCTACACCCTGGGTCCCGTGGCGCTCACCCAACCCGCCTGGGTGGTGGTCGCCGTCGCCGTGGCGACCGTGCTGCTTCTCGAGAGCCGAAGCGCGCTACACCGGCTGGTGCAGCAGGTCCCTTCCGACGAGATCTTCACCCTGGGCAAGTTCCTGATCATCGCCGGCGTCATTCTGCCGCTGCTTCCCGACCACCCCATCAGTGCATGGACGCCCATCACTCCATTCAAGGCCTGGCTCGCGCTGGTCGCGGTGTCCTCCCTCTCCTATGGCAGTTATCTGCTGCAGCGCTATGCACCGGCACGGTTCGGCGCGCTCTGGCCCGCCGTTCTCGGCGGCGCCTATTCCTCCACGGCCACGACCGTCGCGCTAGCGCGCGAGCAGGGTCGACTGGGACGGTTGGCCGCGGCGCGATCCGAGCTCGCGATCGGCATCATCGTGGCGACCGCGATCATGTATCTGCGCATCGCCGCGGTCATCGCCTTTTTCAACCTGCAGCTCGCATTGCTGCTGCTGCCCGCGTTGGCGATCTGCTTCGCGCTCGCGGCGGTGATCGCCGGTTGGCGGTGGCTGCGGCGTCCGCCAAACGAGACCGCACCGCCGCTCTCGAAGCTACCTGCGGCGAACCCGCTACAACTCGGCGCCGCGGTGACCTTCGCAGTCCTGTTTGTCATTCTGGCCATCGCCTCCGCCTGGGTGAGCCGTGAGTTCGGCGAGCGCGGCATCTACTCTCTCGCAACCATCACGGGCCTCACGGACATCGACCCCTTCGTGCTGAGTCTCGCGCAGGGCGGAGTCGCCGGCATGTCGCTTCGTGCCGTGGCGGCGGCGATTCTGGTGGCGGCCTCATCCAACAACGTGCTGAAAGCCTGCTACGCGCTGGCGTTCGGCGGCGCCCGGGCGGCGCGCCCGGCGGCACTGACGCTGTTCCTGCTGGCGGCGGTCGGAGTGGGCCTCGCGCTGCTGTACGCGCACTGACTGATCGGACGCTGCCACTCGCGGCCGTCAGCGCAGGTAGGACTCCGTCGCGTAGCGGCGCATCATGCGCTGACTATTGAAATAGGCGCCGTTCTTCGTGATCGCGCCCTGCATGACGCTGACCCAGCCCGAGGGGCCCCCGTGCCCGTAGTACAGAGGCAGCACGATGCGCTCGAGCTTCTCGTAGAGAGTCTCCGCATCATCGACCGACCAGCCGGTCACCCCTTCGATGCAGCCTTCGATCCACCACCCGTCGAGCACGGAGAGGCTCGGCACTCCGTTGAGCGCGGCCTTCATTCCGCTCGTGCCGGAGGCCTCGAACGGCGGCAGCGGGGTGTTGAGCCAGATATCGGCGCCCGCCACGAGAAGCTGCGCCAGCGACAGATCGTAATCCGGCAGATAGACGACGGGCACGGCGCCGGCGAGCGCCCGGGCATGCTCGTGCAGCAGCGCGATCAGGCGCTTGCCCTCCGCATCGTGCGGGTGTGCCTTGCCTGCGAGCACGACCTGAAAGGGGGCTGCGCTTGCGATGCGGCGCAACCGCTCCATGTCGGAGAACAAGAGGTCGGGCCGTTTGTATCCGGTCATGCGCCTCGCGAAACCAACGATCGCTTTGGTCGACTCCAACCCGACGCCCGTGAGCGCGCGGACGCGCTCGATCAGCGCGCCCTTGGCCTTCTCGTGCGCCGCTTTGAGAGCGTCCGCCGGAATTGCATCCGCGCGGACGAGAAGCTCGGGCTCGAGTGACCATCCGAGCACGTACCGATCGTAGAGGGCGCGGAAGCTCTCGGCCGTCCAGGTGTGGGGATGGACGCCGTTGGTGATCGCCCGGACCTCATACCCGGGGAACATGCTGCGCGAGACTTCCGCATGGCGCTTCGCGACCCCATTCACGAAATCGCTCAGGCTGAGGCCGAGCCGCGTCATGTTGAGCGCATCGGCGCCGCCGAGCTCGCGCAGCAGCGCGAGGTCGACGGGTGGAGTTTTCCCGGCGAAGGTGCGAGCCACAAGATCGTATGAGAACCGGTCGTGGCCCGCCTCGACTGGCGTGTGAGTCGTGAACCGGCAGCGCCGGCGCACCCGGGGCAGGTCGTACGCCGGCTCCCCGGGACGCACATCCTCGCGCGGGTAGGCATTGCGGCGCAGAAGCTCGAGCCCGAGGAGCGAGGAGTGGCCCTCGTTCATGTGGTACTCGGAGATCCTGAAACCGAGAGCGTGCAGGATCCGCACGCCGCCGAGACCCAACACCATCTCCTGCTTGAGCCGATATTCTTCGTCATCGCCGTAAAGGTAATGGGTGATCTCCCGATCGCTGCTTGAGTTCTCCGGCTGATCGGTGTCGAGCAGAATGACGGGGGCGAGCCCGCCGAGGGGGCTCTCGATGACATAGAGCCAGGCGCCGATCCACACCGACCGGCCCTCGATGCGCACCGCCGCCTTGGCATCGAGCGGACTCGCCCAGCGCGCAGGCTCCCAGGGAGCGGGATGCTCGATCTGGCGGCCGCTCGCATCGATCTCCTGGCGGAAGTAGCCCGCGCGGCTCACCAGGGTGACGCCCACGAGGGGCACGCGCAGGTCCGCGGCCGTGCGCAGGGTATCGCCGGCGAGTACGCCGAGACCTCCCGCATAGGTCGGGATCTCGCTGCGCAGAGCGATTTCCATGGAAAAGAAAGCGACACGCGGGTCAATCAGGAACGAATCGATCCCGATCTCGGTCATGGCAGATCCTCAACGCGCGAGGCCACCTGGGTTGTGCGCATCATGGGAGTACGGTGGCCCATTTCGTATCCGCATTCCTACGGATCGAACCGGAGGGGCGGCGCTGCTATGTTGATCCGCGACCAGAGGTGGACATATCAGAGGAGAATGCCATGAGCCTTGTTCGTTGGGATCCGTTCGCAAACCTGGACGACATGTTCGCACGGATGCCGAGCCTATTGGGACGCTGGCCGCGCTTGAGCGGCGACGGCGAGGGAGCGGCCGAGTGGTCGCCCACGGTCGACATCAGCGAGACCGACACGGAGTATCTGTTGAAGGCGCAGTTGCCGGCCGTGAAGAAGGAGGACGTGCACGTTACGTTCGATGACGGCATGCTGACCATCAGCGGCGAGCGCAAGCAGGAGAAGGAGGAGAAGGGCGAGAAGTTTCATCGCACCGAGAGCCTCTACGGCGCCTTCACGCGCAGCTTCTCGCTGCCCGATGCGATCAACGCGGCGGCCATCCGCGCGGAGAGCAAGGACGGCGTGATCACGGTGCACGTGCCGAAGAGCAAATCCGAGCCGCGGAAGTCCACGGAGATCAAGATCCAGTGAGGATCATGAAGTGAGGGCGGTGGCCTGCAGGCCGCCGCCCTTTTTTTGCGTTCGCGCTCAGCGGCTGGTGCCGGTCAGTTGCTCAGCCCCGCTCGATTGCAGATCGAGCCTCACCTCCATGATCCCCCGCTCGGCGAGGCGCGTGGTGAAGCCGAATCCCGCTCCGAGTCCCAGCATGGACGCATTGCCGCTCAGCACGCTGCTCCTCATGCGGACCGTGCCGCGGTCCCGGCAGTAGCGGATGAGCTTCGCGAGCAGCACTCGTCCGAGCCCGTGCCGCTTCAAGTCGGATCGGACGAGGATGGCGAATTCCGCCTCGACGTTATCGGGATCGGTGGATACGCGTGCGACCCCGAGCGTCTCGGCACCGCCCGCTGCCTGCGGCTCTTCGGCGATGAACGCCATCTCCCGGTCATAGTCGATCTGCGTCAGGCGCGCGATTTCGGCATCCGGCAGCTCGCGGAAGGTCGAGAGGAATCGCGCGTGCAGGTCCTCGGGCGAGCAGCGCGAGAGGAAGCGGCGGTGCTGCGCGAAATCCTCCGGACGAATAGGGCGCAGGCGAAGCGCGCGGCCGTCGATCTCCGCCGCCTCCTCGAGCTCCATGGGATAGGGACGGATGGCGAAGCGCTCGCTCCCCTGCGAGGAGCTGCGCTCGAGGCGCACCCGCGCATCGAGCGCGATCACACCCTCGCTGTCGGCGAGCAGCGGGTTGACGTCGAGCTCGACGAGCTCAGGTATGTCGGCCGCGAGCTGCGACAGGGCGACGAGCGCGCGCTCGAGCGCGGCCAGATCGACGGCCGGGCAGTCACGATAGCCAAGCAGTAGCCGATGAATGCGCGTCCTCGCGATCAGCTCGCGCGCGAGGAGCGCGTTGAGCGGTGGCAGCGCGAGGGCTCGGTCGGCGATCAGCTCGACCGCGGTGCCGCCCTGCCCGAACACGATCGCAGGACCAAAGGTCGGGTCTAAGGCGATACCCGCGAGCAGCTCGTGCGCGCCGCCGCGGCGAATCATCTTCTGCACCGTGAAGCCTTCGATGCGCGCCCCGGGGGAGCTCTCGCGGCAGCGCTGCAACATCGCACCGGCCGCGTGCTCGAGCTCCGCGGCCGACTCGATGTTGAGAGCGACGCCGCCGACGTCCGACTTGTGGGTGATGTCGTGGGAGAGGATCTTGAGCGCGACCGGCTAGCCGATGTCCCGC